>JAFUGS010000098.1 GCA_017469265.1 Clostridia bacterium
CGCACGCGAGCAGGGTACAGAACTTCGTGAGACAGTTCGGTCCCTATCCATCGTGGGCGTAGGAGTCATGAGAGGAGCTGTTCCTAGTACGAGAGGACCGGAATGGACGCATCACTGGTGCAACTGTTGTCGTGCCAACGGCACAGCAGGGAAGCGAAATGCGGAAGGGATAAACGCTGAAGGCATCTAAGCGTGAAGCCCACCTCAAGAAAAAGACTCCCATCCGCAAGGAGTAAGACCCCCGGAAGACGACCGGGTAGATAGGTCATCGGTGGAAGTTCGGTAACGGATGGAGCTTGATGATACTAATAGGTCGAGGGCTTGATTTCAGGCTCGAGACGGAGACTGATTGGAAGAACGAAGAACAATGGTCAGAAGAATCGAAGATCTCAAGGCTGTGCAGTTGTCAGGGGGCGGGACGCGGAGCAAAGCAGCCGCGTAAATCACTTTGAGCGGACTCCGGAAGGAAGCGGAAACGCAAGGGAACCGGAGGAAGCAGGGGCTGAACGGAGGAAGAAAAGGACGACTGTTCAGTAACCGAATAGCGGGGAAGGGCCGGCCGGGCCTGAAACCGCGCTAAATTCATTCACCCTTTCCGGTGGTGATAACGAAGGGGTTCCACCTGTTCCCATACCGAACACAGAAGTTAAGCCCTTCAGTGCCGATGGTACTTGGCTGGAGACGGCCCGGGAGAGTAGGTCGCTGCCGGATTCCATATTCCTCAGTAGCTCAATGGCAGAGCACCCGGCTGTTAACCGGGGTGTTGTAGGTTCGAGCCCTACCTGGGGAGCACAAAATGACCAGATCGAATGATCTGGGTTTTTTGTGCTCCCCAGGTAAATCGCAGCCCTGCTGCGATTTGCGCGGGCTGCGCCCGCGGGGGCTCTTCTCGCCATATCCGCAACCTCAATGGTCGCGCAAAACCCTTGGAGCGGGTTTTGCGCTCCCTTTCGGTTGAGGAACTCACCTCACTTCCGGCTTCGCCGGACAGCCCACTGGGCTGACATTCGGATCGTTCCCCTGGGGAGCACGGAAAACCAGATCATTCGATCTGGTTTTCTGATTACTGGGAAATCGCGGCGCTTCGCGCGCGATTTGCGCTGGTTTTGGCTGCGAGGGCGCTTCCCGCATTATTTGCAGGTAATTTGTTGGTCACTTTTCAAGGAAGATCAATTATGCTATGATGTTATGAGACAGGCGGATTGCCTTCACGCGGACGGGCGTCCATCAGCGCTTTCTGACGAAGCGTCAACGGAGGGATCGGAAATGGAGCAGAACATACAAACGCTGATCAGCGCGGATAACCACTGGGCGCTGCTGGCCGTGCTTTTCGCGTCCACGGCCATCGCCATCTGGCTGGAGCAAAAATACAGGTGGGCGTCCAGAATCTCCGGGGCGATCATTACCCTGGCGATCGCGCTGGTGCTGGTTAACCTGCGCGTGATTCCGGACAGCGCGCCGGTGTTTGACGATGTGGTCTGGGGATACGCGGTGCCGATGGCGATTCCGCTGCTGCTTCTGCAGACCAATATCCGAAAGATCTGGAAGGAAACCGGGCGGTTTCTGCTGATTTTCCTCATCGGAGCGGCGGGAACCGTGGCCGGAACGATCCTGGCCACCGCATTGCTGGGCGGCGCGGTGGAGGGGCTGCCCGGCGTGGCGGCCATGATGACCGGCTCCTATATCGGCGGGGGCGTGAACTTTACCGCCATCGCGGACGCGTTCCATGTCAGCGGCAGCCTGATTTCCGCCGCCACGGTGGCGGATAACCTGAATATGGCGCTGTACTTCCTGGCGCTGCTGGGCATGGCCGGAAGCGCTTTCTTCCGGAAACGGTATCCCCATCCCCATATCGACGAGGTGGCGTCCAAAGGGAAAAGCGACGCGGAAACGCTGGCAAAACAGTACTGGACCCGGAAGGAGGTTTCCCTGAAGGACATCGCCGTTGATCTGGCCTACGCGGCGGTCATCGTGTTCCTGTCCCGGCTGATCGGGAATCTCTTTTCCGGATGGATCCCGAAGGACAACTGGTTCCTCCGGATGCTGAACACCTTCTTCGGCAGCCAGTACGTCTGGATTACCAATTTCTCCGTGATCTTTGCCACCTGCTTCCACAGACAGGCGGGGGAGATGCACGGCGCCCAGGAGCTGGGCACCTGGCTGATCTACCTGTTCTTCTTTGTGATCGGCGTTCCCGCGTCCATCGGGGTGCTGATCCGGAACGCGCCGATCCTGCTGCTGTTCTGCATGATCATTGTGCTGGTCAATATGACTTTCTGCTTCCTGGGCGGAAAGCTGCTGAAGTTTGACCTGGAGGATATCATCCTGGCGTCCAACGCCAATATCGGCGGACCGACCACCGCGGCGGGCATGGCGGTTTCCCAGGGCTGGCCGAAGCTGATCGGGCCGTGCATGCTGGTGGGCACCTTTGGATATGTGATCGGCACTTGGCTGGGGATCCTGGTGGGATCCCTGCTGGGCGCGTAAGGAGGCATGCGCGTGAAGTTTTCAGATGACGCGTCCGGCTTTGTCAGCGTCGGGGAAGCCATCCCGGATGTGCTGCTGGACATTCGGTATTATTCCTCGTTCAATTTTATCGGGGAGCGGATTGACGGATATGAGGAACCCGTGGCGCTGCTGACCCGGGAAGCGGCGGCGGCCCTGAAAAAAGTCAGCGAGGAAGCGATGGAACAGGGGTGGCGGCTGAAGATTTTTGACGCCTACCGGCCCCAGAAGGCGGTGGACCATTTCGTGCGATGGGCGAAGGATCCAATGGACGTCCGGATGAAACCCTATTTCTATCCGGAGCTGGAGAAGCGCGACATCATCCCGCGGCACTACATCGCCGAACATTCCGGCCACAGCCGCGGCAGCACCGTGGATCTGACCCTGTTTGACATGGCCGCGCAGCGGGACGCGGACATGGGGGGTACCTTCGACTATTTCGGGGAACGGAGCCATCCCGACTATCCGGGCGTTACGGAAACGCAGCGTCAGAACCGGATGCGCCTGCAAAAGCTGATGGTGAAACACGGTTTCCGCCCGCTGGCGTCGGAATGGTGGCATTTCACCCTGGAAAACGAGCCCTATGGGGATACGTATTTCCGCTTCCCCGTGAGCGGGAAGGAGGTTGCCCCCGGGGAAGGGAAGCGGACATGAATCCCCGGAAGCTGAACACCTCAGCGCTCCGCTTGCTGGGCTGAATCGTTCATGCGCATAAAAAAAGCCAGATCGCGGGATCTGGTTTTTTTGCGCCTCCGCAAGGGAGCGGCCGCAGGGTTATTCGGAGGCTTTCCGGCTTCCGCGCAGGAGGCGGGACAGGAGGGGGGGCAGCTCGCTGACGGCCAGGATCAGGAGGATCATGATCAGGGCGTAGGCGTAGATGTCCTCGTACTCGTTGAAATAGGCGCTGCTGTAGATGGCTTTGCCCAGGGAATGCCGGGTCTGGACCATGTACTCCGCGGAGATGGCCAGGCGAAGGCCCATGCCCACGGCCCCCACCCAGGCCTGACGCAGATACCCCGCCATGAGGGGGAGATGAACGTGGAACAGGACACGGAGGTTCAGAGCGCTGTTCAGGCGGTACACATCCAGCAGCTCCGGCTCGATGGACCGGCAGCCTTCGCAGGCGGCCTCGCTGATGAGGGGGATCAGGAACAGGGAGGAGGCGGTCACGGGAACCCGGGGATAGGGCAGCAGGACCATCAGAATGACGATCATGACGATCATCGGCATGGAGCGCAGCAGGGTCATCAGGGGCCGCATCATGGCCCGGAAAAAGCCGCTGAGGCCTTCCGCCAGGCCCAGGAGGATCCCGATGACCGCGGAGAAGGCCAGGGACAGCAGCAGGTGGACCAGGGAGGTGCCGATCAGGGTCCAGGTATGGCCCGTCCGGAGCAGGCGGAAAAAGGCCCGGAGGATGGTTCCGACGCCGGGAAAGACCAGCAGGTCGCCCTTCATGGCGCTGGCGCCCTGCACCAGGCCCGCCAGAAGCAGCAGGCCCGCGCAGAACGCCAGCGCGGTTGAAAGCTTATTCCGCCGCATAGTAGAAATCATCTGCGGGCACGGCGCCGCCGAACTGGCTCAGGTCCACATTGGCGGTGCGCTCCACCTGCTCCTTCGCCTCCAGGGCGGGGACGAAGCGGATGGCGCAGTGGGGGATGGCTTCCTGGGCCACCTTGGCGTTGGGCAGGATCTCCAGGGCCACGGCCGCGTCCGCCACGGCCGCCACATCGCTTTCACACAGGGCGCAGGAGGCGGCGGCCTTCTCCAGATAGGCCTTTACAACGTCCGGATGATCCCGCAGGGTTTCCTCCCGGACGAAGAGGGCGGCCTGGGCGAAGCCGTCGTAGCCGGTGGCTGCCTGATACAGGTCATTGAGGGCATAGCCGGTGATGGCGTCATTCTTCATCTTCGCGGCGGTCAGGGCCGGCTCCGCGGTCAGGACGATGGCGTTCTCATCGGACAGCAGGAGAGCCTGGGTGTTGGCGGCGCCGGCCAGGTATTCCACGCTGGCGGGGGTGATGCCGTTTTCCGCCAGGGCGTAGAGGGCGATGGAGGCGTTAATGGTGTTTTCCCCGAAGAGGGTGATGCCCGCCTCATTGATGTCGGAAAGCTGGAAATCCGACTTCTGGGAGGCGATGTACAGATTGCCCCAGCAGACCATGGCGGCCAGTTTGTAGGTGGACTTGCCGGCCTTGTACAGCTTGGCGCCGGCGTTCAGGGGCGCGATGATGAAATCGGACGCCGCGCTGGCGAACTCCGCGGCGATGGCGTCGGCCGCGACGAAGGTATAATCATCCGGGCTTTCCACCGCCAGGGACGCCAGGGCAATGGCCGGGGCGCCGGAGGGGGCGGAAACTTTGACGGCATAATCCTCGGCGCCGGCCAGGGCGGCCAGGCCGAGCAGCATGGACAGGGTCAGCAGCAGGGAAATCAGTTTTTTCATGGGTTTTTCCTTCCTTTCATTTTTTCTGTTCTTCCGGAATGGGGCGGCCTCCCGCGGTCAGACCTTGGAGAAGGCCGTTTTGACGGACAGGCCAGGCAGCCGGCCAAGCTTGCCGGTGAGGCTGGAGATCACATCCCCCGGCGCGTCCAGGGCCACGCTGATCAGGGATACGCCCCGGGCGGGATAGGGAATGCCCATCCGGCCGATGATATACGCGCTGTGCTGATGCAGCAGCTCGTTCAGCGCCGGCACCTGATTCGGATCCTCCACCACGATGGCGACCACCGCCAGCCGGGAGCCCCCCGGTACAGCTTCGCTCATGGCAAACCTCCTTTCCCCGGCGCTTTCAGGCAAGAAAAAAACGCCGGCAATCATCCGACGGAGCACAGAGAAGCTTCTTTCCAAAAACTTCAGAAAGAATCAACGGCTCTTCCCGCTCAGAAAAGGCTTTGCGGTCGGATCACAGGTATGATTATAAGCAGCGGGCGGGAAAAGTCAAGGGGGATGGGCGCAACGCGGGCGCGTAAAGGCGCGCCGGGACGGAAGGCGTTGAAGGCGGGCGGTTTTTCCGCTATAATGGCAGCATCCGCCGCGGAGCGGCGGAAACAGAGAAGGACGGCGGACGGATGAAGATCGACTGGAAAAAAGCGGGGCGGGGGCTGGGCCGGATCCTGGGCGCGGCGCTGACGCTGGGGATGCTGGCGGGGCTTTACCTGACGCTGGTCATCGGCCAGCCGCAGCCGGAGGCGGAGAAGGAAACCGCGCCGCAGCCCGCGCTGACGGCCTCCCCGGCGCAGCGGATTGCCCGGGAGGAGGAGCTGCGGACCCTGGTGGCGGCTTTTCCCGCGCCGGTGATGAGCTTTATGAGCGGGAGCGGGATGGTGTTCGTGTCCGGCACATCGGAGGACGCGGCCTGGCAGGGGCAGTACGGACGGATTCTGACCCTGTACTGGCAGACGGCGGCGGGGGAGCCGCTGATCCTGCAGAGCATCTACCCGGCGGAAGCGCTGGCGCTGATGGGGAAGGGGGATTACGCCTTCAGCGGGACCGCGGGGCCGGCGCTTTTTGGCCAGGCCTCCGTGCGCATGGAGAACGGGGGCACCATCCGGGTCCACGTCCAGGCCGAGGGGCAGGGGCTGTACGTGCTGACCGTTCCCAGGAGCCTGGGGGATGCCCTGCCGGACCTGTCCCGGTCCATTCAGCTGTTTGTGGTGGAGGAATGAGGGCCGGGGACCGGAAGAATTCATGACCGCGCTGCGCGGTGAAAAGGACGGCCGGCTGACGCGGTGAATACAGAAAACACGCGCTCTCCAGGGGAGGACGCGTGTTGTTTTTCGGGCTTTTCTGTTCAGGGAGGCGTGCGCTTCCGGCACGGCCGGAGCGGCGCGCGGTTTTACGCTTTTCTGTCCGGCCGGAGCAGGGGGCGGAGGTACTGGCCGGTGAAGGAGGCTTCCGTCCCGGCGACCTGCTCGGGGGTGCCTTCCGCCACGACGGTGCCGCCGCCGTCGCCGCCTTCGGGGCCCAGGTCAATGAGCCAGTCCGCCACCTTGATGACGTCCAGGTTGTGCTCGATGACCAGGACGGAGTTGCCCGCGTCCGTCAGGCGCTGCAGGACGGAGATCAGCTTGTCCACATCCGCCATGTGGAGGCCGGTGGTGGGCTCATCCAGCAGGTAGATGGTGCGGCCGGTGGCCTTCCGGCTCAGCTCGGTGGCCAGCTTGACCCGCTGGGCCTCGCCGCCGGAAAGGGTGGTGGAGGACTGGCCCAGCTTCATGTAGCCCAGGCCCACGTCAAAGAGGGTTTCCAGCTTGCGCCGGATCTGGGGGTGGTTTTCGAAGAAGGGCAGGGCTTCCTCCACGGTCATCTCCAGCACTTCGTAAATGTTTTTGCCCTGCCAGGTGACCTCCAGGGTTTCCCGGTTGTAGCGGCGGCCGTGGCAGACCTCGCAGGGGACGTAAAGATCCGGCAGGAAGTGCATCTCGATTTTCTGCAGCCCGTCCCCCTGGCAGGCCTCGCAGCGGCCGCCCTTGACGTTGAAGGAGAAGCGGTTTTCCCTGTACCCCCGGGCCTTGGCCTCCGGGGAGAGGGCGAAGAGCTTCCGGATCAGGTCGAACATGCCGGTATAGGTGGCGGGGTTGCTGCGGGGGGTGCGGCCGATGGGGCTCTGGTCGATCATGATGATCTTGTCCAGCTTTTCCAGGCCCTCCATCCGGTCGAATTTTCCGGGACGGGTCCGGGCCCGGTTCAGCTTTTTCGCCAGGTGCTGATAAATAATCTCATTCACCAGGGAGCTTTTGCCGGAGCCGCTGACCCCGGTGACGCAGCAGAGGACGCCCAGGGGCACCCGGACATCGATGTGCTTCAGGTTGTTTTCCGCCGCGCCGAAGACCTTCAGGTAGCCGGTGGGCTTGCGGCGGACGGCGGGGACGGGGATCTGTTTTGCCCCGCTGAGGTACTGGCCCGTGAGGCTTTCGGGGCAGGCCTTGATATCCTCCACGGTGCCCTGGGCCACGATATGCCCGCCGTGGAGGCCCGCGCCGGGGCCCACGTCCACGATGTGATCCGCGGCGTACATGGTTTCCTCATCATGCTCCACTACCAGGACCGTGTTTCCCAGATCCCGGAGGTGCTTCAGGGTGGCGATGAGCTTCGCGTTGTCCCGCTGGTGCAGGCCGATGGAGGGCTCATCCAGCACATACAGGACGCCCATGAGGGCGGAGCCGATCTGGGTGGCCAGGCGGATGCGCTGGGCCTCCCCGCCGGACAGGGTGCCGGCGGCCCGGGACAGGGAAAGGTAGCCCAGGCCCACGTCGGCCAGGAAGCCCAGGCGGGCGTCGATTTCCTTCAGGATGCGGGAGGCGATGACCGCCCGGTTGCCCTCCAGATGGAGGGCGCGGAAAAAGTCCCGGCACGCCAGGATGCTCATGTCGCTGACCTCGGGCAGGCTTTTTCCGCCCACGGTGACGGCCCGGGCTTCCGGCTTCAGCCGCTGGCCGCGGCAGGCGGGGCAGAGCTGCTCGGACATGTATTCCTCATAGGCCTGGCGCATGCCCTCGCTGCCCGTTTCCCGGTAGCGGCGCTCCATGGTGGGGATCACGCCCTCGAAGGCGGTGCTGTAGGACATGGGGCCCCGGGCACCCTCGTACTCGATGGTCAGCTTTTCGTCCCCCGTGCCGTACAGGATGGCGTGGCGGCCCTCGGAGCCGATCTCCCGGATGGGGGTGTCCATGGTAAAGCCGTATTTTTTGCCCATGGCGGACAGGTACTGGGAGGCCATGCCGCCGGCGGAATCGCCGAAGCCCATGGCGTTCAGCCCGCCTTCCCGCAGGGTCAGGCGGTCGTCCGGGAAGATGGCGTCCTCCGAGATGACCATCTGGGTTCCCAGCCCGTCGCAGACCGGGCAGGCGCCGAAGGGGCTGTTGAAGGAGAACATCCGGGGCGTCAGCTCCTCGATGGAGATGCCGCAGTCCGGACAGGCGTAGTTCATGGAGAAAAGATCCTCCCCCGGGTTTTCCCCGCTGAGGCGGCTCATGATGACGAGGCCCGCGCTCTGATGGGTGGCGGTCTCGATGTCGTCGCTGAGGCGCTGGCGGAATTCCTTCCCGGGGCGGACGATCAGCCGGTCCACCACGACTTCGATGGTGTGCTTCACTTTTTTATTCAGGGCGGGGAGATCGTCCAGCTCGTACATGGTGCCGTCCACCCGGACCCGGACATAGCCGCTTTTCGCGGCCTTTTCCAGAATATCCTTATGCTCTCCCTTGCGGGCGCGGACCACCGGCGCCAGGACCTGGAGCCGGGTGCCCTCCGGATAGCGCAGCACCGCGTCCACCATTTCGTCCACGGACTGCTTCCGGATTTCCCGGCCGCAGGAGGGGCAGTGGGGGATGCCGGCCCGGGCCCAGAGGAGGCGCAGGTAATCATGCACCTCGGTGACGGTGCCCACGGTGGAGCGGGGATTGCGCCCGGTGGTCTTCTGGTCGATGGAGATGGCGGGGCTCAGGCCGTCAATGGCATCCAGATCCGGCTTGTCCATCTGGCCCAGAAACTGGCGGGCGTAGCTGGAGAGGCTTTCCACATAGCGGCGCTGGCCCTCGGCGTAAATCGTGTCGAAGGCCAGGGAGCTTTTGCCGGAGCCGGAAAGGCCGGTGATGACCGTCAGCCGATCCCGGGGGATATCCACGGAGACGTTTTTCAGGTTGTGTTCCCGCGCGCCGCGGACACGAATCATTTCATTGCTCATGGGTGTTTCCTTTTTTCGCCTGGGCGTTGGTGTCGATGGAGCCGCGGTAAACCACGAACTTCTGGTACAGGAATTCCGTGACAAAATTGATCAGCATGGTGCCGGCCTGCACCACGTAATTGTTGACCAGGGGCGTTTCGGAAGCGGCGGCGCCGGTGAAGGGATTCTCGCCGGTCAGGGCCGCGGTCCACCAGGTGCTCAGGGGCGTGAAGACCACGTAGAACAGAGCCACCAGCAGCATGGATCTGCGGAGATCCGCGTCGGAGCGGAAGGTGTACTTCCGGTTGAAGGTAAAATTCCAGAGCACGGAAAGGATCAGGCTCACCAGGTAGGCCAGCCAGGGCGCCCAGTGAAACACCTCATAGAAGAGGGTGTAGGCGCCGATCTGAATGACGCCGGCGGAGATGGAGAAAAGGGTGAACTTCAGCGCCTGCAGCGCCTCGTGCTTCCGGGAAACCTTGGGTTGATCGGACATGTTGATCCTCGTGCCGGCGCGGCACCGGCGGGCAGGGGCGGGAAGGCGGGCCGCAGATTTCCGCTCTCCCTCAGACGAAGCGCAGCGCGGGCACGGCGTTCAGGTCCAGGCCGGCCACGGCGCCACGGCGCAGCTGGTAATAGGCGGCGGTGCCGATCATGGCGCCGTTGTCGGTGCAGAGATCCAGCCGGGGCAGGCAGAGCCGGAGCCCTAGCCCCTCGCAGAGGGCGGTCATGCGCCGGCGCAGCTCCCGGTTGGCGCTGACGCCGCCAGCCAAGGCCAGCACGGGCCGCTGCCCTTCCGCCAGGCGGTCCCGCAGGAGACGCTCCGTTTTTTCCGCCAGCTGATCACAGACGGCGAAGCGGAAGCTGGCGGCCAGGTCCGTCTTCGGCAGGGGCTCCCCCCGCTGCTCCATGCCGTGCACCGCGTTGAGGAAGGCGGTTTTGACGCCGCTGAAGGACACATCGTAGCGCCCCTCCAGCTTCGGGTGGGGCAGGGAGAGAAAATGGGGATTCCCTTCCTCCGCCAGGGCGTCGATCCGCGGGCCCCCGGGATAGGGCAGGCCCAGCACCCGGGCCGCCTTGTCGAAGGCTTCCCCCGCGGCGTCGTCCACGGTCTGGCCCAGCAGGTGATACTCCCCGAAGGCGGAAACCTCCACCAGGTGGCTGTGGCCCCCGCTGACCACCAGGCACAGGAAGGGGGGCTCCAGTTCCGGATGGGTCAGGAAATTGGCGCTGACATGGCCCTCGATGTGGTTGACCGGGATCAGGGGCTTTCCCGCGGCGAAGGCCAGGCCCTTCATGCAGTTGACGCCGGTCAGCAGGGCGCCCACGAGGCCGGGGCCGTAGGTCACGGCCAGGGCGTCCACCCCGGGGAGGGTCAGCCCCGCCTGGGCCAGGGCCTCGTCCAGCACCCGGTCGCAGGCTTCCATGTGGGCCCGGCTGGCGATTTCCGGCACCACGCCGCCATAGAGCTCATGGAGATCAATCTGGCTGAAAACCACGCTGGACAAAATACGGCGGCCGTCCTCAATGACGGCCGCGGCGGTTTCGTCGCAGCTGGTTTCCAGGGCCAGAATCCGCACATGCTCCCGGGCGCGCAGGGCTTCCGCCTGCCGCCGGGAGGCTTCCAGATAAGTCATGTACCGCTCCTTCCGCGCAAAAGCAAAGGGCCGAAGAGCAGGGCCATGCCCGCCGCGAAGGCGCACAGCCCCTTCAGCCCCAGATCCACAAACATTTCCTCCGGCATGAGGCGGATCAGCAGATCCGTCCGGGGATTCAGCAGCCAGAGATCATTGGTGAAAGCCAGCCGGTGAAAGGTCACGAAGAGGCCGTCAAAATTCAGGACGGCCCAGAGGACCAGGACCGCCGCGGCCGCGCCCAGCCCCCGGAGGGTGGCAAGCATGCCGCGGCGCGCC
>JAFUGS010000099.1 GCA_017469265.1 Clostridia bacterium
AGCGGACGAACCACGCCCGCGCTTTCCATCGTGCGGCCCTGCAGCAGAATCGGATTTTTCATCCGTGCCACCTCCCCCGGCAGCTGAAGTCCCACGTCAGGGCACATTCCGCTGTATAGCTGATAATATTGCCGTCCCCGTGCATCCAGATATCATCCGCGGATGCCGTAGTGCGTTTCGCCATGGCGCTGTCGCTCCCGATCTTGATGGACTGGATGTCCTCGTCGTCGTAGCTGATCGCCAGGCTCTGCCCGCTCTGCAGGCCCAGGTTCGCAAAGGCCATGGTCTGCCCGTTGGCCGTAAAACTCAGCGTGTTGCAGGTGCTCCCGCTGTTGTTGCTAATCTCCGCCTCCAGCTTCCCGCCGCCGTTGGAGCTGACAACTATCGGGACGTTCCCGCTCTGCCCGCGGGCCTTCGCCCCATCCGGAACCTCGTTGACCCAGTCCGGGATCCCGTAAGCCCGGAAAACCATCTGATACACGGTGGCCCACTGCCCGATGCCTGTAGCCATCGGAGGCGTGATGCACACCACATTCAGCTTCTCCCCCGTCCGGTAGTTGACGGTCAGCTCCCCGCCTTCCACGGCCCAGGCGGCCGCCGCCTGGATGACCTTCTCCCTCTCTTCGACGTCCCCGATGACGCGGATCACGAAGCGCACCGTTACATCCCGGTACCGCTTTTCCGTCCCCGTGTACCGCTGGCCGATTCTCCCGGCCCGGCTCAGCGCCGTCGGGGCCCAGCTGGGCGCCGCCTCATCAATCCCCTGGATGATGATCCGGTTGTCCACATCGTGCAGCGAAACACCGTTCAGCGTCGCCATCACTCGCGTCTGCATTGCTTCCCTCCATCAGTTAAAGATCCGGGAGAACCCGCTCGCGATGTTCTCCGACACGTTGGAGGCGATCAACGCCCCGTCCAGATAGCTGTTGGCCGTCACCTGGATCACAATCTTCTGCTGGCTCCGCTGCTTGGCCTCATCCGCCTGATTCTTCAGCAGATTGGTCATGTACGCCTGAATATTGGCGTACCATCCATCCGGGGCCTTCAGCCCCTCAATGGCGTTCTTCGTGTCCGCGAACCATCCGTCCGGCAGATCCTCCATGTCAAAGAATTCCGCGTCCGTCAGGCTTTCAACCAGGCTCTGCAGCAGATCCAGCTGTGCCGGGTCATCCCCGAAGGCCTCATTCATCAGGTCCATCAGCGTGCCCAACTGATCAATATCGCCTTGCCGGATGGCGTCCCAATAATCCTCCGCCAGTTCCCGCTGATAATCATTCAGCTTCAGCACCGCGTCATCGCTCAGGTCGACGTCCTCGGTCTCTTCATAGGGCTCCGAGCCTTTCGGCTTTTCATATCCTTCAGGAACAGTCAGCAGCACCTGCCCTCCGGTGGGCTCTTCGTATACCTTCCCGGTTTGTCCGACGCGCCACTGCCCATTTTTATCCTGGGTCAGATCGTCATTCCCCTGTTCTGTAAGGGCATTCTCAAACAGCGTACCGAGGAAAGCGGCTGTCGGTCCCATGGCCTTCGCAAGCCATCCTCCGCCTCCGCCGCCTGTCGCAACAGTCCCGCCGCCGCCAGCTCCTCCGCCGCCTTTGGCGGCGGATATCAGCTTCCAACTCATGATCCAGTTTAATAGGGAATCGCCCCATTCTCCCAGGCCTTTTCCGGTCGTCGCTTCGCTGATCTTATTCACCGCGATAACCGGCATCATCCGCTCCAGCCACGCCAGGATGGTATCCCCGTTCTTTTCCAGGAAGTCGACGAACTTCCCCAGCGCCTGAATCAGGCGTCCGATAAACGCCACAAGCGGGGTATCGCTCTCCGCCAGGTCGCCGCCCAGCTCGTCCAGGAATTTGGACAGGTCTTCCATGCCCTTCTGGACGTCCTTCACGAACTGATCCAGGTCCTCGCTGAATTTGAGAATCAGTTCTTTCCGGTCTCCCGTCCCGGAGAAGATGGCGGCGACGTCCCGCAGCAGCTCCAGCCCGTCCGCGCCCAGCTGATCCATGTTCAGGATCTCGCTCAGCTTCGCGCCCACGTTCATCTGGATCCGTTCCCAGAGGGCTTTGATTTCTTCAATTTTGTGACTGACTTCGTCCAGGGCGTCAATCTGGGGCGCGCTCAGCTCCAGCCCCGTGCCGCCCACGTCCGCCTGGTATTTGTCTTTGGCGTCCACCCAGTTTCCCAGGACGTCATTCTGCCTGGCGCCCTGGCCTTCGCCAAAAAGCGCCCGGGACAGGTTGTCCTGCGTTTTGGGGCTCTTGTTTCCGGCAATGGCGTCTATCACCGCCACGTACAGGTCCCACTGGCTCTTGTACTGGGTGGCGTCAATCTTCAGCGTCTTCAGGGCCGCCATGGCTTCCTTGTTTCCGCTGTGCACATTGGCCGCCAGCTTCTGGATGCCGGATGTCACGCTGCCGGTATCCACGCCCTGCAGCTGCATCCCGGTATAGATCCGCTGGATTTCCTCCACGCTGCCGCCGAACATGCCCTGAATCTGCTTCCAGTCCCCCGCCGCCGTCCAGGCTTTGGTCATCAGCTCAAGGGTCTTGTCCACGAAGCTCTCGACCATGCTCAGGCTGTTGGTAAACCCGCCGGCGATGGCCCCGCCGATGCCCGTGGCCACATCCTTGATGGCCGTCAGGTTGTCCTTCAGCGTGGTGACGGTCTGGATGGCCCCGGTGGTGTCGCTGGACACCTGCTTCATCTCAGACCCCAGGCCCTTCAGACCGTCCGTCGCGCCTTCCAGATCGTTTTTCATTTTGGCCAGGGTTTCCCGGGCCTTATTCAGCTTTTCTTCCCATTTGTCCTGGACTTCCTGATTGTCGGCAAACTCCTCTTTGCTGTCCTTCAGGGCCTGTTCCAGGGTTTTGACAACCTTTTCCTGCTCCGCGATCTGCTTTTTCAGACTCTCGGCCTTTTTCCGGGCCTTGTCCTGCTCGCTGGCGTTCCGTCCCAGCTCCGCTGTCTCGGCTTTCAGCTCACTCCGGAGCACGCGCAGGGAACGATAAGCATCATTTAGCGCCCGCTTGTATTCCTGCTCCCCTTCCAGTTGCAGTCTGGAGGCGATGGTCCCATCTTTCCCCGCCATTTTTTACTCCTCTCCCGCGCCGGCCATTCGGCGGAGCGGTTTTCCCCAGTTGATTTTGCTGTCATAGTCGGCCCGCATGAGGGCCATATCAAGAATGAACCCCGGAAGCATATGCCGCATCTCGGTATAGCTCAGCCCGGCGATCAGGCCGCCGCTGTAGATGTCCCGCACGGTCATGACGCTCCGGGGATTCAGTTTTTTCCCTCTTTACGCTCCATCTCCCGGAATTCATCCAGATATCCGTCCCGGACTTCCGTGTCATCCTCATCCTTGGTCTGCATCCGGGTGCCGTCCTTGATGGCTTCCTCAATGGCTCGCATCATGGCCTTCACCCGGCCCATGCTGCTGTGTTTGGAAAGCAGACCCTCGCCGGTGATCTTCTCCGGCATGGGCTGTCCCGCTTCCTCCGCCATGTATTCCGCGCCGGCGTTGGCCAGCACGGCGAAGATCTGCTGGACAAGGCTCATGTCCCCGCCCTGCAGCTTGGTAATGGCTTCACTGTACCCGCCCTCGAACGTCTCTCCCAGGGCCTCCATGGCGCTCATGTCGAACCGCAGAATGTAATCCTTCCCGTCTTTCCCTGTGTACTTAACCATGTTTTTTCGCTCCTTTTCTTGAAAAACCCGGCAGCGGGTTGTGGTCCGCTGCCGGTCGTCTGCTTATGGGGTGACATGTCCCAGGGCGTCCACCCAGGCGATGGCCTCCGCCTCCGTGGCGAAATCCGATTCCTTCCGGAAGCCGGTCTCCATCGAAGCGTCAGGCAGCACGCCCATTACCTCGCCCTCGATGCTCGGCGTTCCGTACTCGGTGCTTTCACCCTTGGTCTTCATTTCCTCATTCAGGCCATACTGTACCTTGTAGTACCAGTACGCCTTAAACGGCTTGGTCGCTTCCAGGTTGTCCTTCCAGACGTACCCGGTGCCCACATACGGGGAGCCCTTGCCGCCAAGGATGTATTCGCCGGTGCTGGCCCCCGCGGTGCGGTAGTCCAGCAGGGCGCTCCGGGCGGCCCGGTCCATGTACGTGGTGTTAATGGTCAGCGTGCCGCTGGTGATGGAGTTGTCCCTGTCCACCAGGTGATCATCCCCGTCCAGCCGCACGTTGCCCCGGTTCCAGCTGATATTGGCCTGCATCAGGTGCCCCACCTTCATGCCGTTGCCGTAGGTGGGTTCAGCCCCGTCCGTTTCCGTGTTCAGCGGGGCAATGACCAGGTGTTTCAGTGTGATCTGCGCCATTTCTTATTCCTTTCCGCCGATAAACTCATTCATCGCGTTCTGCATGGCGGCCATGACCTCCGCCTTCTTCCTGCGTTCCGCTTTGGTAACGAACTTATCGCCTTTGATTTCTTTCGTCCCCTTTCGGGTCGCCTGTCGTCCGTGATGGAGGATAAACGCCTTCGCCGCGTTGGTGATCCGGTGGCCGGTGTCGTTGCCCATGGGGTAAACCTCGATGCTCGCGCCGTCCCCCGTGTACCGGATTTCGGTCTTGTTCACCGAGCTGGCCATGAGGTCCCGGGCGCTGGTTTTCCGATGGCTTTCCCGGATCTCATCCTGCCATGCCCCGATCAGCACCTCCGCGCCGGCGTTGAGCATGGCCGTCATGGCGCTTCCCCGCATCCCTTTTTCAATGCGCTGCAGCTCCGCCTCCAGGACCTCAATCCCCGTGTTCGTCATCCTGGCCATTAAGCATCATCATCCTCAAGCAGGTAGGTCTCCATCTCGAACCGCCACGTCCAGCGGTTTTTGTTCTCGCTCTGGACGTAATCCATGCCCGCGAGGCTGAAGCTGATTCCCTCATCCCGGAGGATATCCTGGATCTGCTTCACCCGCGTCTCTTCCCCGCCCAGCACGTAGAGTATCACGTTTCCCTGGATGGTCTGACATACCAGTTCTCCGTCTCCCCACAGCGGAACGGGCGGCCCGCTGATCTCCACAATGCCATAGTCCTGATCGGCCATTTCGTTGCCCTCATCCACCCACATGTCCCGGGTGAAAGGGACGCCGCTCTCGCTAAGCCGCTCGATCAGGGCGTCAATCGTTTTCAGCATTGGCCACGCTCCTTTGGATTGTCAGCTCCACGCCGCCGTCCGGCGTCATGTAGTGACGGATGATCTTCCACTTCTCATCATGAAACCGTAAAGTCATCTCGCCCTGGTATTCCACCATGTCGCTCAGCTTTAGCACGTATTCCGGGTTCATCCCGGCCAGGTTGGCCTGGTAGAACTCGGACCGGCCCACGCTCCGGACCTGGCAGTAAACCATCCGCTCCGTGACCGTCGGCTTCTGATGCACGCCCCTGGGGGTTCTGTCCTCCTTCAGGAGATAGCAGATGTCCTCAATGATCATCCGGCGCTCCCCCATTTCGTGTATCCGGTGCTCATGGACAGGCGGCTTTTCAGATCGTCATAGCTCCGCTGGAGCATCTCCCTGTCCTCCCGCTGTCCGTGGTGGATGCAGCAATAGACGACGATGGCCCGGCGGATATTCGCGTCCTCTTCCTTGCCAAACAGATCGATGCCTTTCAGGCCCAGATCCGCTTTGGCCTCCTTGATCAGCTCCTCGAGTTCATCGTCATAAGCTGATGTCGTGATCCGGTTCGCGATCTTCACGCGTTCCAGCAGCGTCATTTGATCATCCCCTTTCCCCCTTGCGGGGAGCGGCGGGAGAAAAAGAGCAAACTCCCGCCGCCGTTATAAGCTATCTGCCCTCGCGGGTCAGGCGCTTATCAGGTCGCCTTGGTGAAGCGGACAACGCCCACGCCGGTAGGCTTGCCATCACCCAGCGCCATGCCGCGGTACACCACAGAACCGGCGCGGAAGCCGACGCTTTCATCCCGATCGATGGTGATATCCCGGCCAAAGTTCCAGACGTAGCCTTCCTTCAGGTCGCCAAAGATGACGTCATCGCCCAGGGTATCTTCGAGGATGACCTCATAGCCCAGGATGGCGAACTTCGCCGGCGCCTGGGGATCGGCCACCACCACAGGCTGCTTCTGGGTGGTCTGGATGTTCAGTACATTGGTGAAGAAGGTGCTGCGGCTCATGACGAACTTCGCGCCAGGGTTGTACTCGGTGGGCAGCGCCGCGATGATGTTCAGCAGGTCGCTGTAGGTCATGGCGGCCTTGGTATAGGTGTGGCCGGTGGCGTCGATGGTGGCCAGGCCAGTGGGCTCATTGGTGCCGGTGCCGACGGCGATCAGGCTGGTCACCTTCCGGAACATCTGATTGCTCAGCCGGTCAACCAGCCAGTCTTCAAAGGCGTCGATGGCCATGGCCTCCACGTCCGCGGTGATTTCCAGGGTCTTGATGATCTTGTAAACACCCAGGGACACGGGGCTGATGGTGTCGGCGCTGTCGGTGGCGGCGTTGCCCATAGCCACGACGTTGGCCGCGTTCACGGTGCCCTCAACGGGCAGGATCACGGTGCCGGGCACGTGCATCACGTCCACAGCGTCATACAGGGGGAAGAGCTTCGCCTTGCACCAGATCTTGTTCATCGTCTCCTGCGGGATCGCCGCGGAGGCGGTCACAGCGGCGCGCTCTTCAGCTGTCAGGGGCTTGCCCTGCAGGTTCTTCAGGAACGCGTTGCGGTATTCCTTGGTTTCAATGCCATAGGTCATTTTCTTTTCCTCGCTTCCTTCAAAAGTCCGCACGACCCGGCCAGCCTCGCCGCTGGCAAGCTTCCGGATCAGCTTGGAGCGCTTTTCGGCCTTGTCCTTCAGGCTCGCCTTGCGCTCGGTAATTTTGTCCACCAGCTTCTCCAGATCCTCGATGTCATCGGAGAGCTGATCTACGACCTCCTGATCCACGCCCTCGGGCAGTTCGGCCTTCTCGCCTTCCTCGCCCTCGCGCGCCTCGCCGCCTTCAGCCATGCCGTCCAGCTTCGCCTGGATGGCCGCCAGCAGGGCGTTGAGCTCTTCCTCGGTCATGTTGCCAATCATTTCCTCGAAATTCATGCTGTCTTCCTTTCCGGTCATTCCGCCGCCCTGATGGCTTTGGCTCTGACCTTTAATCTCTGTATCCGCCGCTTCAGCGCTTCTTGAGCAAGTCGCTCCGCCCGCTCTTCCTGGATCGCTCCGTCCATTCTCTTCTTGCGCTCAGCCGCTATGTCAGTCCCCGGATTGGCGGGGATGGATACCGCGCTCACGTCATACAGCTTGTCAATCTGCATGATGATGGACGTCCGGGTTTCCTTGTCCCAGACGTCCTCTCTGACCGTAAAGCAGAAGCTCATCCGGTCAATCAGGCCCTTGGAAATGGCGTCATACAGCTTCCGGCTGTCTTCCGTCAGCCCCAGATCCGCTTCCACCCACAGCCCATGGTCATCGGTGCTCACCGTCAGGCTGCCGTTCCGCGTCCTGGCGTACACCATGCCCGTATGGTCAAACTGCATGAT
>JAFUGS010000100.1 GCA_017469265.1 Clostridia bacterium
CACGGAGCAGCCTGGCGTCGATGAAGTTCATGACGGGCATGCCGATGAAGCCGGCCTCGAACAGGTTTGCGGGATGATCGAACACCTCCTGGGGCGTGCCGATCTGCTGGATGTAACCGTCGCGCATGATGACGATCCGGTCGCCCAGAGTCATGGCCTCGGTCTGGTCATGGGTAACATAGATGAAGGTTGTATTGATACGTTCGCGCAGCTTGATGATCTCGGCGCGCATCTGGTTCCGCAGCTTGGCGTCCAGGTTGGACAGCGGTTCGTCCATCAGGAAGACCTTGGGTTCACGCACGATGGCGCGGCCCAGGGCAACACGCTGGCGCTGGCCGCCGGACAGGGCCTTGGGCTTGCGGTTGAGCAGGTAATCAATGCCCAGGATCTTGGCGGCTTCTTCCACGCGGCGCTTGATCTCATCCTTGGGGGTCTTGCGCAGCTTCAGGCCGAAGGCCATGTTGTCATACACGGTCATGTGGGGATACAGCGCGTAGTTCTGGAACACCATGGCGATGTCGCGATCCTTAGGAGCGACGTCGTTCACCAGCTTGTCGCCGATGTACAGCTCGCCGTCGGAAATCTCTTCCAGGCCGGCGACCATGCGCAGGGTGGTGGACTTACCGCAGCCGGAAGGACCAACCAGGACGATGAATTCCTTGTCTTCAATGTCCAGGGTAAAGTCGCTGACGGCGGTCACGTTGCCAGAGTAGATCTTGTAGATGTGCTGCAGGGATACACTTGCCATCCTTCATTTCCTCCTAAACAGGCCAAAGGCCTTTGATGCGCATATTATAGCGGATAAACGGCAAAAAGAAAAGGGGAATTATTGACAATTTTGCTGGGATGTTATTGTGCGTTTTGCACAACGCCAGACCAGCGGATTCCTTCCTTTCCGGGCCGAAAAGAACACAGGCCGCCCTGCGGCGGCCTGTGCCTATATGGAGGATAGGGAGGTCTGACACCAAAATGTGTCAGGGAAAAGGGTTGCTTCCGGGAAGGGTGGTGGTTCCGCTTCCCTTCTGCAATGATGATGTTACACTTCTTCTGTGTTCGTTTCGTGAACAAACCCTGAAAGGACGCGGAATCTTGTTTTATGGCGTGGGCGTCTCCGTCGGAAGCACGGTCTCCGGGGCCGGCGTTGGTGTTTCCGCGGGCGCAGCAAGCAGCGCGAGGGTTTTCGCGTCCACCTCACCGCTGGCGTAAACGCCGTTGGCCCGCTGGAAGCTCTTGACCGCGCTGACCGTACCGTTCAGCATTTTGCCCCCGGCGTATCCCGTATAGAAGCCCAGCTCCTGAAGGCGCCGCTGCACCCAGAAGACATCCGGCCCCTCGCTGCCTTTCTTCAGTTTTCTGCCCGTTTCCGGCACCGCGGCGGGATCATAGTCCGGTTCCGGAGTCGGTACCGGGGTTTCCACGGGGATCGAAGTTCCTTTCTTCAGCGCCGGCAGCTTCAGCGCGTCCCGAAGCTCCGGATCCGAGGGCAGGTCTTCCCGGATGGAAACCACCGTTCCCGCGCCAATATTCTCATAGACCCACTTCGCGTCCTCCACGGTCAGACGGATACAGCCGTGGCTGGCCCGATTGCCCAGCATCTTATAGCTGGAGGTCTTCATGGCGTCATTGCTGACCGCGGTATAAATCACGGAATGGAAGGCGATGTCGGAATTGATCCGGGTCCAGTACCGGGCATAGCTGTTTCCCCACTTGGGGAAAACGCACCACCTGGCGTGGCGCCCGTTCAGCACCCAGTCTCCCACCTCGCTGGGGCTGGCCTTGGTCCCCGTGGAGCACAGCATCCGCCGGACAGGAATCGTATACTCGTTGTTTTCGTCCAGGCCGTACACCGTGGTCACCTGGTTCGTCACATCCACCGTAATGGCATAGGGCACCGGCGTGGGTTCCGGCGTGGGCCTGGGCGTGGCGCCGGGCATCACGATCCCGCTGTCGTTAAAGATCACGTTCCAGGTAGTCTCATCCACCTTGCCCGTGGCTTCCAGGCCGTTCTGGGTCTGAATGGTCTTCACCGCCCGCAGGGTCTGCCTCGCGAAATTGCCGCTGACCGGTCCGTCATAGTATCCCAGCGCCTGCATCCTGCTCTGGAGTTCCTTCACCAGGGCGCCGCTTGAGCCGCTCTTCAGGGTTTTCGTATAGGCAACATACCCAACCGTCGCGGAGTCTGCCGCGGCGCCCTCCGCGTCATCCACCAGGTAGCCCGTCAGCTCCGCCCCGGTCGAAGCGGCTGCCGCGCCGGCTTTTCCGATGGCTTTCGCGCTGTACAGAAGCTCCTGGGTGGCCACATCCGCCGCGCCGGTAGCCGTCAGGCCGTTCGTTTCCTGAAAGGTGCGGAGGCTCTTCTGGGTGCCGCCGAGAAAGTTCCCGCTGATTTTTCCTTTATAATATCCCAGCTCCGTCAGCCGGCTCTGCAGCCGCTTCACCTCATCTCCGCTGGCGCCATAGCGCAGCGGGCGGTATTGAGCCGTAAAGATCAGGTTCTGGGTCTCCCGGTCCGCGATGCCGGTCTCTTCCAGGCCATAATCCCCCTGGAAGCTTTTGACCGCTTCCCGGGTGCCTTCCCGGTACCGGCCGGAAAGATTGCCGGTATAGTACTTCAGATCCTTCAGCCGGTTCTGCAGCTCCAGCACGTCATCCCCTTCGTCCCCGTACTGCAGATCCCGGGTTTCCAGGACCTCCTCCATCAGATCTTCCTCATCCGGCAGATCCTCCGGCGAAATGTCCGGGCCTTCGTCCTCATCGTCCATGGGAACGGATTCTCCGCTCTCCACCTCGGGAAGCGTTATTCCCTGCGTTTCAGCTGCTTCCGGCGCCGGTGTGCTCACCGGCGCGCTTTCCCCAAGCCCCTGGCTCATCCCCGCCAGCAGGCACATCATGATCAGTAACCATCCAAATCGTCTCATCGGCGTCACCTCAAAGCAGATTTGGCTCTATATTAACACTTTTGTAATTTATTTGCAAGATTTGTTGTCTTCTTGTTACAATATGTTTGCGCGTCAGCGAAAAGATTTCTGTAAAAAAGACCCCCAACGCGCCTGTCGGGGGTCTTTCGTTCACTGTTTTTTATTGGCTTTTGTCCGTAAAGGTTTTCGACCAGTCCATGGTTTCCTGCGTTCCGTATCCATAGGGATAGACGCCCGGCTGCCGGAGCGCGAAGCCCAGGTCGATGTTGAAATTGACGCTGTCGCTGGCCACCGCGAAGGCGTCCGTTTCCGAAACGGTTTCATCCGTTTCGTTCAGCGCGGACACCAGCAGCGGAATATCCGTCTTTTTCCGGGTCGGCTTCACCTCCGCCGGCGCCGTGACCTTCAGCGTATAGACGGCCGGGTACACTTCGCGGAAGAAATACAGGCCGTACTGATCGGTTTCCGTCTCCGCCACGGTTTCTCCGTTCCGGATGAGTTCCACCTTCACATGGGGAACGCCATATTCCCCACCGTCCTGCCAGCCATTTCCATTTTCATCCAGCCAGCAGTAATCACCGATGGTTCCCGGCAGCACACCGCCGATGTTCAGGCTCAGCTGATCCTCGCCCATGATGACATCGATCGCCTCCGTCGTACCCCTTCGGCCCGCGGTTTCCTGTACCACGGAAATGAGGCCGGTATCCAGCCGCTCATCGTCCGGCTCCGCCGCAACCACGCCTTCGGGCAGCTCCGCCTGAATGAAGTAGGTTCCGGGCATCAGCCCCGTAAAGCGCCAGGCGCCGTTTTCGCCCGTGGTCACGGAAGCCAGGCTCTCCCCGTCCTCATCCAGCAGGGAAATCTTCGCGTCCGCCAGGTCCTCCACCGCGCTTCCGCGGTCAATCCAGACCTTTCCGCCCAGGGCGGTATAAATCACCACGCCCATCCGCAGGTCCTCCCGGGCATCCCCTTCCGCCAAGGCAATGCCGGTCATGATCAGGGTATCGCCTTCCTTCCGGAAGGTGCTGTCCCCGGCCTGCGCCGTGTCCATGTCCCCGCTCATCCGGTAGGAAACCGTAAAGCTGCCCGGTACCATGCCGGCCATCTCAAAGCTGCCGTCCGTATCCGTGTACAGGGTTTCGAACAGCTCGCCGCTCGCTTCATCCCGGACCAGCATCTCGTAACCCGCCGGCGTCCGCTCCGAGTCGTCCATCCGGCCGTTATTGTTCTCGTCCAGCCAGACCACGCCCCGCAGCGCCGCTGGCCGCACCGCCCCAAGCAGCTGATCGTTCCAGGTCTGACCCATGGCCAGGGGCAGCGTCACCTGCTGACTGTTCCGGCCTGAGGCCAGCGGCAGCGTGGTTCCGCCCAGCCGGCTGACCACCATTTCCTCCGGCAGCGTTACCCCCAGCGTATAGGTATCCGGATGCAGGTCCGCGAACCGGAAGCTTCCATCCGCCCCCGTGGTCACGGTGACTGCCGTCAGGTCGCCGCGGCCGGGGGCCAGCGTCAGCTGAACGCCGGCCAGCCAGTCCTCGTTTTCCTCCCGGGTGCCGGAGCCGTCATGATCCGCGAATGCCCTGCCGGTGACAGCGCCAAGGGTCAGTCCGCCGCACAGCGGCGCGGTTCTGTCGTCAGCGGTCCGGATCTCGAACCATTCGCCCGCGCCTTCCCCGTTCTCTCCGGCGATGGTGTTGCCGCCCGGAACAGCCTGCGCGAAGATGCCACCCTCCGGCAGCGTATAGCGCAGCTGGTACGTGCCGGGCATCACCGCGTCAAACAGGAAGGCACCCGTTTCATCAATCTTCGCGGAAAAAGCTTCTCCTTCCGCGCTCATGAGCCGGACCACCGTTCCGGTCAGGCCCTTTTCCTCCGCGTCCTGCAGGCCGTTGTCATTCCGGTCCGCGAACACGGTGCCGTGAACCGCCGCGGGTCGGATCATGCCCGCGTCCATGCCGGTCACGTCGGTACCCAGCGGCACCTCGATGGGCTCGGAATACCCCTGGCCGCCGTTCAGATTCAGCATGACATTGCCCTCCCCCGGCCGGGTGAAGGCATATCCATCTTTTGCGGTCATCCGCAGGCTGTAGCTGCCCGGTGTCAGGCCCGTGAAGCTGTACGTTCCCTTCGCGCCGGTCTGCTTTGTCTCCACCACGGCGCCGGCGGCGTCCAGCAGGGACACGCTGATCCCCTGCTCAACCTTCTCCCCGCCGCTCTGGGCGCCGGAAAAATCGTCATCCAGGTAGACCGTGCCGCTGACGGAACCATAGTAAATCGTCCCGACATTGACCTCCCGGCTTTCGCCGTCGTTCAGAACCAGATCCTTGTAGAAATTCTCCCGCCGGTTGTCCCGGGCGGCGAAATGATTGCCTGCCGGATCGGATACGGTGCGGGTAAAGTTGCTTCCGTCCTCCGGCAGCACCGCCCGGATCGTATAGGTATTGCCGCGCAGTCCGGACAGCGTATAGCGTCCGTCCTCCCCGGAGTAGGCCACCGCGATCTCCTCATCCTTGATCTGCTTGATGGCGGTCACCTTCACCCCGGGCATGGGCAGCTCGCCTTCATCGTAAAGCCCGTTGTAGTTCGCGTCCTGAAAGACCATCCCGCTGACGGACCCTGTCCAGGCAAACCCGATGTTCTGATCCGGCTCATCATGGCCGTCATTCAGATCCAGGGTTTTGGTCGCTTTGGTTTTTCCTTCCGTCGTGAAAACGGAGCGGTTTTTTCCGCCCGTCTTGCTGTAGCGGGTAAACATCATGCCTTCCGGCGTATAGCCGCTGAAGTCATAGAATCCCGCGCGCACGCGGCAGATGCTCCACTTTCCGTCCGCGTCCGAGTAGGCTTCAAACGCCAGGCCGTTTTTCTGCCCAGTGAGGGTGATGTGCGCGCCGGCGATCCGGGGCTCACCGCTTTCCATGATGCCATTGGCGTTTTCATCCAGCCAGCATACGCCGCTGACCACCACGCCCTTCAGCAGGCCCACGCCCCGCTCCACGGTTTCGCCCGCCGCCACAGGGATCGGATCGCTGTCCTGAATGGCCTCCGAGGAGAAGTTCAGGATGGACTTGTTCAGCCCCGTATCCTTGGACTTGCGGCTGAAGCCCCACTTCTCCGGCAGCGCGACACGAACCCGGTAGCTGCCGGGTTCCAGGCCGGGCAGCGTGATCTCTCCTTCACTGTCTGTCTCGCCGCCGGTCACCACCTGTTCCGTCAGGTCGACCAGATACACCGGGATTCCGCTCACGCCCTTTTCATACACGCTGCAGTCCCCGTTGTTGTTGCTGTCGTAGAAAACCTTGATGTGGAAGGTGCCTTTGGCCGCGTCGGCGGCCAGCACCTGCACTTCCGGCGCAGGGGTCGGCTCCGCCGTGGGCACGGGTGTCATCTTCAGCTCCGGCGTCGCGCTGGCCATGGTCAGCAGCTGAGGGACGTTTTCGGACGTGCTTTCCTCCCGCGCGGCATTCTCCTCCGCGGGCTGAGAAGCGGGCTGATCCGCCGTTTCCAGCGGCTCCAGCGCATACGCTGCCGTTCCCTCCTGCCGCTGCGGCAGCAGCACGGGCACGGTCACATTGCCCGCGGTCCAGGCCACCCGGACCCGGGCGCCCGACAAATCCCAGGCGGCGGGAAAGGTTTCCGCCATGGGCTCCAGCACCAGATCTCCGTTTCCGCTGACGGTCAGGGTGTTTTCTCCCGCCTGTATGACGCCGATTTCCAGACCGCCCTGCAGCACCCGGAAGGATCCGCTGATGGGCACCTGGGCCGCCGCGCCGTCTTCCAGGGTTCGAACGCCCCGGAGCCACACGCCCAGCGTCATCACCTCCGCGGACGCGGAAACAAACACGCCCGCTGTCAGCGTAAGCATCAGCGCAAAAATCAGAAGCAGCCTACCAGTCTTTTTCATGCTTCGGAAAGCCTCCCGTCAAAATGCCTGGAGCGGGGTTGTCTCTGTTCACCCCGCTCCATGGGTCCCGGTATGCGCCGCGCCGGAAGAATCCCGAAGGAATCCCTCCGTCCCAGGCGTTCAGTTCTTCTTCACGCTGTGGCGGAACTTGTCATACACATTGCTGACATAGAATTCCGTATACCCCCGCGGATAGCTTACGTGGAGCGTATACAGCGTCTTGTCCACGCAGGCGACGATCAGCCGGCCCGCAATCTCCGCCCCGGTTTCCTTCACCACGGCCTTGTAGTTCGCGTAGACGCCCGTGGTCCCCAGGAAGGTGCGCTCCGCCGTATTGGAGGGGGAGAAACCGGTCAGCTCACCGCCGCCGGACAGGGTGTCCAGCATCCCCTTGACTTCCTTGGTCAGCTCGGTCTTGGTGTACTGCTTGTTCACCGGCACCGCGCGGACCGTCAGGAACGCCGCGTAATCCATGGACGGATCCGGATTCGTAAGCGTGTAGGTATCCGCGATGGTATCATCCACCATCCAGCCGCTGGGCCCTTCAAAGGTCAGGTGCAGGCTGGCCGCCTCATAGGGAACAAAGCTGAAGGACAGGGTGGGCAGCGGCGTGGGCGTGGGCTTATCAATGGGATCGATGATCACCGGCGTGGCCCCCGCGTACTCGCTCTGAATCACCGGCGCCGCGGTCGCCGCGTCATCCACCGGCTCGCTCACATCTTCCCATTCCCCGCCCTCTTCGGAGGAAGGGTCGTAGGATCCGTCGTCATAATCCTGCGGGCCGACGACGGCGGAGCCGAACAGGTCCTGCGCCGGAGCCGCGGTGGGCTCCTGCGCCGCCCGCTGATCCGGCGTCAGGGTATCGAACACTTCCCGCTGCTGGCAGGCGGTCAGCGCCAGGGCGCACAGCGCCAGCGTCAGGCATAACAGCCGTTTCTTCCACATGGTTTTTCCCTCCATTCGCTTGATCCGGTAAGAACCGAAGCGCTTACTCCGCGTCCTCCGTATATCGGGGATGATACACCCGCCGCTCCAGGGAAGCAATCCGCTCGCTGAAGGCGCCTTCCGGCGTCTTCTCCCAGGCGTTCCGCATGGTGTTCATCCGGGCATCCATCATATCGATCCAGTGCAGCGCCTCCGCCTCCGGAAACATGGGCGGCCGCGGACTGCCGAATTCCGCCTCTCCGTGGTGGGAAAGCAGCATATGCTCCAGGAGCACCAGCGGTTCCCCGGTGACACCGGTTTTTTCCGCCGCGCGGTTCAGCAGCGTAATGCCCCGAACCAGGTGACCCAGAAGCTGCCCGTCCCGGGTGTAATCCGTCACATTGCCGTTCTCATCGCTTTTCAGCTCCTCCAGCTTGCCCAGGTCATGCAGGATGACCCCGGCCAGCAGCAGATCCCGGTTCAGCCAGGGGTAGACCGTCAGCGCCGCGCGGGCCAGGCGCAGCATATCCGTCGTGTGGTGCAGCAGCCCGCTCCGTTCCGCGTGATGCATCCGCTGGGCCGCCGGGAACCAGGCCAGCCTTTCGCCTGCCATGCTGAGCATCTCCGCCGTCAGTTTCCGCAGGGGCTCGCTTTTCAGGGAATCCACCGTCTCCTGAATCTCCGCCAGCATATCCTTCGCGTCCCGCGGCGCGCAGGGCACCAGATCGCCCATGGGTACATGATCCTCGGGTGTCACCGGCCGCCACAGCTCCACCCGCAGCTGCAGCCGCCCGTTGTATTCCTGCACCAGGCCACGGATTTTGATCGGCTTCCCGCTTTCCGGCACCTCCCTGGCGCCGTCCCAGTTCCAGATCTTGGCGTTCATCTCGCCGGTCTTGTCACCCAGGTTCAGATCCACATAGTCCCGCCCGTTTTTGTCCGTTTTCTTTTCCGCGGCCCGGACCAGGACAAAGCCCTCCACCCGGTTATCCTTCGTCCACTGGCTTACGCTGTAGTTCTCCATGCCTGCTCCTTATGCGTTAAAATGGCGCGTCTCCGCCCGCCCCTCCGGGCCGGGCCGGTGCGCCCGGCGCGTCCTCCCTGGCCAGGTTCGCGAAGGTGGTGATCTCACTGAGCCAGGCCAGTTTCACCGTCCGCAGGGGACCGCTCCGCTGCTTGGATACGATGACCTCAGCGATGTTCTTGTCCTCCGTGTCCGGGTTATAGTATTCCTCCCTGTGCAGGAACATGACCACGTCCGCGTCCTGCTCGATGGACCCGGATTCCCGCAGGTCGCTGAGCATGGGGCGCTTGTCAATCCGGTCCTTGTTGGCGCGGCTCAGCTGCGCGCACGCGACCACCGGCACCTTCAGCTCCAGGGCGATGGCCTTCAGCTGGCGGCTGATCTCCGCCACCTCCAGCTGCCGGCTTTCCACCCGGCCGTCTCCCCGCATCAGGCCCAGATAATCCACCAGCACCAGGTCCAGCCCATGATCCATCATAAGCCGCCGGCACCTGCTGCGCAGCATGGAGGGCGTCAGCCCGGCGGTATCGTCCAGGTACATGGGCGCGTTGGAGATGGGCCCCAGCGCCCGGGCCAGGGCATTCCACTCCCGATCCTCCAGGATCCCCTTCCGGACCTTCTGCATGTTCACCTTGGCCTCGCCGCAGAGCACGCGCATCATGATCTGCTCCCGGGGCATTTCCATGCTGAAAACCGCCACCGTTTTGCCTTTGACAATGCTGGCATAGCTGGCGATGTTCATGGCGAAGGATGTCTTTCCCATGGCGGGGCGGGCGCCGATGATGATCAGCTCACCCGGATGCAGCCCTGTCAGCGTGCTGTCCAGGTCCACAAAGCCGGTGGGCACGCCCGAGATCTCCCCATGCTGCCGCGCCAGCTCCTCGATCTGCTGGAAGGTGTTGACCAGCACCTCCCGTGCCGGCTTCAGGGTTTCGCCGTCCGTCCGGTTCAGCACCAGGTCAAAAATGGCCTTTTCCGCGCCGGCCAGAATTTCCCTTGCGGAATCCTGCTGGCTGTAGGCGGCGCGGCTGATCCCCTGACAGGCGGAAATCAGCTTTCGCAGCGTGCTCTTCTCCAGCACGATGTCCAGATAGGCGCCGGCGTTGGCCGTAGTGGGCACGGAGCTGGTAAGCCTGGTCAGGTAGGCCATGCCGCCGCTTCCGGCCAGGGTTCCCTGCCGGATCATCTCCGTGGCCACGGTGGTCAGGTCGATGGGCTTATGATCCAGCGCCAGGCTGGCCATCGCCTTGAAGATGGCCTGGTGCTCCGCCAGGTAAAAATCATCCTCCTTCAGGCTCTCCATGGCGCGGAGCACGACGGTCGCGTCCTGCAGCATGGCGCCAAGGACACTGATTTCCGCCTCCAGGCTGTTCGGGGGCACCATCCCCCGCAGCCCCTGCTCCTCCTTCTCCGGCATCATATGCTCCTTCTGAGCCCGCCGCATTTCGGCGGGTGCTTTCCTTTTGATTCTTCGCGGGGGGCTCGTTTCCGTTCCCTTCCCCGCGCGATCCCGTCATTTTATACCATGCATCCGCTTATTTCTCCAGCGGCTTCACCCGCAGGGTCATCACCGTGCTGACCCCGGTGTAGAGACGGATGCTGATCTCCCGGTCCCCGACTTCCTTAATGGGCTCCCCGATGTCAATCTTCCGCTTGTCCACCGCGATGCCGTGCTGTTTCTCCAGCGCCTCGGCCACCTCCGCCGTGGTGACGCTGCCATACAGCCGCCCCTGGGAGCCGCACTTGATGGCCAGGTCAATCACCTTGCCCTTCAGGGACGCCGCCTTGGCCTGGGCTTCCGCCAGCTGCTCCGCCTCCCGGGCGTCCTGCGCGGCCCGCTTCTTGCTGATCTCCTTCAGCGTGCCCGCCGTCGCCTCCGCGGCCAGCCGCTGCGGAAAGAGAAAATTCCGGGCATAGCCATCGCTGACGTTGATGATATCATCCCGTTTGCCGATATTTTTCACATCTTTCAGTAATACGACCTTCATGGCGATCTCTCCTTCTGTCCCTCCACGGCATGCGAAACACATACCCGGCGGGCATTCATCCTGTATTCTATCTTATATATTGTGAAAAATCAAGCCCTCGGCAGCAGCCGCCTTCACGGCCGCCGCCCGCCATTGCTTGACATTTTCTCCTCCCGGTAATAGAATATCCGCATTGTTCGGCGCTTCGCCCCAAAGCCGGCCCGGGCAGTCATTTTAGTGAGCGGAAGCAGGAGGTTCATCCCATGGAAAAGAAGGAACAGCTGTACGAAGGGAAAGCCAAGAAAGTATTTGCCACGGATAACCCCGACGTGGTTCTGGTATCCTACAAGGACGACGCCACCGCCTTCAACGGGGTGAAGAAGGGCACCATTGTGGGCAAGGGCGTGATCAACAACCGGATGAGCAATTTCCTGATGAAGGTGCTGGAGAAGGACGGCATTCCCACCCATTACGTGGAGGAGCTGAACGACCGGGAAACCCTGGTGAAGAAGGTCACCATCGTTCCGCTGGAAGTCATCGTCCGCAACGTGGCCGCCGGCAGTCTGTCCAAGCGGCTGGGCGTCCCGGAGGGAACCCCGCTGCGGGAGCCGGTGCTGGAATACTGCTACAAGGATGACGCCCTGGGCGATCCCATGGTCAACGAGTATCACATCGCCGCCATGGGCTGGGCCGATGATGAAACCATGGAAAAAATCGCCTACTACGCCCTTCGGATCAACGACCTGCTGCTGGCCTACTTCAAGGGCATCGGCGTGGATCTGATCGACTTCAAGCTGGAATTCGGAAAGACTTCCGACGGTACGCTGGTGCTGGCGGATGAAATCAGCCCGGACACCTGCCGCTTCTGGGACAGCAAGACCCACGAAAAGCTGGACAAGGACCGTTTCCGCCGCGACATGGGCGGTGTGGAAGAAGCCTATCAGGAAATGCGCCGCCGTCTGGGCTTCTGATCAAAAGCACCTGAGCCAACGCTCAGGTGCTTTTTTTGTCCGCTTTTCCCGCGGCGCCGCTTATCTGCTTTCCCCTTCCCCCATCCGGAAGGCCGCCAGGCCGATCCAGGTGTAAACGGAAATGGGTTCCCGGGCCATCAGCTCGCCCGCCTCTTCCCGCGTGACCAGCCTGAATCCCGCAAACTGCTCCGAGCCCTCGGCGTGGCTTTGCGTCAGTTCGCTTCGCGCGTGTCCGAAAAGGTCGATCCGCGCCATGGCGTTGGATTCATCCGTCAGCCCGGGGGAAGAGAACAGGCAGGGATGCAGCAGGGAGAAACGGTCTCCCTCCCGGAAGCGGATCCCGGTCTCCTCATAAAGCTCCCGCTCCGCCGCCCGGCGAATGGCGTCTTCCCGCTCACCGGCCCGGTCCTCCGGATCAATCAGCCCGGCGGGCACGCTCAGCACGAACTGCCCGAGCGGATAGCGGAATTCCCGGTTCAGCAGCATTTTCTCCCCCTGTCCCGGCTCATGCCAGACCACGCACAGGGAAACCGCGTCCGGCACCATGGCGCGAAACATTTCCTCCGGCATGGCCGCCACCAGGGAATCCCGGTCCCGCCGGGTGGCCTCAAAGTAGTGGGCTCCGGGGGCGTACCGCAGGTCAAACACCTTGACAAATCTCGTATCCAGCAGCGTATCCACGGGATAGTTCAGCATGCTCGCTCTCGTCTCCTGTTCCGTCCTTATTGGTTGATGGTCGCGCGGATCATATACTGCCAAAGGCTTCCGCGGTACTGATCATACACGTTTTTCCGCCGGTACAGGGCCTTCAGCCCCTGGTACAGCCGGTACTTCGTTTTCAGGTTCCGGACCGGGTGCTGCACGCTGTCCCAGGTCTGGGCGAAAGTCATGGAATGGGGATGCCGCACATAACGGTATACCACATCCGTGGAAAAGCTGATTCGTTTCGCCTCGGTCAGGTACGCGCATACAAAGAGGAAATCCTCCCCGTAGCCCAGCCCGCTCTCGAAGCGGGCGCCTGACCGTTCAATCAGCTCCCGCCGGAACAGCTTGTTCCACAGCGCGCCGCAGAAAAAGCTGTTGGCGTTGGGATTCAGGAACGCCAGATACGCTTCACAGGAGACGGTGTCATCCCGTTTCGCCAGGTTGAAAACATGGCACAGCTCTCCCACCTGGTGCTCATAGCCGGCTATGACCAGATCGCTCCGTTCCCTTTCCACCCGCCGCAGCAGTTTCTCAATCGAATCCGGCGGCAGCCAGTCATCCGCGTCCACAAAGCGGACCCACTCCCCGGTGGCCATGTCCAGCGCCCGGTTTCGCGCTGCCGACACCCCGGCGTTCGCCTGGTGTTCCACCCGTACCCGCGCGTCCTTCGCGGCCCATTCGTCCGCCACGCGCCCCGTGCCATCCGTGCTCCCGTCGTCGATAATAAGGATTTCCAGGTTCTCCCAGGTCTGGGCACAGACGCTTTCCACGCATTTGCCCAGCCTCTTCTCCACATGATACGCCGGGATGATCACGCTGACCAGCAGCTCCTTCAAAGCCATTCCTCCGATCCTGCCCGCCTGGCCGGGCCCGGCATCTTCAACGCTCCGGGGAAGCCGCCCTTTTCCCTTCGCAGCTTCCGCTCCCGGGCCGGCCGTGCCGCCGGCTGAAAGCGTTACCATAATTATTTCGCCCCCTCCGGGCTTTTTTCCTCTTTTTATTGTTTTCATCCCCGTTTCGCGATATAATGAAAGGGATCTTTTGCATGGGAGGATTTTTTATCATGCTTTCCAGGGATATTCAGTACATCGGCGTCAACGATCATGATCTGGACCTTTTCGAGGGGCAGTACATCGTTCCGCTGGGCATGGCTTACAATTCCTACGTCATTCTGGATGAGAAAACCGCTGTCCTGGATACGGTGGACGCGCATTTCGGCGCGGAATGGATGGAAAACCTGTCCGCAGCGCTGGCCGGCCGCGTTCCGGATTACCTGATCGTGCAGCATATGGAGCCGGACCATTCCGCCAATATTCTCCGTTTCCTGGAAGCCTATCCCCAGGCCACCGTTGCGGCCTCCGCCAAAGCCTTCCAGATGATGAAGCAGTTCTACGGCACGGATCTGGCCGATCGGAACCGGCTGGTGGTTTCCGACCGGAGCACCCTGTCCCTCGGCCGGCATGAACTGACCTTTCTGACCGCGCCCATGGTGCACTGGCCGGAGGTCCTTTTTACCTACGACGTCACGGACAAAGTGCTGTTTTCCGCCGATGCCTTTGGCAAGTTCGGCGCGCTGGACAGGGAGGATCCCGAAGGCTGGGCCTGCGAAGCCCGGCGGTATTATTTCGGCATCGTCGGCAAATACGGCGCGCAGGTGCAGGCCGTCCTGAAGAAGCTCGCCGGGCTGGAGGTCACCGCCATCTGTCCCCTGCACGGCCCGGTGCTGACGGAGGATCTCCCCTACTACCTCCATCTGTATCAGACCTGGAGCTCCTACGGGGTGGAGAGCGAAGGCGTCGTCATCAACTACACCTCGGTGTACGGTCATACCCGCGCCGCGGCGGAAAAGCTGGCCGAGCTGCTGAAAAACCGGGGCTGCCCGAAGGTCGCGCTGAACGATCTCGCCCGCTGTGACATGCCCGAGGCCGTGGAGGACACCTTCCGCTATGGCAAAGTGGTCCTGGCTACCACTACCTACAACGCGGACATCTTCCCCTTCATGCGGACCTTCATCGATCACCTCACCGAGCGGAACTGGCAGAAGAAGATCGTCGGTCTCATTGAAAACGGTTCCTGGGCGCCCATGGCCGCAAAGGTCATGAAGGGCATGCTGGAAGGCTGTAAGGACCTGACGGTGCTGGAGCCCGTTGTCCGGATCAATTCCGCCCTGGCCGCCGACAGCGAAGCGCAGCTGGCCGCCCTGGCGGACGCGCTGATGGCCTGATTGCCTGATTGTCCCGCGCGCCTGCAAAACCCCTCCGGTCTGAACCGGAGGGGTTTTCCTTTTTTATTCACAGGGCTGCTGGTCGCGGAGCGGTCTCTGCGCGTCAGCCGTTTTCTTTTCCCGGTCCGGTTCAGCCGCGCCGCGCGGAGCGTTCCGCTTATGGCTTCGCGATTTCCGCGATCATTTCCAGCACCCGCTTTGTGCCATCCGCCGGCGGGGCTTCCCGCAGGGCCTTTTCCAGGTTTTCCCGGTCCTGCCAGGTGTCCATCAGGGCTTCCACCAGGGTATCAGCCGTCATGTCCTCCTGCTGCAGCACGTGGCACAGCCCCCGTTTTCGCAGACTTTCCGCGTTCAGGATCTGATCCCCCCGGCTGGCGCCTTTGGGATAGGGAATCAGGAGCATGGGCCGGCCCAGATGCTGGAATTCACACAGCGCGTTCGCGCCGGCCCGGCTCAGCACCAGATCCGTCGCGGCCAGCGCGTCCGGCAGCTCCGCGTCCAGAAACTCCCTCTGGGCGTAGCCCGGTGTGCCTTCCAGGGAGGCCTCCAGATTCCCCTGGCCGCAGATATGCGCGACGTCAAAGTTCCCCGTCAGCCGGGGCAGCGCTTCCCGCAGAGCCTGGTTCACGCGCTGCGCACCGGAGGAGCCGCCCATCATCAGCAGCACCGGCTTTTTCCCTTCAAAGCCGAAAAGGGCCAGCCCCCGCTCCCTGCTGCCCTCAAAAAGCTCCGGCCGCAGAGGCGTCCCGGTCATCTCCGCCTTTTTCCCCAGGGCTTCGGCGCATTCCGGGAAAGTCGTGGCAAACTTTTTCGCGAAGGGGCGGCACAGCCTGTTCGCCAGCCCGGGAGTCAGGTCGCTCTCATGGCAGAGCACCGGGATCCTGTGCAGCCAGGCGCCAAAAACCACGGGCACCGCCACGAAGCCGCCCTTGCTGAAGACGACGTTGGGGCGGATTTTTCCCATGAGCCGGGCGGACTGGACCGCCCCCGCCATCACCCGGAAGGGATCAATAAAGTTCTGCCAGGAATGGTAGCGGCGCAGCTTTCCGCCCTTGACCGCGTGATAGATGACGCCGGGCACGGAGCGCATCTTCGGCGCTTCCATCCCGTTCTCCGTCCCGATATAGTGAATTTCGTATCCCGCCGCCTGAAGGTGCGGAATCAGGGCCAGATGCGGCGTCACGTGTCCCAGGGTACCGCCGCCGGTCAGAACGATCTTTTTCATTCCGTTTCCGCTTCTCCTTCCGGTTGCGCCGCGGATTCGCTCCGCAGCGCGGTCAGATAGAATCCCGTCAGCGCGCCATTCAGATAGACGGAAATGGCCAGGGAGCACAGCATCTCCGCCATCATCGCGATCACCGGTCCCATCATGTCCATCATGACGCTGACCAGCGTAATTTCCAGCAGATACCAGATCAGAAAGCTCAGATACAGAGAAAAGAGCATGCCCTTTTTCCCTCTGGTCATCCGGTTGCTTTCCCGGGCGGCCTCCACCGGGCCCTTCTCCGGGTGGTCCGCCAGGATCTGCGCCCCCAGGGCGTACTTCAGCATCGCCATCACCGCCAGCGCGGCGGTGATCCCCATCGCTGCGGCCTGGAGACCCACCGTGGTATTGGCCGCGGACAGCACGGAGATCCGGGAGGAGGCGTCCGACAGCCAAAGGGGCAGCATGGCCGCCACATTCAGCGCCAGCCCCGGCAGCATCCACAGGAATACCCGCAGGGCGGTATACAGCCACAGGCCGATGCCCTTAAAGAAGGTGCCCATCCGGCTGAATACCGCCGTCACATCTCCCGCCGCCTGCTTCCGTAGCAGCATCTGCAGCCAGTGCAGCATGCCTATGGTCAGACAGGGCGTCAGCAGCCAGGCGGCGAAGCTCAGCCCCTGCATGACCCACACGCCGCTGGCGTCCCGCAGCGCCGCCAGCCCGGCCGCCAGTCTTTCCTGATCCACCGCTGTTCCGCCGGCGTTCAGGGATGCGTAAAGCAGATCCGTCACTCGGGTCATCAGGTCATTTCCGGTGGCGGCGGCAATGCCCTGCACCAGCAGGGCGGGCAGATTCACCACCAGCGCGATCAGCAGTCCCGTCAGCCAGTGATGCCTCAGCGCTTCCCTGGCCTGTCGCTTCCAGAGCGCAGAAAAAAACATGAAAGCCTCCTTGTTTGAAAAAAGGGATGCCGGCTTTTTCCAGACGGCATCCCCGGCCTTATTCACAATTCCCCGGTCAGTTCAGGGCATTCATGTCCAGCTTGAACTGGCTTTCCGCGTCCGCCAGCCAGCTCTGCTCCGCGGCGGTGTAGGCCTCATCCTGTTTGGTGGACAGCAGGCTGGACGCAATGCTCTCCTTCACTTCATCCAGCGCGATGGGGCCTTCCACCGCGTCGGCGACGTACCGGATGATGTAGTAGCCATAGCTGTTGCCCCTGGTCTTGGGCGACACATCGCCGATCTTTTCCAGGGCCATCGCCGCGTCCACAAAAGCGGAATCGAAGCTGGTCATGTCCGCGCTGACCGCATATCCGCGCTCAGAAGTGAGCCCGCTCTGCATGCCGGGATCCTGGGTCTTCTCCGCCATCAGGGTATCCCAGTCCGCGCCCTCCTCGATCTGCGCCAGAATGGCGTCCGCCTCGGCGTCGATGTTGGCAAAAGCCGTTTCCCGGGCCGCGTCCAGCTCCGCCTGGGCGGATTCCAGCGCGGCCTGCGCCGCCGCCAGCTCCGCTTCCGCGGCCGTCTTATCGTCCTCCGCGGCGGTGCGGTCCTCTTCCGTGGCGGCCTCGTCATCCAGGATGGCCTGCGCGTCATTTACCTTGCTCTCGGCCGCGGTCACCGCGGTCTGGGCGTCCGTCACCACCGTCTGGGCCGCGTCGATCTTTTCCTGATCCTCGTCGGTAAACTTCACCAGGATCTGCTTCACAAACCGGACGCCGGCAGGGGTGTAGTACAGGGTGGTGCCGTTGTTGGCGGCGGAAGCCCAGGTACCGGCGCTGTTCTCGTAGGTTTCCTTCGCGGAGGCAACCTTCTCGTCAAAGTCTGCCTGGATTTCCTCCTCGGTCACGGCCACGTCCTTGATGATCTCCTGGCGCAGCTTGTCGCTCAGCAGGGTTTCCTTCGCGTCCTCCAGCGCCGTCTCCATCGTGTATCCGGTGGATTCCAGCTGCTCTTTGGCCTTCGCGTTCTTCTCCTCGTCGGTCAGGCCCTCCATCTCCTCGTTGTCGGAGATGATGTAATCCAGGTTGTCCTGATAAGTGCTCTCCGCCTTTTCCTGAATCTCAGCCTGTTCCTCCTCGGTCAGCTGATCCAGCCCCATCTCCTTAATCTTCGCGTCGGTCACCAGCTTGGTCTTGAAGGAGTCGATCACGGAGTTCCGCACGTCGGCGATGTTGTCCGCCGAGGTGGGATCGTAGCTGTAGCCGTACATGGAGTAGAGGTACGCCATGTAGTTCAGCTGGTAATCCACCTGCTCCTGCACCTCGCCCTTGGTCACCACCGCGTCCCCCAGGCGGAGGATCTCCGTTGCGGCGTCCACCACCGGATCCTTCTGCACCAGGGTGCAGCCGGTCAGGAAAAGGGTCAGCGCCAGCGCCAGGGCCAGCAGGGATTTCTTCTGCATTTGAAAGTCACTCCAATCGCGATAATAAAATTCCCCGGAATTCAGCGGCTATTATACCAAAAGAACCGGAAAGGGGCAAGGGTTTCCTCAGGCCTTTTCCAGAATCGCCCGCAGCACCCGGAATGCGGCCTTCGCGCTGCGTTCCACATTGGTCAGGAAATCCCCGCTCCCCCCCTCATAGGTGTCGCTGATGCATTTGATGGACAGACACCGGACGCCGCTGAGCAGGCATACCCGGGCGATGGCGGCGATCTCCATGTCGCAGATGTCGCACCCCAGTGCCCGCAGGCGGTTTTTCTCCGTTCGATCCTCCACGAACTTGTCCCCGCTGGCCACCACGGCCTCCCGCAGCTCCGGCGCCATCGCCTTCGCCTTTTCCATCAGTCCCCCGTCCAGGGGCAGAAACGCGTCCGGCATGCCCTGGTACTGATTCGGCATCGCGTCGTCAAACGCGGAGGTGTCAAAGTCATAGTGCCGGGCCTTGCGCACCACAAACAGGTCTTCCACCTGCAGCGCCGGATCCAGCGCTCCCGTGACGCCGAAGTTCAGCATCACTTCGCAGTCATATTTCGTAATCAGCAGCTGCGTCCCCGACGCCGCGTCGATCTCTCCCGCCCCGGAACAGAGGGCAAACACCTGGTTTCCCCCGATCTCCGCGCGATACACGGTCCGCCCGTTGACCCGCTCCTGGGTGATTTCTCCCCCGCTCTCCAGAAAAGCCTTCAGTTCCTTCTCAATGGCAATCAGCAGTCCGACCCGCATGAATTTCTCCCTCTTCTTTCTATGGTATTCAGTTTGCTTCCCTCAGCATTTTTTCCAGGCTCACGATTTTCACGCACAGGCAGAACAGCCTGCTGGCTGCCTCCAGGTCATGCAGGGAGGGGAAGGTAGGCGCGATGCGGATGCTCGTGTCCCGGGGATCCTTCCCGTAGGGCCAGGTCGCGCCCGCGGGCGTCATGGTCACGCCCGCTTTTTTGCACCGGGCGACAATTTCCTTCGCGCAGCCCGGCAGGCTCTCAAACCCGATGAAGTAGCCACCCAGGGGCTTCGACCAGCTTCCGATCCCCTTCTCTCCCAGCTCTTCCTCCAGCGTGTTCTCCACCAGCTCAAACTTTGGCCGCAGGATGTCCGCGTGTTTCCGCATATGCTCCACCATCCCGTGGATGTCGCCGAAAAAGCGCACGTGCCGCAGCTGGTTCACCTTGTCATGCCCGATGGTCTGGTTCCGCAGCTGCCTTTTGATGTCCTCCATGTTGTTGGGGGAGGTGGCCAGCGCCGCGATGCCGCTGCCCGGGAAGGTGATTTTCGAGGTGGAAGCGAACTTGTAGACCAGGTCCGGATTCCCCGCCCGCTTGCATTCCGCCAGAATCTCAATCAGATAATCCTGCCGGTCGTCATACAGATGGTGCATACCGTAGGCGTTGTCCCAGAAAATCCGGAAATCCCTGGCGGCGGGCTTCAGCCGTGCGAAGCGGCGGACGGTTTCGTCGCTGTAGGACGTGCCTGTGGGGTTGGAGTATTTTGGTACGCACCAGATGCCCTTGATGGCTTCGTCCTCCGCCACCAGCTTCTCCACCATCGCCATGTCGGGCCCTGTCTCGGTCATGGGCACAGGAATCATCTCAATGCCGAAATACTCCGTGATGGCGAAATGCCGGTCGTATCCCGGCACGGGGCAGAGAAACCGGACCTTCTCCAGCCTGCACCAGGGCGTGCTGCCCATGACCCCATGGGTATAGGCCCGGCTCACCGTGTCGTACATCACGTTCAGGGAGGAGTTGCCGTAGATGATGATGTCGTTCGGGTTGTTCTCCATCATGTCCCCCAGCAGCACCCGGGCCTCCTCGATGCCGGTGAGCTGCCCGTAGTTCCGGCAGTCCGTCCCGTCTTCGCAGGTCAGGTCGGAGGAGGAGTCCAGCACTTCCATCAGGCCCATGCTCAGGTCCAGCTGCTCCAGGCAGGGCTTTCCCCGGCTCATGTCCAGGTGAAGCTCCATCCCCTGCATCCTGCGGTATTCCTTTTTCAGCTCCGCCAGCTCCCGCGTCTGCTCTTCCCGGCTCATCTCATCATAGCGCATGCGTTCTTCCCCTTTTTTCTCTTCTCGTGTCGGCGGGAACCGCCCTTTCCGCGGCGTCCCGAAGCCCCGCTTATTTTCCCCTGTGGAACAGCAGCCTCTCATACCGGTTCACATCGTAGCGGCGCACCATGATTTCCAGTTCCTCGTCGCCCATCACCGTGTTCCGGCCCTCGGCGTACATGGCGTCCACCTGTTCCCGCATGGTAATAATCAGCGGGTCGGACTTGTCCACCTGATTGTCCCCGGTCAGGCGGAAATAGCTGTTCAGCCAGTGGGCGATGGAAGCGGTGCCGCCCCGGCTGTCCACGGCCACGGAGGCGGGCCGGTTCAGAATCTTGGAGGTGTCGAAGGCGTTGTAGATTTCCTCATCCTTCAGCATGCCGTCCGCGTGGATCCCCGCCCGGGTCACGTTGAAGTGCCGTCCCACAAAGGGCTGGCGGGGGCTGATCTCGATCCCGATCTCCCGCTCCATGTAGTCCGCGATCTCGGTGACCGCGGTCAGGTCCATCCCGCCGTCGTCCCCCCGCAGGCTCTGGTACTCCACCGCCATGGCTTCCATGGGGCAGTTGCCGGTCCGCTCCCCGATGCCCAGCAGCGTGCAGTTGACGGAAGAACAGCCGTACAGCCAGGCCGTCGCCGCGTTGGTCACCACCTTGTAGAAGTCATTATGCCCGTGCCATTCCAGCTGCGCGGAGGGGAATCCCGCGTAATGGTTCAGGCCGTAGACGATGCCGGGCACGCTGCGGGGCAGGGCCGCGCCGGGATAGCTCACGCCGTAGCCCATGGTATCGCAGGCCCGGATCTTGATGGGAATGCCGCTCTCCAGGCTCAGGTTCATCAGCTGCTCGGCAAAGGGCAGCACGAAGCCGTAATAGTCCGCGCGGGTAATGTCCTCAAAATGGCAGCGGGGCCGGATGCCCCGGTCCAGCGCAGCCTTCACGATGCCCAGGTACTTCTCCATCGCCTGGCCCCGGGTCAGGTGCATCTTTTTGAAAATGTGATAGTCGCTGCAGGAAACCAGGATCCCCGTTTCCTGCACGCCGGCGGCCTTCACCAGCTCAAAATCCTTCTCATTGGCCCGGATCCAGGTGGTGATCTCCGGAAATTTCAGCCCGGCGTCCTGGCACAGGCACAGCGCTTCCTGGTCGTTTTTGGTGTACAGGAAAAACTCGCTCTGCCGGATCATGCCCTTTGGGCCGCCCAGGCGGCTCATGAGCTTGAACAGATGCAGAATCTGTTTCGGGGTAAAGGGGCTGACGGACTGCTGCCCGTCCCGGAAGGTGGTGTCCGTCATCCAGATTTCATCCGGCACGCTCATGGGCACATGCCGCATGTTGAAAGCCACCTTGGGAATATGCTCGTAATCAAAAATCTCCCGATACAGGTTCGGCTCCTCCACATCCTGCAGGGTGTACCGGTACTTGTTCTGCATCAGCAGGTTGTTCTTCCTGTCGAAGGAAATCATCTCTCCTGTCCTCCTCCCGCCGTCCACGCTTACCCGGACAGCGTTTTTATTATACCGGCCCCATCCGGAAAACACAAGAAAAGACAGCGGAAATACATCGGACCGTCCCGCCGCGGACAGCGCGAGGCCGCCGGCGTCCGCCCTCCGGCGGATCCGCGCGGCATCCTTCCCCGTCCCGGCAAAAAAGAAACCGGCTTCCCGCCCCGCCCCGCGCAAAACGCGGGAAAGGAGCGGGAAGCCGTTCAGCCACAGCGGATGGATTATTCGGCGGTTTCCGTCAGCTCCAGGCTGTGCGTCCGGTTCATTTCCTGGCAGATCCCGATAAACCGGTCCAGGGGAACGCCATTCATCTTCTTGTTCCCCCGCAGGGTGACGGAGACCGTGTTCTCCTCCGCCTCCCGGTCTCCCACCACCACGATGTAGGGATCCCGGAAGTTGTGGAAGGCCTTGATCTTCTCCTTCATGTTCCGGTCCGCGAAATCCGCCTCCGCGCGGATGCCCGCGGCCCGCAGCGCCTTCAGCACCTTTTCGGCGTAGGCGTTATGCTCCGGCCGGATGGGCACGATGCCCACCTGATAGGGGCTCAGCCAGAAGGGGAAGGAGCCCTTGAAGTGCTCGATGATGATGCCGATAAAGCGCTCAAAGGAGCCCAGCAGCGCCCGGTGAATCATGACCGGGGTCTTCACGGAGCCGTCCGGCGCCACGTACTTCAGGTCGAAGTTCAGCGGCAGCTGGAAGTCCAGCTGAATCGTGCCCAGCTGCCATTCCCGGCCCAGACAGTCCTTCATCTTCAGGTCAATTTTCGGGCCGTAGAAGGCGCCGTCCCCTTCGTTGATCTCGTAGTTTCCCTCGCCGTAGCGCTTGTCCAGGATATGCTTCAGCGCGGCCTCCGCCTGGTTCCAGACCTCAATGTCCCCCATGAAGTCATCCGGCCGGGTGGACAGCTCCGCCATGTAGGTCAGGCCGAAGGTGTTGTAGATTTCCCCGCACACATCCATGATGTCCCCGATTTCGCTCTCGATCTGATCCTCGGTGACCAGGATATGCGCGTCATCCTGCCGGAACATCTGCACCCGGAAAAGGCCGTTCAGCTCGCCGCTCTTCTCCTTCCGGTGAATCACGTCCACCTGGCTGATGCGGACGGGCAGCTCCTTGTAGCTGCGCAGGGAGCGCTTGTACACCATGATGGCGTTGGGACAGTTCATGGGCTTGGCCGCGAAGGTATCCGGCGCCTCGATGTCGCCGCCCTCCCCGGGGATCAGGAACATGTTGTCCCGGTAGTGGCCCCAGTGGCCGGAGGTGACCCACAGCTTACGGTTGTTGATCACCGGCGCGGCGATCTCCTGGTATCCGTGCTCCTCATGGATGCCGCGCCAGAAGTCCAGCAGCGCGTTGAACAGCTTCCAGCCCCGGGGCAGCCAGTAGGGCATGCCCGGCGCGGTTTCATCAAACATGAACAGGTCCAGCTGCGGTCCCAGCTTCTTGTGGTCCCGCTCCATGGCCTCCTTTACCAGCTGCAGGTGCTCCTTCAGCCCCTGCTTGTCCTGGAAGGCGTAGACATAGATCCGCTGCAGCTGATCCCGGTGCTCGTCCCCCCGCCAGTAGGAGCCGGAAACGCTCTTGATCTGGAAGGCGGCGTTCATCAGCTCCTGGGAGTTCTCCACGTGGGGGCCCCGGCACAGGTCGATGTAGTCCTCCCCCGTCCAGTACACCGTCAGCACCTCGTCCTCCGGCAGGTCGTGGATTTCCTCGGTTTTGAATTTCTGGTCCGCGAAAAGCTTCAGGGCTTCCTCCCGGGAAACCTCCTTCCGGGTCCAGGGCTCCCGGCGCTTGATGATCTCGCGCATCTTCTCCTCAATCACCGGGAAGTCCTCGTTCGTCAGATTCCGGGGCAGCAGGAAATCGTAGTAGAATCCGTCCGCGATCTGCGGGCCGATGGCGTACTGCACGTTCTCTCGGCCGAAAAGCTCAATCACGGCCTTGGCCAGAATGTGGGCCAGGCTGTGGCGGTACACGCTGGCGTAAAATTCCCGGTATTCCTCTTTGTTCATGGGGTTCTCCTTTCTTCTTTCCGCAGGGGGACAAAAAAGCGCCCCCCGCACATGTTTGTGCAAGGGACGCGAAAGTCGCGCGGTTCCACCCTTCTTCCCCTTCCCTTTCAGGAAGGAGCTTCTCATTTCCCGGCCGATAACGGAGCCGCCGGCCCTGTTCGCAGGGCTCTCAGAGGGGGTACCCGCCCGTTTTCCCGGCAGAGCGCTCGCACCTGATGCGCTCCTCTCTGCGCCGCGTCCACGGAGGCATGTCCTCGTCCACGATGTGCCGCCATTATAGGACGAAACCGGCCAAAAGTAAACCCTTTCCGCTGATTTTTTCCTTCGGCGGGGGCGCATTGTCCCCCCGCCCCGGGGAAAAACGTCCGGAACCGGCTTCGCCGCCCCGGGCGGGCTTTCTCCGCGTCGGCCGGGAAAAGCGGCTCTTACTGCCAGGGCGTGTAGAAGCGCTCCACCTGGGTCATCGTCCCGTCCCTGTCAAAGGAAACGTTCACATTGTCGGAAGCGAAATCCGGATATCCGCCCGCCGTCAGCATGTTCATGAATTCCGCCGCGCTGTGTTCCGTGGGCTCTTCCATGATGTCCCCGGTTTCCGGGTCAATGCCGTCCACGAACACCAGGCTGTCCGTCACCTCAACCCGCAGTGACGCCGCTGTTTCCATGATCTGCATATCCATTTCATACACGGTGGCCCGGTCGTCCTGGATCCGCAGGATCACGTCGCCGTTCACCTCGTACTCATTCTCGTCCTCTTCCAGCTTCTCAATGGTATCCACCGTGATGGTCTGGGTGCCGTAGGTGAAGGAATCTCCCGGCTGCAGGGCCATCACCGTTTCCGCGTCCACGGTCACGGGCTTGCGCACATCCACCTGCACCGTCCGGGTTTCCGGATCATAGTCCGTCAGATTCGCCTGAACCGTCTGCCCGGCGAAAGCCGCCGCGCTGTCCATCGGCCGCGCGATACCGGGAACGAAATCCAGATCCGTCAGGAAGGCGATGCTCATCTGCAGCTGGTCATCGGTCAGGTTCTTGTCCGCCGCCTCTTCGGAAGCCGTCAGGACAAACTCAATGAAATACCCCTGATAGATGGACAGGAAGCTGATATAGTCCTGGGTTTCCGTATCATGCCGGGCGATCAGAAGCTGGGTGCCGTACCCGGTTTCCCCGTAGGTGATCTCCACGTTCGGGTCATCCACGATATAGGTCTGCTCCAGCAGGTCCAGCTCCTCCTCGGTCAGGTCATTCATTCTCATCACGTCCGAGTAGGTTTCGTCAAACGCCACGGAAAGCATCATCACGGGCGCTTCCGGATCTTCCGCCTTCAGCACCGCGATGACCTGCTCCGGGCTGGCCAGGATCGGCACGGGGGTATAGCCTTCCGGAATCCCGCACTGCAGGGTAAAGGTTCCGTTGATGCTGATGGTGCCGATGTTCACTTTCTCCGGATTCTCCGCCATGGCGGAAACCGTGCCCAGCAGCAGAACCAGGCTCAGGAAAACCGCGATCCATTTCTTCATTCTCATTTCCTCCTGTTGTTTCTTGTCTTCTCTCGCGGCCGGCCGCGCGCCCCGCGCGCTTCCGGTCTGTCCCGGACGGGAAAAAGGCAATCGCTTACTGCTGCACGGACTCCTTGCTGATGAAGCCCACATTGCCGGTGGCCTGATCCTCCACCTGATACCAGTTGTCCAGGGTCTGGATCACCACCAGGCTGTCATTGGCCTTGTAGGTGGCCAGGATCTCGCTGTCCGTGCTGGGGGCCCAGTGCATGTTCACCCAGCCGCTGACGCGGGTAGGCCGCACCGTCACCGCGTAGGGGGTGACCTTCTTCGCGCTCTTGAATTCCTGGTTCAGCTCCAAAACGGTATCCGCGGAAGCCGGACGCTGGGCGGCGGCGCTGGCGCTGGCGCTGGTTCTGGCCGGGGGCTTGCTCTTGCGCAGGAAGCGGGAGGAAACATAGCAGGCGTAGGTCCCGTATCCGACGCCGGGCATGTCATAGCTGTAATCAATCAGCGCCCAGCCGTTTCCGCCGTCCTTGTAGTAGCAGTAGATCCGGGAGCCGTATTTCAGGTTACCGACCACCTTGCCGCCGGGCGTTTCACGGACGTTCAGGGCCTTGCCGTTATCCGTGTAGACGTAGTAGTATCCCTCGGAGGACATATCCTCCGCCACCGCGGCCGGAGCCGCCAGCAGCATGGTCAGCGCAAGCGCCAGCAGCAGGGCCATCATCCGTTTGATCATGTTTCTTGCCTCCTTTTCCTTTCCTTGGGCTTAAATATGCACCGGGCACTTCTTGCTGGGCTGGTTCTTTTTCCGGATGGTCTTCACCCAGTCGTTGTCAATCTGAAACTCGGTGATCCGCACTTCGTACTGCGCCACGGTCATGGAGTCCGGCAGCTTGAAGTTCACGTACTTCCACTGGTTGTTTTTGCTGTACGCGCCGGGAGCCAGGGTCCCCTTGTAGACCACCTTGAAGGTGGCGCTGTTGTCCTTGCTGTTGCAGGGGACGGGATTGCCGTCCACGTCGGTCACCGTCACCTCCGCGGTCACGCTGGTGATCGTCAGGTCGCTGACGTTCCGCACCCGCAGGACGATGTCCGCCCCTTCCACGTAGGTGCTCTGCTTGTCCAGTTCCAGCGCATGCTCATAGCTTCCCACCTTCACCGTCATGGACGTCTGGAAGCCGCCGTCCTTCGTGGTGCCGGTGATGGTTGTCTCCCCGGAGGAAACGCCGGTGATGTTCACCCGCCAGGGCTGTTTCTTGGCCGGGCTCACCGTGGCGATGGAGGGATCCGCGCTTTCCCAGGTCATATTCTTGTTGGACGCGTCCTTCGGGCTGATCTGCGCCCCGGTGGTGGAGGTGGTGCCCCGGTCAATATAGGCGGTGCGCCGTGTCATCCGTACGCTTTCCACATGCTGTCCCACCTTCACCTTCACCCGGGCCCTGCGGTTGGATCCGTCCGTGGTGATGGCGTTCACGTAAGCCTCGCCGGACCGGACGCCGGTCACGGTTCCGTCCTCGCTGACCGTCAGCACCTTCGGGTTGGCCGAGGTCAGGATGACGCCAGGATTCGTGGCGCCGGCCGGCTCCACGTGCCATGTCAGCCGCGCGGATTCATTCACGTAGACAAACGGCGCGCTGTCAAAGACAACGCTTTTCACCGGCTGCTGCACATGCACCGTCGCCCGGGCCTGCACATTCCCGCTGCTGCTGGCGCAGATGATTTCGCAGTCGCCCAGGGCGACGCCCGTCACCCGGCCCTGCCGGTTCACGGTGGCGATGCTTTCATCGCTGGAGGACCAGACCACGCTCCGGTCATTGGCGTTCTTCGGCAGGACAGTGGCCTTCAGCACCCCGGTCCGTTTGACGTCCACCGTGATTTCCGTCCTGTCCAGCTGGATTTCCTCCGCGTTCTGGGTCACCTGCACGCTGATGTTCGCCCGGGTTTTGCTGCCGTCCGCGGCGGTCGCCACAATGCGGGCGGTTCCCTTCTTCACGCCGGTGACCCGTCCTTCGGCGTCCACCGTGGCAATCTGCTCGTCCGCCGACGTCCAGACGACCTGTTTCCGGGTGGCGGATTCCGGCTGCGCGTCCGCCGTCAGCTGGATGGTTCCGCCCACGGCAACGCTTTTTTCACTGGCCCGCAGCGACAGCCGGGTCACAGGCTGAATCACAGCCACCCGCAGGGAAAGCGCCGCCTGGGGATCCGCTTCGCTGGCGATGGTCAGCAGGGTTTCCCCAGCCCTCAGCCCGGTCACCGTGCTGCCCTGCACCCGCAGGATTTCCGGGTCCTCCGCGGTCAGGGTCACCTTTTTGTTCCGGAGGCTCTGGGGCTTTACGGTGGTCTGCAGCTGGACGCCCTTCTTCACCGAAAGCACCAGCACCGGCAGGTCGCTGTTCCCTCCGGCGGTCAGCCCTTCCAGCCAGGGATCCGACGCCTCATAGAAAGGCAGCTTTCCCGGATTCCGAATCTCCAGGGTCACCGCTTCCTCCCCCATCGCGGTCAGGCACATGCACAGCATAACCAGCACGGCCAGGGGAATCAGAAGTTTTTTCATACGGTTAACCTCCTTGTTCTTGAGAAATGATCCGCTACGGGTGAAGGCGGATCCGGCTTTCGCGGCCGGATTCCTTCTCCCGCCCCGGGATGTTTCCCGTCTCCCGCGGCCGGGACCGGTTTGCCCGAAACCGCGCCCTCCGCCGCGGGATTGTGGAAAGCCCCGGCGCCTGCAGGCGTCGGGGCGGAAAACCAGGGTCGCTTACTTCTTCACGTTGAAGGCAGCCATGCCCGGATAGCAGGCGGAATCGCCCAACTGCTCCTCGATGCGGATCAGCTGATTGTACTTGGCCACGCGCTCGCTGCGGGAGGGAGCGCCGGTCTTGATCTGGCAGGTGTTCAGCGCCACGGCCAGGTCGGCGATGGTGGTGTCCTCCGTCTCGCCGGAGCGGTGAGAGGTCACGGCGGTGTATCCGGCCTTGTGCGCCATCTTGATGGCTTCCAGGGTCTCGGACACGGAGCCGATCTGATTCAGCTTGATCAGGATGCTGTTGCCGCAGCCCAGCTGGATGCCCTTGCTCAGCCGCTCGGTGTTGGTGACAAACAGGTCGTCGCCCACCAGCTGCACCTTGCTGCCCAGCCGGGCGGTCATCTTCTGCCAGCCTTCCCAGTCCTCTTCATCCAGGCCATCCTCGATGGAGATGATCGGGTACTTGTCCACCAGGCTCTCCCAGTGGGCAATCAGCTCGTCGCTGGTAAAGTCCTTGCCGGACTTGGGCTGATGATAGAAGCCCTTGCCCTTTTCGCTCTTCCATTCGGAGGAAGCCGCGTCCATGGCCAGCATGAAGTCC
>JAFUGS010000101.1 GCA_017469265.1 Clostridia bacterium
AAGTTTCTGCCCTTCATGCCTGATGCCCTCCTGTAAAATGAAAAGTACTGCCAAACCGCAAGCGTTCAACCCTTTGACGATTATCTCAATACTTATCCAACCCGAGACTTCGCGCGAGCTGCGCCCACATGATTTCCGACGATGCCCCTCGTCATGCCCCTGGTCATCCCCAGCAGGAGACCGTTGACGGTGAACAGCGTCATCTGCGTATCGTCGGAGATCTGCGCGACGCCGCCCGTCAGATCATATTCCGTGATGCCGCGCTCGCCGTATCTGCGGAAGATCTGTCCTTCGCGGAGGAACTCGACGGCATAGCCCAGAGCGTCTCCGGCCGCGCCGCCGATAAGGCAACCTCTGAACCTGTCCTGATCCCGCATTCCGGCGCCCCCCCTCAAAAGCCGTGTAATCGTTGGGTTTATTGCATTTTCAGTATAGCATAGAGCGCATCATTTATCCAGTTCAACAGTTCATCTGGAGCGGGTATTGTGCTTGACACCAGGCATTATTTTTTTGACTCTCCTATAAACGCAGAGGGCATGCAATTTCCGGCATGGTATATCGTGCCCTGCCGATGGGAGCGGTTCCGGTAGCGTATGAATCCATTGTCGATCTCAGTACGATCAACTGCGAAGAAATCGATATGGGTGATGGTACAGGATATAAGTTCCTTCCGACAGAAACGAAAGACTATCCATTCCTTCATGCAGATGATACGGCAATCATGGATACTGTCATACAGCGGTTTGGAAGTATGCCGAAAGCAGAGATCGTCGAAACCATGCATCAGGAGGATGCCTATACGGAAACCGCTCCGGGTGATATCATTCAGTTCAAATACGCCAAGACGCTCAGCCTATCATAAAAAGCTGACCGGCTGGAAACTCATCCAGTCGGTCCTTTCGTCCACACCTGCGCAGGCAATCCATTCCCTGTGCCCATCTGGCATTTCGTTCATAGCAAAACGAGCTCATTTGCAGCATATGAACGTGCAGTATTGTAATCAGTACAAGTGTCACCTTTCAAGCACACATTTCTCGTCAGAATGAAGCGCCATTAGTCTACCTCCACGGTCCATACAGGCATCATTCCTAAAGCGAATATAACATCCAGCATGAATATTTCCGTCTGAAAAGGTCTCCACTGGGTTATTATGAAAAACCTTTCAGATGATCAAAGACCGCCGTCCCGGACAGGCTTACTGATTCGCGGAGATCCAGCCGACGGCGCCGCGCAGGCTGACCAGGTACCAGGAGCCCTCCTGCTTCAGGATGGGAAGCCGGGTGTCCTTGTCCAGCAGCCCGATTTTGGGGGCCGTGGTCTCGTTCCAGGCGTATACCGCCGTGTTCTTTTCCGCCACGTACCAGGCCGGGTTGATGAAAAGGTAGTCCGCGCTGAGCCAGCCGCAGGGCGAATCCACCGCGTCACCCAGCGCGCAGTAGACAAAGCCGTTCTCCTTCTTCGGCCCCGCCGGCAGATCCGCGCCCACCACGATCGGCAGATCGCCGTATTTCAGGGTCCGCACCGCCCGGGAGGAAGCGCTGGGACTCTCCCGCAGGGTGAGGGTCTCGCACAGCACCACCGCCATATAGCCGATCTGCTGCCCCGGCTCTTCAGGCGGAATGATCTCCGCGAGGGACACGCCAAAGCAGCCCAGCGCCAGCGCCAGGGCCGTCAGCATCGTCAACAGATTCCGTTTTTTCATCCCTATCTCTCCTTTTCGTCTTTCTTTGAAATCCGGAAAAGGGCCGTCCGCCGCCGCGGAAAAGCGGTCAGGCCTTTTCCGACGGCGCGTCCCCGGGCAGCGCCTCCGCGGCGGTTTCCGCCGGCGGCGCGTTCAGAATCCGCATGAATTCCTCGCCGGTAATGGTTTCCTGCTTCAGCAGGTACGCCGCCAGCTCATGCAGCTTTCCCTCGTTCTCCCGCAGGATGCCGTCGGCCTTGGCCCGGGCCTCCCGCACCAGGGCCACCACCTGGTCGTCGATCTTCTCGGAGTAGGCGCCGCTGCAGGCCAGGGCCGTGTCCCCGCCCAGGTACTGGTTGGTCACGGTTTCCATCGCCACCATGCCGAAGTCCCCCATGCCGTAGCGGGTAATCATGCCCCGGGCCAGCTTGGTGGCCTTCTCGATGTCGTTGGAGGCGCCGGTGGTAATGCTGTGGAAAATCAGCTCCTCCGCCGCCTGGCCGCCGGTCAGGGTGACGATCTTGTTCCGCAGTTCCTCCTTGCTCATGAGGTAATGCTCGTCCTCGTCCACCTGCATGGTGTAGCCCAGGGCGCCGGAGGTCCGGGGAATAATGGTGATCTTGGTCACCGGGGCGGAATGGGTCTGCATGGCCGCCACCAGGGCGTGGCCGATCTCGTGGTAGGAGACGATGCGCTTCTCATTCTCGGACATGACCGCGTTCTTCCGCTGGTATCCGGCGATGACGGTTTCCACGCTTTCCATCAGGTCCGCCTGGCTCACCTCGCCGCGGCCCAGCCGCACCGCCCGCAGGGCCGCCTCGTTGATAATGTTGGCCAGCTCCGCGCCGGAGGCGCCGGAGGTGGCCCGGGCAATTTCCTTCAGGTCGATGCCGCCGCCGCATTTGACATGCTTCGCGTGCACCCGCAGGATGGCCTCCCGCCCCTGCAGGTCCGGCAGCTCCACCGGGATCCGTCGGTCAAAGCGCCCCGGCCGCAGCAGCGCGGGATCCAGGCTTTCCGGCCGGTTGGTGGCCGCCAGAATCACCACGCCCTTCTTGCCGTCGAAGCCGTCCATCTCCGTCAGCA
>JAFUGS010000102.1 GCA_017469265.1 Clostridia bacterium
AGATTAAGGTGATCAGAAACCAATCCTACGGGATTCCGGATGATGAATACTTCTTTCTGAAGGTGATGGATGCATCACGCAGGCCTTACGTCAGGAATCCAAAATCCCACAAACTTTTGCATTGAACCGAAAAAACAGTGAAAATTCGGTGAATAAGCTTCGTGGAAAAATGACCGTTCATCAGCTTGCCGTCTTAGGCAAATCCATCGCATTCCGGCAATGAAAGCAGCAAAAATGGGGATGGAATCGTCCGTAGGAGAGGGTTCCCTTTTGGTTTAACTATTCGCTAAACCACAGTTTCACGAATAGTTGGCCATCGTTTGAGAAAACAATAAGGATTTCTGCTTCATTTCAAGCTTCCGAGTACCTGACCTACTTTATCATGAATCACCAGATCCGCTTCGCTGTCCATTGGTGTAGGATCGCGGTTGATCAGCACAAGATGCTTTCCATGAAAATACTGTACCAGCCCAGCAGCCGGATATACCGTCAGGCTGGTCCCGGCTACGATCATCAGATCCGCCTGCCGGATCACGTGAACGGCGCCGCTAAGCGTATCATTATCCAGCCCTTCCTCGTACAGCACCACATCTGGTTTAATCAGGCCCCCGCAGGCATCACAGTGCGGAATCTCCTCCTTTGAATCCCGAATATATTCCGCGGAAAAAGATTTCCCGCACGCGGTGCAGTAATTTCTGTGTACGCAGCCATGCAATTCAAAGACCTTTTTATTTCCAGCCGCATGATGCAGTCCATCGATGTTCTGCGTCACAATGCCCAGCAGCTTCCCTTCCCGCTCCCATTGAGCCAGCTTCAGATGCGCCTGATTGGGTTTTGCATCCAGCGCAAGCATCTTGTCCCGATAGAAACGAAAAAACTCTTTTGTGCGGCGCAGAAAGAAGGTATGGCTCAGGATTTCTTCCGGAGGCCAATCGTATTTTTGATGGTATAGTCCGTCTACGCTGCGAAAATCAGGAATTCCGCTTTCGGTGGACACGCCGGCGCCGCCAAAGAAAACGATTCCTTTGCTGTCATCCACCATTTGCTGAAGCATTTCATTAGACATAGGGCCAATATCCTCCTTTCCTGTATAAACTCATTATAGAGAAAACATCTCCGATTGACAAGCGCCGCGTCTTTCTGGAATGGCAGAATAATTGTTTCAAAACCGTGACAAATTGTAAATTAAATGTTATACTATCAAAAAAGAAACGGAGCGCGATGGTGAATGGCAAATGGAGTGAACCGCTACCGGGAGGAAGTGGATGCAAAGCGGATCCTGCAGATTCGGGAAATCTGCAGAGGGCTTCCCCAGGCCTGTTCTGACTTTCTGCGCGGCATTGCGGTCACAACGGGAACGTTCACACGCCTGGCCTATGCCATAGATCTGAATACCTTTTTTCAGTTCCTGCATACAGAGCGGATCTATTACGCGCAGAAGGACGTTGTACTGTACGATGATCAGGATCTGAATCATCTGACGCAAAGCGATCTGACAGCGTATACGGAGTATCTCACCTACTATCTGAAAAGCAATGAGGATCATTCCGCTCCGGACAGAGTTTTCGTCAATCATGATCTGGCCATCAAACGAAAGCTCTGCTCGATTCGCAGCTTTTACGATTATCTCTTCAAACATCAAAGAATTGCATCCAATGTTACGGAATTGGTGCCTTTGCCTAAGATCCATGAAAAACCGATTCTGCGGCTCAGCAAAGCAGAATTGGAAAAGATGCTTTCCACCGCGCAGGACGGCGCGCAGATGAGCAAGGGGCAGCAGCGTTTTCAAAAGATTACCGCGCGCCGGGATTACGCCATGCTGAGCCTTTTCCTGGGTACCGGAATCCGGGTCAGCGAATGCGTAGGCATCAATCTGAGTGATGTGGATATGGAAAACAACGCTTTTCTGGTTACCAGAAAGGGCGGCAACCAGGTTGTGCTGTATTTTCCGCCGGAAGTGGCGGACGCTTTGGCGGACTATATGGAGGAGCGGAAGCAGATCGAAGCGCTTCCCGGCCATGAAGACGCGCTATTTCTGAGCCTGCAGAAAAAGCGTATCACTCAGCGCGCTGTACAGAATCTGGTAAAGAAATATGCCGCGGTAGCCGCCCCGCTCAAGCCCAGAATCAGCCCGCACAAGCTTCGCAGCACCTATGCAACCAATCTGTACCACGAAACGGGTGATATCTATCTTGTGGCGGATGTGCTGGGCCATACATCAGTGGACACCACCCGTAAACATTACGCGGATATGACGGACGCCCGCAGGCGTATGGCCGCGGAACATGTGCATCTGCCAGGTGATCCCGCTTTTCAGGAAAAAGAAACGACCTAAAAGAAAGGCATAAAAACAGAATCCGGCATGTTTAACCGGATTCTGTTTTTATGTGTTTTTCCCGAGAACCAGCCATGATTACTTGTTCAACAAACGATGCACTTCCGCAATCTGTTCAGGCGTCAGGTCATAATTATCGCTGTTGCTGGAGCCAGTACTGCTGTCCTCGATCAGCGCCAGCTTCGTGTCATGCTCCGTCACGGTATTGTGCCACAGGCTGCGAGGAATGTTGTATACTTTCAGCGGCTCCATAGGGACTGCAGCAAACTCCAGCCCCTGTTCCGTTTCATTGGCATACAGCAGTGTGCAGTGTCCCTGCAGCAGAATGAACAGCTCATCTGTTTCATTGTGCCGTTCCAGGCAGTTGATGTTGGCGATATCATTCATGGGCTTCCAGTTTTTAATTCCCACCATCCACTTGGCGTTTTCAAAGACACGGGTCATTCCCTCGCCTTCAAAAGCATATTCAAGAATCTTCTGCTTATTCATTCTGATTGTTTTCCTTTCCGATTTCCGTCATGCGCAATGCTTCCTGGCCAGGACGCGCTTGCAGGCCTCTACAATGTGATGATCCGTCAGACCAAAGTGCTCAAAGAGCATCGGGGGCTTTCCGCTGGTTCCGAAGCTGTCCTGGATGCCGACCCGCTCAAAGGGCACATTCATCCCGTCAGCCAGTACTTCCGCCACCGCGGAACCCAGTCCGCCGATGATGGAGTGCTCTTCCGCCGTCACGACGGCGCCGCAGTCCTTCGCCGCCGCGATTACCGCCGCCTCATCCAGAGGCTTGATCGTATGCATGTCGATCACCCGGGCCTGGACACCTTCCTTCGCCAGAGCTTCCGCTGCCAGCAGCGCCTGGGGAACCATGATGCCGCACGCAATGATCGCGATATTCTTCCCTTCCCTCAGGACGTTGGCTTTGCCGATCTCGAAAGGCGTGTCCGATTCCGTGCAAATATCCGTGGGCAAGCGGCCTGTCCGGATATACACCGGGCCATCCACCTTCGCCGCGGCAAATACAGCCTTCTCCATCTCGGTGGCGTCCGCGGGAACCAGTACCGTCATGTTGGGCAGGGTGCGCATCAGGGAGATATCCTCCACCGCCTGGTGGCTGCCGCCGTCCTCGCCACAGCTGGGGCCCGCGTGGGAGCAGCCCAGCTTTACGTTCGCCTTGGTATAGCAGATGGCGTTGCGCACCTGCTCAAAGGCCCTTCCCGCGCCAAACACAGCGAAGGTGCTGGCGAAAACCGTATATCCGCAATGTGCCAGCGCCGCGGCGGAAGTCATCATATTGGATTCGGCGATACCGAAGTTGTAGAACCGGTCCGGATACTTGTCCAGGAAATTGGCCGTCATGGTCGCGTGGGCCAGATCCGCGTCACATACCAGCACTTTTTCATCCACCGCGCCCAGCTTGGCCAGCGCCTCGCCGTAGGCGATTCTGGTTGATTTCTTCTCTGCCATGGGTCACACCTCCAACTCGCGGCAAGCCGCTTCATACTGTTCCTGGTTCATGGGCTTGCCATGCCATCCCACCTGATTTTCCATGAAGGAAACGCCCTTACCCTTCACGGTGTTGCAGCAGATAAAGCGGGGTTTTCCGCAGCGTGGTGCCTGAATGGCCGCCGTAATTGCCGCCACGTCATGCCCGTCCACGGAGCAGACTTCCCATCCGAAGGCTTCGTATTTGGCGCATATGTTCCCCAGGCCCATGACCTGGTCGTTGCTGCCGTCGATCTGCAGCCCGTTATGATCCAGCAGCACCGTCAGGTTGTCCAGATGATAGTGGGCCGCCGCCATGGCGCTCTCCCAGATCATCCCCTCCTGGCTCTCCCCGTCTCCGGTGACGCAGTAGACATTGAAGGGCTTCTCCGCCCGTTTCCCTGCCAGCGCGTAGCCCAGTGCCCAGCTGGCGCCCTGTCCCAGGGAACCGGTGCTGGCATCCACGCCGGGGGTCTTTTTCATATCCGGATGGCCCTGCAGGATGCTGCCCAGCTGACGAAGGGTCTTCAGCTCCTCCTTCGGGAAGAAGCCCTTGTCAGCCAGAATGGCGTACAGCGTCGGGCAGGCATGGCCCTTGCTCAGCACCATGCGGTCCCGCGCCTCCCAGTGGGGATTTTTCGGATCGTATTTCATGACGTTCTCATACAGCGCCTGCAGGATCTCCACACAGGACAGGGATCCGCCGGGATGGCCGCTCTGGCATTCGTAGAGCATGTCCAGAATATCCCGCCGATACTGCCGGGCTTTTTTTTCCAGTTTCTGTTCCATGGTCTTGAACTTCCTTTCTGATTGCAGAAAATGAGAAACCTTTTATCAAAAACAGGTGGCAAAACGTTCCGGCCCGGATCAACCCTTGACGGCACCCGCGGTCAGACCGGCTACCAGCCGTTTCTGAGCAAAGAAGAACATAATGCAGACCGGAATCACGGTGATGATTCCGCCCGCGGTAATCAGATCCCACTGGACACCCAGCTGCCCCACCAGCATCTTCAGCGCCACGGGAATGGTCCGATTCTTCTCGTTGGTGAACAGCACTGCAAAAGTGTATTCATTCCAGCTCTGCATAAAAATGTAGACGCCTGTGGCCAGCAGGCAGGGCAGCAGTACCGGCAGGATCACCTTAATGAAGGCTTTCGCGCGGTTGGCCCCGTCTATCATAGCCGCCTCCTCCAGCGCCATAGGGATATCGTTCAGATATCCGTTCATCAGCCACACGGAGAATGGAATCGTGAAGGTGGTATAGCTGAGCACCAGTGCCCAGGGAGTATATAGCAGCTTGATCTGCCGCATGATGGTGAACAGCGGAATCAGCAGCAACACGTTCGGGAACATGTTGTTGGTCAGGAACAGCACCATCAGCGGCTTCCTCCCTGCAAAGCAGAACCTGGAGAAGGAGTAGGCTGCCAGCGTGGAAACCGTCAGGCTCACGATGGTGGTAATCAGGGCCACGATCAGGCTGTTCTTCATGGGATGCAGAAAATTGAACTGTCCGAACAGGTGCTCATAGGCCTGGAAGGTTGGCTGTGCCGGCCAGTAGCTCACCGTCAGGCTGTGCAGCTCCGCATCGCTCTTGATGCTGGTCACGAAGGTCCAGTAGAACGGAAAGAGCAAAAAGACCAGGAACAGAATCAGGGGAATCCACAGCAGGAAGACGCGGGAAGCGGTGCTCTCCTGGGTTGCTTTCGGTATCTTGTATTTCCTGCTCATCCGCTTACGCCCCCTTTTCCGCGAAGGTACTCTTCAGATAGGGTATAGCGGCCACCAGCAGCACCAGCATCAGCGCGATCGCCATGGCGGAAGCGTAGCCCATATCCAGGGAGCTTGCCTTTTTGTAAACGTAGACCGCCAGCGTCTGAGTCGAGTTCGCCGGCCCGCCGTTGGTCATGTTGAAGATCACATCCACCGAGTTGGCCACCCAGATCACCCGCAGCATCGTGGTTACGAAAATCGTGTTCCGCAGGCTGGGGATCGTGACGTAGAACAGCTTCTGAATCCCCGTTGCCCCGTCGATAGCAGCGGCTTCATACAAATCCCCGGGAATGCCCTGCAGCCCGGCCAGAATCATCAGCGCGAAGAACGGAATGCCCTGCCATATAATGGTAATGATCACGGAAGGCATTGCCGTATCCTTCCGGGCCAGATAGGCGATTTTATCGTCGATCAGGTGAAGCTTCATCAGCAGGTCATTAATCACACCATAGTTTCCGTCGAACATCCAGGACCACATCAGCGCGATCAGCACACCCGGCGTCACCCAGGGAATCAGGCTGACAGCCCGGGCCACGCCCCGTCCCCGAAAGTATTTGTTCAGGATCAGAGCCAGCATGAAGCCGAACAGAAACTGGCCGCCTACGCCGAAAACAACCCAGACCACCGTCCGCCACAGCGCGCCGGTGAAGTCCGAATCATTCAGCATCTTGACGTAGTTGCCGAAGTTATTGTAGCCCATCTTGTTCGGACGGGTCAGGTTGTAGTTCATGAAGCTCATGTTGAAGGCGTTAAAAATCGGCACAATCACCACGGACAGCATGATGATCAGCGCCGGCGCCAGCAGCAGATAGGGATAGATGTTAAAGCGTTTTCGTCTGGATTTCAGTTCCAATCCCAACCCCTCCTTCTCTCAGGCTCCCTTGTTGATTCCTGAAGGGAAAAATGCGCCAGGGCTCATTCTTCCCTTCAAAAACCGGCCGGAGCGGGAGCTCCGCTCCGGCCGGAAAGCTTCAGGCCTCAGGAATTATTCTTCCCACATGGCGGCCTGCAGGGTCTTCATGCACTCTTCCGCGGTGGTCTCACCAAGCAGCGCCTTCTGGATGGTGGCGGGCCAGTCAGCGATCCACTGAGTGGTGGTATCCAGCACGGGCAGGATGCCGGCCACGGGGGATCCCTCGATGGAAACCTTCATGAAGCGGTTCTCCTGGAACTGGGGCAGCGCCTGGACGCGGGCAGCCACCGGCACGTTGCCGGTCACGGTGCACCAGGTCTCCTGGCCCTTGCCGGTAGCCAGATAAGCCATCCACTCAAAGGCCGCTTCCTTGTTCTGGCAGGAGTCAAACATCACGGTCTCCGTGTCGCCCATGGAGGTCCACCGGCCCACGCCCTGCGGGAAGATGAACGCGTCCACGTCGTCGCCGAAGAGCTCCATCATCTGGGCAGAGGAGCCAATGTGATGGATGGTCATGGCGGTCAGGCCGGACTTGAAGTTGTCAATCACCTGGGAGAAGCCGTCGTTGGGAGCGGTTTCCGGCGCATAGCCGTTCTTGTACAGGTCGATGTAGTCCTGCATGCCCTTGATGGCGCCTTCGGAATCCATGTGCTCAAAGTCGCCGCCGCCGGCGTACAGGAAGCAGCCCCAGGGCTCCTGACCGCCGTTGCTGCCGCGCATGCCGAAGCCATACACATCGGTTTTGCCGTCGCCGTCGGTATCCCGGGTCAGCTTGGCGCAGATGTCCAGGAACTCTTCATAGGTGGTGGGCACGCTCACGCCCGCTTCCGCGAACATGGAGGGACGATAATACACATACAGAACCTGGGTGTTCCAGGGCATGACATAGATGGAGTCGGTGCCACTGGCCTTCTTCATGGTGGTGTACAGGTTCTCGTTGATCTGATCCTTGTCTTCCCAGTTCGCAATCAGGTCGTCCAGGTTCGCCAGCAGGTTGTTGTTGGTGAAGCTGGGGGTCGCGGTCAGCTTGAAGGTGGACACGTCAGGAGCGCCGCCGCCCAGAGCCGCGGTCAGCAGGTTCTGGCTGTATCCGCCGCCGTCCCAGGGGTACTCCTGACCCACGACGGTGATGCCCTTGCCATTGGTGGCATTGAAGTCGGCAATCATCTCCTGCATGGTCTGAGAATAGGCGTCGTTATCCGCCCAGTACCAGAAGTTGATGGTCACATCATCCGCGGAGGCGAAGGACATCATGGTCAGGGCCATGGCCAGCGCCAGGAACATAGCAAACAGTTTTTTCATGGTTTGGGTTCTCCTTTCCCACTCTTGTTGATATCGGCCAGCGCCTGCAGGATATGTCTTCGCGTAAAACCGGATGCCGTCGAGGCGTCCTGATCCCTGATGGCGGAAAGAATATCACGGTGATACTTCAAAGCGACCTCAAAGCTACCGTGAACATGCGCTGTGCGCTCATAGCCCTGCGCGATCGCCTCAAAAATAACAGGATACATGCGACGAAGGACACTGTTTCGGAGGCTTTCAGCCATGGCCAGATGAAAGTCATAATCAAAGCTTTGATAATCCTTTCCGGCCTGATAGGCTTCCGTCATATGGAGAATAGACATTTCCATTTTTGACAGATCGTCCTCATTTCTCCGCAGCGAGGCTTCTCCGGCAATACCTGGCTCCAGCAGCAGACGGACTTCCATCAGCTCCCGAAGCACCCGGGATTGTTCCTCAAAGCCCAGGCCAAGCGGATCGCGGGACAGCCCCGTGCGATTGGCCACAAAGGACCCTAAACCTCGTCGGATTTCGACGATGTTTTCTGCCTGCAGCTGCTTCATGGCTTCCCGAATGGTGGATCGGCCCACATCGTACTGAGCCATCAATTCCCCCTCGGTCGGAAGCTGCGTACCTGCGGCAAGCCCTTTCTGCACAATCGAAGCGCGAATCGCCTCCGCCACAGTCTGTGCCAAACGCTCCTGTTTCACCGTATACTCCTTTCTTCATCAATCGAAGACATACGACGTCAGACGTCTGATGCCTTTACGGACATTATAAGGGCTATATGGAGCAATGTCAACCATTATTTCCATGATTATCATGAAAAAATATTACATTTTCATTAAAAAATTCCTCCCGGAAGGAGGCAGAAACTGCATGCAGCGAAAAAAGGAGGCCGCATCAGACCGGAAAAACCTGATAGATTCCGCACTTCAGGTACTGGGTTTCCGGGCTGGCTGGCAGAATGGGGTGATCCTTCCCCTGTGTGCGGAATTCTGCCTGGCGGAGAAGCACCCGAGCGTCTCGGGCTGCATCCAGAACCATTTCCTGAAACATGGCTGGAAGCATATGCTGGCTGCAGGAGCAGGTGATCAGGTATCCGCCCGGAGTGATCATTTTCATCGCGCGCAGATTGATTTCCTTATACCCTCTCCTGGCGCTTTCAACCGTAGACCGGGATTTGGTGAAGGCGGGCGGATCCAGGATAATAACATCGTACTGATTACCGGCGCGGCTCTCCTCGCCCAGGAGATCAAAGACGTTCGCGGCAATAAAACGAACACGATCCTCCAGCCCGTTCAGACGGGCATTCTCCTCTGCGCAGGCACAGGCAAATTCGCTGATGTCTACGCCAATCACTTCCGAAGCGCCGTAATATCCCGCATGAAGCGCGAAGGAACCCGTATGGCAGAAGCAGTCCAGAACCCGTTTTCCCCGAACAAACGGTGCGATTGCCGCCCTGTTTTCTTTCTGGTCCAGGAAGAAGCCCGTCTTCTGCCCTTCCTTCACATCCACAAAGAAACGGATTCCGTTTTCTGTCATCTGCACCCGATCCGGAACCTCTCCATAGAGAAGTCCCGTCATCATCTCCAACCCTTCAAGCTTACGCACGGGCACATCGTTCCGCTCCCAGATGCCAGCCGGATGCAAAAAGGTAACCAGCGCGTCCACAACATCCTGTTTAAAGCGTTCCATGCCCAACGCAAGGCACTGCAGCACCAGCACATCGCCAAAGCTGTCCACAATCAGCGCCGGCAGCCTGTCACTCTCCGCGAAAATCAGACGGCAGGACCGGAGATCCGCAAAGGTACGGCGATAGTCAATCGCTTCCCTGACCCTGCGAAAAATCAAATCCGGATCCACCGGTTCAGGCTGATAGGTCATGATGCGCAAGGCAATCTGGCTGAGCGGGTTATAATACCCTCTGGCCAGAAACTTGCCCTTGTTCGTTGCGATATCTACCACATCGCCGGGCTCAAAGCTCCCTTCCACGCGTGCGATATCGCTGCGAAAAACCCAGGGATGCCTTGAATAAACCCGTTTTTCCTTACCCGGGAGTAAAATGGCTGTAGCCATTACTTGACCTTCCTTTCCAAGCTGGGATATAATAGGAGCCACCCAGGGAACCAAGGAGGTCGATGCTGGAATGGCGCTTCACAAAATGTGCGTTTTGTACGATCGGGAATGCATAGGCTGCGGCGAATGCGACCGATGCGATCTGGATCCGGACAAAATCTGCGACAACTGCATGAAATGCGTCCAGGGGGACGCGGATTATCTTGGCATTGAAATCTCCGGCATTCAAATGGCAGAAGGCCGGAAAGGGCCGTCCGCCGGTTGAAGATGCGTGTATATTCCGGATATCGTTCATATACAGGAACCGTCGTTAAGGCGGTTCTTTTTACTTGGCTTCGTATCCAAGCGTCCGCAGGTCGGACAGATTATCCCGCCAGTCCGGACGTATTTTGACCCACAGCTTTAAATTGACGTGAGTTCCCATCAGGGCCTCGATATCTCCTCGGGCTTCGGAGCCGATGGTCTTCAGCATGCTTCCCTGCTTGCCGATGATGATCCGTTTATGAGAATCCTTTTCACAGTAGATGGTGGCATGCATTTCCGTCAGTTCTTCACTGACGGTTTCGATCTGCATCATTTCCACACCGATGCCGTGAGGAACCTCGTCCCGAAGATGACGAAGCGCCTTTTCACGAATAATCTCCGCGCAGAGAAGCCGTTCCGGCTGGTCGGTAACCATATCTTCCGGAAAATACTTCGGCCCTTCCGGCAGCCGCGCGGCCAGGCAGTCGGACAACTGGGAAAGTCCCTCCCCATTCACGGCGCTGACGGGCAGGATTTCATCAAAGCCCATTTCAGCAAACTGCGCGGTAACCTGCAGGATGCTTTCCGGCTTCACCAGATCAATTTTATTGATGGCCAGCAGGCGAGGCACTTTTTTCTCCTGCAGTGATCTGGCGATCTCCAGGTCCTTCTCCCGGACGGATGTTACGTCAATGACCATCAGGATGCAGTCCATTCCCTCCATGGCGTCCCGGACGGAATGCATCATGTATTCCCCCAGCTTTGTGCGGGGGTCATGGATACCGGGTGTATCCAGAAAAACGAACTGACTGTGATCCGTCGTTACCACACCCATGATACGGTTTCTTGTTGTCTGGGGGCGGTTGGAAACAATGGCGATCTTTTCGCCGATCAGTGCGTTCATGATGGACGATTTTCCCACGTTCGGCCGGCCTACAATCGGAATAAAGCCGGAATGAAACACTTCTCTGGGTATGGATTCCTGTTTCACCTGATTCATTGTTCTTTTCCCTTCAATTCAAACTGATGAGGCAGAATCTTCCCCAGGGTTGATTCCTCCACATGGCTGCCATCTCCCCATGTCACCAGGACCCTCAGGTTTGGCGCGAATTCACTCATAAACTGGCGGCAAATACCACAGGGCCATCCGGGGGTATCCCGGGTAGCAATCGCGATGACATCAAAGGACCGGGCGCCTTCACTTACCGCTTTCACCATGGCTGTTCTTTCCGCGCAGATGGTTGCGCCGAAAGAGGCGTTTTCAATATTGCATCCAAGGAAAACACGGCCGTCCGTTGCATGCAGCGCCGCGCCAACTGGATAACGGGAATAGGGTGAATAGGATCTGGACATCGCTTCTCTGGCAAGTGCCAGCAGCGCCTTGTCCTGAATCGGACAGTCCCCCGCTTCCCGGGCCAGTCCGGCATCGGCCAGAATGGCTTCCTCTTTTTCACGCATGACCGCTTTCTCCTCCTCATTCATGTGATCATATCCCATCAAATGGCAAAGCGAGTGCACCAGCAGATAGGCTGCTTCCCGCGCTTCCGAGTGACCATATTCCCGGGCCTGTGCCCGCACGTGATCCAGACTGATGACCACATCCCCAAGAAAGCAGGCATCTGACTCGGGATCGTACATTTTTCGCAGCAGATGCGGTGCCTGCCCCGCTGTTTTTCCCTTTGGCCAGGACACAGCCGGAAAGGAAAGCACGTCCGTAGCCTGATCCAAACCTCGGTGACTGGCATTTAAAGCCCGGATGGCCGCGTCATTACACAGGCGGACAGAGGCGGCACAGGGAAAACTAATTCCTTCCGCCTGCATAGCGCGATCCGCGGCCACCTGCATCAGGGACAACAATTCGGACGTAACCGGGAAGTCCGGACTCCAGTCGAGCTTCATGTTTTCTCCTCCTGATCGGCGATGGGCGGATTCTGGACCTTGGATCCAGACATTCCGGAATCGGAAGGCACTTCCTCTTTCCGGGCGGATTCGCCGGAATCATTCTGCACAGGCGTTTCCTCTGCGCTGTCCTTGGGCTGGACACTGGACTGCGCTGGCACGGATGGTACATGATGACGCACTTCGGGATACTCAATCCGTTCGTGGAAGACTCCCATCAGCACCCCGGTGAAGGCTTTGCAGATCTCATCAATGTCTCGCAGGGTAATGGGACTGTTGCTCAGCTGTCCGTCCTCCAGTTTCCCGCGGATCAGACGCTCAATAAACTGATTAATGGCTTTGGGCGTAGGATCCTGCATGGAGCGAACCGCTGCCTCAATCGTATCAGCCAGCATTACGATTGCTGCTTCCCGGCTGTCAGGCCGTGGGCCTTCATAGCGGAATTCGTTCATATCCACCGGCGACCCGTTAGACATCTGCAGCGCCTTATGATAGAAAAACATGACCGGTGTATCCCCGTGGTGCTGAAGAATGATATTCGCGACTTCCTGCGGCATTCGCTGCTGCAGCGCCATCTGATATCCATCCTTGGTGTGGCTAGTAAGGATTGCGGACGAAACGTATGGATCCAGCTTGTCGTGAAGGTTCTCCCCCATCTGGTTTTCCTTGAAATACTGGGGACGTTTCAGCTTGCCGATATCGTGATAATACCCTGCCGCCCTTGCCAGGTATGGATTCGCACCGATTCTTTCCGCGGCCGCCTCGGAAAGGTTTGCCACGATCAGGGAATGGTGATAGGTACCAGGCGCTTCCAGCTGCAGCCGTCTCAGCAGCGGCGTATTGGGATTGCACAGCTCCAGCAGCTTGCTGGGGGTAGCCAGATGAAATGCCGCCTCAAATACGGGCTGCAATGCAAGTGCCAGCACGCTGCTGAGCACACTGCCGCCCATGGCCCAGAGCGTGATGGAAAGAAGGTTGGACATTTCCGTAGATGTCATCCAGCGGATTGCCAGCAGAACGATGCTGTTAACAGCGGCAGAAACGACCCCAGCCAGCAGTACCCGAATCCGCTGCGGATGGCTCTTCATAAAGCGCACGCTGCAGATTCCGCCGGCCAGGCTCATCATCAGCAGCAGAATCATCTCATACAGATAGGAGGAGTTGTTTCCTGCCGCAAGGCCTGAAATCAGGATCGCGGTCGGGGCGACGCACGCCAGGCCGGCTCTGGAGCCTAACAGTACGGACAGCAGAACCGGCGCGAAAACCATGGGAACGAAATATGCGCTGAAATACAGATGAAAAAGCGCTGAAAAGCCCAGCTGCAGAATCATGACGATCATGGCTACCATCAGTTTCCGCGGGTCATACAGCACCTCTTTCATGGTCAGCCGAATGGAGAGCAGAAAGCAGACAATGGACAGGGCAACCAGCAGCGCGGCGCCCTGATAGCTGGAGAAATCATATTCATCATCCTTGAGCAGCCCCAGGGAACGGAGCATGGCCAGCTGGCTGGTGGTGATCCGGTCACCAGCCCGAATGATATTCTGCCCCTGCAGATAGACAATCGGCTCCACCGCGTCCATGGCGGCCTGACGGGCGATTTCCGTTGTTTCCTGCTCAATAACCATATTCGGTTTGATGCAGGCCCGCAGCACGGAAGGGATCACGTTCTGAATCAGCGAAACATCCAGCTTGAAACCGACGATCTGCAGAATGGTCTGGATGGATTGGCTGACCTGCCCCTCACGAATGGTCGTATTTAACGTGTTTTCCACTGATGTTGAAACCGTGGACACCATGTTTTCAAAGGATTCCGAAGAGGTTCGCAGCAGCGTCGTGATCTGGTATCGATTCAGGGTAATGGAAGTCACCAGACTCATGGCATATTCGATTTCCGCATCCGAAAAGGACCGTTTCGGATTCCCGTTCTCATCCACCAGCGTCTGCGCATATTGCTGCACCGTCCGCAGCTCACCAAAGACGGCGGCAAGGGAACTGAGAACTTCTTCCTTCACGCCTTCCTGAAAACGGTAGGTAGGTTCCACCGCGGCGGCGGCGGCTTTCCGCTTCTCTTCCGTGGTAACCTCATCCACCACATCCTTGGTGGCGTTAATGGTCTCCCGGGAGATGGATCCGACGGACAGATCATACTGCTTTGGAGAGCATACAAGCCCGTACAGCGCCAGCAGCAGTGCGCCGGAACAGAGAATAATCAGGGCGCTTTTTACGTGGATGGAGTGAAACCATCCGCTGATTATCTGCGGCAGGGAGCGTTTTTTCTTCTGGGGCTTATCCAAGCCTGATTCCCTCCTCTCTTTTGATCTGATCATGAAACAGACGGGGATTTAAGGGGTATTCTGAGTCAGGAGCGTCTGCTGCTCCAATTTTTCCCTTTTCCGCTGCATTTCCGCAAGATGATGCGCGTCATAGGCTTCGATGATCTGCTGCACCAGTTCATGCCGAACGATATCCTTTACGGTGAGCTCCACCATACCGATTTCCGGGATCCCCTGCAGCAGTTCTACCGCCTCGGCCAGGCCGGAACGCTTTCCGGGTGGAAGATCCGTCTGCGTAATATCGCCCGTGACAACCACACGGGAATGAAATCCCATTCGGGTCAGGAACATCTTCATTTGTTCCGAGGTGGTGTTCTGCGCCTCATCCAGAATAATGAACGCATCCGACAGCGTCCTGCCTCGCATATAGGCCAGCGGCGCCACCTCAACGATGCCTCTTTCCGTCAGCCGGGCATATGCATCGGGCCCCATAAAATCGTACAGCGCATCATAGAGCGGCCGAAGGTAAGGATCAACCTTCTGCGTCAGATCTCCGGGTAAAAAGCCCAGCTTTTCCCCAGCCTCCACCGCGGGACGGGTCAGGATGATCCGCTCCACTTCCTTATTTTTCAGCGCGACAACCGCCAGGGCCATGGCCAGATAGGTTTTCCCAGTTCCGGCAGGCCCGATGGCGAAGGTTAAATCATGATGCCGGATGGTTTCCACATACTGAATCTGTCCAAGGGTTTTGCATCGGATCTGCTTTCCGCGATGAGTCACGGCAACCACGCTGTGAAGCCCTTCCTCCAGCAAATCTGATTTTCCTTCACGGGCCATGGCGAGGGTATACCGGATCTGCAGCCGATCCACCGGTTCATGACGCTGAATCCGTTCCAGAAGCATCTGAATTGTGTCAGCAGCCTGTTGAACCCGTTCTTCTTCACCGGTAATGGTCAGCGCGGCGCCGCGAAGCGCGATTTCCACTTGGCACGCCTGGGCGATGAGCGCGATATTCTGATCATTCATCCCAAAAAGAGACACATACGCGTCTAGATTCTGGGCGGATAAATCCAGGGTTTGGGTCAAAATCGTCCTTCCCTTCTCGTTACGCGGGCTTGATTTCTCCTAATATGATACATTTTTTCTGCCTTTTGTCAATAAAATGGTTGACAGCGCGGTTTTTCTGTGCTATGATTCCCGCAATTTCATCGCAGGATGATGATGGAAAGAATCCCCTTCGGGAAGCTTCAGAGAGCCGGCGGATGCTGTGAGCCGGTGCGGAAGGAAGGGAGAACTGCTTCCGGAGTCTGCGCTGTGAACACCTTCGGGTCAGTAATGGTGCACGGTCGCCCCGATATCGGCTGAGGACTTGTTGGAGTCCAAAGATGGTTCCGTCCTGTTCCGGGCGGGGCAAAGTGGGTGGTACCGCGGAAAGAACTGCTTTTCGTCCCTGAGGCCAAATGGCTTCAGGGATTTATTTATGTATTGAAGGGAGCACGAAAGAGACATGGAACGGGTTTATATCACAGACAAGACGCTCAAGCAGGCCGGGCGCCGCATGCCTTTAAGTTTCCGGGAGAAAATTGAGCTGAGTCGCCTGATCGACCGGCTTGAACCGGACGCGATTGAGCTTCCTCCGATCGAGAACCGGAAGGTGGACAGCCTGCTGATTAAGTCCATCGCCGCCGCTGTGAGGCATGGTGAGATTGCGGTTCCCGTGAAGCTGAACGCGGAAAGCGTGGCGGATACCTGGAACGCCCTGAAGGAAGCCCCCAAAGCACGCCTTCAGGTTGCGGCACCTGTCAGTTCCGTCCAGATGGAATATCTCAGCCATATGAAGCCCGCGGCGCTTGCGGACCGGGTCGTGGAGACCATTCGCGAATGCGCGCGATATACGGATAACATTGAGTTCATTGCTGAGGATGCCTCCCGCGGCGAGGCCGATTTTATGCTTTCCCTGCTCCAGGCGGCCATGGACGCTGGCGCAAGGCATATTACCTTCCAGGAAGCGGCCGGCGCCATGCTGCCCGAAGAGCTTCGTGACTTTCTGCAGGGGATCATCCGGCAGCTGGAAGGCCGGGATAAGGTTTGCTTTGGGATCGACTGTTCTGACGCCATTTCCCTTGCGGACGCGGGCGCAGTGGAAACCATTCGCGCGGGCATCCGGGAGATCAAAAGCGCGTCTTTTCCCATTGACTGTGCCAGCCTGGCGCATGTTGTACGTATCCTCTCCGCGCGGGGAGAGAAGCTTGGTGTGTTCTGCCGCCCGCGACAGGAGGAGCTTCGCCGGGTGACGGGGCTGATTGAAAATCTTTGCCGGGCGTCCGGCGGCATGCTGACGTCCCAGGACAGTGCCTCCGGCCCGTTTGAGAATGAAGTCGGCCTTCAGCTTCACGACAGCCGGGAAAGCGTGCTCCGGGCGATGGAAAAGCTTGGCTATATACTAAGCCCTGAGGATCAGGAAAAGGTTTATAACGCCTTCCTGACGGTAGCGGAGAAAAAGGAAACGGTTTCCCTGAAGGAGCTGGACGCGCTGATTGCCACGGAAGCCATGCAGGTTCCCCCTTCCTATCTGGTGCGCCAATATGTGATCAATACGGGAAACGACATTGGCGCGATGGCGCACATGCGGCTGGATTTTCACGGAAAGCCCCTGGAAGGCATCGCGACAGGAGACGGAGTCATTGACGCGGCGTTCCTGGCACTTGAACAGGCGATTGGCAGGCATTTTGAGCTGGACAGTTTCCAGGTACAGGCCATTACCGAAGGGCAGAAAGCCATGGGTGAGACGGTTGTCCGCCTGCGCAGCGAAGGAAAGCTTTTTTCCGGAAGAGGTATTTCCACGGATATTGTCGGAGCGAGCATCATGGCTTATGTAAACGCGCTGAACAAGATCGTTTTTGAGGAGGGTGAGGTATGAACCTTTCATTTTCCACACGCGGATGGAATGATCTTCCCTGGGAGGATCAGGTACAGGACGCGGTTGAATACCGTTTCCAGGGAATTGAGGTTTACAATCTGAGCCGTACCCCTGCCTGGACAGACCGCGGAGGCCCTTTTCATCCCTATCACCAGAATGAAACGCTGCGGGTTCTGCGGGAGAAAGGACTGGTCCTTTCCAATCTGGATACGTCCATTGACCTGAGCGCCGGAGAAATTGACCCGGAAGAATTCCGCTTCCTGTTTGCTTCAGCCCAAGCCCTGCGCGTACCTTATGTAACCGTCTGTGCGCTGCAGGACAGGCCGGAAATGATTCATCAGAATCTGGACATTCTTCTGACCCTGATGCCGGAGGGTGATCTATGTCTTCTGATCAAAACCACCGGCATTTTCGCGGATACGGGCCGCCTCCGGGCCTTGCTGGACGTCTACGCCCGGGATGAATTAGGCGCGCTTTGGGATATGCATCATCCCTTCCGGGATTTCGGGGAAAAGCCGGATACGACCATCCGGAACCTGGGCGCTTATGTGCGGCATGTCCATCTGCGGGATTCCGATGAAGTCGGAGAGTACAATCTGATCGGAGAAGGATCGGTACCTCTGAAGGAATTGATGCTGGCGCTGAGCTCCATTGACTACAGCGGTTTTGTTTCCATGGAATGGAAACCGGAATGGATGCCGGATCTGCCCCTGCGCGAAGTCATTTTCCCCTATTTTGTCAACTATATGAAGCGCTTCGAAAACCCGCGCGGAAAAAGGAAGGCGCTTTATCCCAATCATGACGGCACAGGCCGGTATATCTGGAAAAAGGATGAACTGATTGATCTGACCTTCTCCCAGGTGCTGGACCGCATGGTGGAAGAATTCCCGGATCAGTATGCCTTCCGGTATACAACACTGGATTACACCCGAACCTATGAGGAGTTTCGGGAGGATGTGGACCGTTTTGCCCGGGCGCTGATTTCCATGGGCGTTCGGCCGGGGACCAAAGTGGCGATCTGGGCCACCAATGTTCCCGCCTGGTATCTGACTTTCTGGGCGGCGACCAAAATCGGCGCGGTCCTTGTAACGGTAAATACCGCCTATAAAATCCACGAGGCGGAATACCTTTTCCGCCAGAGTGATACGCACACCCTGGTCATGATCGAATCCTGTCTGGACAGCGATTATCGAAGCATCATCAATGAGCTTTGCCCGGAAATCGCTCAGACGAAGGCCGGTGATCCCCTGCACTGCAAGAAACTGCCATTCCTACGGAATGTAATTACAGTGGGATTCTCCCAGCCTGGCTGTCTCACTTTTGAGGAAGCCATGGCCCGAGCGGATGCCGTGCCAATGGAGAAGCTCCGTGAATACGCCGCAAAGGTGAAGCCGGACGATGTCTGCAACATGCAGTATACCAGCGGCACGACCGGGTTCCCCAAAGGCGTTATGCTGACCCATTACAATGTGGTCAACAACGGTAAATGCATCGGCGACCGGATGGGACTTTCCACGGCGGACAGAATGATGATTCAAGTCCCCATGTTTCACTGTTTTGGTATGGTACTGTCCATGACTGCTTCTCTGACACACGGTGCCACGATTTGCCCCATGCCCTATTTTTCCGCGAAAAATTCCCTGGCCTGCATCCATCAGGAACGGATCACCTGCTTCAACGGTGTCCCGACCATGTTTATCGCCATGTTCAATCATCCGGATTACCGAAAAACCGATTTCTCACACATGCGCACCGGAATCATGGCCGGTGCCGGCTGTCCGCCGGAGCTGATGCGCCGCGCTGCGCAGCCGGATGAAATGAACATGCGGGGAATTGTCAGTGTTTACGGCCAGACCGAGTCCTCTCCGGGCAGCACCATGTCCGCCTGGGAGGATGACCTGATGCTGCGTACGGAGACAGTTGGGTATGATTTCCCCTATGTGGAATGCAAGATCATCGACCCGGAAACGGGTGAGCGGGTTCCCAACGGCGTGGACGGCGAATTCTGCTCCCGGGGATATAACACCATGAAAGGATATTATAAGATGCCTGAAGCGACCGCGGGAACGGTGGACGCGGAAGGCTGGCTGCATTCCGGTGATCTGGCCCGGCGAAACGAGGATGGCACATATGTCATTACGGGGCGTCTGAAAGATATGATCATTCGCGGCGGTGAAAACATTTATCCAAAGGAAATTGAAGAATTTATCTATACGCACCCGTCTGTGGCGGATGTACAGGTTATCGGTGTTCCGGACGCGAGATACGGCGAGGCTGTAATGGCCTGCATTGTACTGAAGGAAGGCACGCAGGTGTCCAAGGAAGAAATGACGGAATATATCAAGAGCCACATGGCCCGGCATAAAGTACCGCAATATATAGAATTTGTTTCATCCTTCCCCATGAACGCCGCCGGAAAGGTCCTGAAGTATAAAATGCGGGAGGAAGCGACCGAGCGTCTTGGCCTGAAGGGCGCAGCGGGCATTGATACCGCGAAAGGCAAAGCGTAAAACGCGATGAAAAACCCCGGGGATACGTCTCCGGGGTTTCTCTTTATA
>JAFUGS010000103.1 GCA_017469265.1 Clostridia bacterium
AGTGCTGACAAATGATTTCAAGTCACATGACTTGGGAATCTCAAAGAGGAATCTTCGTAAGGATCGGGAGAATCCAACGGATATCCTGGATCGCATTGATGAAAAGACGTTTGTCGATGGGCTCCGAAAAGCACTGGAAATCCTGAATCAGAATGAACAGAGCGTTACGATCACAGATGCGCACCGTATTGAGATCAAGGAATACCTGGATCTGTTGGACTTAACGGTTGATATTCCGACGGAATTCATTCCGGTCAAAGACGAAAAAAGCTACAGGACAGTTGTCTCACAGCCGGGCATGCGGTATTCCCAGGCGGAAGCGCTGGTGCAGCAACTTCTGCTGGATAAGGAATTCCAGACAATTTCTGCAGTAGAAAGAGCCGTAATTCTGGAACGAATTCTGAACGAGATTCGAGGCCGCATGATGGAGGAAATCCTCCTGCTTGAAACGAAAATGGCCTATCCGGACAAACAGGTATTCAAACTCCAGTTCGCGATCGGGGAATTCGATATGGTGGCGGTTGATCCTGCTTCCATTACGACGGAAATATATGAGATTAAGCACAGCGCGGAGATGGTGTCGAAGCAATATAAGAATTTGATAGATGAAGAAAAGTGCCAGGCAACAGAATTCAGGTTTGGAACGATCACAAAGAAAGCTGTTATTTATCGAGGAGAGGACGCCGTCGACGGAGATATCCAGTATTTGAATGTCGAGAATTATCTGCGATCGCTGGGAGCGTAATCTGTAAGCGAACAGTTATGTGATAACCCCTTAGAATAAGACAAAAGGGGTTATCTGGAAAAAGAGGCGATGGAATGTGGCTGCGGCTGTGGCATGACTGGCTGTACCTGCGGACCGGAATGTCCGATGATGGGTGGGGAGAAGAGCCCTGGAATCCTGACGAGCCGATGCCGTAACCCATGAAGCGCAAAAAAGAGCGCCTGAAGATAACGGTGTATTGCTTTTTAGCAGAAACGGTCGAATGGATTTCCATTAAGAACGAGTGCCGGAACGATCGCTGCGGCAGGTGAGTATCCGGAATCCTTGAAAACTCACCGGTGTTATGTGTGACAATGGTCAGATTACGTGCCGCACCCTGCACCGCGATCAGGATATCGTATGCACCAATGGGCGTTCCGGAGGCAGCAAGCAAGGCTCGAAAACGACCGAAAAGGAAGGCATCCTCTTCCGTAAAGGGAAGGATCGTGAAATTCGCCAGAAAAGCGTGCATTATTTTTCTGTTTTTTCAACCCAGTGGCTTTTAGCGGCTCCGTATTCCAACTCTCCTACTGAGTAGTCCTGCTGCCGGTTATAGCACTCGGTGAGCTTTTCGGAGGCGGCCTGCAGTGCTTTTTCATACTGGCCGACCGCGTCTTTCTGGAGAGACAGCTATAAGCGGATTAGGAAAGAAGCGCTGATGCGGCTGCCGGAGTATAAGCCCGGCCTGGTATATCTCTACCATTATGTCGGAGCCCGGGAGATGATCCTCCATCTCTGCACGGATAAGAATGATGTGCTGTACGTTTGCGCCGATGAAGTGGAGTTCAACTGGATCGAATCGCAGAAGTTCATGGCCTGATGTGGGTGTCACAATCTGCTTGATAAATATGGTGTTATGATTTATAATCGAAGCAGAAAAACAGGAGAGGAGGAGTATGGATGCCTAACGAAGAGATTATGCAGATGAAGGACCGTATCGTGAGTCAACTGTCTCCTCTTCAGGTTTACCTTTTTGGTTCATACGCTTATGGTACGCCTGGCCCTGACAGCGATTATGATTTTTATATCGTCGTAGATGATCAACATACTGACTGGCATGCGCAGACCGTGAAAGCGTATAAGGCCATTCGTTCTATCAGAACAAAGCCTGTCGATATTCTGGTGGGCACGAAGAGCAATTTTGAAAAGCGAAAAGCTCATTCTTCGATTGAACGAGAGGTTGCTCAGAAAGGGGTGCTTCTTTATGGATGAAGCAATTCCGATCTGGCTGGAATATGCAGACGGTGATTTGAGCACTGCCCAATTCCTGTACGAAAAGCAATGGCCGAGACAACTTGAGATTATCTGCTATCACTGCCAGCAGGCTGGCGAGAAAGCGGTCAAAGCTTTGTATTTGGCGGCAGATATTCCAGGTGGGATACCCAGAAAGCATGACCTTTGGTTTCTACTGGAACAAATCAAAGGAAAGGTCGACATTCCAGAGACTATCTTGGATGCCGCAGAGGAATTGGATCCGTATGCAATCATTGTCAGGTATCCCTCAGAAAACAGAGTGGATGATTATCTGACGAAGAAGGCACTGGAACATGCAAAGCTGATAACCGACTGGGCAAAAGGTGAAATCAACAAAAGAAGCCCGAAAGAATAGAATCGCAGAAGTTCATGGCTTAAGTCCCGGCCACACCTTGTCAATGGTGGTGCGCCGGGGCTCTTGCTTTTTGGCCTTCCGTTTTACGTTCCTGGTGCGGACGCGCAACCGGGCGTGTGGATGGTGTGGCGATTTTTCCTGATCTGTGGTAAACTAACCGTACAGCAGTGGCTGATACCAGAGAGGGGAGGCAGGAACGATGCAGAGATTCATACTCTACAACAGTGATGTTGCCGTGGCAAAGTTTGAACTCAATTACGGCACGATCGTTTCATTCAAGGCATTGCTGCCTGAACTCCTCCCTATGCAGCTTCGAAACGCTTCAGCAGACACATTTACCCTTTGGCTGCAAAACCGATCCATTGACCTCAACACTTTCCAGCACCGTCAATTGGCAAGCGAACTGCTGGGAACCAGGGATAAAACCGCGATTGCAATCATCACCCATATGTTCAGCGTTACGGACACTTTCACTTGTTTTGCTGAAGGAGATTTTCAGCCGAGAGAAAAACTGTGTAATCCCGCGACGCAGAACGATATCAGCGGCTTTATCCTGGTGTCCAGCGATACTTCACTGAACAAGGCCGCACGAGTGACGCCAAACGCATCGACAGATGGGAGCTTTACAAAGACGTGGCGGTTTGAAGATAACCGGTGGTGGCTGTATAAACTGCAGTCTGAAGAAGCCACATGCAGCGAAGTTGAAATCAGCAAGGCTCTTCGTGCGTGCGGATGGGATGCTGCTGAGTATCAATATGTAAAAGGGAATAAGACACGGGTCAAATCATTGAACTTTGTCCATACATGCGAATTCTTTGAACCTTATGATTCTTTCCGCTATACATTTATGGACCGCAGCGATGATGATCGGGTTATTTATAACAATATTGCCTCGATGGGGATTCAATTTGAAGAAGCCTGGACAAAGATTCTGCTGGCCGACGCACTTTTCATGAATACGGATCGTCATATGAGAAACTTTGGTTTCATTCGTTCAGCGGAAACCGGACGTGTTCTTCGAATGGCTCCTAATTTTGACAACAATCAGGCCTACACAGCGAATCCCGGTATGTCTTATTCAGGCGTGATGCTGAAGAACTTTGTCAAGGATTATGGCGAGCATAAAACGATGCTGCAGCAGCTGGTGGAAGCATGTGAGGCGCAGTCATACCTCAAAAAGGCTGCAGAAACCGGAAAATCATTTTTGTAATCACTGCACTGGCCTTATTGAACGGTCACCTATGATCGATTGGAACGGATGGACAGGGAGCCGCGCGGCGGGCGATGAATGCTCCACGCGCGGCAAATACCATGGGGGACGGGAAGCGCGAAAGGAGAAAAAGATGAAGAAGCTGGTGGGACTGGTCTGCGCGCTGCTGATCGTTTTTACGGTTGCCTGCGCTGGGGCGGAGACGCTCGGGGGAGACGCGGACGGGGAATTGATTTATACGGAAACCGTGGTCTCCGACGCGGGAATCAGCAATGACGACGCCCTGGAAGCCTTTATCAATCAGGCTTTCGGTATCGGGAGCCGCGGCGGAAGGAATATGCTGAAAGCGCCGCTGTGCACCCAGGGGAGCCGCCTGACGGGCGTCAACCGGGAGGCTTATGTGCAGCTGGCGGCGTACGCGGCGGAGGTCGCGGCGGGGAACAGATCTTCCACCGTTTTTGAATTCTCCTTCAATGGTACATATACCGCCGAGGATCTTGGACTTACAACGCTGGTGGACGCGGGGGGAAAATTAACGGCGGAGGCATACGCCAAACTGAATGAGCTGTATACGGTGGATCTCCACCTTGTGCTGAACGCGCTGCTGGTGGATCTTCCCTATGATTTATACTGGTACGATAAGACCCGGGGAACTGGCGGTAGATATACCGACAGCTTCAGTTTCAGCGTTGGGGGCGAACAGGTGACCTTTACGCGAAAATATACCGTTTCCATGATGGTCGCGGAGGAGTATTCGGCTTCCGGAGCGGCGGGAACGACGGACTTCGACACTGATTGCGCGACGTCCATTCTGACGGCCGCGAACACGGCGAAGTCCATCGTGGCCAGCAACGTGGGGAAGTCGGATTACGCGAAGATGAAGGCGTATAAGGACGCGATCTGCGATCTGGTGGAGTATAACCATGACGCGGCGGAAAATGATCCTCCCTATGGAAATCCCTGGCAGCTGATCTGGGTGTTCGACGGGGATCCGGACACCAAGGTTGTATGCGAGGGATACAGCAAGGCTTTCAAGTACCTCTGTGACATGAGCGACTTGACGGACGCGGCGGCACTCATCGTGACGGGATGGATGGGCGATGACTATTCAAGTGCCGGGGGCCATATGTGGAACCTTGTGCAGACCGGCGGCGCCCAGTACATGGTGGATGTAACCAACTGCGATTCGAACAGCGTAGGATATCCGGATTATCTGTTTATGGCGGGCTATGCGGCTACAACAGAGGAGGATGGCCATTTTGGGTATATCTATCATGGGATTCAAAATACCCCCGTTGAATATTTCTATGACGATGATCTGTACAACCTGTACAGCGAGGAAGATCTGATCCCGTCAGAAAACGCCTACACGCCGGCTCCGTTTATCTCCGCGACGCCGGAACAGGTAATGGAGGGCGAAAGCTTTACCCTGCGGGTTGAGGTTCCCGGACAGACGCGGATCCACCTGGGACTGGGCGCCGGGGGCGGCCAGATCACGGACCTGGGGGAACAGACGGGAACAGACGGAGCGGCCAGCTTCGAGATGACAGCCGGTGAAGCCGGTGAATATCAGTATTACGCCGGATATGCAGACGGGAACAGTATCGTCTGGACGGAAGCGACCGTGGCTGTGACCGTGCAGCGGGCCGCGCAGGGCGGCGATCCGGAAATTCTGGGGATGAGCGTGCATCCGATCACCCTGGGGACGAAGACGCGGACGGATATTACCATGCCGGGGCAGGTCGTCATGTATTCCTTTAAACCCGCGACAGAAGGAATTTATATTTTCTGTTCCAGCAACGTGGAAGACGATGAAAATTATATGGATACCTATGGGTATTTGCTGGATGAAAACATGCAGAAGCTCGCGGAGAACGACGACGGGGCGGGAGACGGACACTTCCGGATTCAGGAGAAACTGGAAGCGGGTAAACAGTATTATTTCACGGCACGCGCGTTTTCCAGGGAAGTTTGCTCCTTTGATGTTACCCTGGAGAAGATCGAAGGGATTTACGCGGAGGCCGTGGCGGAGAACGTTTACGCGAGGCCGAACGCCATGGGCACCGCAACGGTCAGCGCCTATTCAGAGAATGGCGGACTGAGCTATCAGTGGTACGAAGTAAAGGACGACGGCAATCAGATCATTGCCGGCGCTACGGAAGCGTCCTATCGATTCCCCGCCCTGACGCAGCCCAGGACATATCTGTGCCAGGTGACGGACGCCAGTGGAATGACAGCCAGCGTTCCGGTTCACGCGATGTTCGACTGCGGTGTGGAAGTCATCAGTTCCGGAGGCGGAGCGGTTCCCGTGGGCGGGAATACGGAGCTTACCGCTGTCGCCGTGGCCAAGTGGTATGGGCAGGACGAGCTGACATATCAGTGGACTTATAGCGAAATGAAATATTACGAATACAGCGAATGGAGCACGCTGGAGGGAGAGACCTCCAATACACTGCAGGTAACGAACGTACAGAAAGCTGGAGCTTATGAGTGCGCCGTGACCGATGTCAACGGAGACGTTTATTATGCCTGGTTCAATGTGTATCCGAAAAGCGGACTGACGATATCCAGGATCGGCGAGTACAGTCGAACCATCCAGGCTGGAGAATCTACGACGCTGGAGGTTGAGGCGTCCACCGACATGGAGCCGATTGTTTATTACTGGTACACGCTGGATGATGATTACAACATGGATTTGCTGGATACGACAGCGGAGCCTCGATACACTGTAGCGCCCATGAACAGTCAGAAATATGAGTGCATGGCAGTGGACGAGAGCGGAGATAACAGGACTACCAGTTTCAACGTGAACGTGGAAAGCACCTTTGAAGCCGAGCCATCGGAAGGCAATTCCGAGATTACGGTTGCCCCCGGAGAATCCGCCACCTTTACCGTGGTGACCAGCGAAACAACGGGTACACCTGCCTATCAGTGGTACAGGTTCAGCGAAGCAATGGAGCGCGAATATCCCCTGGAAGGGGAAACCGGCGCCAGTTATACCACGGGCACGCAGCTCAACGATGGAACCTATTACTGCGTTGTCAGCGATCCATCCGGGCAGGAGAAAAAGGTGGAATTTGTCCTGAAGGTGGATAACGCGTTCGAGGCGGAACCTGTGGGAAGCGATTCCATTCAGCTGGATGCCGGCGAGGCGGGAACACTGACGGTTACCGCCAGCTGCAACGCCGGAACGATTGCCTACCGCTGGTGGCGGGAAGATTCGGAGGAACGCAGAATCATCCCGGGAGCGACAGGAGCTTCTCTTCTGATCACCGGGACGGGCAAAGAAGAATACTATTCCTGCACGGTTTCTGATCCGTATGGACACAGCGCTGAAATCGCGTTCACGGTGAGCAGCGCGCATCCGCTGGAGGCTTCTCCCGTGGGAGAGACCGCTTTCACGGTAAGACCCGAGGAATCCGTAACCATGAAGGTTCAGGCCAGCGGCGGTTCCGACAGCCTGGTTTATCAGTGGTACAAGGAGACCAGGTATAAGACAGAGTGGGGTTCCAGGAGTATCTATATACCGGTTGGCAATGGGACGGATACATTAACCATAGGGGCTGTTGACGGACCGGCAAGGTATTATTGCGAAATCACAGATGAATATGACAACAGCAAGAGCGTGCGGTTCAATGTGTCTGTTGACAACGAACTGCAGGCGGAGGCTGACGGTATGGACACGGATCTCACCGTTCAGCTAAATGGATCCGTAACGCTGAAAGTGAGCGCAAACTGCTACACGGGCAGCCTGACCTACCAGTGGTATAAGGAATACGATAATGGGCAGAACTGGGTGACAGAAACGCTGGACGGTGAGACGGAACCGGAGTTGACCATCTCCGCCCCCGCTAAAAACACAGAGTATTATTGTGAGATCAGGGATGAATATGGCAGCAACGCATTCGTATGGTTCTATGTGCATATTGACAATGGGTTCCAGGCCTGGGCGGACGGAGACAGCAGCATAGCGGTTGAACCCGGCGGAAGCGCGACGCTCAGGACTATGGCCTCCTGCAGCCAGGGTGAGCTGCATTATGAATGGCACCATCTGGTCAGATACACGAATGAGGATCAAGAGCTGGAGTCTGAAGACCTCATACTGGATGGAGAGACAGCCAATGAACTTACGGTGTCCAGCATTACGAGATTTGAAGAATATTACTGCCGGGTAACGGATGATTACGGAAACAGCGAGAATGTCTGGTTCACAATCGTTATTGAGAACGATTTTTCCATGAGCTATGTAGGTTCGTCCTACAAATATACCACGGCGGGACGGCCTGTGACGCTTGCCGTCAGAGCTTCCTGCCGGAATGGGGAACTGACTTACCAGTGGTATAATTCTTCATCTGATTACGATGAGATCATTCCAGACGCGACAACAGACAGCCTGACACTGGAGAACCCGGTAATGGATCAGACTTACATATGCCGGATTTCAGATATGTATGGCACTGTCATAAATGGCTGGTTCAGTGTCAATATTGTGACCGGGTTCTATGCAGGGGCGGACGGGGAAGATGCCTTCTATGTTGGCGCGGGCGAGACAGCGGAAATGAAGGTGTTTGCCAACAGCGATGAAGGGGAAATCTCCTATCAGTGGTATGATGTTAATACGGGAGAGCAGATTGCGGGGGCGACGGACGCCAGCTATACATCCGAGCCTGTCAGCGCGATCGCCGGATATCCCTGGCGGCAGTATGAATGCAGGGTCACGGATGGCATCCAGACTGTGGATGTATATTTCAGCGTGAATCAAAGCAACAGAGAACAGCTGAGCGCGGGTACATTTGCCCTGCGGGCAGGCCAGACTGTTTATTTGAGGAGCGATTACGTCTGCGCAGGCTGGGGGTATTCTTTCACCGGAGCGGCAAGCGGCGATGAAAGCATCATCTCGGTCAGCGGCCGGGCCGTCACGGGAAACAGCGCCGGAACCGTGACGGTCAGCGCGGACTACGGAGAATGGGTGACCGTGAACTATACCTTTGAAGTAGAGAACGCTCAGCTGCTGAAACTGCCGGAGGGCCTGACGGAGATTGAGGAAGAAGCCTTCTCCGGCGATACCAGCCTGCGGTTTGCTGAACTGGGCGCCAATGTCAGCAGCATCGGGAACAACGCTTTCGCGGGTTCCGGGCTCCGACAGATTATCATCCGCAACGACGGGCTGTATCCGGACAGCGTCGCCTTCGGCAGCCTGAAGCCTACCATCGTCTGCGGAGAGAACAGCAGCGCTTATTATTTCGCGGTGAACAATGGTTATCCCGTACTTCTGCTGGAGTAAAAACGATGAAGATCGGAGCCCCTCCGCGTTCGCGGAGGGGCTCCAATGATTCCGCGTACGCGTCAAAACAGGGGGTTTGTCGCGGTTGCCACCAAGGGCGAAAGCAAGGAGACGCTGATGAAGAAAACCAGGATTGGGTTGGCCGCGGCACTGATGCTGGCATGGCTGTGCGGCAGCACCATGGCGCTGGGGGATGGACCGGTGAACCCGTATCATTCCCTGGTCCGCTGGATGGATCAGCGGGTGGGACAGAGGGGAGCCCTTGGCACGTGGCTTACCGGCGTGACTTTTACAGAGCGGCAGGCGCCTTCGCTGACCCAGACGGGCATCTGGGATATTCACCTGGATGAGGCCCTGGTGCAGAAGCATGGGGAAGTGACCCGGCGGAATTTTTCCATTCAATCGGTTGATCCTACCGGGAACTATTCCACGGAATACCTGATGCGGGATGCGCAAACGGACACGATGGAATCCTGCGCGTTTGTCGCGCCGGGAACGTATCGGCTGGCAGCTTTTTACTATCTGGCGGATGGCGAGTCCTATGCCGGACGGCTGGAATTCACGGTCGAGGAAGACGGCTCGCATCCCACCCGGGCGGAAAAGGTGGCGTCCATCGTGGCGGAATGCACTGTCGCGGGGGATCAATGGCAGACGGCGCTGAACCTGCATGACTGGCTGACGCATCACGCGTACTACGATTATACGTATTCCTTCTACGGGGCGGAGGATGTGCTGATGCGGGGATATGGCGTCTGCGACAGCTACGCCAAGGCCTATCAGTTTCTGCTGGACGCCGCGGGCATTGACAGTACGCGGGTGACCAGTGAAAATCATGCCTGGAACGTGGTGCAGCTGGGCGGCGAGTGGTTCCACATTGACACGACATGGGATGACGGGGGCAAGGTGCAGGAACCGGTCAGCGGAAACGAGGATCACGATTATTTCTGCATCAACGATGAACTGATCTATGGCTTCCTGGATCAGAATGGTTCGCATCAGAATGGCGCGTCCCTGACCGGCCGCTGCCATTCGCTGGCGCAAAGCTATCCAATCCATACGGGCGAGTGGCGGGATGGCGGACAATACCGGGACGGCAGCGCATGGGGGAATTACCTGGATCTGATCCTTTCCACGGCGCGGGGCGGGGCCATGCCGTTTACGGTCAACACGAGCAGCCAGAATTATCCCATCAGCGGGACCAGTTACTATGGCGGGACCGCCAGCGTGGCCCGGATGGCCCGGTACTACTATGCCTATGGGCTGAATCTGACAGGGCTGACCACGGAGGACGGACATGTGCTGGACGCTTCCGTGGCGTATGACCTGGATGACATGTGCTTCACGGTGTCCATCCATGGATGGAAGGACGGCGCGGAGGGAACGCTGGATTTGCCGGAGAATCTGGCCGGCATTGAGGAAAGCGCTTTTGAGCAGACGGACGCGGGCACGGCACTGGTGCCGGAAAATTGTCTGACGATTGGGGATGGCGCCTTCCGCGACAGCGCGCTGCGGTGGATCGAGATTCCGAACCCGCTGACAGCCCTGGAGGGGGATCCCTTTGACGGGTGCGGGCCGCTGGTGATTGTGGCGCCGCAGGGAAGCGCCGCCGCGGCATACGCGGAGGCCCACGGGCTGCTCTGGTGGCAGCCGTGAAAGAAGCTGGAAAAGGAAGAGAAATCTGGAAACGCAGGATCCTGAAGCAAGTTGTAGGAGCCTGCCAAGCACGATGTAATATATTTACGGATCCGTAAAAAAAATACGGAATATGATTGACTGCGCCCGCATCCTGTGATAAGATTTCTGTGTCCTGAGAAGCGGTATCAGAACATCTCGAGAAGGCTTTGCTTACAGAGAACCAGGAGGTCAGAATAATGCTCAAAAAGTTTGAGGTGGAAAACTATAAAGGCTTTTCCCGGCGGCTGACATGGGATCTGACCGCCCGGGACTACTCTTTTAACAGCAGCCTGGTGCAAAATGGAATCGTGAACAAGGCTATTATTTATGGCAAGAACGGGATCGGAAAAACATGCCTTGGCCTGGCTCTTTTTGATCTGACGATTCATCTGACAGACAAGATGAGGATGAATCCTGCCTACCTGAACAACTACCGAAATCTGACGTCCCTTGAAAAGCCGGCTGTTTTTATCTACACCTTTCAGTTTGACAGAACGGAAATGATTTACGAGTATCAGAAAATGGATCCGGATTTTCTGATTTGTGAAAAGCTGACAATCAACGGCCGCGTTGTGATAGATTATGATTATTTTACTCCGGAAAAACGATATATTGATCCCAGGGTTCAGGGAAGCCTGAACATAGACCTGGTGGATAACAAACTGTCCGTCATTAAGTACATTTATCGTAATCAGAACAGCGGCGAGAATCCGGAGATCGCGGAAATGATGCAATTCTGCGAGAATATGCTCTGGTACAGGAGCCTTTCTGATGGTAATACCTACGCCGGATATACAAATGGACGGACAACATTGGCAGAGAGCCTGTACCAAAGCGGTAAACTGCGGGAGTTTCAGTCTTTCCTGTTGGAAAATGGCATGAACTATCAACTGGCTTTTGAATCTGTAAATGGAAAGCATGAGCTTTTCGCTGTTTTCCAGGATGGGAAACAGGTCAACAAGGCGCCCTTTGAATCCATCGCATCGACCGGCACTTTAGCCTTGTTTCTGTTTTTCCACTGGGAGATATCATCATTTAAAAATCTTTCTTTTCTTTTCATTGATGAGTTCGACGCATTTCTGCACTATGAGTCTTCGGAATACATTATTAAGAAACTGAATCAGGGAAGGAACTTTCAATCCGCCGTAACAACGCATAATACTTATCTGATGAACAATCGGCTGACCCGTCCGGACTGCTGCTTTATTATGACCAACAACAAAATCAGCAGTCTGAAAAACGCAACCCCCAGAGAGTTACGGGAAGGTCATAATCTGGAAAAGCTGTTTTTGAGTGGTGAGTTCGGTGAGTAATCAATCAACAAAAATCCTGATGATTGTCGAAGGCGCGGTAAGGGAAAGGACGGTCATGTCACACCTGCTGGATGTTTATGGCATCAGCAAGAGTCATGAAATCGTCTCCTACAAGACATCCATCTATGATCTGTATGACAGGATGTTCAAGGATTCAGATCCTGAAATGCTGGATTTACTGCAGGTGCTGAAGGAATATGAGCAGGATGAGGAGATCAAAAAGCTATTTGAAGTTCACTATTCAGATATTATTCTGATTTTTGATATGGACCCGCAGGCGCCATTATTTACGCCGGAAAAGATTTCAAATATGACAGAGTACTTCTGTGAATCGACGGAAAACGGGAAACTGTATCTCAATTATCCGATGGTGGAAGCTTTCTATCATATGAAAAGCATTCCAGATCCTCAGTATGATGAATACATCGTCAGTGAGCGGGAATTGCGGAATAAAGGGGAATTCAAAAGACGGGTAAAACGGGTGAACAGGAGTCCGTATAAGAAGTTTGCCCAAACGAAGGAAGCCTGCGACGCCGTGATTGAGCAAAACCTTCGTAAAGCACAGAAAATCAGTGGGCAGGAAGAAAAGGGAACAGGTCTATCTATGGAGAAAGTATTGGAGACCCAATTACAATACTACTTGAAGGATCATTTGATCTTTGTGCTTTGCACCTGCATTTTTTACATTCTTGATTTCAATCCGGGCTTTGTTTTTTTCAGCGAGGGGCAATCCAGCGGTGCCGATGGTGCAGCTATGAATAATCGGAGGGTGACATGAAAAGACTGGGGACGATGGCTGTTGTCATTGTGGTTTTATGTATCAGCTGTGCCGCGGCGGCCGGTGGTTTTGATGCCGCTTTTGAGAAAGCGTCAAAAGAAGCCGGGCGAACAACCACTACACTGGTGGAACGAATTGACCTTTCCGAGTTCGAGGATCACTTTAACCTGAGCCTGAGCGAGGACGAAGAGAAACTGGTAAAGATCGCGCTGATGGCATACAGCAACGGAGCCATCCTTGAACATCCGGCTGGCGTTGATAATTACAGCCTTGCCAGTATTGAAGATGATCCATATGTAGGGAACAGGAACAGCCGGAAATTTCACTATTCCTGGTGCTCATCGGTTTCGGATATAAGCGAGAAAAACAAAGTTGCGCTTCGCTCCAGAGAAGAGGCAGTGGATCAGGGATATGTGCCATGCAAGAAATGCAATCCGTAAGCGCGATGACGGTAAAGCAGAATGACGAAGGTTTAAATTTTGGAAAGGATGGTTCTCCATCATGAAGATCGGATGCGTTAAGGAAATCAAGAACAATGAATTCCGGGTGGGACTCACCCCGGACAATGTGCGCTCCTATGTTGCGGCAGGGCATCACGTTTACATGGAAAAGGGCGCTGGCGTGGGTTCCGGCTTTTCCGACAATGAATATGTGGACGCGGGTGCTTCCCTCATCGACAACGCCGCTGATGTCTGGCATCTGGTCGACATGATGGTGAAGGTCAAGGAGCCGCTGGAAGAAGAATACCCGCTGTTTCACGAGGGGCTGATTCTTTATACCTATCTGCACCTCGCGGCCGATAAGCAGCAGATGGACGCCCTGCTGGCGGGGAAGGTCAAGGCCGTGGCCTATGAGACGATTCAGGAAAAGGACCGCTCCCTGCCGTGCCTCGCGCCGATGAGCCAGATTGCCGGCCGCCTGTCCATCCAGGAGGGCGCAAAGTATCTGGAGAAGAAGTTTGGCGGGGAGGGGATCCTTCTCGCCGGCGTGCCCGGTACGCCGAAGGCCAACGTGGTGATCCTGGGCGGCGGCACGGTGGGCATGAACGCCTGCAAAATTGCCGTGGGCATGGGCGCCAACGTAACGATCCTTGATGTGAATCTGAAGCGCCTGGAGGAACTGGACAATATGTTTGGCGCGCATATCCAGACCCTCTACAGTTCCGACTCCAACATCGAGAAGTGCCTGAAGGATGCTGATCTGGTCATCGGGTCGGTGCTGATTCCCGGCGGATCGACCCCCAAACTGTTCAAGAAAAAGTATCTGCCCGAGATGAAAGACGGGGCCGTCTTTGTGGACGTGGCGATTGATCAGGGCGGCTGCGGGGAATCTTCCCACGTGACGACCCATGATGACCCGGTGTATATTGAAGACGGCGTTGTCCACTACTGCGTCGGCAATATGCCCGGCGCGGTTCCGAGGACCTCGACCATCGCGCTGACCAACGCCACGCTGAAGTACGGCCTGGAGATCGCCGGCAAAGGACTGGAAAAAGCGGCGGCGGAGAATACGGCCATCGAGATGGGGGTCAACTGCTATCTCGGGAAGCTGACTAACAGGAATGTGGCGGACGCGCATGGGTACGCGTACCGCAGCCTGGATGAACTGCTGAAAGCAAAAGGGTAAGCGGAACGGATATTCGGTTTTCATCAGCCGGGGCGAATGGACAAGCTTCTCAAAATGTGCTACGATGACCACAGTACCCTTTGACACGGGAAAAGCGCGCCGGGACGCGCGGCGGGGCCTGAAGATGGCGCGAGGCGTATTGGAATCGGGACGCTTTTTCCGTGCGGAATTTGCGGGACAATAAGGAGGTTTTTCCCATGGCTGTCAATCGTTTTGTTCTCAACGGCATGTCCTTCCACGGGCACGGGGCGATCAATGAGATTCCCGGCATCGTTGCCTCCAAAGGCTTCAAAAAGGCCTTTGTGGCGTCCGACCCGGATCTGGTCAAGTTTGGCGTGACGGCGAAGGTGACGGATCTGCTGGAGAAGAACGGCATCGCCTACGAGCTTTACACCGACATCAAGCCGAACCCCACCATCGAGAACGTGCAGCACGGCGTGGACGCGTACCGCGCCTCCGGGGCTGATTTTATGATCACCATCGGCGGCGGCTCCTCCATGGACACGGGCAAGGGCATCGGCATCATCGTCAACAATCCGGAATACTACGACGTGCGCTCCCTGGAGGGCGTGGCGCCGACGAAGAACCGCACCGTCTTCACCATCGCCGTGCCCACCACGGGCGGCACCGGCGCGGAATCCACCATCAACTACGTCATCACCGACGTGGAGAAGAAGCGGAAGTTCGTCTGCGTGGACCCGAACGACATCCCCGACGTGGCCGTGGTGGATCCGGACATGATGTCCAGCATGCCCAAGGGGCTGACCGCCTCCACCGGCATGGACGCGCTGACCCACGCGATTGAGGGCTACACCACGAAGGCGGCCTGGGCCCTGGCGGACTGCCTGGACCTGGAGGCCATCAAGCTGATCGCGAAGAACCTGCGGAAGGCCGTGCAGAACGACCCGGACGGCCGGGAAGGCATGGCGCTGGCCCAGTACGTGACGGCCATGGCCTACTCCAACGTGGGCCTGGGCATTGCCCACTCCATGGCTCATACGCTGGGCGCCGTGTATGACACGCCCCACGGGGTGGCCTGCGCCATGATGCTGCCCATCGTCATGGAGTTCAACCAGGAATACACGGGCGAAAAGTTCCGGGACATCGCGGAAGCCTTCGGCGTGGACACGAAGGGCATGAGCCAGGCCGAGTACCGGAAGGCCGCCATCGACGCGGTGCGGCAGCTGTCCGTGGATGTGGGCATCCCCACGAAGCTGGAGAAGCTGAAGGAAGCGGACCTGCCCTTCCTGTGCGAGTCCGCCGCGGCGGACGCCTGCGCGCCGGGCAACCCGAGGGCGGCCACGCTGGCTGACTTCGAGGCCATGTTCCGCAAACTGATGTAATTTTACCATCTTCCCCCTGGCTGGTTCCGACCGGCCAGGGGGTTTCGCGTTTTTGGGCCTTTCCGCCTCGGGGACCGGGTGCGCGCTTGACTTTTTTGGCCAGAGCATTTACACTTTCAAACTGGGTTGGGTTCCACTTTTTGACAGCACGCAGATGATTCAAGGGCAGGAGCCTGATCCGGATCTGTATGAAGGACGATGAACCGAAAAGGACAGGAGGTTTCTCATGAAAAAAGTCCTGTTAAGCGTGTCGCTGTTTTTGATGACGCTGCTGGCGGCCTTGGGCGCCGGGGCGGAGATTTCCACGAATCTGCAGAAGCAGACGACCTATACCACCCGGTCGAAGATCAAGACTCAGAGCTTTGTGGACCGGGAAGGAAACGTCGTCATGGCGGATGACCTGGGATACGCCACGCTGGTGAACACCTATACCACGGGCACGAAGCTGGCCCGGACGGAATACTTTGACGCGGCGGGAAATCCGGTCAACAACGCGAATGGGTTCTTCGCGCGGGTGATTTCGTATACCATGAGCAATATCGCCCAGGAATCCTTCCTGGATGTGGACGGGAACCTGACCGCGGGGCCGGAAGGCTATGCCCGGATGGAAGCGGACTGGCACGCGGGAAAGCGGCATCTGGAGACCCGGTACTACGACGCGGAGGGGAACCTTTTCAGCTCGGACAAGCAGTACGCCCGGATGACCACCACCTATCCGGAGAAGGATAAGAATCCATGGGCCAAGCCCACCAGCGTGACCTACTACGACGCGGACGGGAACATGATGGCCGGGCCAAACGGGTACGCCCGGGTGGAATATGAGTATGTGCCCGGGACAACCAGTGTCTGCAAGACCACCTATCTGAACGCGAAGGGAGAACTGTATTATTACCGAAAGGTCGGGTACGCGGTTTTTGAACGGACAAGCAAATCGGGACGGTTTATCAAGGACGCGTACTATGGGGCGGACGGCGCGCTCTGCGCGGGGCCGAACGGATACGCCTATGTGGAAAAGAAATACGACGGCAATGAAACCAAACCAACCCGGGAAGCTTATTTCGACGCGGAGGGGAACCCGTACAGGATGCCGGGCGGGTACTATATCCTGACACGGAAATACGCCCTGAAGGGCCGGATCGCGGAGGAGGGTTACTTTGACGCGGAAGGAAACCCCTGCCTGTGCACGGACGGGTACCATATGGTGCGCACCACCTACCGGCGGAAGGACGGACAGATCACCCAGCGGTTTTATGTGGGCCTGGACGGCAAATGGATGATCCATCCGACGCTTGGATACGCGATCTATGTCAATGACTATGACGGAAACAGGGTCACGAAGACAACCTACTACGACGAGAATAAAAAGGTCATTGACTGCGCGGAGGGATACGCGAAAATCGTCTATGGCTACGACAAGGACAAGAAGCCGACCGGTATCCAGTACCTGCACGCCGACGACAGCCTGGCCATCGGGCCGGAGGGGTATGCCCGGGCGGTATACACCACGGACAAGGACAAGAACATCCTGACGGAAACCTACTTCGACGAGGAAGGCAATCCTATAGCCAATCAGGATGGGATCTATGAGGTGCAAAATACCTGGGCAGGAAAACTGAAAACTTCCGAAGCGTATTACCGGGAGGGCGAAACCACTGTCAGCGGCATTGGGGTACACCGGATTGAATATGAATATAATGGCGATGGAAAAGTCACGAAAAAAGCGTACTTCGGGACGGACGGATCGCCGGTGAGCAGCACGGAAGGGTTCGCCCGCGTGGAAACGGAGTACCTGGCCACGGGGAAGACGGCCGCGGTGCGGTACTACGACGAAAATGGCGCGCTGATCCTTACGCCCGGGAAGACCTTTGCCTATGAATATAAGGAATATAATGAGGACGGGGACGTCTATACCGTAACCCGGTATGACGAGAAGGAACAGCCGATCCTGGTGGACGGGTACGCGACGCTGGTCTGCGAGGTGGATGAGGAAGACCGGGTGCTGCGCTCCTCGTATATGGATGAAAATGACGAGCCTACGACGAACAGCAATGGTTATGGTTCCATCGAGAATACCTATAATGAGGAAGGCCAGCTGGAGTTGGTTACCTATCGGGACCTGATGGGCGAATTGATGAACAGCAAGGACGGATACGCGATCCTTCAGCAGACCTATGATCAGTACGGCAATGTGAACGAGGAGCGCTATTACGGGACGGACAGGGCGCCGGTGCTCCGGAACGGCGGATATGCCATGGTGCGGCGCGTTTACCAGGCGAAGGGCCGGCTGGTGGAAACCACATACTACGGGCTGAAGGGCGAAATCACGAACAACAGCTCCGGATATGCTCAGGAGAAGCGCACGCTGGACGAATTCGGAAATGTCATTGTGGCGGTTTACTATGACGCGAATGGACAGCGGGGCCACAACGCGGACGGGTACGCCGAGGTTCGGAAGGAGTACAACAGCAAAAAACAGGTGGTTCATGAGGAATGGTATGGGGTGAACGGACTGCCTATGCAGGTGAAGGGCAATCTGTACTACCAGATCAACCGGACCTTTGACGAGAACGGGAATGTCTGTGTGGAGCAGTATTATGACGCCTACGGGAATCCGACACCCTGCCAGGGCGGATACGACGAGGTCCGGCGGGAATATGATGAAAAGCTGCTGACCAGGATTGCTTATTATCTGGACGGGGATCCCGTGGCGGACGTGAATGGCTGCGCGGTGGTCAAAAGGGAATATGACGAAAACGGGCTGATGACCAGGGAAGCTTACTATGGCCTCCATGATGAAGCGGTGCTGCATACGGCCAACGGATATCACCGGGTGGAAAAAACCTATCTGGATAAAAACCATGTGCTCAGTGAAGCCTGGTTTGATGAGCAAGGGCAGCCGGTGGCGCTGAAGGATACGTACAGCCGGATTGAGCGGGAATTTGACGAAAATCTGAACGCCGTTGGTGAGAAGTACTTCGGGACGGATGGGCAGCCCGTCGCCTGCAAGGCGGGATATGACGAAATTCAGCGGCAGTATAATGAAGACAATCGGATTATTCGGATTGATTATCTGCTGTCCGGACAGCCGGTGCTGAATACCTCGGGCGTGGCCGCGCTGGAGCGGGAATACGACGAGAGGGGGAACGTCAGCATTGAGCGGTACTACGATACGGAGAACAATCCGGTGAGGAGTACGGCGGGCTACTGGCGGATTGACAAGGAATACGATGAGAATAAAAATGTCATCGTAGAGAAGTACTACGAAACGGACGGGCAACC
>JAFUGS010000016.1 GCA_017469265.1 Clostridia bacterium
CCAGGGACGAAAGCCAGGCGTGGGCCAGCACGATGAAGAGGGTCAGGAACGCGTAGGCGTACCGGCGGAGATACAGGAGCTCCTCCGGGATCAGGCGGATTTCATACCAGGTCACCAGGGCCAGCACCAGGGCCAGCGCCGGGATCCAGCGCGGAATCCGCGCATCCCGCCGGGCCAGCTTTCCGAAACAGACGCCCAGGATGAAGACGGGAATCCGGGTCAGGAGGATCTCCGTCTTGACAAAATAGCTTTCGGAGATAAAGCGTTTGACCGCCAGCGGCCCCAGCACCGCGAGGGCGATCAGCCCCAGCGTCCCGGGGATCCCGAACCGGTCCACCACTTTCCAGATCAGCGGGAAGAGCAGGTACAGCGCCAGCAGCAGCGCGAAAAACCAGTAGTTTCCGCCCTCCAGCGTCGCGGAGAACTGCCCGTACAGAAAGACCTTGCTCAGCCAGTCCGCCGTGCCCCGGGTGCCGGCGATGCCGTAGTAGAGCACGAAGACCGCCAGCATGGTCGGCAGCACCCGGCTGAACCGTCTGCGGTAAAACGTCCGCAGGGGATGGGGATCCCCCTCCTTCAGGCGCGTCCAGGAGTACACCAGGCCGAAACCGGACAGGAAGAGGAAGATATCCACCCCGCAGTTTCCTTCCTCCCGCAGGCGGTTCAGGATATCCATCACATGGGGGTGCGCCAGCAGCCAGGGCTGATAAAAGTTCAGACGCAGGCTGTGAAAAAGCGCGATCCACAGCGTGGCCAGGCCCATCAGATTGGGCCTGGCCTTCGCGATTTCACCCAGGGAAAAGCCCTTTTCCCGATTCATTTGCGTTCCCCCTGTTTTGCGTTTTCTCAGCCCTCCCGCAGCTTTCGCTGCAGGTCTTCCGTCGCCCGGTACAGATCGATTTCAAAATCCTGCCGGTTTTTCAGATAAATGGTTTTCAGCATCAGGCCGGTAAAGAAGGACATCAGCGCGGCGATGCCCACAAACCCGCAGGCGATCAGCGTCGGAAACCGGGGCACCAGCCCGGTCTGCCCGTAGGTGATCAGGACCGGGATCAGAAAGCCGACGGCCACCGCCATCAGGACCGCGGCGATCAGTCCGAAGTAACCCATAGGCCGGTAGGTCCGGAAGAGGCGCTGGATGGTCCAGAGCACCCGGATGCCGTCCGTGTAGGTGTTCAGCTTGGAGTGGCTGTCCCCCTTCCGGTCCCGGTATTCCACCACCACGTTCCGGAGGAACATGTTTTTGTCCACCGCGTGGATGGTCATCTCCGTCTCGATTTCAAAGCCTTTGGACAGCACGGGAAAGGTCTTGACAAAGCGGTAGCTGAAGGCCCGGTACCCGGTCATGATGTCCTTGATTTCCGCGTGAAAGAGGCGGTTGATGGCCCGGCAGACCAGGCTGTTTCCCAGGTTGTGGAAGGGGCGCTTGTTCTCCTGAAAATAGGTGGAGGACAGCCGGTCGCCGATCACCATATCCACCCGCTGGGTCAGCACCAGGTCGCACATTTCCCGGGCGTTTTCCGCCGGGTAGGTGTCATCCCCGTCCACCATGATGTAGCATTCCGCGTCAATCTCGGAAAACATCCGGCGGATGACGTTTCCTTTTCCCTGCTGGTACTCCCGCCGCACCACGCATCCCAGGTCTTCGGCGATTTTCCCGGTGCCGTCCGTGGAGTTGTTGTCATAGACATAGATCCGCGCCTCCGGCAGGATCCGCCGGAAATCCCGGATCACCCGACCCACGGAGGCCTCCTCGTTGTAGCAGGGAATCAGAACCGCGATTTTGTCCATTTTAACGCCCGCTTTCCGTCTGTTTTAGGGAAACCCGCGCGCCGCGGATGTCCAGCGCCATGAGCAGCAGAACCGGCAGGGCCGCGGTCAGCGTCAGCATATACCGGCTGTAATAGCCGTTGGTTGGGCCGGCAAACATCACCAGGAAGGTCACCAGGCTGGGAATCAGCAGCGTCAGCGGCACGCGGCGGGGTTTCCGGCCCCGGCCCCCCAGGCACCAGCAGAAAAGGGCGATCAGGCCCCAGCTGTACAGCGCGGGGGTCATGAGCAGGGAGAAGGGGGGCACGTTGAACAGGCCCGCGTCCACCAGGGAGTCGCTGATGTAGCGCAGCTTCTCATTCCACGCCGGCAGCCGGAATTGCCGGCCCAGGCCGGTGATTTTCCGGTTCGCGAAGTCGCACATCCAGGCGGACCAGCCGTACTCGTAGTAGCTCATGCGCACTTCCCCGGGATACAGGTACTCATAATAATTGCCGTAGGTGGCCTGCAGGCAGGTGTCCGGAAACCTGCGCAGCAGCCGGAGCCAGGCCCGGAAGTAGGTCAGCAGCGTCTGCCCGTCCGCTTCCTGGCGGTACAGGTCCTTGACCGCGTCCGCGGTGTCCGGGTTGTAGGCCGCCGCCATCCGGTTATATTCCAGCACGCCGTCGATGGCCGCCCTTTCCTCCCCGATGATTTCCTCCGGATGCTCCCGCAGCACGCGGGCCGTCTGCTGGAAGGGCACGGACAGCGCCTCCTGGGTGCCGCCCTTCGTGTAGCCCAGGGCGGGATACAGCCCCTGGCTGATCCCCAGGGCCAGCACGGTCGCGGCCGCGGTGAAGCAAAGGATCGCCTTCCGGTTTTGCCGGTCCGTCAGCGCCATCAGCAGGCCGGACAGCAGCAGCACGTATTTTCCCTCATTCCGCAGCAGCAGGATGCCCAGGGCGGAGAGGCAGAGCAGCGCCGTGTCCCGCCGCCGGCCGCCGTCCGTCCGCTTCCGGAAGAAGGCCGCCGTCAGCACCAGGAAGCTGGCGGTATACAGGCCGTCCTTGGTGATCAGAAAAAGAAAATTACGGATCTGGGGATGGATGGCGAAATAGAGGATCAGCAGGCCCAGATTCCGCGCCCGTACCCGCCGGGCCGCCAGGACGGACACCGCGTAGGCGAAGGCCGCGGTGATCAGCGCCGCCTGTCCCAGGCAGAAAAGGAAGATGCCCTTGTTCAGGGAGTGGAAAAGCACCTCTCCCAGCCGCAGGAAGCCGTGCAGGACCAGGGTATAGAACACGGGATGATGCTGATTGATCATCACCCCCGCCCGCAGCACGTTTTCCGGCGAAAGGTAATCCACGCCCGTCATGCCCAGCTCGCTGTACCCCTGCACGATCATGCTCCAGGTGTCGCCCATGAACATGGCGGGATAAGCCGCCACGAAGCGGAGCAGATAGCACACCAGCAGCGTCAGGAAGGCGGTCCGGAAAGGCGCCTTCCGCAGCAGCCGGGCGTAGCGCCGGAGGGGGTGGAATCCCCGGATCGGCGCGTTTTCCGCCGGGGAGGCGGCGTTTTCCGTGACCCGCGCCTGATCCAGCAGCGCGAAAAGCATCGTCAGCGCGGCGTACAGGGTCACGCTCCAGGCCGCGAAAACCGCCAGGGCCTTCAGCGTCTGACCGTCGCGGATGCCCCGGAGCATATCCCAGCCGCCGGTCTCCGCGAAGGCGTACCCCAGCACCAGATTGGCCGCGAAAAAGCAGGCCGGAAGAAGGCGGAGCCAGGCGCCCGTCCCCTTTCGGACCCCGGAAGCCCGCCGGAAAAGGAAATACAGCCCGGGCAGCAGGATCAGCCGGCTCAGGCTGAACCCCTGAAAGGAAGCGATCAGATTCAGGACGATCTGCCCCCGGTCCGGGCTGTTCAGGTCCAGGGACAGGCCCATCCAGGCGAGGACAGCCAGCAGGACGGCCCTGCCCCGCGCATCCCCGCGGCCGGCGCGGAATTTCTCCCCCCGGATCCGGTTCATTCCCGTTTCACTTCCTTACAGCGATAAAAAAGTCAACCCAATGTAGTAGACGGACGCCAGCGTCAGCAGGCCCATGCCCCAGAGGAGGAGCGTGGGATCGCTCCCCGTAAAGCGAAGCCGCTTCGGCGGATTGTGCCGCCAAAGCGTCAGCAGCGGAATCAGCAGGGGCAGATAGTACCGGCCCTGGGGCGTGTCGATGGTGTCCCAGGTGACAAAGGTATAGCCCAGCATGGTGACGGGCAGATACAGGATCATCAGCCCGACGGGCAGCCAGATCCAGATCCGCTCAAACCCGGTAAAGGGAAGAAGCCCGTCCCGCTCAGCCGCCGGCAGCATGGCGGAGAGGCCCAGCAGGACATAGAACAGGGCGCAGACGATCTCCGGAACCGCCGCCCGGTTCCATCCCAGGTGCATGCCCACCACACTCCAGATTTTCTCCGGCTGGCGCAGATAGGTCCGGACCATCAGGATCAGGTAATCCAGCGGATGGGAAAGGGCCCACCCCGCGTCATAGGTATCCGCGGCCTTGGCGCTGAGCGCGGAGACGCCGGCGCCGCCGAAGAGGGCACCGCGGTAATTGATGACCATTCCCAGGAGCGCCGCCCCGGCGCTCAGGATCGCCAGCCGGCGCAGCGTCCTGTCCTTCCGGAAGAAGAGCAGGCCCAGGGCCAGGATAAAAGGCGCGTAGGCGCCCCGCTTGATCAGCCCCAGCGCCAGGGAGCAGGCGATCAGCGAGACCGCGTCCCCCCGCCGGTACCGCCGCCGCAGGGCGGTGACACAGGCGAAGAAATACAGCGCCGCCACGTAGCAGGGCGGGTCATAGGAAACCGCCGTCAGATTCATGGCGCACATCGGCACGCAGGAGAGCACCGTGACCGGCACGGTCAGGATATCCGGCATCTTCCGGAGCGCCAGAGCGATCACCGTCACCCAGCAGGCCACGCCGCAGAGCCGGGCCAGGAAGATGGCGGTGACCAGGTTCAGGGACAGCAGCCGGGCAATCAGGATGCCCAGGATATACGGCGCGTAGCTCCAGGGGCCGAATTCCCGGTGGGTGGCGCTGTACCCGGTGAAGGGAACCGGCTGACCGCCGCCCTCCAGCGGCCGGAAAAGATAAGCCGCCGCGTCCGCGTAGCTGCGGCGGGTGGGCTGGAAGAAGGGCTGATCCGGATCCTGAAGCACATCGGTGAAGAGGTTCACGTCCCCCTCCCGGACCATCAGGAACCCTTCCGGATCCGCCTTCACCCCCAGCAGCACGTTCGTGTAGTCATAGGACGTCATGAAGTGCATATGGAAATCGTTAATGTTCCAGGCCGGAAACAGCAGCATGTACACCAGGCACTGGACCAGGATCATCAGAACCGCCTTCCGCCGGCTCCATTTCCGCCCCCATCCCCACAGGAGGACCAGGGACAGCCCGGTCACGATCAGGGCCGCGGCGTAATACGTCCGGCGGGCGGCGGCGGACTCCCGGGCCGGACCGGCCTGATCCGGAATCCGGCCGATCATGATCAGGACACAGGCCGCCAGCGCCAGCAGCACCACCGTCAGGCCGGCTTTTTTCCAGTTGATCCCCGCTGCGCGCATACTGTTCTCTCCCCTGTTTTTTTCTTGCCTGCCCTTGCCGGGCCGCGCCGGATTCTTCCCGATTGCGTCCGGGATGGCCGGGATGGCCGGACCGCGCCGGTCAGCTCTGCCGGCTTTCCGGCTTCTCCCGCCGGGACAGAATCTCGGAGATCAGGTACCGGGGCCGGCCCTTCAGCTCCTCATAGATCCGGGCCAGGTAATAGCCGATGATGCCCAGGGAGAGCATCAGCATGCTGCCAATCACGAGGATCAGCAGGATCACGGTGGTGAAGCCCTCCACCGCCGTGCCGGAGAAGTAGCGCACCAGCGTCTGCACGGCCATCACCAGCGCCAGGATCAGCACAAACACGCCGAAAAAGGTGATGAACTGCAGCGGCGCGGAGGAGAAGGAAACAATGTTCCGGACCGCGTAGCCCACCAGGCTGCGGGAGCTCCATTTCGAGGTGCCCGCCTCCCGGTCCCGCACGTCGAAGGCCACGCTGGTGGTTTTGAACCCCACCCAGGAGGACAGGGCCCGGAAGAAGGCGTTTTTCTCCGGCAGGGACAGCAGGGCGTCCACCGCCTTCCGGTCCATGAGCTTGAAATCGGACGCCCGGGACATGTCGATCCGGGTGGCGGAGCTCATGATTTTATAGAACGCGCCGGCCATAAAGGCGTGGAGGCGGCTCTCCCTGCCGCGGCTGCGCTTGACGCCCTCCACGACCTCGTAGCCCTCCCGCCAGCGCTGCAGCATCTCCACCACGGTTTCCGGCGGATGCTGCAGGTCGCAGTCCATGACCACGCAGCAGTCTCCCTTGGCGCAGGCCAGACCCGCCATGATGGCCGCTTCCTTCCCGAAGTTCCGGGAGAAGCGCACCCCCACCACGTGGGGATCTTTCTCCGCGGCCTCCGTGATCCGCTCCCAGGTCCGGTCCCGGCTGCCGTCGTTGACGAAGATCAGCTCCCAGTCCATCCCCTCCGGGGCCAGCACCTCGCTGAGCCGCGCCACCGCGCGGTGAATGTTTTCCTCCTCGTTGTAGGAAGGCAGGACAATGGAAATCAACGGCATGGAATGCCCCTTTCTGAGTCTTTTTCCTCAAAGCGGGCGGGATCGCTGTCCCGCAGCAGGATGACCAGCAGCGCCGGCGCCACCCACAGGGAATAATGGAAGAAGCGGGCCCCGTCCCACCAGGCGAACAGCACCCCCATGGTCACCAGGTTGTACGCGAAGACGGACAGCGCCGGCACGATCCGCTTCCAGCTCTCTTTCCGCCTCAGCGGCCATCTGGCCAGCCCGAAGGTCAGCAGCAGCAGCAGCGTCACCCCGCTGTGCAGGAAGCTGTGGGGCGCCAGGATGTACAGCAGGTTCCGGTACCCGTCCATGGCCGACTCCATCCAGGGAATGCCCAGCTTCACGACCCCCAGATCCCCGCCGGCCATGAAAACCCGGCCGTCCGCCAGCTTGTCCGGCATCAGGCCGTAGGCGATGTCCGTGGTTTCGATCAGGGCCTTCAGGCTCTCCTTCGGCGCCTCCCGGAAGGCCCGGAGCATGTACTTCAGCGCGCCGCCGAAGCCCGCCTCCGCCAGGGCCTGGTGGTTGCTGCGGGGATCCCAGTCCACCCAGTTGAAAACGCCCCAGGTGTATTTTTCCTCCCAGACCTCCCGCGGCGCCACGCTGTAGGCGAAGTCCAGCAGCTCCTCGTCCAGCTTCTCCGGCCGGTAGGTCACGGCCCCGCCGATCACCGCCATGGGCAGGCCCATGGTCTGGGAGCTTCGGTCCTCCGGCTTTTCCACCCCCAGGGCGGAAAACAGGGGCCCCTTCACCCCGGCCACCAGCAGCAGGGCCGCCGCCCCCAGGGCCAGGCTCCGTCTCCAGGAGACGCAGAGCGCCGCCCCCGCCAGGCAGGGCAGGGCAAAGAGGATGCCGTTATACCGGACCAGGCAGGTCAGCGCCAGCAGCAGGGAAAAGCAGACCGCGTGGGCGGGCTTTTTCAGCCACCCGCCTCCGGAGAAGAGGATCCGCGCGTTCATGCACACCAGCAGCATCGCGCAGATGCCGAAGGTGTCGTCCTTGTAGCCGTACATCAGGTAGGACTGGGTAATGGGATTCAGCAGGATCACCGCCAGGCTCACGAAGGCCCAGAAGGTATCCGCGAAGCGCCGCACCGTGTCGCACAGGTACGTCAGCGCGGCAGAGAACAGCAGAATCTGGAAGAGGATCACCGAGGAGAACCAGCCTCCCGTCAGCAGCAGGGGCAGCTTAAAAACCAGCAGCGTATGCACCACGGGATAAAAATCATTATATTTTCCGGTAACCGCCTGCCGCAGCTGAACCCCCGGATCCCCGTCGAAACCGCCGGGATTGACCGCCAGAAAACAGAAGCCCAGCACCAGCATGGCGCAGCCGAAACAGATGCCCCGGAAGGCCCATGGGGACAGGCGGCTGCCCAGGAGGTGCTTTTTCGGCGTCCAGCCCCGGATTTTCCGCAGCAGCAGGGGCGCCAGCACCGCCGTCCCGGCCAGCAGCATCCAGAACCGCCCCACCAGCCGGCCCGGCATGGCGTCCCAGTGGCTGGCGTAGATGCCCGTGCCCAGCACCAGAAGGATCCACAGGCCGTACAGGACCGTGTTCAACGTCCAGATTCGCTTTTTGTTCACCCGTTTTCTCCTTCCCCCGGAAGCGGAACACCTCAGCGCTCCGCTCGCTGGACTGAATCGTTCCCTTTTTCCAAGTCTATCTTTTCCGCTTCGCTTTGTCAAGGAAATCAGGCATTGCCAAGCGGCGGAAAGAAGCTTATAATCCAGGCAGGTATCGATTCCGTCGCTTCGCTTGCTGGACGGAATCGTTGCCCAGTCTGATGAAAAAGGAACCGGAAAGCCTCCGGGCTTTGCCGGAAGGAGGAGCGCCGCGCATGCAGAAACAACCGTCTTTTTCGCCCCGCCGGGGTCCGCGCCTCTTCAGGGCGGATCTGGCGCCGCTCTGGGCCTGGAGCGCGGCGCTGGCCCTGCTGTGTACGCTGATCTCCTACCCCGGCATCTGGTACTCGGATTCCTTTGTGCGGGTCACCACGGGCGGCGCGGTGCTGAACGCCGTGGTCAAGGCGCTGACCGGCCACCGCATCGTGGTGGAAACCTTCAACGCCTTTTCCGTCATTCCTTCCTTCTTCATGGCCGCCAGCCTGGGGCTGACGGGGCATGTGGCGCTGTACACCTTCGCCCAGGCCTTCGCCTTTTTCGCCGCGCTGTTTTTGCTGATCCGGGAGCTGGATCCCCCGTACCGGCGGGCGCAGAGCGTCCTTTACGCCCTGAGCCCGGTTTTTTACGGCGCCTCCGTGTACTATGAGGCAAACATAGGCAGCCTGGTGGGGCTGATCGCCCTGGTGCTGCTGTTCCGCCGGGCCGGAGAGGAGCAAACCCGCGGGGAACGGGCTGCCTCCTTCCTGCTGGTTGCCCTGGCCTCCTTCGTAACCTTTGGCTACCGGGCCAACGCGCTGACGGTGATCCCCGTGCTGGCAGTGTATCTGTTCCGGACGCGGCGGGGCTGGGCCCGGCGGGGCCTGCCCCTGCTGGCCATGGCTTTCGGCCTGCTGATGGTAAAGCTCGTGCCCTGGGCCTTCGGCGTCCAGAGCCTGTCCAACGGCGCCACCGGCTTCGTGTGGGAGATGGTCACCGCCATCCAGCGCCTGGACCCGGCGGAGCAGGCGGAATATCAGGATTATCTGGACGATGTTTTCGGGGAAGGCGCGACCCGGGCTGTGCTGGCCACCAGCACGGAGGTCTCCGCCAACGACTTCATGTGGGGCGAGGCCATCAACGCCGGGAAGATGTCCGCCCCGGGCGTCATGGGCAGGGTGACGGGAAAGTACCTGCGCCTCCTGCGGGAGAAGCCCCTGGCGCTCCTGGGGGTGAAACTGGATTTTGTGCGCCGGGCCATGGGCATCGGGGAAACCCTGGATGACTCGGAATATGACTACAACCGCTGGAACGGCATGGGGGAATACGGGTTTAACGATTCCCTGCAGCGCCGGGCCTTTCACGCGTCCTATCTTCGGGCGCATGATGTCTTCGGCTTCTATACCCGCCATCCCTGGCTGCCCTTCCTGGTGACCCTGGCCATGGTGCTGACGGAGCATTTCCGCAAAAGCAGAAAAAGAGGGCTGTACGCCCTCCTGCTCTGGCTGGCCGTCTTCTATTACGGCGCCTATCTGGCGGTGATCGTCGGGTTCGAGCTGCGGTTCTTCTACCCGGCGCTGTTCCTGCTGCTGACGCTGGACGGCGCCATCCTGCTGGAATGGATCGGGCTGGGCGTCAGGCGCCTGCGGAAGTGACCCGCACGTACCGCATGCCCACCAGGGCGGCGCTTTCGCCGTCCTTTTCCGGCCTGTCCCCCACAAAGACCATTTCCGCGGGGGAAAGGCCCTCGGAGGCCAGGATATGCGCCATGGCGGAGGCGGAAGGCTTCAGTCCGGTGATGCCCTCCCGGCCCGGCGCGTACACCGCGTCCGGCTTCACGCCCAGGACAGCCAGCTTTTCCTCCGGGGCATAGTCCGAATAGATCAGCACGCGCCCGCCCGCGGCCCGGAGCGCCGCGATCCAGCCCAGAACCTCCCGGTTCGCGTTTTTCGCGATCAGGGGCAGGGGCTCCTGAAACATCCACCGGCGGATCCCGGCGGCCAGCTTCTCCGGATCGGAGAGCCGGGCCCGGCGGGCGGCTTCCGCCACCTGATCCGCCAGCGGACGGACGCGGAAGGCCTCCGTCTCCCGGACTTTGCGGAACCAGTAGATGCCCCACAGCTCCCGGGCAAACCCGGGATGGCGCAGCAGATGCCCCGCCAGCCGGAGGGCCATGCGCCGCCGGACCGGCGGCTGAAAGTACAGCGTGCCGTCCACGTCAAAGATGGCGGCGCGGACGCTGCC
>JAFUGS010000017.1 GCA_017469265.1 Clostridia bacterium
CAAGGCATACGAGTACAGAAGGGCGAACGTGATCGGCTACTGGCTGCATCTGTCTATGTTCATCGTGCTTTTCGCACTGCTGGCCATGATCACGCTGGAGTTTATCGACAAGGATAAGCGCTGAGCCTGGCGGATCCGCCGAGGGAAGGCGCAGCAAATGAATGCGGGCCGGCTGTGATAGAATCGGTTCGGCAGGGACCCAGTGAGGGGAAGGCTCAGCGCCTTTCCCCTTTTTTGGAGAGTAAGCCATGGAGGCGCCGCTGAACACCCGCCTGTTCGTCGCTTTCTTTTATGCCTCCGGCCGGACCGTTCCCGGAAGGCCCCGGCGGGATACTTGACATTCCGTCCGGCTCTGTCATAGAATTCCCTGTAGGTCAGGACAGGAGGCAGAGGAACAATGGCAAAAGCGTACGCGATCATCGACTGCGGCGAAATACTGCATGCCACTCCCGGCTTTGATAAGGATGCCGTCACGGAGAAAATCTCCCTGGATGCCACCCGGGAGATCTGGATTTCCGGCGGGGACGGGCTGGCGGCAGAAAACGAGGAGCTGCGCAGGAAGCTGCGGGACGCGGAGACGGAGAACGCGGCCAAGGAAACCTTCCTGAACAGCATGAGCCACGACATCCGCACGCCCATGAACGCCATCGTGGGCATGACGGCGCTGGCGAAGAAGCATATCGACGAAAAACCGAGGGTCGCGGACGCGCTGAACAAAATCGAAACCGCCAGCGCGCATCTGCTCAGCCTGATCAACGACGTGCTGGACATGTCCCGTATCAATTCCGGTAAGCTCCAGATCGCGGAGGAAAGCTTCTTCCTCAGCGATCTGCTGCATGACCTGCTGACGATTGTCCGTCCCCAGGCGGCGCAGAAAAAGCACACCCTGTCCTTCCGCACGGGGGAGATCATCCGGGAAAACCTTTATGGCGATCCCCTGCGGCTGCGCCAGATTTACCTGAACCTGGTGAACAACGCGGTGAAGTACACGCCGGACGGCGGAAGCATCAGCGTCTTTGCCGGGGAGGAGGAACAGGGAGACCGGTGCGTCCTCGTTTTCCGGTGCGAGGATAACGGCATGGGAATGAGCGAGGCGTTTCTGCAGCGCATTTTCCAGCCCTTTGAGCGGGTTCAGTCCTCCACCATGTCCAGGATCGAGGGAACGGGCCTGGGCATGAGCATCGTGAAGAAACTGACCGACGCCATGGAGGGAACGATCAGGATTCGGAGCAAACTGGGGGAGGGAACCACCGTCACAGTCAGAATCCCCCTGCGCTATCAGAACCTGCCCATCCAATCCGCCGCGCTGCGGGAAAAACGGCTGCTGATTCTCGAGGCCGCGGAGGAGACCGCGAAGACCTACCGAAAATACCTGGGAGAGGCGGGGATGCGCTTCCACGTGGTTCCATCCTTCCCGGAAGCCATCAGCGCGCTGACGGAGGCGGACTACGCCGGGGAACCCTTCGACGCCGTGATCATCGGCACGAAAGTGGAGGAAGCGGACAATATCTTCGACCTGGCCGCCTATCTGAAGAAGGCCTATCCCAGGCTGACGCTGGTGCTGGTGAGCGAGGACCAGTGGAATGATATTGAGTACCGGGCCGGCCGCAGCGGAATCAGTACCTTTATTCCGGTGCCCTTCTTCCGGAAATCCCTGATCAACGGGCTGAATCAGGCGCTGGAAGGGGAACAGGATCAGGCGGACGCCTTCGGCGCGCCGGACCTGCGGGAAAAGCATATTCTGCTGGCGGAGGATAATGAGATCAACAGGATGATCGCCATGGAGCTGCTGAAGGCCACCCGGGCCGCGGTGGACGAGGCGGAGGACGGGCAGAGGGCAGTGGAGCGTTTTCTGGCCTCCACGCCGGGATACTACGATCTGATCCTGATGGATATCCAGATGCCGGCCATGGACGGCTATGCCGCCACGCGGGCCATACGGGGAAGCGGAAGAGCCGACGCGGAAAGCGTGAAGATTATCGCCATGACGGCCAACGCCTTCGCGGAGGATATGGCCAAAGCCCGGGAGGCGGGGATGGACGGGCATCTGGCCAAGCCCATCGATATTCAGGCCTTCATGCGCACCCTTCGGAAGATCTGACGCGGGGAGAAAGGAGGTTGCCTTCATGCTTCCGTATCAGGAACAGTATATTCAGAACACGAAGGAAATCAGCCGCCTGAAGGACAGCCCCAATGCCCCGCGGGAAAGCTTTGAAGCGTGGACGCGCGCCCGGGAGGAGCGGGAAGCGCGGATCGGGGCGCTGCGGCGGGACAACATCCGGATCCTGAATGACGCCCTTTTTCCCAGACTGGACGATCTGCACAGCGCTTCCTCCGGGGAGATCGCGGATCTGGAAGCATTTGCCGCGGCCCTGATGGACTGGAAGACCAACCTGGACTGCGGCGTGTATGTGCTGATTCATGA
>JAFUGS010000018.1 GCA_017469265.1 Clostridia bacterium
GATTTCGCCGATTCATGGCCGCAAAAGCTTTTCCCTGGCCGGTGTTTCCGGCTGTCGCGTCGACAATGGTCCGGCCGGGCTTCAGGATGCGTCTGTTTTCCGCGTCCCGAACCATATACAGGCCGGTGCGGTCTTTCACGGAGCCGCTGGGATTCCAAAGTTCCAACTTGGCAAAGACATAAACGTCTTCCAGAAAGCCAAGATGGGTCAGGCGGACCAGCGGGGTGTTTCCGATCAGTTCCTGCATAGACTGATAAACTGCCATGTGATGACCTCCTTATTTGCTGCTGGCTTCGATAGCCTGGCTCAGATCAGCCAGCAGATCGCCGATATGCTCTATCCCGATTGACAGACGGATCAGGTTGTCTGTAATGCCGACTTTTTCCCGAATTTCTTTGGGAATGGACGCATGCGTCATTGTAGCCGGATGACAGACCAGGGATTCCACGCCTCCCAGGCTTTCGGCAAGTGCGATCAGTTTCAGGGAGGAGAAGAAGACCCGGTAGTCATGCTGATCATCCAGGATAAACGAAATCATCGCGCCGCCATTCTTTGCCTGACGCCGGTTGACTTCATAGCCCTGCGCGCCGGAAAGACCGGGATAGTAAACCTTACGGACCGCCGGATGGCTGTTCAGGAATTCCGCGGTTTTCTCCGCGTTTTCCACATGCCTGTCCATCCGGACAGCCAGCGTTTTAATCCCGCGGATGATCAAGAAGGAATCCTGCGGGCCCAGGACGCCTCCCGTCGCGTTCTGGAGGAAGGCCAGCCGTTCGCCCAAAGCGGCGTCTTTCACCACGGCCAGGCCCGCGACCACATCACTGTGCCCGCCCAGATATTTGGTGCCGCTGTGGAGCACGATATCCGCGCCAAGGGGCAGCGGCTTTTGCAGATAGGGCGTCATAAAGGTGTTATCCACAATCGTGAGCACATGATGCCGCTTTGCAAGTTCTGCCACACCCTGAATATCAGTGACGGTCATCAGAGGATTTGCGGGGCTCTCCACCAGAATCGCTTTTACATCCGGCGTGATCTCCTTTTCCAGCTCGTTCAGATCATCGGTATCCGCGATGGCATAATGCAGGTCAAAAGCGCTGAAAACCTTGTCCAGAACCCTGTATGTGCCGCCATAGACATTGCTGGATATCAGCACTCTGTCGCCTGCTCTGAAAAGTGACAGGACGGCAGTGATGGCGGCCATCCCGGAAGCAAAGGCGAATCCCCGGGTGCCTTCTTCCAACTCCGCGATCAGCCGTTCCAGCGCAGCCCGGGTTGGGTTTCCGGTGCGGGCGTACTCCCATTCCGGGTGCAGTCCCAGCGCTTTCTGCTGAAAAGTTGATGTCTGATAGATTGGAATGTTCACCGCTCCGGTGAGCGGATCGATGGTGTTCCCGCCATGAATCAGCGCGGATTCCGTGTGTCTGTAGATGGACATCGTTCTTCTCCTTCCGTTCCTTTTCATCTGGCTTCAGGGTTCAGGTTCAACCTGAAGTGCGTCATTGAACACATTATTCGCGATCATAAACACCGCCATGGTGGTCATAACGACGAGGGTTTCCTCATCGAAGGCCGCGCGAAGCCTTTCAAAGAGCTCATCCGGAATCTGCTTTGGATTTTTCGCGATGGCGCGGCCATATTCGATCATGAGCTCTTCCTCAGGCGTGAAAGCGAA
>JAFUGS010000019.1 GCA_017469265.1 Clostridia bacterium
CAGTGATTTTTACTACGGGAAAATGAAGGAATCCGAGAAGACGGTCCGCAAAGGTGATCTTCTTTTCTGCGGAGCGCCGCATCTGTTTATCGCCCATGAGAAATGCGTCGGCAAATGGGCGGAGGACAGCAAGACGAACTGTCATCTGGCCGCAGCATATTTTGAACTGCTCTGCAATGCACATGGCCTCGGAACAACGATCATGAGCTATTCCGCAGAAGTCCTGAATGAGCTGGCACCGGAAGCCAGGGCGATGCTGAATATACCGAAGGATCACTATACCGGCCTGATCATAGGCTTCGGATATCCTGAAATCGAATATGCCAGGGGTGTTCAGAAAGACCGTTCTGCGAAAACGCACCGCTATACGGAGGGAAAACGATAATGGATTTCATGGAAATATCAAGAAAACGGAAAACCGTCCGCAGGTTCTCACAAACTCCCGTGGAACAGGAAAAACTGGAGAAGATCCTGGAAGCGGGTCGATGGTCTCCTACGGCTGTTAATCTGCAGCCACAGAGGATCCTGGTGCTGAATACACCAGAGAGTCTCGCGAAGGTAAGGGAATTCTGCTCCTTCGGTTATGACCAGAAGTATGTGGATCTGGCAAAGGAATGCGAGGATAAAGAAAAAGGCGGAGTGAATTTCTATTATGGTGCACCGCTTGTCCTGTTTGTCTGCTATGATGCAAGTGCCTGCTGGACACATCCCCAGAATGGCGAATCCAGCGGAGCGACTGACGCCACGATCGTGGCAACGCATATGATGCTGGAAGCAGCGAGTCTGGATCTGGGAAGTGTCTGGATCTCCTACTTTGATCAGGATAAGGCCAGAGAAATGCTTAAGCTTCCGGAAAACTGGAAACCGGTCTGCATGCTGTATATCGGATATCCTGCAGATGATTTTGTGCCGAACACAAGTCTTGGCGGTCATCGCAAGCCGCTCTCTGAAACCTGCTTTTATAATGAACTGCCGGAAAAGGTTAATGATTGATCTTTTCCGACCGGAAAGGATACGATTATGAACCAGAACGAACGCCTGGATTACCTGGTAGAACAATTCAAAGAGGATTCCGTACAGTACCGGGATCTGGAAACCCCTAAGGATCCGGCGGGTAAGAAACGGATCCTCCGGTCCCTGATGAACATCCGCATGCCGCGTATGATAGCCCCTTCCGTCCTTGTGGTACAGGACGAATACCTGAAGGAGCGGAACCGGGAAAACGGGATCGTACAGATTTCCGATATTGCCACCATCGCGGAACAGGGAAGCCGGCATCCCCATGCGGATCTGATCTCCATCTGGCAGGGAGATATCACAAGACTGGCGGCCGATGCCATCGTAAATGCTGCCAATTCTCAGATGCTCGGCTGTTTTGTTCCCATGCATACCTGTATCGATAACTGTATCCATACCTTCGCCGGGGTCCAGCTTCGGGCAGAGTGCAATCGTCAGATGAACCAGCTGCGGATCCGTTACGGAAATGATTATGAGCAGCCGACAGCTGTTCCCA
>JAFUGS010000020.1 GCA_017469265.1 Clostridia bacterium
CCGGCGTGGCCGTCGGTTCGGCCGTGGGCGCCTCGGTGGGCTCCGGCGTGGCCGTTGGTTCGGCCGTAGGTGCCTCGGTGGGCTCCGGCGTGACCGTCGGTTCGGCCGTGGGCGCCTCGGTGGGCTCCGGCGTAGGCTCCTCTGTGATTTCCGGCAGCGTCATTTCTTCCATCACCGGATAAACAGCCTGGGTGGAAACATACAGCTGGAAGAACACCACGTCCTCCCCTTCGGTGGCTGTAATCATCAGGCTGGGGCCTTCCAGGGTTGTCCCCGCATCCATCAGGCCCTCCAGCAAGGAGCCGTCCGCCGGCTCATACACGTAGGCATGATCCTGGTTGAAAATGCGCAGAGACAGGGATTCCAGCATCTCAGCAGGAACCATGACCCAGTAAACATTCTCCAGGCCCTCTACAGGGACGGCCTGCCAGACCTGGTCCTCCAGGAAAAGGGAGATAAAGGTAAGCTCATCCTCCTCCGCCCGGGCCGGCCCGGAGGCCGCCACCGCGGCCAGCATCAGACAGGCCATCAGACCCGCCAGCAGCTTGCGGAGAGCAGCGTTCATCTTCATCTGTTTCATTCCTCCCGTCATGATCCTTCCATTCTGTGGGACACCTTTTCGTGGCATCCCGATTCCAGAAACGCAATATATTGTACCCTGCCCATTCATTTTTGTCAAATTTCTTACAAGTTCCGCAGAGGCAGGATTTTTCAACCTTTTCGTCGAATTCAGAACCCTGGTTTTTTTCAAAAACCATTACAAAAATGTAACAATTTTGCCGTACTTTGTTAAGGAAATGATTCACATGCAGAAGCAGCTCTTTCCCGGGCTCTGGACGAACACGCCCGCCTCCCGGTACTTTCATCACCCGCCCGTTCTGGAAACGTCCCGCCTGATTCTGCGTCCCCTGCGAATGCGGGACGCGCGGGATCTCTTCTCCTGGTGTGCCGATCCGCAGGTCGCCCGGTACGTGCTCTGGTCAGCGCATCAGTCTCCCCGTGAAACCAGGGATTACATCCGCTATATGCGTCATCTGTATCGGGAACGGATGCCCTCTTCCTGGGGCATTGTGAACCGGGACGGGGATCAGGTCATCGGCACCATCGGTCTCATGGCCTGGAGTCCTGAAAACAGCAGCTGTGAAATCGGCTATTCCCTGGCCCGCGAATGCTGGGGGCGTGGCTTCATGACGGAAGCCGCCTCCAGGCTGATCCGGTCTCTCTTTGAGGATCTGGGGGTGAACCGGATCGAGGCCCGGCATGATCTTCGGAATCCTGCCAGCGGCCGTGTGCTGGAAAAATGCGGCATGCTGAAGGAGGGTGTTCTCCGCTCCGGCATTATCAATAAAGGGGAAACGGTGGATATAGCGCTTTGGGCCATCCTGAAAAGTGATTTTGTTCCTTGAAGAATCCCCGCTTTTCGTGTACAATATGCCCAGCCCGGACAGGCTGGGCTTTTTTCATGTATGCTTTTTAAGAGGGAGGGATGTCCGATGAATGCGTATCGTGGAAAGCACACCTCCTCTTCCGTGCCATGGGCCGTTTCTTCCACGGCTTCCTCCCATTACCGGTCGCGCCATCAGGCCCGGAACAGGAAGCGGAAGCGCTGGGGCATCGCCGCCGTGATCCTGGTCCTGCTGATGCTGGCGTATCCCTTTCTGGAGGCGCTGCTGCTGCGGGTGGATCGAGTCAATCTGACCAGTGAGGATCTGCCATCGGACATCGGGCATCTCCGTATTGTATTCGTGAGCGACGTCCATTACGGTTTCTGCTTTCCGGACTCCCGCGTCGCTTCCCTGGTCAATCAGATCAATCAGCTCAAGCCGGACATCGTGCTCTTCGGCGGGGATATGGGGGATGATCCCGCGTCCGCCGTGTCCTTTTATCAGCATCTGCCTTCGATTCACGCCCGTTACGCCATGCTGGGCGTCCTCGGGGAAAGGGATCACGGGGAGGATACGCTGGAGCAGAATCTGATTACAGACGCCATGCGCAACGCCGGGGTTACCCCGCTGCTCAATACGGCTGCCGGCGTTCGGGTCGGAAACAGTACGATTTACGTCGCGGGGCTGGATGATGTGAACGCCGGTATGCCGGACCTGAGCGGCCTGGCCGCGCGGACGGCGGCGGAAGACTATGTGATCTTTCTCAGCCATAACCCCTCCATTGTTTCGGAAGCGCAGCGGGCTGTGGACCGGAACGGAAAGCTCGGCTGGTTCGATCTCGCCCTTTTCGGCCACACTCACGGCGGACAGATTTTAGGGCTGGGGCCCCTCATGGATATCGGCGCCGACGTGGAGGATCATTACCGCCGGGGCTGGCTGGTGGAAAACCGCAGCGACCTGATTATCTCCAATGGGGTTGGCACCTCGGTACTGCCCGCGCGGCTGCTTCGTCCGCCACAGATACACTGCATTGATGTTTCCCTGCCCTGACTGGAAGAAAAGGAATAACCGAATGGATCAACAAACACGTATTCAGGCGGATCAGGTCTCCTACACCTATGAGGAAGCCGCCGCCCCCGCCCTGTCCAAAGCCAGCGTGACGATTCGCGAAGGAGAATTTGTTGCGGTGCTGGGGCATAACGGTTCCGGCAAATCCACCCTGGCCAAGCTGCTGAACGCGCTGTACGTTCCCACTGAAGGAAAGATCCTTGTCTGCGGCTTTGATACCGCGCAGGATTCGCATGTCTGGGAAATCCGCCGCCGGGCCGGGATGATCTTTCAGAACCCGGACAATCAGATTGTTGCCACAATCGTGAAGGAGGATGTTGCCTTCGGTCTGGAGAATCTTGGCGTACCCACGGAGGAAATGATTCCCCGGGTCGAATCTGCCCTCGCGGCGGTGCACATGAGCAGATTCGCGGATTCCGCGCCGCACATGCTTTCCGGCGGTCAGAAGCAGCGCGTGGCCGTGGCCGGCATCCTTGCCATGGAGCCCTCCGTCCTGATCGCAGACGAAGCCACCGCCATGCTGGATCCCTCCGGCCGGCGGGAAGTGCTGGACACGGTCCGCGCGCTGAACCGGCAAAAGGGTATCACCGTCGTCTGGATCACCCACTTTATGGAGGAGGCGGCGGAAGCGGATCGCATCCTGGTCATCTCCGATGGACAGATTGTCTCGGAAGGCACGCCCCGGGAGGTCTTTCCGCATGTGGACCGGATGCGGGAGTTGCATCTGGACGTACCACGGATGACTGCCCTAGCCGCGGATCTGCGCCGGGAAGGCATGCCCATCCGGGAGGACGTACTCACCGTGGAAGAAATGGTAAAGGAGGTGGAACGCCTGTGTCCATTGAAGTCCGCCACCTGACCCATACCTACGGCGAAGGCAGCGCCCTGAGCACGGTGGCGCTGAATGATATTTCCTTCACCATTCAGGAGGGGGAGTTTGTCGGGATTGTCGGCCATACCGGCTCCGGTAAGTCCACCCTGGTGCAGCATCTGAACGGGCTGCTGAAGCCCACCTCCGGACAGGTGCTGGTGGATGGTGAGGATCTGAACGGGGAAAAGGTGAACCGCCGGGTGCTGCGGCAGCGAATCGGCCTTGTTTTTCAGTACCCGGAATACCAGCTCTTTGAGGAGACGGTTGCCAAGGATATCGCCTTTGGCCCGAAAAACCAGGGACTCTCCACCGCGAAAATTGACGCGCGCGTCCATCACGCCATGGAGAGCGTCCATCTGGATTACCAGAAATACGCGGAGAAAAGCCCCTTTGAACTGTCCGGTGGTCAGATGCGCCGGGTCGCTATCGCCGGCGTGCTGGCCATGGCGCCAAAGGTGCTGATCCTGGATGAACCCACCGCGGGGCTGGATCCCCGGGGCCGGGACCGGATTCTCTCCATGCTGGAGGAACTGCGGGACCGGGAGCACACAACCATTCTGATGGTTTCCCACTCCATGGAGGACATGGCAAGGCTGGCCACAAGGCTGCTGGTCATCGCGGAGGGAAAGCTGGTTGCGGATGACACGCCCCGGGCGGTTTTCGCGCGGCCGGACCTGCTTACCCGTATCGGCCTGGATGTTCCCGAAGCGGCGAAGCTCTGCGCTGCCCTGCGGGGAAAAGGATACGACCTGCCGCCGGATCTGTACCGCATGGAAGAAGTGCGGAACGCGCTCCTGGCGCTCTGGAAGGGGGCGGATCCATGCTGAATAACATAACCATGGGGCAGTACTATCCGGTGGACAGTCCGGTGCACCGGCTGGATCCGCGGGTAAAGCTGATCCTGACCATCGCGTTCATCGTGGCGGTTTTTCTGGTGCATACCATCTGGGGATATCTGCTGATCGCGGGCTTCGTCTATGCTGTCTCCCGCCTGGCCAGGCTTCCGTTGAAGATGCTGATCAGAGGGCTTCGCCCGCTGCGGATGATCCTGCTCCTGACCTTTCTGCTGAATCTGTTTTTTACGGCGGGAGATACCGTGCTCCTGAGCTTCTGGGTGATCCGGATCACCAGGGAGGCACTCCGGCAGGCGGTTTTCTATTCCCTGCGCCTTGTTTTTCTCGTGCTGGGGACCTCCATCCTCACCCTGACCACCTCGCCCGTCGCCCTGTCCGACGCGCTGGAAATCCTGCTGAGCCCTTTAAAGAAGATCCACTTTCCCGCCCATGAGCTGGCCATGATGATGACCATCGCCCTGCGCTTCATCCCGACCCTGCTGGATGAAACGGACAAAATCATGAAGGCGCAGATGGCCCGGGGTGCGGATTTTGAAAGCGGCAACCTGATCTCCCGGGCGAAATCCATGATTCCCCTGCTGGTTCCGCTGTTTGTGTCCGCCTTCCGGCGGGCCGGGGATCTGGCCATGGCCATGGAAAGCCGCTGCTATCACGGCGGTGAAGGCCGAACACGGTTCCGGGTGCTGAAGCTGACCAGGCAGGATGCCCTGGCCTGTGGATGCATGGCCCTGCTGATTGGGCTGATCGTGCTGGAAGGAATCCTGCTGCGCTGAAGGCTGAGGAAATAAAGTTGAAACGAATCCTGCTTTCCGTCGAATATGACGGCACAAATTACGCCGGATGGCAGCGGCAGCAGAATGGTCTCGCTGTTCAGCAGGCGCTGGAGGAAGCATTGTCCCGGGCCTGCGGGGAAAGGATTACGGTGACGGGTTCCTCCCGTACGGACGCCGGTGTTCACGCGCTGGCGCAGCAGGTGCATTTTGATACCGGCTGCTCCATCCCGCCGGACAAGTTTCCCTTTGTGTTGAACACGATGCTGCCCCCGGATATCCGGGTCCATACAGGACGGGAGGTTCCGGGGGACTTCCACGCCCGATTTCTATCCTGCGGCAAAACCTATACGTATCGCATTCTGAACCGGCGGCATGGCAGCGCACTGTACAGAAATCTCTGCTGGCATGTGCCGGTGCCGCTGGATGTTTCCGCCATGCGGGAATCCCTGCCCGCGCTGCTGGGAACCCATGATTTCGCGGCTTTCCAGGCTGCCGGGGGCACCGCGAAAACCACCGTTCGTACCCTGGACCGCGCCGAGCTGCGGCAGGAGGAAGCGCGCCTGACGCTGATCCTCTCCGGTAACGCTTTTCTGTATAACATGGTACGCATTATCGCGGGAACACTGGTAGAGATCGGACTGCACCGGCTTCGGCCGGATGCTTTCACGCAGGCCCTGGCCAGCGGCAGCCGCCTGGATCTGGGCATGACCGCCCCGCCCCAGGGGCTGGAATTGACCGAAGTCCGTTATCCGGCGGATGCATTTACCGATCCCGCCTCCCTGCGGTGGCATCAGGAGTCCGGCTCCGGGCGGAGCGCCGGACCGTTTAAAACCATTCCGCCAGATTGATCAAAGCCATGCTGCGTCTGTCCAATTTTCCTGTCCCGCTGGATTACACGGAGACTTCCCTCCGGGAGCTCGTTGCCAGAAAGCTGGGCCTTGCCAGGGACCAGCTCCTTTCCTGCGTCCTTTACCGCCGGAGCGTGGATGCACGGGATAAAACGGATGTTCACTTTGTCCTGAGCCTGGATCTGCAGGTGAAGAATGAAGCGGCGCTGCTGCGCCGGCATAAAAACCTGGTTCTCGTGGAATCCAGACCGCTTCCGCCCCTGCCTGCTCCCCGCTTCACCTGCCCGCCGCTGGTGGTGGGCGCGGGACCAGCCGGGCTTTTCTGCGCCCTGACCCTGGCCAGAGCCGGCGCTCATCCGATTCTGATTGAACGCGGAAAGCCCGTGGAAGCCCGCGCGGCGGATGTGGCCCGGATGACAGCGCAGGGCGCCCTGGATCCCGAATCCAACGTACAGTTTGGCGAAGGCGGGGCCGGCGCCTTTTCGGATGGAAAGCTGACCTGCGGGGTGAAGTCCCCCTATCTGCGGGAGGTGCTTGAAACCTTTGTGGCTCATGGCGCGCCAGAGCAGATTCTGACGGATCCCAAGCCGCATATCGGCACGGACCGTCTGAAGCCCGTTGTGGCCTCCATCCGCCGGGAAATCATATCCCTGGGCGGCACCGTACGCTTTGAGACGCGCCTGGAGCGCCTGGCCTGTCAGGATCACCAGGTTTTCGGTGCGGTTGTTTCCCACGGCGGAAAAGCGGAAGAAATCAGAACGGATTCTGTTTTTCTCTGCATCGGTCATTCCGCCAGGGATACCATGACTGCTTTGTTTCAGGATGGCGTGCGCATGGAACAGAAGCCCTTCGCCATGGGAGTGCGCATCGAGCATCCCCGCTCCCTGATTGACCGCAGCCAGTACGGCGCCTTCGCCGGGCATCCGAAGCTGGGAGCCGCCAGCTACAAGCTGACCTGTCACACCCAGGATGGCCGGGGCGTCTATACCTTCTGCATGTGTCCCGGCGGGCATGTCATCGCCGCCGCCTCGGAACCCGCGGGCCTGGTGGTCAACGGCATGAGCTATCACGCCCGCGACGCGGAAAACAGCAATTCGGCGCTGCTGGTCGGTGTCCGCCCGGAGGATTTCGGAGATGCGCATCCCCTGTCTGGCTTCACCCTCCAGCGCAAAATCGAGCAGGCGGCTTACCGGGCAGCGAATCCCACGCCTGACGCGGTTGCTTTTCTGGCGCCTGCCCAGCGGGTGGAGGATTTTCTCCACTCACGGGAAACCAGCCGTTTCGGGGATGTCCGTCCCTCTTATCGTCCCGGCGCCGTCCCGTCGGATCTGCGCGCCGTGCTGCCGGATTTCATCCTGCAAAACCTGCGGCTAGCCCTGCCCGTGCTGGATCGTCAGCTGCATGGATTTGCCCTGCCGGACGCGGTTCTTACCGCACCGGAAACCCGTTCCTCCTCCCCTGTCCGGCTCCCGCGGGACGCGGCGGGGCAGGCGGAAGGGCTCTCAGGTCTCTATCCGGTGGGGGAAGGCGCCGGCTATGCGGGCGGAATCGTATCCGCCGCGCTGGACGGCATTCAGGCTGCCCGGCACGCGCTGGAGAACGCGCGTTAATCCACATTTCAACGCAAAGGGAATTGCATCGGTTTTTCTGCCGTACAATCCCCTTTTGTTATGCTTCTTTGTTTCCGACCTGAAGGGTTCGAAACGCCGCCGCCCGCCCCAGCCGATTCATGACCGCCAGGCCGACGCCTTCCGGGGGTACCACCTCGCTGTAAATGGTTTCCATCCCTTCCTGGTCCAGTCGACGGAGAATGTCGAAAAGGCGGTGGGCGACCTGGGCCTCATCCTTGCGGGAGCCAATGTCATGCGGGTCGCAGTCCGCCAGCACATCCATATGCTCCGTAAAGCAGAGGACACAGCTTCTCCGGCCTGCCTGCCGGTCCTCCAGACACCGGTTTCGGAGCGCTTCCAGCACCGCCGTCTCCGGCCCTTCCACCAGGGTGACATTTCCCTTCGGCGCATAATGCCTGTACCGCATCCCCGGAGACAAGGCCTGCTCATTGGGCTGCAGCGGCCGAAGAATGCTGCCCGCCAGCAGGACCTCCGTCCCGGTGACCCGCTCAAGCATCTCACGGGTAATGCCGCCAGGCCGAAGGATGGTCGGCTGTCCGTGCGTCAGATCCAGCACCGTGGATTCCAGGCCTACCTGACAGGGGCCGCCGTCGAGAATCAGGGGCACCCGTCCGTCCATGTCCTCCAGCACGTGCGACGCCAGGGTGGGCGACGGCCGGCCGGAACGGTTGGCGCTGGGGGCGGCGATGGGCAGACCGCAGGCTCGCAGCAGCCGCTGCGTACAGGGCATGGAGGGCATCCGGATGGCCACGGTGGGCAGGCCCGCGGTAACTTCGTTCGGGATCCGTGCCGTGCGTGAAAACAGCATTGTCAGCGGTCCCGGCCAGAAAGCCCGCATCAGTTTCTCCGCCCCTTCCGGAATTTCGCAGAGGCCTTCCAGCTGACGCTGATGCCATATATGCACGATCAGGGGATTATCCGCGGGACGGCCCTTCGCCGCGAAGATGGAAAGCACAGCTTTCGGGTCCAGGGCATTGGCTCCCAGCCCGTACACCGTCTCTGTGGGAAAACCCACCAGTTCTCCCTCCGCCAGCAGCCGCGCGGCCAGATCGATGGCCTCCGGTGCATTCGCATCCAGTACCTTTGTGTTCATTCGCGCTCCTTCCGGGCTCGCACGCGCTTACGCGTGCAGGCTCTGCAGTTTTTCCGTTTTTTCCGCGAGCCGGAGGGCGCTGATAAAAGGATCCAGGTCTCCGTTCATCGTATTCTGCACCCGGGGCACGGTTAATCCCAGGCGGTGATCCACCACATAGTCATGGTTGTAATAATAGGTGCGGATCCGCTGGCTCCTGTCCCCACCGGCGATCTGCTCCTTTCGGTCCGCGTCCATCGCGGTCCGCGCCTCTTCCCGCTGCCGGTCCAGCAGCCGGCTGCGCAGCACATCCAGCGCTTTCGCCTTGTTCTGCAGCTGCGACCGTTCATCCTGACAGGTGACCACCAGCCCCGTGGGCAGATGGGTCATCCGCACGGCGCTGTCCGTTGTGTTCACACCCTGCCCGCCATGGCCCGACGCATGAAAAACATCGATCTTCAGATCCTCCGGTCGGATGACCAGCTCGTTCTCCTCCGCCTCCGGAAAAACGGCCAAGGAAGCGGTGGAGGTATGAATACGTCCGCCGCTTTCCGTGACGGGCACCCGTTTGACGCAGTGGACGCCGCTTTCGAATTTCATCCTGGCCCAGGCATCCGGGCCGGAAATCATGGCAAGCGCCTCCGTCAGGCCGCCCAGCTCCGTATCGCTCAGGGAGAGGACCGACATCCGCAGCCCACCCCGGTCGCAGTATTTCTGATACATGCGCAGCAGGTCTCCAGCGAAAAGCGCGGCTTCCTCTCCGCCCACGCCGGCACGGATTTCCATCATCACATTCCGGCCGTCCAGCGGATCCGCCGGCACCAGCAGCAGCTTCAGTTCCTCAAGCAGGCTCGCCTCCCGGAGGCTGAGCGCCTGTTCCTCCGCCCTGGCCTCTTCCGCCAGATCCGGATCTGCCATCAGCTCCCTGGCTTCGGCCAGGTGCCGCCGCACCGCCAGAAAGGCCTCATATTTCGCCACGGTGGGCTCCAGCTGGCTCCGCTCCTTCATCACGGCCTGCAGCCGGGGATAATCGGCGATCACCTCCGGTTCCGCCATGGCCGCCCCAAGCTCCGCGTACCGATCTTTCAAGGATTCCAGTTTCTCAAACATGTTCTCATTTCCCATCCCACGGCTCCGGAAACGTTCCGTAGTCCGCGAAAACCATCCGTGAAATGCCGGCAAAATCTTCCGATGCTTCGCAGCGCCGCGCGCCATGATCCAGCAGCAGGCGCTCCACTGCTTCGGCTTCCCCGTCGCCGACCTCCAGCATCACTGACCCGCCGGAATAAAGATGCGCCGGCGCCTCCCGGGCAATCCGGCGATAAAAGTCCAGTCCATCCGCCCCGCCGTCCAGCGCCATCCGCGGCTCCCGGCATACCTCCGGCTGCAGCGTATCGCACGCGCCGCTGGGAATATAGGGCGGATTGGACAGAATCAGGTCAAAGCGCTGCTCCGCCATGGGCGCAAACAGGTCGCCCTCCAGAAAAAGGCAGCGGACGCCCAGCTGTTCCGCGTTCTCCCGGGCCACTGCCAGCGCCTGGGGGCTGTAATCTGACAGGGTACAGTCAGCCGCCGGGCAATGCTTCGCCACTGAAATGCCAAGGCAGCCGCTTCCGCAGCAGAGATCCAGCACCCGCGTCTTCCGCTTCCCTTCCCGATGCGGCGTGTCCATCCCGGAAAGGTTCTTCCTTTCTTCCCGCTTCGCAATCCACCGGATCGCGGAACGCGCCAGCAGTTCGGTCTCCGGCCTGGGAATCAGCACTCCCGGGCGCACCCGGAAAGGCATTCCGAGGAAGAGCGCATCACCCAGCAGGTACTGCAGCGGCTCCCGGGCCATACGGCGAACCATCAGCGCCTCAAAAGCCTGAAGCTGTTCCTCCGCAACAATCAGATCAAAGCCCGCCCGCAGCTGAAGCGGCGGTTCTCCCGTCACCCTGCTGAGCAGCATGGCGGCATCGTAAGCCGCGTCCGGCACCCCTGCTTGCTTCAGGCGCCTGGCCGCGTCCAACAGCAGGGCTCTGGCCGTCACGCGGGCTCCTCCGCCTGTTCCGTTTCTGCCACCGGCGGCACATAATCCTTCTCCGATTCATGATAATCATGGAGAACCGCCCAGCCCTCCGGGGTTTTTTCCGCGTGGGCGGGCAGACCGTAAAGCACCACATTCACAGACACGATGGCGCATTCCAGCATGGAGGCGTCCGGTTCCCGGGTGGTCAGACGCTGCATCTGCAGCCCCGGCCAGCGAAGAATGTGCGCGATCCGGCTTTGAGAATGGGCCAGGCCCATCAACACCTCGTAGCTGACGCCCGCCACAATGGGCAGCATCGCCAGATGGAACAGCACGCGGACAAAATAATTGCTGATGGGCACCAGGATATTCAGCACCAGGAACAGCAGAATGCTGATGGAGAAAACAATCAGCAGGAACGCCGTGCCGCACCGGGGATGCAGCCTGGAGAATGTCTGCGCGTTTTCCGGCGTCAGCTCCAGCCCGCTTTCATAGCAGTGCACAGATTTATGCTCCGCGCCGTGGTACTGGAAGGTCCGCCGGACATCCGGCACAAACGCCACCGCGATCATGTATCCCACCAGGATCAGAATCTTCACCAGGCCTCCCAGCAGGGTGTACCCAAGCGGGCCCATGCCGGCGGACTTCAGCGCGCTCTCCACCCCGGCGGGAATGGCCATGAACAGTCCGATGCTCAGCAGCACCGCCAGCACGATGGCTACGCCCATGACGATTTTATCCACGCCCTTGCCCAGCTTTTTTGCCAGCCATTTTTCAAATCTCGTGGGCTCTTCGTCCAGGATGCCCAGCATCTGCGTGGATGCCTCCAGCGTGTTCATGCCGAAATAGAGCATGGTAACCATGTTCACCATGCCCCTGATAAAAGGCCTGCCCATCCACGGATGCTTTTCCTTCGGAGCGACGAAGGGCGTCCTTTTGGTTACCAGTGTGCCGTCAGGCCGGCGGACCGTTACCGCCGTCGCGTTGCCGGACCGCATCATGACGCCTTCCATCACCGCCTGGCCGCCCATATCCTTCACGGCGCAGGAAACGGAATTGTTCAGGTTTTCCTTCTTCATTGCGGGAAACCGCCTCGCTTTCCGGGTGATCCAAATCACCCCAGTATTATTTTCGACGCCCTTAGTGTTATTCCTGCTTTTCCATGCCGTTTCCCGATTCTGCGGCCTCCGCGCCGGGCTGATAGCGGGCGAGATACTCCTCCAGACAGAGATCCTCCTCCCAGATGATGCGGGCGTGTTCCGGTCCGACATAGCGGATGTGCCAGGGTTCCGGCGTGAAGCCTGTAATTTCCTTCTTCCCCTCCGGATACCGGATGATGAAGCCGTATTCCCAGCAGTTGGCATGCAGCCAGGTGCATTGTCTGGTGCCGATAAAGGAGCTGGCGCCAGGCACATTGATGTCAAAGGCCAGCCCCAGATGATGCTCGCTGGCGCCAGGCTCTGCCACGGTCTGCAGCGCTGCCCGCCGGGCACGGCCGCGGCTCCATCCTGTGTTTTTCTTTAAATAGGTATTGATGCGGTTGTTCAGCAAGCTTTCCTGAGCGGCATAGCTGCGGTACGCCGCGCTGCACTGCCATTTGGTAATTCCGTCCGCCCGGGCCGCTTCCAGCATGGTCACCAGCGCTTCCACCGCCGTCCGCACCGCCTGCGTATCCGGGTATTTGATCCGGATCAGGCTTTCATCGCAGTAATCCGTCATCTTCACCAGGTCTGCCGGCAGAAAATCCTCCCCCACCGGGTGTTCCAGGTTGGTCAGCATAGGCCAGTCGCCGGCCAGAACATCCACCGGTTCCGGCGGCGGCAGCGGTGAAAGGGCCTCCGATGAATACAGCCGGGCCTGCGTCTGCTTTCCAGCCGCGCCGTCCACGCTGAGGCTGTTCCGTTTCTGAAAAGCCTGCACGGCCTGCTTTGTCGCCGTACCATAGATCCCGTCCGCTTCCCCCGGGTCATATCCCAGTTCCTTCAGCCGCAGCTGCAGGGCGGTCACATCCTCTCCCTTTGAGCCGCTCTTCAGCAGGCGGAAAGAGGCGGGCGGCGTCACAGCGGAAGCCTGCGTTTCTTCATTTTCTCCCGCGTCCGCAGCCTCTTCCGCGGCCATGGATGCCGCTTCTTCCTCCGGCAAATCCTCCGCCATGGCGAAACCCGCGCAAAGCAGGCAGCAGAGCAGCAGCCAGCTGATCCGTCTTTTCATCTGGCATCCCTCGCTTCCAGCGCCTTTTGCACAATGCGCAGAAAGACGGTATTATCCGTCAGGCAGCCGATGGCTTCCACCGCCCACAGCAGCCGTGTCCGATCCGAAGCCTGTAAGTCTGTCCGAACCTCCTCCCGCAGGCGCCTGGCGTTCGTCATATTTCGCTGCCAGGTTTGCCAGGCTTTTTCCCGGCTGAAGGGGTTCTGATCCGCTGTCATTGCTTTTTCCGTCATGGTGCCGCTCCATTCCTGTACACTTCCGTCCATTCAGACAAAGAAAGCGATATGTTTTCCTTCCCGGCAGAACGCTTCATCGGCCGGGAGCATGTCCGGGCTGTGCCCGGCGCCTGTTTTCCGTAAACCGGGGCCGCCCTTTCCGGGCTTTCAAAAAGCCCTGCGGGCGCAGGGCTCAGTCTCAGTTCCCGGGGTAGATAATCAGGCTGCTGAGGTCATACTTTTTCAGTTTTTCCCGTCCCTTCAGCCCGGCCAGTTCCATCACGAAAAGCATTTTCACCACCTGGCCGCCCAGGGCTTCCACCAGCTTTGCGGCCGCCTCCGCGGATCCGCCGGTAGCCATCAGATCATCCACGATGATCACCTTCTGGCCGGGACGGATGGCGTCCTTGTGAATCTCGATTTCCGCCTGGCCGTACTCCAGGTCGTACTTGCAGCTGACCGTCTCCCGGGGCAGCTTTCCCTTTTTCCGGACGGGAACAAAGCCCTTTCCCATCAGATAAGCCACCGGCACACCAAAGATGAACCCGCGGCTTTCCGGCCCGATGACCAGGTCAAAATCCAGATCCTTCGCCTCGTTCACCAGGCCGTCCACCGCCAGCTTCAGGCCGTCCGGATCCTGGATGACGGAGGTAATATCCCGGAACATGATCCCGGGTTCCGGGAAGTCCGGAATGGTAATGACATAATCTTCCAGCTTTTTCATGCTGCTTCCTCCCGTATATTCAACGCTGAGTAGGTTCCTTGTCTATCTTATCACAGACCCGGGACCTTCGCAATCTGAAAAATTCACGGATTGACGATCATAGGGGCTTATGCTAAAATTTTACAGGAGATTCCATTCTGATTTGATAAGGGGTGTAGAACATGCTTCAGTGGCGCAATCTGGATACGCTGGACAGCTGGAAAAAGCTGGAACAGGCGGGGAAAAAAGTGGATCTGACGGAAGCGCTGGCCGGGGAAGCCGGCGCCGGGCGGGTCAGGGCCTGCGCGGTCCCCATGGGCGGCGGGCTGACCTATTATTATGGGGCGAAGCAGGTGGATGAGGAGATTCTTTCCGGCCTGCAGGCCCTGGCGGAGGAAGCGCAGCTGACCGATAAATACCAGGCTTTGTACGAGGGCGAAGTAATCAACACCGGGGAAAAGAGACTGGTGCTGCACCAGCTGACCAGAGGGCAGCTGGGCCGTCCCGTCATCGCGGACGGCGTGGACAAACGCGCCTTCTATCTGGCCCAGCAGGAACGCATAGCCGAATTTGCCCGCAAAGTGCACGCCGGAGAAATCGTGAACGAAGCCGGGGAAAAGTTCACCACCGTGGTACAGATCGGTATCGGCGGCAGCGATCTGGGGCCCCGGGCCATGTACCTGGCGCTGGAAAACTGGGCCAAGGCGCAGAACACCTTCTTTATGGAGGCGAAATTCATCTCCAACGTGGATCCGGATGACGCCGCCGCTGTGCTGCGGAGCACGGACGTGGCGCATGCCATCTTCATTCTGGTCAGCAAGAGCGGCACCACCCTGGAGACCCTGACCAACGAAGCCTTCGTCAAGGACGCGCTGAAAAAAGCCGGGCTGGACGCCGGAAAGCATATGATCGCGGTGACCAGCGAAACCTCTCCCCTCGCGAAGAGCAGTGACTACCTGGCCGCCTTCTTCATGGATGACTATATCGGCGGCCGTTATTCTTCCACATCCGCTGTGGGCGGCGCCGTGTTGAGCCTGGCCTTTGGGCCCGACGTCTTCGCCCGTTTCCTGGCCGGCGCCGCGGAGGAAGACCGTCTGGCCACCGAACCTGACGCACGCAAAAACCCGGCCATGCTGGACGCGCTGATCGGCGTGTACGAGCGGAATGTTCTGGGATATCCCGCCACCGCCGTCCTGCCCTACAGTCAGGCGCTGAGCCGTTTCCCCGCCCATCTGCAGCAGCTGGATATGGAGTCCAACGGCAAGAGCGTCAACCGGGACGGAGAAAAGGTGCCCTATGTCACAGGGCCGGTCATCTTCGGTGAGCCCGGCACCAACGGGCAGCACAGCTTCTATCAGCTGCTGCACCAGGGCACGGATATCATCCCGCTCCAGTTCATTGCCTTCCGGCAGAATCAGGCCGGCGTGGATGTGGACATTCAGGGAAGCACCAGCCAGCAGAAGCTGGGGGCCAATGTGGCCGCGCAGATCCTGGCTTTCGCCTGCGGCAAGCAGGACGCGAACCGGAACAAATATTTCGAGGGCAACCGGCCCAGCAGCATTATCATCGGTGAGCAGCTGACGCCCGAAGCCCTCGGCGCGCTGCTGGCGCATTTTGAAAACAAGGTTATGTTCCAGGGCTTCCTGTGGAACCTGAACAGCTTTGACCAGGAAGGCGTCCAGCTGGGCAAGGTGCTGGCAAAGCGCGTTCTGGCGCATGATACGGATGGCGCCCTGAAGGTTTTCAGCGATCTGCTGGCGATCTGACAGTCTTTCCCCGAAACAGAATCATCCCCGGGCCGAACGGCCCGGGGTTGTACTTGTTTTTGGAATGCTTTTGACTTTCCGGTGAGAAAAACGGCGCTCTTTACAGGGAGTTCACCAGGTCAAACAGCGGCCGGTTGAAATGCTTGTCCGAGGACAGGGCCTCGTCGATGGGCATATAGGTAACCCGGCCGTTCTTCATGCCGATCACCTGGTTGGCCACGCCGTCCCGCAGCAGCTTCACCGCCAGGTTTCCTGCTTCGAAGGCGAAGGCGCTGTCCCGCGCCGTGGGTTCCGCGCCGCGCTGGGTGTACCCGATGATGGTCGCCCGGGCTTCCACCATGCCGCACATCCGTTTCATCACGGAAGCGAAGCGAACCGCGCCCATGGGCTCACCCTGATAGCAGGGCTTGCCATGGGTCGTCAGATACCCATACAGATCAAAAGGCGCCATGGAATCGTAGCAGCCTTCGGCCAGGATGATCGTCGCCCGTGTGTTGCCCTTGGCCAGCTGTTTCCGCAGCTGATCGGCCACGCCTTCCACCGTCCACGGCACCTCCGGCACCACCACGATCTCACTGCCGGTGGAAACAGCCGTCGTCAGCGCGATATCACCGCAATGCCGGCCCATGACTTCCACCACTGCGGGACGGTCATGGCTCCGGCTGGTCGCCCGGATGGAACGAACCGCGTCCACGCAGACGTTCACCGCGGTATCAAAGCCCAGAGTCATCTCCGTATAACCCAGATCATTGTCGATCGTGGCGGGAATGCCGATACAGGGAACACCCAGCTCGCAGAGGCGCTGGGCCCCCTGGAAGCTGCCGTCCCCTCCCAGCACCACCAGGCCGTCGATCTCCATCGCGGCCAGGGTCTTCACCGCCAGCTCGCGGTAGGCCGGGTCCAGAAACTCGACACACCGGGCCGTCCGCAGATAGGTACCGGGTTCGTCCGCGATATCCAGCACCGTATCCAGGTACAGCTCCTGCATGTCATCCCGGATATTGGTGCTCTTCCGCAGCAGGCCGTTATAGCCGTGCTTAATGCCGATCAGAGGCATCCCGTACAGGCTGGCGCTGCGGGCAATGGCCATGACGGCCGCGTTCATGCCGGGGCTGTCGCCGCCGCTGGTTAAAACGCCGATTTTTCTCATAATAGCGTACGCTCCTTCCAGAATCATGGCCAGGCTTCTCATCACCGTACAGCCGGAGCTATTCTACCACAAAACACATCGGGAAAAAAGAGTAAAACGAAAGAAAATCAAAAACTTCTCTGTGTAATCTTTTTGTAATATTTTCTTTACATTTTGTTTCAATGGTGTTATACTTTTTTTGTCTATGGTTGGTTAGGAGGTGTCTTGATTGACCCGATTTCACAAAACGCTTTGTCTTGCCCTTACGCTCCTGCTGGCGCTGGCCCCCTGCCTTTCTGCTCAGGCCTATCGCCCGGATACCCTGCATTCTGGCTCCCGGGGTGAAGCGGTCAAAATTCTTCAGCAGGCGCTGATCCAGCTGGGATATCTCGGCGGAACGGCGGACGGCATCTTCGGCACGAACACCGAGAACGCGGTGACGAAATTTCAGCGTGCCAGCGGGCTGACCTCGGATGGTCTGGCCGGAACAAAGACGCAGGAGCTGCTGTTCCAGAAGGCCGCTGCTTCATCCGGCAAATCCGCTTCCGCCACGTCTGCGTCCACGTCCTCCACAGCGTCCACCCAGCAGAGCACGACGGCCTCTACTTCCGTCTCCTCCACCTCCGGCGCCGCGCTTTTTGGCGGAAACTACGCCACGATCCGCATGGGGGATTCCGGAGCCCGGGTAAAGCTGCTGCAGCAGCAGCTGATCTCCATGGGGTATCTTTCCGGCAAGGCGGATGGAAAATTCGGAAAACTGACCTACGCGGCGGTTGTCGCCTACCAGCGGGCCAATCGGCTCACCGCGGACGGGCTGGCCGGGAAAAAGACCCTGCAGTCCATGGAAAGCAGCGCGAAAATAACGGCATCCGCCTCCAGCACTGCTTCGAAAACAACCTCCACTTCGACATCTTCTTCGGCTTCCACTTCCACTGCGGCGAAGTCCACCACATCCTCCACCGCAGCGTCCTCCTCCAGTCTGACGGCCTCCGGTCCATCCGGCGCCTCCGTCAAGCTGCTGCACTGGTATAATGACGTGAAGCCCACCCTGCGGTCCGGTTCGACCCTGCAGATCTATGATCCTTCCTCCGGGCAAAGCTGGAATCTGCGGGTCTACTCCTGCGGACGCCACTGCGACGCGGAGCCGCTCACCGCCGAGGATACGGCCAGTATGCTGAAAGCCTTCGGCGGCGTGAACACCTGGAGTCAGCGCGCCGTCTTTGTCAAGCTGCCCAGCGGTACCTGGACCATCGGCGCCACCCATGACATGCCCCATATGTCCGGCACCATCTCCACCAACAATTTCGACGGCCACCTCTGTGTCCACTTTCTGCGGACCATGAGCGAAGCGGAGGAGAAGGATCCGAAATACGGAGTTGCCAACCAGAACACCATCCGGGCCTTCTGGAAACAGCTCACCGGAGAGGAGATTACCAACTGATTCCGCACGGAATCGACACCACATATTCAGCAAGCACGTTCCGCGATCCTGTCGGGCGGCATGACTTTGTTCATGCCGCCCGTTCTGCGTCTGTCGGCGGTATGCCATTATTTGTGTCCTTCCCTGCTCTGCCCCGGCTAGCTCCCGGAATGCCGGCCGCGAAGTTCCTCCCATGGGTCAGAAAAAGCACTGCTCAATTGTCAGGGAAAAACCCTTGACAGTTTCTCTTTTTTCTGTATAATAGAGCCCTGTCAGGTCTTTTCCCCTGACACAAGGAGGCGTCTGGATGGATGGGCGGGAGCTGGAGCGCAAGGTGGATCTTGCTTTTCTGTCCGCCTTCTACGGCGGTCTGCTGACGGAGAATCAGCGCCGGATCCTCTCGCTGTACTGTGAGGAAGACTATTCTCTCGGTGAGATCGCGGAAGTGCTCGGCATTTCTCGTCAGGCCGCTCATGAAAGCCTGAACAGGGCTTCCGCCCGGCTGACGGAGATGGAACGCGCCCTCGGGGCCGCCGCCCGTTTCCGTCGGATGCACGCGGAGCTGGAGGATGCGCTGTCCGCTCTCCGAGGACATGATTACACCCGTGTGGAGCAGCTCCTGGAGGATCTGCTTCACCAGGATCAGGAGGATAACGATGGCCTTTGAAGGCTTAAGCGAAAAGCTGCAGGGCGCCCTGAAGAAAATGACGGGCAAGGGAAAGCTTTCCGAGCAGACGGTTAAGGAAGGCATGCGCGAGGTTCGGATGGCCATGCTGGAGGCGGACGTGAACTACGCCGTCGCCAAGGATTTTATCCGCAAGGTGACGGATCGCTGCGTCGGGCAGGAAGTGCTCTCCTCCCTTACCCCCTCCCAGCAGGTGCTCAAAATCGTGCAGGAAGAGATGACCGAGCTCATGGGCTCCACCAACGCCCGGCTCACCTGGTCCTCCTCCGTGCCGACCATCTTTATGCTCTGCGGTCTGCAGGGCGCCGGCAAGACCACCATGTGCGCCAAGCTGGCCGGGTACCTGGCCAAGCAGGGGAAAAAGCCCATGCTGGCCGCCTGTGACATCTACCGCCCCGCCGCCATCAAGCAGCTGCAGGTCGTAGGCCAGCAGGTCGGCGTCCCCGTCTTCGAGAAGGGCACGCAGGATCCCGTAAAAACGGCGCTGGAAGCGGTGGAAAACGCCCGGTACTACGGGCGGGACGTGCTGATCATCGACACAGCCGGCCGCCTGCATATTGATGAAGCCCTGATGGATGAGCTGGCCCGCATCCGGGACGCGGTCCATCCGCAGGAAATCCTGCTGACGGTGGACGCCATGACCGGTCAGGACGCGGTGAACGTGGCCAAAGCCTTCGATGAAAAGCTGGACGTCTCCGGTGTCATCCTTACCAAGCTGGACGGCGATACCCGCGGCGGCGCAGCCCTAAGCATCAAGGCCGTCACCGGAAAGCCCATCAAATTCAGCGGCATCGGTGAAAAGCTTACCGAAATCGAGCCTTTCCACCCGGATCGGATGGCCAGCCGCATCCTGGGCATGGGCGACGTGATGACCCTGATCGAGGAGGCCTCGGCCGTCTTCGATGAGCATGATGCAGAGAAGTTTGCCCGCAAGGGCATCTCCAACAGGCTGACCCTGGAAGACTTCTTGGATCAGATGCAGAGCATGAAGAAAATGGGTCTGAAGAAGATGATCGGGATGCTCCCGGGCATGAGCGGCAAGGATATCGACGTGGATGAAAACGCCATGAAAAAGCCCGAAGCCATCATCCGGTCCATGACCCCGGCCGAGCGGCGGGATCCTTCCATTCTGAACGCTTCACGGCGGAAACGGATCGCCGCTGGCTCCGGGACCACTGTGCAGGATGTCAATCAGCTGATTCATCAGTTCGAGCAGGCACAGCAGATGATGAAGCAGATGCTGAACATGAAGGGGAAAAAGAGCCGCATGGGCCGTATGCGTTTTCCCGGTTTCTAATTTTGAGTGGTCTCATATACCTGGTATATGATTTCCATATAACACACTTTTTTAGGAGGAACACAAGTATGTCCGTCAAAATTCGTCTGAAGAGAATGGGTATGAAGAAAAAGCCTTTCTACCGCGTGGTCGTGGCTGATATTCGCAGCCCCCGTGATGGCCGTTTCATCGAGGAGATCGGCTATTACAATCCCATGACCAAGCCCGCGGAAATCAAAGTGGATAACGACCGCGCGAAGTACTGGCTCGGCGTTGGCGCTCAGCCCACCGATACTGTCCGCATTCTGCTGAAGAAGACCGGCGCCATCGAAGAGAAGTAAGGAAACAGCCAGGGTCTCCTTCGGGAGGTCCATTGACAGAAAGGATGTCTCCATGCAAGAATTGCTTACTTTTATGGCGCAATCCCTCGTCGAGCACCCGGACCAGGTCACTGTTACCGAAACAGAAGGCCCCGAGGCCATCATCCTCGAGCTCCATGTAGCGGAGGAGGACATGGGAAAGGTCATCGGCAAGCAGGGTCGAATCGCCAAAGCGATCCGCACCGTGATTAAAGCGGCCACGGCGAAAAACGCCAAACCCGTTTTTGTCGAGATCCAGTAATGTTCACAAAAGCGGAATCCCGCGTCTTTCGGGTTCCGCCTTTTTTCTTTTTCGGGATTTGGATGATTGGGAGGTCTGAGGACGCGTGACAGATTACTTGATGATCGGCCAGGTGCTGAAGCCCCAGGGGCTTCGTGGAGAGTGTAAAATCAAACCCAGCGCCGCGGATATCCAGCGTTTTGAAAGCTGGAAAACCCTGTATCTCTGCAGGAACGGCGCCTATCAACCTCTCCCCTTTCGCTGCACCCGGATTCACGACGGCTTCGTTTACGCTTTTCTCGGGGACTGCCAGTGTCCGGAGGATGTGGAACGGCTGCGCGGCGCGTCTCTTTTTGTGGATCGGGCCCATGCTTCTCCCCTGGCTCCAGGCGCGCATTATATCGCGGATCTGATCGGTTGCGAGGCAGTGGATGAAAGCGGGCGTGTCCTGGGCACGCTCCGGGAGGTGCTGCAGCACGGTTCAGTGGATACCTGGGTTTTTTCCGGGCCCAGGCCCTTTATGGCGCCAGCCCTGCTCCGCGTTTTTCCGGAGGTGGATCCGGCGAACCATCGTATCTCCGTCCGTACCGAAGCGCTGGAAGAGGTGGCTGTTTTTGAAGATTAGTATACTGACCATCTTCCCAGAAATGTTTGACAGCGTATTCTCCGCCAGCATTCTGGGCCGCGCGCGGGAACAGGGGCTGCTGGACATCACGGTGACGGATCTCCGCCCCTTCTCAGCTCGGAAGCATAAGAACACGGATGATTATCCCTTCGGCGGTGGAGCGGGGATGGTCATGCTGGCCCAGCCCATCCGGGATGCCATGACCGCCGCCATGGGGCCGGACTTTCATGGAAAGCGGATCTATCTCGGCCCGCGGGGGAAAACCCTTTCCACCGCCCTGGCCCGGGAACTGGCGCGGGAGGAATCCCTGATCCTGCTCTGCGGCCATTATGAAGGGGTGGATCAGCGTGCGCTGGATACCTGCGTGGATGAGGAGATCAGCATCGGGGATTATATTCTCACCGGCGGCGAGCTGGCAGCGATGGTGCTTACGGATTGTGTGGCCCGTTTTCTGCCCGGGGTGCTGGGCTGCGCCGAGAGCCCGGAGGAGGAATCTTTTTCCGACGGCCTGCTGGAGTATCCGCAGTACACCCGTCCCCGGATCTGGGAAGGGCTGACGGTTCCCGATGTGCTGCTGAACGGGGATCACGCGAAAATCCGGGCCTGGCGCAGGCGTGAAAGCCTGAAAGCCACCCTGCGCTTCCGGCCGGATCTGCTGGAAAAGGCTCCCCTCTCCCCGGAGGACCGGGCCATACTGAAGTCGCTGAAGGAGGATGAGGACGCATGTTCCTGCGAAAGCTGATCGTCATACTCTTGCCCCTGGGCCTGCTGCTGGTGATCGGCCTGCTGCTTCCCCTCTTTTCCACAATGGGTGTCTTTTTTGGCAGCCTTCTGCTGGGGCTGGCGCTGGGTGTGGCCCTGGCGCTGCTGCTGCCCCTGGCTGGCGCAACGCGCTATCGGGAACCTTTTGCGTATCTGCTGTGGATTCCCGCCGTGGTGGTGCTGCTGGTACTGTTGTATCAGTATCTGGCTTCCCTGGGAACGGACTGGCCTGTGTTCCGCCTGCTGGCCACCCTGGATTCCCGGCTCATTACGGTCGAAAGCGCCTTCGCGTCCTATATGATCACCTTTTCCATCCGGACCGGAAGAGGCATCTGACCCGTCCCGGTCCGAGGTTTTCCAACCATTTTCAGAAGGAGGGTTCCATCATGCAAACTGTCTGCCTTTTTGGCACCGATTATTCCGCACCCGCGCAGGTACATCAGGCGTTAAAAACGCTGCTGCAGCTTCCCGCCTATTACGGCATGAACGCGGACGCGCTGAATGACTGCCTCTCGGAGTATGCCTCCTGTCCCGCGCTCTGGCTTCGGCTGGAAGGGCCGGAAGAGGTCGTATCCTGCCTGCGGCTGGTTTCCCGCGTCTTCTCGGATAACGGCGCGGAAGTAAAGGAGCTGTGATGATGCGTCTGCACCTCCTGGGCGTCAACGGCCCTTTCCCCGCCTCCGGCGGAGCCACCTCCGGTTACCTGGTGGAGGCTGAAGGCCAACTGTTTCAGTTTGATCTTGGCGCGGGTGTGCTTTCCCGGCTGACCTCCGTCTGCCCGCCGGAGGACCTGAGCGCCCTGTTCCTCTCCCACTGGCATTTTGATCACACATCGGATCTGCTGCCCCTGATCTACCGTCTGCAGGCCTGCGGCAGGACGCTGCCCGTCTACGCGCCTGCGGATCCGGCTTCCGCCATCCGGCGTCTTGCGGAGGAAGCCGGCTGTTTTTCCCTGCAAACCATCGCGCCGGGAGATCAGCTTTCCTTCAATCCCGTGAAGATCCTTGTGGGAGATGCCAGGCACCCGGTTCCCGCTGTTGGCTTCCGGGTGGAGTGCGGCAGCCATTCCCTGGGATATACCGGGGATACGAACACGCTCCCCTCCCTGGCTGCCTTCTATCGCGGCGTCGATCTGCTGCTGGCGGACGGACTGTTTCCTGCGGAAAGCTGGGCGGAAAATAAGCCGCATCTCTCCGCTGCGCTCGCTGCGTCTCTGGCGGATGAAGCGCAGGCCGGGCAGCTGGTGCTGACCCACCTGAATCCCTTGATCCCGCCCGCGGCCCTTCTGCGGGAAGCCCGTGAGCGTTTTTCCGCTGTCCGCCTGGCGGAAGCCGGGATGGTGATCTCCCTGTGACGAAGCGTCAAAGGGGATGGCTTCTTCCGCCGCTGGCGGTTTCCCTGGCCGGAGGCATCCTGCTGGGACGGATGGCCAGCTCTCCCTGGTATGGCGCCGCGGGCATGGCGTTTTCGTTCTTTGCCTGCCTGCTGCTGCGCCGCGGGGGGCGTTTTCTGGCTGTGCTGGCTTTTTTTCTCGCCCTCGGCTGTCTGCGGGGCTTTTTCGCCTACCATCCCGCTTTGCCGGTCTCCAGGGCTTATCAGATCAGCGGCATTGTCACCGAGGAGATCCAGTCCCGCGCCAACCGTCAGTTCCGTACCGTGCTCTCCCGGGTCACGCTGGACGGACAGCCGCTTTCCGGAACAGGCAGGGCCTATTGGTCCTTTTACGCCGATGAGCTTCCTTCCGGGCTTTTCCCCGGGCAGCAGGTCACTTTTCAGGGACAGCTGTATCATCCTTCCGGGGCGTCCAACCCCGATGGATATGATTTTCGGGAGGAGCTGCTCCGCCGCGGAATTCGGGTAGGGCTTTACGGTAACAATGAACTGATGGTGGCTCCGCCTTCCTCCTTCTCTTTTTCCGCCACGCTGGCCCGTCTGCGCCATGGGCTGCATACCGGCCTGCTGCGCGCCCTTGGGGAGGAGGCCGGCGTCTATGCATCCACCATGCTGCTTGGATCCCGTTCGCTTCTGCCTCGGGAGGACCGTACAGCCTTTTCCCGTCTGGGCATCGCGCATATTCTGTCCGTCAGTGGCTTTCACGTGGGCATCCTGATCGGTTTTCTGGGGGTGCTTTTCCGCCTTCTTCGTCTTCCCCAGCGGATCCGCTTCTGGCTATATGCGGCAGCCCTTGCTTTCTACAGCGCGATCTGCGGATGGAATCAGCCCGTCCTTCGTGCGTCCCTGCTGCTTCTGCTGACCCTTCACGGACGGATTCTGAACCGCCCCCGCAGCCTGCTGCACCTGCTCTGCGCGGCCTGGATCCTGCAGCTGCTCCTGTCCCCGGTTCAGCTGACCGGGCTCTCTTTCCAGCTTTCTTTTGGCGCGGTGTTCGGCATCGCCCTGGTGACGCCGTTTCTCGCCTCCCGCTGGTCGCCCCGGTCCCGTCTGCTTCATTTTCTCTGGCGTACGCTGTCTGCCGGGCTTGGCGCCCAGGCCGGCGTCCTTCTTCCCACCCTGTATGCCTTCCAGGAGCTCCCGCTGGCGGGTGTGGCGCTGAATATCCCGCTGATGGCCTTCGCGGCCGCGCTGATCGGCTGTTTCTGGCTGGTGCTGCTGACGCTGCCGGTATCTATCCTTTGCGTGCCTTTGTCCGAAGCTGCACGGCTGATGACGGGCGGGCTGCTGTCCGTCGTCCGCTTTCTGGGCTGTTTTTCCTTTCTCTCTCTCTGGACGCCTGCTTCCAATCTGCTGACCTGCGTGGGCATGGTGCTGCTTGTGCTGGGCCTCACGCATCTGTTCCGCTGGCGGAGGCGCTCCAGATTCCTCCTGGCGGGAGGCGGCGCGTTCCTCATCCTGCTGTCCCTGATTCCCTGGCCCCATTTTTCCACGGAGTATATCCAGTTTTCCGTGGGCAGCGCGGATGCTGCCCTGATCTGGGATCAGGACGCTGTCTACGCGGTGGATACCGGATATGAGGACGGCGCGCTGAGCGACTTTCTGCACCGCCGCCGGCTGACCCCGACAGCCGTAATTCTGACCCATCTGCATTCAGACCACGCGCTGGGGCTGGTGGCGATGCTGGAGGACCGGATTCCCATTCCGGTGCTGTACCTGCCCGCGGACGCCGAGAAGGCGGATATTCATTCCTCCGTGCTGGAGCTGCTGGACCGGCTTCGCGCCGGCGGAACGGAAATCCGTTATCTTTCAAAGGGAGACCTTCTGTCCCTTCCCTCCGGTGGCATCAGGGTACTCTGGCCTGAAGCCGGAAAAACCCGGCCCGGGCAGGACGCGAATGAATCCAGCCTGACCATGGCGGTGACCATGAAGGATGTATCTCTCCTGCAGACCGGCGATCTGGACGGACGGTACGAGATGTACGCGGCCATGCCGGCGGATCTGCTGAAGATCGCGCACCATGGCTCCTCTCATTCCACTTCCCAGGCCTTTCTGGAGGCTGTTCATCCCCGGGCGGCACTGCTGACCTGTGACAGCCTGGACCGGACTCTTCAGGTTCAGGAGCGGCTGGAAAGCGTTCCGGTCTTTTCCACCGCTGACAGGGGCATGCTTACGGTTCACTTTTCCGATCACGCTTTTTCCATCGAATCCTTTTTGCCCGCGTCCGGAGGTGATGCGCCATGAATCGAACGGAATTTCTCCGCCTGCTGGCGGATCATCCTGTGCCTTCCCTGCTGCTCTTTGAGGGGGAGGAGGAACACCTGAAACATGAAGCGCTGACGCAGCTTCGGAAAAAGATCCTTCCCGAAGGGATGGAGGATCTGAACGAGACCCTGCTGGAAGCGCCGGATGCCGGTGAAATCATCGCTGCCGCGGAAACCCTTCCCTTTCTGGCGGATCAGCGGCTGATCCTGCTCCGGGATTTTCCCGCCCTGACTGGCCGCGCGGAAGCGGAGGACAGGCTTCTTTCCTATCTGCCAAATGTTCCGCCCACCGCAGTTCTGCTCTTCTACTGTGCCCAGAAACCGGACGGCCGAAAAAAGCTGTATCAGGCGATCCGGAAACACGGCGTCATCGTCTCCTTTGATCCGCTGAAAGGCGCTGAACTCACGTCCTTTGTGACGGATGCCTTCCGGCAGCATGGCCAGGAGTGCGACCAGCGCACCGCGGAGTTTCTGATCTTTACTTCCGGCAGTGACACCAATCAGCTGCTGCGGGAAGTGGAAAAAATCGCCGCCTACCATCCGGACAGCCCTTTCGTGGACCCGGCGGATGTTCGTACCTTGGCGACCCCTTCCACCGAGGCGAATGTTTTCCAGATGGTGGAGGCCGTTGTCGCCGGGCAGGAAGCCAGGGCCTTCACGCTGATGCGGGATATGCTCCGGAACGGGGAGGATCGGCTTTTCCTCCTGGCCATGCTGCTGCGCCAGTTCCGCCTGCTTCAGCACGTGAAGATCATGCAGTATGAAAAACGGAATCCGGAGTTTATCCGCGCGGCCCTGGGCGTTCCTTCCTTTGCTGCCCAGCAGTATACCCGCCAGGCTGCCGCCTGGACGGGCCGTCAGGTCAAGGAGGCGGTAGCCCTCTGCCTGGACACGGAGCTGGCTGTCAAGTCGGGAAAACTGAACGCGGAAGGCTCGCTGGAGGCAGTCATGCTGAAGCTGCTGACCGCCCGGAAAAAGGCCTGATATGCAGGAAAAACCATTATAAGTCGTGAATTTTTTATTGCAGAAATTAAATTTTCATGATATTATGATGACAGTTTATAGACATAGGGAGGTCCATGAACCATGAAACGATTGATTTTAGTCCTGATGGTGCTGTGTCTGATGTTCGGCGTCTGCTCCGTTGCGGCCGCCGCCGTTTCCATCGTGGAGCAGCCGGAAACCATGACCGTCAAAAAGGGCGGCAATGTAACCTTTACCGTAAAGGCAAAAAATGCGGGCGGTTCCTCCATCACCTGGTACTTTACCAATCCGGTCACCGGTGAGGTTGTCACCGGGAAAAAGCTGTCCACCGCTGTCTCCGGTTTGAAGGTTTCCAATCCCAACAGCCTGAAGATCACCCTGAAAAAGGTTCCTGAATCCATGCACGGCTGGACGCTGTATTGTCATATCGGCCCCAAGAGCGGCGGCGTGAACACGGACACGGTGATGCTGCTGATCGAGGGGATGGAAGTGCCGGACACCCTGGCTACGCTGAATGCGGCGCCCGCTGTTGAAGCTGTCACTGACGCTTCCTCCGCCTCCATGAAAAACGTAAGCGCGGCCGGGACGGCAGTTGAATCCGCAGCCGTCGCTTCGGAAACCCCCGCTGTTCCCACGGCTACCCCCGTGCCGGAAAAAATCGTTATTACCGGCAGCACCAAAATCGAGCTGTATAATGTGGATAGCAAGGGTGAGCCTGTTGGGACAGCCCAGCAGGAGCTGACCTTTGAGGAACCCACGGCCAGCTTCTATGTCAAGCTTCCGGACACCACGGAAGGAACCATTCAGTATGTCACCGTGGATTCCGTTCGGCTGACGCCGGATGGGGAGGTGCGCGGCATGAGCATTCGCGGCTGGCCGGCTTCCGCCTCCGTCAAGATCAAGGTGCTGAAGCCCGGTGCCGAGGAAGAGCAGACCATTGAATCCCTTCTGCCCCCTCTGGAATCGGAAGCGCCTGTGGATCCTTCCACGCTGGTGACTGTAACCTGTGAGAATTGTCGCTTCACCGGCTATCACAGCTCCTTCGCCACCTCCGGTCAGGTGCCCGCTGGCACCACCATCACCGTCGTGGCCAGCGGCGGCATGGTAGCGAAGGGATATACCATCAACGGCGCCAAGAAGGCCACCCACAAGAACGAGGCAACCTTCCAGCTGGTTGTGGAAGAGGATACCACCATCACCATGCAGAAGCAGAAATAATCCCTTTGGGCTCGGCTACATAAAAAACCGGGAAGCTGTAAGCAAACACAGCTCCCGGTTTTTTGTTCTTCTTATTTTCCGTTCAGCAGGCCGCCCAGCAGGTCGCCAAGCACCCCGCCGATGCCATCCGCCGCCGTGGCGCCAGCGGCACTGCTGGCCCCCAGCAGCTTATTAATGGTATCGCCGTACTCACCTTTCAGCACCTTTAGCGCCGCCTTCTTCAGATCAGCAGGCGCCTCCCGGTAAGCCTCCACCAGTTTCTTTTCCGTGGCGGTCACCTTCATGCTGGTGTTCGCGCCGGCCGGTGTCGTGGTTTTTGCCGTGTTCGTCTTAGCCGCAGTGGCCTTGGCCGTGGTGGTTTTCGCGGCGGCCTTTTTCGTCGTTGTCTTTGCGGTGATGGTCTTCGCGGCGGTGGCCTTGGCCGCCGTTTTCCCAGCTGTCGTCTTTGCAGCCGTGGTCTTCGCAGCAGTCTTTGACGTGCCGGTTTTCACCGCGGCAGTCTTCTGATTCTTCGGCGCGTTCACCAGAGAGGACTGGGTCACACCACAGGCCACCGCTATTTTCTTCAGCTGAGCCGTAGTCAGATCCGTTTCTCCCCGCTCGCACTTGCTGATATCTGCCGCGCTGAGCCCTTCACCCGCCGCCCTGGCCAGCTTTTCCTGCGTCAGACCGGCGGCCGTCCTGGCTTCTTTCACCAGGGCGCCAACCTTCTTTTCTGCCATATTGTGGTTCCCTCCTTCACAGGGTTTCTGTTTTTTAGCTATTGTACACCTGTTTCTCCCATTTGAAAACCCTGCGTACAAAAAAAGGAGCACCGCACAGGATGCTCCTTCTGAGAAGGCCATGCTTCTTATTTCTCTTTCTTTTCCGTCTTGGATCCATGCAGCCGGCCCATGGGCTCCAGATGCCAGATCAGGTCGTTGTACTCTGTAATCGTCCGGTCGGAAGAGAAGATACCGCTCATGGCTGTATTGGTCACGGCCATCTTCAGCCACTTTTTCCGGTTCGCGTAATCCTTGTTCAGACGGCGCTGCGCCATGGAGTAGGACCCGAAGTCCTTCAGTACGAAATAGTTGTCCCCCATGGATCCCCAGTCACCCAGCAGCAGGCTGTGATACAGATCCTGAAGCACGGAAGGGTTCTCCGGAATCAGCGTGCCGTCAATCATCTGGGTCATGGCCAGGCGCACTTCCTGATTGCTCTCGAAAATGCTCATGGGATTATAGTTGTGTTCCCGGTACATGTCCAGCACGGTATCGCTGCGCATGTCGAATATGTAGATGTTTTCCATGCCCACCTGCTCGCTGATTTCGACATTGGCGCCATCCATGGTACCGATGGTTACAGCGCCGTTCATCATGAATTTCATGTTGCCGGTGCCGCTGGCCTCCTTGCTGGCAGTGCTCAGCTGTTCAGAGACCTCCGCCGCGGGAATCAGCACTTCTGCGCTGCTCACGTCATAGTTTTCCAGGAAAACAACCTGAAGCATCTTCCGGGCCCGGGGATGAGCCTCGATCAGCCTGCTCAGCGCACAGATCATGCGGATGGTCTGCTTCGCCCGGTAGTATCCGGGGCTGGCCTTTGCGCCGAAGATAAACACCCGGGGTTCCATGGTGAAGCTCTCGTCGTTCACAATCCGGTTATACAGCACCAGAATGTGCAGGGCGTTCAGCATCTGCCGCTTATACTCATGAAGCCGTTTCGCCTGAACGTCGAAAATGAAATCGGGATCCACGATTACATTCTGCCGTTCCTTCAGCAGGGCCGCCAGGCGTTCCTTGTTCTGATGCTTGATGGCGTCGAACTTGTCCCGGAAGGCTGCGTCATCCGCGAAAGGCAGCAGCTCGCTGAGCAGCTCAGGCTCCTTGATCCACTTGTCCCCGATGCTCTCCGTGATCAGGTCCGTCAGCCTGGGGTTGCAGCTCATCAGCCAGCGGCGATGTGTAATCCCGTTGGTAATGGCGCTGAATTTTTCCGGCATCACCTTGTAGTAATCCCGGAAGGTATCTGTTTTGAGAATCTCCCCATGCAGCTGGCTCACGCCGTTCACGCTGTAGCTCATGGCCACGCACATGTTCGCCATATGCACGTTGTCGTAGCTGACGATGGCCATGTTGGCGATCCGATCCCAGTCCCCAGGGAAGGCGTTCCACAGCCGCTCACAGAGCCTGCGGTTCATCTCACAGATGATCTGATAGCAGCGGGGCAGCAGATTCTCCACCATATGCACCGGCCACTTTTCCAGCGCCTCCGCCATGATGGTGTGGTTCGTATAGGCCACGGTCTTCTGGACGATGGCGCTGGCTTCATCCCATCCCAGGCCTTCCTCGTCAATCAGAATCCGCATCAGCTCGGGGATGGCCATCCCCGGATGGGTGTCATTGATGTGAATGATTACCTTCTCGGGCAGTTTGGAGAAATCATTGCCAAAGGTCTTCTTGAATTCCTTGATGATGTACTGCAGGCTGGCGCTGACAAAGAAGTAGTGCTGCTTCAGCCGGAGCATCTTGCCCTCGTGATGCTTATCCTCGGGGTAAAGCACCTTGCTGATGGTTTCCGCCAGCTCGATTTCCTCGCTGGCCTGCACATAGCGGCCCTCGCCGAAGCTGTTCAGGTCAATCTTTTTCGGGCTGCGGGCGCTCCACATCCGCAGCGGATTCACCGTGGACGTGTCATAGCCGACGATGGGCATGTCGTAAGGCACCGCTTCCACCGTATAATAATCCCGGGTCACATACCGCTTCCGCCCGTTGATCTCCACCTCTTCCACATGGCCGCCGAAATGGATCTCACAGGTGTCCTGCATGACCGCGCTTTCCCACGCGTTACCGTTATCCAGCCAGCTGTCCGGCAGTTCCACCTGCTGCCCGTCCACGATCTTCTGGCGGAAAAGGCCGTACTCATAACGGATGGTACAGCCCATGGCGGGAAGATCCAGGCTGCTGAGGCTGTCCATGAAGCAGGCAGCCAGCCGGCCCAGGCCGCCATTGCCCAGCCCGGGCTCCGGCTCTTCCTTCAGCACATCGCGGATGTCAATGCCCAGCTCCTGCAGCGCTTCCGTATATTCCTTGCTGGAGACCAGGTTCAGCATATTGGTGTACATGCTGCGGCCCATCAGGAATTCCACGCTCAGATAGTAAAGGCGCTTGGTCTTGCTCTTTTTCCGTTCTTCCCGGCTCAGCATGTATTTCTGCATGATCTGATCCCGGACGGTCGAGGCGACAGCCCGATAAATCTGATGCTTGGTCGCTTCCTCAATGGTCAGGCCATTGTAGCGCTGCACCTTGCCGACGATGGATTTTTTGATGGATTCCTTATCAAACTTGGTAGCTGGCATGGGATCCTCCTTCTTTTTGCCCATTCAGGAGCGCAAAAACGCCCCATTTCTCAGTATAACGCATAATCTGACATCTGACAAGTCGGCACCTCAAAAAACAGGAGAAAAACGGCTGTTTTCAGGGATGATGCGCAAACCATTGTTCCGTGGCCCGCTGATCCGCCTGAATCTGATGAATCAGCGCCTCCACATTCTGAAAATGTATTTCTCCGCGAAGATGATGCAGCAGCTCCACCCGGGCTTCCTGTCCGTACAGGTTCATCTCCATATGCAGGGCGTGGGCTTCCACCGTGACCTGCCCGGAAGGAATGGTGGGCTGCAGGCCGATGTTGACCACCGCCGGCCAGCTCCGCCCACCGCTTCGCAGCGTGCAGACATACACCCCGAAGGCAGGAAGCTGCTTCCGCCCATCGGTCTGGATATTTGCAGTTGGAAAGCCGATCCGGCTTCCTTCATGCTTGCCGTTGACCACCTGTCCGCAGATCGCGTAAGGGATCCCCAGCATGTCCCGGGCTTCCTCCGCTTTTCCCTGAAGCAGCTTTTCCCGGATGGCGCTGGAAGAAATGATCTCCCCCGCTTCCGTCCGTACAGGTGGCACAATGTGCACCGTGTATCCCGCCGTCTTCCCGTCTTTCTCCAGCATCGCCGCGTTTCCCCGTCCCCGTCGTCCGAAGGAATAATTCCATCCGGCGACCACAGCCTGCAGATCACACATGCCTCTCAGCTTTTTCAAAAAAGCCTCCGGCTCCGTTTCCGCGGTCTCCCGGGTGAAGGGTAGAATCTGCAGCTCATCCACACCGCAGGCCATCATCCGTTCCGCCTGTTCCTTCCCTACGGTCAGCAGTCCAGGAGCCGCTTCCGGCCGCAGCACCTCCAGCGGATGCCGGTCAAAGGTGCATACCCGGAGGCGGGCGCCTTTTTCCGCCGCCAGCCGCTTTCCTTCCAGGATCAGCCGCTGATGTCCGCGGTGTACGCCGTCAAAGGTTCCCAGCGCCAGCACAAGGGGACCCGTTTTTTCCATGGATGTGATGATGTTCATTTCGTTCCGTTCTCCCCCGGGCTCATATTCTCTTCTTTTTCCGGGGGCATCTGTGCGCGCCAGGTCAGGGTGTCCCCCTGCCGCTGAGCGATTCCCCAGAAGTCGCCTTCCAGATATACCCGGGTGATTTCTCCCTCCTCCACCGCGTCTCCCCACATATCACGCAGCGGCAATGCAGCGCCGGCGGACACCTTTCGTTCCAGCCCGGGATCGGCGTTCATCCTTGGGAGATGGTCAATCGGCGCATCCAGCGAAAGCAGCCGCTCCGTCAGTCGCCCCGCCTCTCCCAGGCGCCGGGCTTCCTCCGGATCCATGGCATCCGCCAGTCGAAAGAAACCGCTTTCCGTCCGGATCAGGCTCCGCATATGCGCGGGGCAGCCGCAGAGCTTCCCCAAATCGTGACAGATGGAGCGAATATAGGTTCCCCGGCCGCAGGCAATCCGCAGCCGTACCCCATGATCTGGTTCTTCTCCCAGGATCTCGATCCGTTCCACATGCACCATCCGCTCCGGCACAGCAACCTGTTCTCCTTTTCGGGCCAGCGCGTACAGCCGCTTCCCATTCACCTTGATAGCGCTGTACATGCTGGGAGTCTGCCGGATCTCCCCTGTCAGCTGGCTCAGCACGCCTTCGATCCGGGTGAGAGAGGGATACTGATTTCCTGTTTCCAGAACCTGTCCCGTCGCGTCCTGGGTATCCGTGGCGGCGCCAAAGGCGCAGACGGTTACATATTCCTTCCGCTTGTCCACCAGATAATCAAACAGCCGCGTAGCCCTTCCCACCATGATGGGAAGTACCCCCGCGGCCATCGGATCCAGCGTGCCGGCATGGCCGACCCGCTTTTCGCCCGTCAGGCGCTTCAGCACCCCCACCACGGCAGCGCTGGACATCCCGGCTGGCTTATTGATGTTAAAAAACCCGTTCATTTGTCTCTTTCTTCAGGCCTGTTTATCCGCCAGTTGTGACCGGAGATGGGCTGCCATTTCCCGCAGCACCACCCTGGTGGTCGCCTCCAGGGTTCCTTCCATGCTGATGCCGGCCGCCTGCGCGTGGCCGCCGCCGCCAAGCTTCGCGGCGACCGCGTCCACCGTCAGGGGCGCCCTGGCGCGAAGGCTGAATTTGATGCTCCCGTCATCGTTTTCCCGCGCCAGCACCGCCATGAGGGTTCCTTTGGTCTCCAGGCCGAAATTCACCACCGTATCCGCGTGCTCGCTCAGCGCGCCGCAGGCCCGGAAGTCTGCCCGGGTCAGCTTCATCACCGCGATCCGATCCTCCTCCTCACGCCACATACCTTCAATCGCCCGCCCCAGCAGTTTCAGCTGGGCCATGCTGCGCTGGCGGAAGAGGAGCATATTCAGGTCTGCCAGGGGAAGCCCGGCCTTCACCAGTTCACCCATGACCTGGAAGGCTTCCGCGTTGGTGCAGTCAAAGCTGAAGTTTCCGGTATCCGTGCTGATGCCCGCGTACAGACAGGTAGCAATCTCCCGATTCAGCGGCACGCCCAATGCCCGCATCTGCTCCCAGAGCACGGCGCAGGTGGCGGCGGCTTCCCCGTCGACGCTGTTCACTTCCGTATATCCCGGGTTGGTACCGTGGTGATCGATCTGGGCGGCATGGGCGCAGCAGCGCATCAGCTCCGCGCCGCTGCCCAGTCGGGCCGGATCGCTGACGTCCACGGCCAGAAACAGGTCGTATTTTCCCTTATTGGTCTCCGGGCGGCGGATTTCCGTTACCCCCGGCAGGAAGGAAAGATCGTCCGGCACCTTGTCCTGACAGAAAACGGAGACCTTTTTTCCCATCTCCCGCAGAATCAGGCGCATGGCCAGCGCGCTGCCGATCGTATCCCCGTCCGGGCTGATATGACAGCAGATGCAGACGCTGTCCGCCATCCGGACCGCGGCCGCGATTCCCTCTGGATTTCTCATGCGTTCTCCTCCGGTTCGGGAGAAGTTCCTTCTTCCCCCTGATCCGCGATGCCTGTTTCCGCCAGGACCTTCGCAATATGGACACCATAGGCGATATTCCGGTCGCTGAAAAAGAGCAGCTCGGGGCTGGAGCGGATGATCATCCTTTTCCCCAGCACCCGCCGAAGATAGCCCTTCGCGTTTTTCAACGCCTCGATCAGGGGCTCCCGCTTCTCATCCTCCAGCACGCTGACATATATCTTGGCGAAGCGCAGGTCTCCTGTCACCTCCGCCCGGGTAATGCTCCAGGTTCCGTCAATGCGGGGATCATTCAGCTCCTCCCGGATGATGGCGTCCAGTTCCCGCCGCACTTCCTCCGAAATACGGTCAATTCTCTGAAATGCTTTCATCTTAGCGCGGAATTTCCTCCATGATGTAGCACTCGACCACATCGCCTTCCTTGATGTCGTTGTGGCCCTCGAGGCTCATGCCGCACTCATATCCTGCGGCCATTTCCTTCACGTCGTCCTTCAGGTGGCGCAGGCTGCTCAGCTTGCCCTCATGCACCACCACGTTATCCCGCAGCAGCCGCACCTGCGCGTTCCGCTGCACCTTGCCATCCGTCACATAGCAGCCAGCGATAATGCCCGCACCGGTAATCTTGAAAACGTTGCGCACCTCTGCGTGGCCCAGCAGCACCTCCCGGTACTCCGGCGCAAGCAGCCCCTTCATGGCCAGTTCCATATCCTCGATGGCCTTGTAGATCACCGTGTACAGGCGGATATCCACCTTCTGCTTCTCCGCTGCTTCCCGCGCGGAAGCGTCCGGCCGGATATTAAAGCCGATAATAATGGCGTTGAAAGCGGCAGCCAGATTGACGTCGTCCTTGGTAATCGCGCCGGCCGCGCTGTGCAGTACCCGGATCTTCACCTCGTCGCTGGACAGCTTTTCCATGGCCTGCTTGACTGCTTCCACGGATCCCTGCACATCTGCCTTGATGATCAGGTTCAGCGTCGTCACCTTGCCCGCCTCGATGGAGGAGAACAGGTTCTCCATGCTCATCTTGGCCATGGTCGCTTCCCGGCTGGCCCGCAGCTTCTCGCGGCGTTCATCCGCGACCTGACGGCTCAGGTGGTCATCGCCCACGGCGATCATCTCATCCCCGGCACTGGGTACATCGTCAAAGCCCATGATTTCCACCGGCATGCCGGGACCGGCGCTCTGAACCCGCTCACCGTGATCATTGATCAGCGCCCGCACCTTACCGGAAGCCATGCCAGCGATGATGCTGTCGCCCACCCGCAGGGTACCATTCTGCAGCAGCACGGTAGCCAGGGGGCCCCGCGCCTTGTCCAGCTTGGCCTCAATGATGACACCGCGGCCCAGCCGGTTCGGATTTGCCCGCAGCTGCAGCATATCCGCCTGCAGCAGGATCATTTCCAGCAGTTCATCCACGCCTTCGCCCGTCACGGCGGAAACCGGCACGCAGATGGTCTCGCCACCCCAGTCCTCACAGACCAGGCCATACTGGGTCAGGTCCTGCTTGACCCGTTCCGGATTGGCATCCGGCTTATCCAGCTTGTTGATGGCCACGATTACCGGTACCTCAGCTGCCTTCGCGTGATTGATGGATTCCACAGTCTGGGGCATGACGGAGTCATCCGCAGCCACCACCAGCACCGCGATATCCGTCGCCTGCGCGCCCCGGGCCCGCATGGCGGTAAACGCCTCATGGCCGGGGGTATCCAGGAAAGTGATCTGCCGGCCGTCATCCATGGACACCGTATAGGCACCGATATGCTGGGTAATGCCGCCCGCTTCGCCCGCGGTCACCCGGCTCTTACGGATGTAATCCAGCAGACTGGTTTTGCCATGATCCACGTGGCCCATGATAGTGACCACCGGCGGCCTGGGCTGCAGGTTCTCTTCCTCGTCCGTAAAGTCTTCTGCCACCAGCGCGGCTTCCGCCGTCTGCTCCTGCTTCCGCTCCAGGGTGATGTCGAAATCGGAGCACACCAGCTGCGCGGTATCGAAATCGATTTCGCTGTTGATGGTGGCCATGTTTCCGAGCATGAACAGCTTTTTAATGATTTCACCGGCGGGCTTGCCGATTTTTTCCGTCAGATCCCGCACCGTGATGGTGTCCCCGGCCATGTAAGCGGTTTCGATCTTGATGGGTGCCATCATCTGCTGCGCGCTGAGCTTCTTGGCTCGGGCGCGTTTACCGCCCCGGATCGGTTCATCATCATAGCCGTTGAAGCGGCTGTTCTGCTTGCTCTGCTGCTTCTTGTTCCGGCTTACATGCTCCGGATCATGCTGCCGCTCGTAGTTTTTCTTGTTGGGATCGTAGTTGGAAACCCGTTCCTTTTCCATGGGCGGAAGCATATCCGCCGCGGAAACCCGGCTTCTGCCAGCTCCCTGGCCACGGGGTGCTCCGCCCTGAGGACGGGGTGCGCCGGAAGCGTTTCCTGCCGCGGGACGGCCGTAACCACCGGCCTGAGCCGGACGGCCGTAACCGCCAGCCTGCTGCGCGCCGCCAGCGGGACGCCCATAGGGGCCCTGCGGACCGTTCGCCGGCCGGCCGTATGGGCCCTGCCGCTGTGGCTGATTCTGCCCGTTCGCGGGTCGGCCGTAGGGACCTCCCGCCTGCTGCTGATTCGCGGGGCGGCCATAGGGGCCCTGCCGCTGTGCCGCGGGCTGCGGCGCGCGGATGACGTTTGGCGCCAGCCCCACGGGCCTCGCGGGCTGCTTCGGCGCTTCGCCGGGGCGGCTGATGATCTGCCCGATGGCGGGACGCCGGGGCTGATCCTGTTTTTTCTGCTCCGGCTTCTGGACAGGCTTCTCCTGCGAAACCGGTACTTTTTCACTCCTGTCCTCCGCTCCCCGGGCAGGCCTGTCTTCCTCAGCAGTCTTCTTCCGCGGTTCCGCGGCTTTTTCCTTCGCCTGCTCCGGTGCGTTTCCGGCCGCCGGCTTTTCGTTTTTTTCAGCCGGGGCAGGGACTTCGGGCTTTTCCGGTTTCTCCGGCTTTTCCGCCGGAACGGCTTCCGCCTTCACCGGCTCCGCCTTGACGATGGCAGGCTCCTCCACGGTTTCCGTCTGGGCCGCCTTCAGGCGGTCCTCCCGGATGGCCGCTTCCATCTGGGCCTTCTCTTCCTCGTCCAGCATGGTGTAAGCCCTGGCGTGGACAGACTGCATCCGCATCTGCTCTTCCCGCTTCCGCTGGGCCGCGGCTTCTTCCTTCCGGCGGTTGATCGCGGACTCCATGCGTTTCAGCTCGTCCAGCATCGCGTCCGCGTCCTTACGGGCGCGCGTCGCCCTGGCCAGAATTTCAGCGGACTGCTCTGTCAGTTCCCTGGCGGTGCTTACTAAGTTTCCCTTTGCCATTCGCCCTTTGTACCCCCTGCCGTTTCCGGCAACAAAATTAGTTTATCTTTCTTCTCCCCCGGCAGCTTCCAGGCATCGTGTCATCTGCTCCGCGAATCCTCCCGGGCGGACAGCCATGGCCATCCCGGTTCTCCCGGTGCTGGCTTCCATCAGCCCCGCCGGCAGGAGCCGCAGCGGGACGCTCGCCCCGGCGCACAGCGCCGTGTACTTTTCCCGCGCGTTCTCCGCAATGTCCCCGTCCAGCAGCAGCAGCGCGGCCTTCCCTTCCCGCACCGCCTTCTGGCAGCCGTCCGCGCCGAAAACCGCCTGCCCCGCCCGGACACAGAGGCCCATCAGGCCCTTCATCCGACGCTCATCCATGGGCATCCCTCAGTGCGGCCAGCTCCGCGTTCAGCGCCTCGCTGACCTCTTCCCCCAGGCTTACCTGGAGCTGGCGTTCCAGCTGCTTCTGTTTCAGGGCCCGGGCCAGGCATTCCCCTTCCCGGCAGACATAAGCACCGCGGCCGGGCTTTTTCCCCGTGGGATCCAGGCTGACCAGCCCCTCCGGGGACCGTACCACCCGGATCAGGCTTTTCTTTTCCTTCATCTCCCGGCAGCCAACGCACATCCGCAGCGGAATCTTTTTTGTCTTCATCGGATTACACCGTGTCGTCGTCCCCCAGGACGCTGTCGTCATAGTTCATGGTGAAGCTGTCATACACCGGGGTCTCCACCTGGACGTAATCCACCAGCTGACCGTTCTCGTCCACCATATCGTTCAGCTCCGCCATCTGGCTCTGGCTCTTGATGTCGATCTTCCATCCCGTCAGCCGGGCGGCCAGCCGGGCGTTCTGCCCTTCCTTGCCGATGGCCAGGCTCAGCTGGTTATCCGGCACGATCACGCGGAAGGCCTTTTCATCCTTTGCCTGATACACGCTCAGCACATGCGCCGGGTTCAGCGCATTGGCCACAAACTCCGCCGGGTTGCTGCTCCATTTGATGATATCGATTTTTTCGCCCTTCAGCTCGGCGACGACCCGTTCCACGCGGCCGCCCCGCTGACCCACGCAGGCGCCGACGGGATCGATCATCAGATCCTGGCTGTGGACAGCAATCTTGGTGCGGCTGCCCGCCTCCCGGGCGATGTTCTTGATCGTCACAATGCCGCCGGCGATTTCCGGTACTTCCATCTCAAACAGGCGCTTGACCAGGTTCGGATGCGTCCGGCTCACGTAGACCTGGGGTGTGTAGTTGATGGCATTCAGGTTCCGCTGCACCTCCAGCACGTATACCTTGATATGGTCATCGTCGTGCAGCACTTCACCGGGAATCATCTGGTCCTGCTCCAGCACGCCCTCCGTCCGGCCTAGATCAACATAGGCCACGTGGGGCTCAATCCGCTGGACGATACCGGTCAGGATCTCGTTCTCCTTGTCGGAGTATTCCTCGTAGATCTTGCCGCGCTCCACTTCCCGGATGCTCTGGATAATCACCTGCTTGGCGGTCTGCGCGGCCACCCGCAGAAAGCCTTTCGGCGTCACATCCACCTCGGCGATGTCGCCCATTTTGTAGTTCGGGTTCAGCTTCTGTGCCTCTTCCAGGGTGATCTGGTTGGTGGGCATTTCCACCTCTTCCACGATGTTCTTCCGGGCGAAAACCGAGATGGCGCCGGATTCCCGGTCCACATGCACGTCCAGCATGGTGGGCACCGCTTCGTTCCGGGGGGAATTCTTCCGATAGGCAGCCTTCAGGGCTTCCTCAATCATGGTAAACAGCCGGTCCTCGTCGATTTCCTTCTCCTTGGCCAGCATCTTAACCGCTTCAACCACTTCAGATTTCATGTCGTTCTCTCTCGCTTTCTCTGTTCTGTATGTTTAAGCCTGCGTGGGATCATCCTCGCCCAGGTCCACTTCCTCAATGCCTTCCATGTCCACCACCGGCTTCACCAGGGCCGCGGCTTTCTGGGGAATCCGCAGTGGGCTACCAGCGGTTTCCAGCGTCAGCGCTTCCGCGTCATAGTCCGCCAGGATCCCCTGGAACTGTTTGTTCCCGTCTATCGGCCTGTACAGCCGGACCTCCACCTCGCTGCCCAGATTCCGCTCGAAATCCCGGTCCGTCTTCAGGGGCCGGTCGATCCCGGGACTGGAAACTTCCATGTAGTCATAATCGAAGTTCTCCACCAGGGGAAGCACTGCCCGGTGATAGGCCTCGCAGTCGTCCAGCGTAATGCCCTCCGGCTTGTCGATATAGACCCGTAGAAACACGCCTGCCGGCTCCCGGTCCAGCGCCACGTCCACCAGCTCAAAGCCCATCTGATCCGCCATCCGCTGGCACCGTGGCTGAATCGCTGCTGTCCGGTTCTCCTTTGCCATGCCTCCTCCTTTCAGACATAAAGAAAAGAGCGGAAAACACAGCCCTCCGCGCCGGATACGGAATCGGCGTCCCGTGAAAACGGGCTCCTCCGCCGGCACAGGCTGTTCCCACTCTTTACGTTAAACCCTTCTTTCAAGGCTTGATGGCCTTCGTTAATCGCCGTTCCCATCCGGGAATCGAACAAGCGGAGTATAACACAGTTTCCAGCCCTTGACAAGCCTTTTCTGTAAGGTTTCAGAAGGACTTTTCTTTAAGGTTTCAGAAGAATCGAAGATCAAAAACCGCAGTTTGACAAGGCCGGAATGGAATTCTATAATATTTTCAGCTTTGTGGAAAGTTGGTGATGGTTTGGCGACGCCCTCCTCCCGCCTGTTCTTTGGGCTGATTCCCTGGTATGGGCTTCTGATCGCCCTGGGCGCGGCGCTGGCCATTCTGCTGGCGGAGAAGGAATCGCACCGGCAGGGGCTGCCGAAGGATACCATTCTGGATCTTGCTCTGTGGCTGCTTCCCCTGGGCATTTTCGGCGCCAGAATCTATTATGTTCTTTTTTCCTGGCCCTCCTTCCGGAAGGATCCCCTTTCCGTCCTGTACATCTGGGAAGGAGGCCTTGCCATCTACGGCGGCCTGATAGCCGGCTGTCTCGTCCTGATCATTTTTTGTGGAAGGCGAAAGCTCCCTCTTTTTCAGCTGCTGGATATCATCGTGCCCGGAGTTTCGCTGGCACAGGCTGTTGGCCGCTGGGGGAATTATTTTAATCAGGAGGCTTATGGCCTGCTTCTTTCCCCCCAGTCACGCCTTGCTTTTTTCCCTGTTTCAGTGCTGATTCAGGAAGGGACCGAACCCGGCTGGCATCTGGCAACCTTCTTTTATGAATCGGTCTGGGATTTCCTGATCTTTCTTTTTCTGCTCTACGGACGGAGTCATGTTTTCCGAAAGCGGGGGGATGTGTTTCTTTTCTATCTGATACTGTATTCCGCGGGCCGGCTGGTGATCGAAAGCCTGCGGACAGACGCGCTGATGATCGGAGATTCCATCCGGGTGAGCCAGCTGCTGAGCATTCTGATTCTGATCTCCATTGTATCTGTATTTTGGAAAAGGAGCCGGGAAAGAAGCTTTTCTGCTTTTCTTCGCCAGGCGGTCTTTCTTTTTTCCCTGTTGCTGACCGCGTTTGTGCTTGCTCTTTGCTTCACAGGGGGGTTACCCGACTGGAATTCGTCCGGAGCACGGACTGCAATGCTGTCCGCGTATTCGCTGATCATGATTTTGTCATCGCTGCAGCTCTATGGCCGCAGCGCCGCTTCGGAGGTATGCTATGCCCACCACGCCGTTTAAAAACATCCTGTACCGTATGGCTCTCCTGCTGCGGGCGCCGAAGCTGGAAAAGCAGCCGGATCTTCGGGTTTCCGGGAATCGTCTGTATACCCGCTCCGCTTATATCCGGCTGCTTCGAAGGCATCATGTGCTTGGTTCCGCCGCCCTGATAAAAGACCAAGAGCGTCGCGTGCTTCTCTTTTGCGATTCTCATCACCCGACCCATATCGTAAATGAGCATAAAATGTTTCGCGTCGCTTCCATCACCAAAATGGCTGCCGCGCTGGCGGCTTTGCGGGCGGTTGAGGAAAGCAGACTGCGTCTGGATGCACCGGTCCTGACGTATTTTCCTGAAGTATCCTCCCTTCCGGCACTGCAGGATGTAACCCTGCGGCAGCTGCTCTCCCATACCGCCGGACTGCTTGATCCTCCGGATCTGGAACCCGCATTGATTCAGGGAAAGCCGTTTCCGGAAATCATGGGACAGGCGCGGATCGCCGCTCCAGGACAGGAATTCCATTATTCCAACCTGGGCTTCGGCCTGGTGGGTTCCCTGCTGGAAGCGGTCTACCAGGCTCCCGTGTCCCTGATCCTGAAGCAGCTGGTATTTGATCCGCTGGAGATGCGGGCCACGCTGGAAGCTTCCAGCCTTTCCAGGGAAGAAATCGTCCCTATTACGCGGGTTCTGCCTTACCATCCGGAAAAGGATCTGCTTGTCACCCCCCTCGGAGAGCGGCCGCTGGATTCATCCGCTCCCCTGCTGCATTACGGCTACACAGCCGGGGCCATGTATCTGGATCTGCCATCCCTGGAAAAACTGATGGACTGTCTCGCCCGTTATGGAAAGCCCCTGCTGAAATCTGAGCTTGGCAGAACAATGACCCGGCCCCATGCTTCCTATGGCAGTGCCTCTCCCACGCTGACTTATGGTCTGGGCCTTCTGCGCATTCAGGATCCTTCCATTTCCCACGCAACGATTCTGGGTCATCAGGGCTTCGCGTATGGATGTGCGGACGGCGCTTTCTGGGAAGAGGGAACCGGCCGAATGATCCTTTTCCTGAATGGCGGCGCCAGCGAAGCCCGACGGGGGCGTCTGGGGCTTTGCAATGAGGATATCCTGAAATGGGCGCTCAGAAAGGAGATGCCGCAATGGTCCGGGTCAGCAAAGTAGAACAGGTGCGGGGTCGGCGGGTTCGAATCATCCTGGACGATGATACCGCTTATCTGCTGCTGCGCTCCGCCTATCAGGAACGGCAGCTGCTTGAAGGGGACCTGGTCGATCCCGCGGAATTCTCGCAATGGGTTTTAACCCGTCAGTACCGTTCAGCGCTGGATAAGGCAGTATCCATGCTGGCGGTGCGTGCCTGCAGCAAGGGAGAAATATCCCAGAAGCTCCGCCGCATCGGCTACGCGCAGGAAACCATTGAGATGGTGCTGTACAAGCTGGAAAAGGAAGGATTTCTGGATGATTCCGCCTTTGCCGCCCAATGGACCTCCTACCGGGCGGATCAAAAGTACGGTCCCCGGCGCATTGCGCAGGAACTGCGGTTCAAGGGCGTTGGAACGGAAGAAACGGAATCGGCGATTTCGGAAATATCCGAGGATCAGCAGTTGGACAGCGCGGTCCTGCTGGCCCGGAAAGCTTTGCGACGCTGCGATGCGGATGAGGACGCGCGCAAAAAGCGACAGAAAATAACCGGCGCCATCGTCCGGCGCGGTTTCAGCTGGGATCTGGCCCGACAGGCCTGTGACCGTGTCCTGGGCGAATCGGATGAAGACTAAAACTTTCCGTGAAAGAGGCCCGCTCCTTTCGGAGCGGGCCTCTTTTGGGAATCGAATTTGCTGATAATTACTGCTTGTCCTTGATCGCGGCCTGCGCGGCAGCCAGCCGGGCGATCGGCACACGGAAGGGAGAGCAGCTCACATAGTCCAGACCGATCTTGTGGCAGAATTCCACAGAGCTCGGATCGCCGCCATGCTCGCCGCAGATGCCCACATGCAGCTTCGGATTCACGGGACGACCCAGCTTGATGGCCATTTCCATCAGCTTGCCAACGCCGGTCTGATCCAGCTTGGCGAAGGGATCGTTCTCGAAAATCTTGGTATCATAATAGGCGTTCAGGAACTTGCCCGCGTCATCGCGGCTGAAGCCGAAGGTCATCTGGGTCAGGTCGTTGGTACCAAAGCAGAAGAAGTCCGCTTCCGTGGCGATCTCATCCGCTGTCAGCGCGGCACGCGGAATCTCGATCATGGTGCCGACTTCATACTCCAGCTTCACATCGGAAGCGGCGATTTCAGCGTCGGCGGTCTCCACAACCACCTTCTTGACAAACTTCAGCTCCTTGATTTCGCAAACCAGCGGAATCATGATTTCAGGCTTCACATCCCAGTCGGGATGGGCCTTCTTGGTGTTGATGGCGGCACGGATCACGGCCTTGGTCTGCATCCTGGCGATTTCCGGATAGGTGACCGCCAGACGGCATCCACGGTGGCCCATCATCGGGTTGAACTCATGCAGGGAAGCAATGATGTTCTTGATGGTCTCCACGCTCTTGTTCTGGGCCTTGGCCAGCGCGGCGATTTCCTCTTCCGTGGTGGGCACGAACTCATGCAGCGGCGGATCCAGGAAGCGGATGCAGACGGGGCAGCCTTCCAGCGCTTCGTACAGCTTCTCGAAGTCACCCTGCTGATAGGGCAGAATCTTGTTCAGGGCCACTTCCCTTTCCTCGGCGGTGTCAGAGCAGATCATCTCACGGAAGGCGGCGATGCGCTCCGGCTCGAAGAACATATGCTCGGTGCGGCACAGGCCGATGCCTTCCGCGCCCAGCTCACGGGCCTTCCTGGCGTCGGAGGGCGTATCCGCGTTCGTGCGGACCTTCAGGCGGCGGTACTTGTCCGCCCAGGCCATGATACGGCCGAATTCGCCGGCGATGGTGGCGTCCACAGTGGGGATGATGCCGTCGTAGATCTTACCGGTGGAACCGTCGATGGAGATGAAGTCACCTTCATGATAGGTCTTGCCGGCCAGATCGAACTTTTTGTTCTCCTCGTCCATGGCGATGTCGCCGCAGCCGGACACGCAGCACTTGCCCATGCCGCGGGCCACGACAGCCGCGTGAGAGGTCATGCCGCCGCGCACGGTCAGGATGCCCTGCGCGCTCTTCATGCCGGTGATATCTTCCGGAGAGGTCTCCAGACGAACCAGGACGACCTTCTCGCCGCGGGCTGCCCAGGCTTCCGCGTCCTCCGCGGTGAAGACGATCTTGCCGCAGGCCGCGCCGGGAGAAGCACCCAGGCCCTTGCCGACAGGTTCAGCCTTCTTCAGAGCCGCCGCGTCAAACTGGGGATGCAGCAGGGTGTCCAGGTTCCGGGGATCAATCATGGCTACGGCTTCCTCTTCCGTGCGCATGCCTTCGTCCACCAGGTCGCAGGCAATCTTCAGCGCGGCGGGAGCGGTACGCTTGCCGTTCCGGCACTGCAGCATGTAGAGCTTGCCGTTTTCCACGGTGAACTCCATATCCTGCATGTCGCGGTAATGCTTTTCAAGGATGTCACACACGCGTACAAAGTCCGCGTAGGCTTCAGGGAACTTTTCCTCCATCTGGGAGATGGGCATGGGCGTACGGACGCCAGCCACCACGTCTTCACCCTGGGCATTGGTCAGGAATTCGCCCATGAGCTTCTTCTCGCCCGTGGCGGGATCCCGCGTGAAGGCCACGCCGGTACCGGAATTGTCATTCAGGTTGCCGAACACCATGGGCATGACGTTGACCGCGGTGCCCCAGCTGTAAGGAATGTCGTTATCCCGGCGGTACACGTTGGCGCGGGGGTTATCCCAGGAACGGAACACGGCCTTGATGGCGCCCATCAGCTGTTCCTTGGGATCGGAGGGGAAGTCCTGGCCGATCTTGTTCTTGTACTCCGCCTTGAAGGCAGCGGCCAGTTCCTTCAGATCCGCCGCGGTCAGCTCCACGTCGAAGGTCACACCGCGGTTCTTCTTCATTTCATCGATCAGCTGCTCGAAATACTTCTTGCCAACTTCCATCACGACGTCGGAGTACATCTGGATGAAACGGCGATAGCTGTCATACACGAAGCGCTCGAATTTGGGATCCGGGTTGCCGGCGATCATGGCAGCCACCACGTCGTCATTCAGGCCCAGGTTCAGGATGGTGTCCATCATGCCAGGCATGGAGGCACGGGCACCGGAACGGACGGAAACCAGCAGTGGGTTCTTCAGATCGCCGAACTTCTTGCCGTTGATCTCTTCCATCTTGGCGATGTATTCCATGATCTGCGCCTGGATTTCATCGTTGATCTGACGGCCATCTTCATAGTACTGGGTGCAGGCTTCAGTGGAAATGGTGAAACCCTGGGGAACAGGCAGACCAATGTTGGTCATCTCCGCCAGGTTCGCGCCTTTGCCGCCCAGCAGCTCCCGCATGTTGGCGTTACCTTCACTGAAGAGGTACAGATACTTCTTGGACATTGGAAACTCCTCCTCGATCAAATTCAGCGCGCAGGACAAAAAGACGTCACGCGCATCATTCAGATTATACCCTTTCCCTTTCTTTTTGGCAAGCCCCTTTTTGGTTGAGAAAGCGGAAATTCAAAGGGCTCCGGCATCTCTGCCGGAGCCCTGAAATCCATGATTACTTTTCGGAGCCCGCCGCTGTCTGAGACGCGGCTGCTTCCCGCTCCTTCCGGGCTTTCAGCGCGGCATCGATTTTCGCCTGCACCTCCGGGGAATACTTGGGCTTCTCCACCTTTGGCGCCGGCACGTCCACCGATACCTCCTCAGGGGTGGTTCCGATCTTGGAGAAAGCATCCCTTGTATGCTCCCGGACCTTCATGGTGATGCATTTCTTCGGGCATTTCTCCGCACACTTGCCGCATCCGGTACAGGCATCCAGCACCTCATGAGGCTTTCGGGTCTCGCCCACGATGGATTCGAAGGGACACTGCCGTTTGCAAAGACCGCAACCGATGCATTCGTCCTTATTGATCTCCGCGATTCTCCGCTGATCCCACGCGGCCCAGATCGCGTTGGTGGGACAGGCTTCGGCGCACATCATGCACCCGCGGCATTTATCCGGGTCGATCACGGGCAAATGATCCTTCATCTCCAGCGCGCCAAACTTGCAGGCGTTATAGCAGCGCTCGCAGCCGATGCATCCGACACGGCAGTTATCACTGACCAGGATTCCCTTATCCGCCGCCCGGCACAGCAGGCGTACCGGCTGATCAGCCGGCTGCAGCTGAATCACATGCCGGGGACACACCTCCACGCATTTCCCGCAGCTCTGGCACTTTTCCCGATCCACCACGGCGATTCCCTTCACAGGATCAATATGGATCGCGTCAAAAGGACAGGCCCGGACGCAGGTTCCGAAACCCAGACAGGCATATTTGCAGCTGCGATTGCCGTCATTCACCAGGGATGCGGCCACACAGTCCTGAATACCGCTGTAATGGAATTTAGTCTTGCAGTGTTCCAGATCTCCCTGGCAGCTGACCTGCGCTACCATTTTCGCGCCTTCCTCCTGGGCTTCCTGGCCCATGGCCTCGGCGATTTTCTTTGCCACTTCGCTCCCGCCTACCGGGCAGGCATTCACCGGCGCTTTTCCGGCGGCGATGGCGTCCGCGCAGCCGTCACAGCCCGGATACCCGCACCCGCCGCAGTTGGCACCGGGCAGCAGTTCCCGGACCGCGTCCCGCTGCGGATTCGCGGGCACGGCAAAAATCTTGGACGCGGCCGTAAGCAGGATCCCGAAAAGTGCCCCCATGCCGCCGAGGACCAGCGCCGCATATAATACTTCCATTCTTTTCGCGATCCTCCTTATCCAATCAGTCCACTAAAGCCCATGAAAGAAACCGCCATCAGGCCCGCGGCAATCAGCGCGCCGGGAAAACCTTCCATCCATTTGGGCACGTTGCTCAATTCCAGCCGCTCCCGGATGCAGCTGAACAGCAGCAGGCTCAGCGTAAAACCCAGCGCGCTGAAGCATCCGCTCAGCGTGCTCTGCAGCAGACCGTATCCGTTGTTGGAATTCAGCACGGCCACGCCCAGCACCGCGCAGTTGGTGGTAATCAGCGGCAGGTAAACGCCCAGCGCCTGATACAGGCTGAAGCTCAGCTTTTTCAGCGCCATCTCCACCAGCTGAACCAGCACGGCGATCACCAGGATGAAGGCGATGGTCCGCAGGTACATCAGGTCCAGCGGAATCAGCAGAAAATGCTCCACCATCCAGGTCATAAAGGAGGCCAGGGTCATGACGAAGGTCACGGCCAGGCCCATGCCCAGCGCCGTGTCAAACTTTTTGGAAACGCCCAGGAAAGGACAGATACCCAGGAACTGGCTCATAACATAGTTATTCACCAGCAGGCATCCCACCAGCATCAGCAGATATTCCGTCATGCCGCTGCCGCCTCCTTCCTTTCAAGCATCTTCGCGTCAATCTTTTTCCGCACCATGTTCACGATGATCAGCAGCACGCCAAGGGTCAGAAAACCGCCGCTGGGCGCCACCAGGATGGCCATCGGATGGTAGCCGCTGCCCATGATATCCATTCCGAACAGGGTACCCGCGCCAAAGATCTCCCGTACGGAGGCCAGCACTGTGATCGCCAGGGTAAAGCCTAGTCCCATGCCCAGGCCATCGCCAAGCGCCAGAATCGGCCCGTTTTTAAAGGCGAATGCTTCCGCCCGCGCGAAGATAATGCAGTTCACCACGATAAGGGGAATATACAGCCCCAGCGTCGCGCTCAGATCCGGCATATAGGCTTTCAGCATCATCTCCACAATGGTAACGAAGCTGGCGATGACCACGATGAAGGCGGGAATCCGAATCTTGTCGGAAATCAGATTCCGCAGCAGGGAAATAAACAGATTGGAGCAAACCAGCACGACCGTGGTGCTCAGCCCCATGCCGATGGCGTTGCTGGCCGCGGTGGTTACCGCCAGGGTCGGGCACATGCCCACCATCAGTACGAAGGTCGGGTTTTCAAACAGCAGGCCGTTTAGCAGCGCGCTCCAGAAGGTTTTCTTCTTCTCAGCCATGGGCCCTCACCTCCCCAAAGGTCTTTCCGGCGGTAAACCGGTCGATCAGCGGTGTCATGACGTTCATGAAGAGAATGGCAAAGCTGCATCCTTCCACATAAGTCGCGTAGCTGCGAATCACGAAAAGCAGGATACCGCATCCAAGGCCCATGATGATGCGGCCCAGGCTGGACATGGGGCAGGTCACATAATCCGTCGCCATAAAGAAAGCGCCCAGCAGCAACCCCCCGCTCAGAATCTCCATCAGCGCCACACGGAAGCCGTCCTGAATCAGGTAGCATACAAAAGCGGCCCCGATAAAACACACCGGAATACGCCAGTCTACGATGCCCCGGAGAATCAGATACAGTCCGCCAATCAGAATAGCGATTTTGCAGGTTTCCCCAAGCACACCGCCGCAGTTGCCGATCAGCAGATCCCAGAGCTTCAGGTCCGTGCCCTGATTCTCCACGATCTGCGCCAGGGGGGTTGCGGAAGAAGCGGCATCTGACATAAATCGGGTTGCGGGGTAGCTGGCCATGATGCCGGACCAGCTGACAAACAGCACCGCCCGGGCAGTCAGCGCGGGATTCATGAAGTTTCCGCCCAGCCCGCCGAAGCACTGTTTTACCAGCACGATCGCAATTATGCCGCCGGCCAGCGGTACCCACAGCGGCGCGTTGGCCGGAATGTTGTAAGCCAGAAGCAGCCCGGTCACCACGGCGCTCCAGTCCCCGATCAGGATCTTCTGATGGTTGATTCTTTGGAACATGTACTCACTGACAACGCAGCTGATAACGGAGGTCACCATGATGGCCAGGGCATTCCATCCAAAGAGAATAATGCCCGCGATGCCGGCGGGGGCAAGCGCAAGACATACCTCCTGCATAATGCTCCGCGTCGTCCGGCTGGAGCGAAGATGGGGTGATGAAGAAACGGTCAGAGTCTTCTGCATGGCTTAAACCGTCTCCTTTCCTGTTTCTTCAGCCGCCTGTTTCGCTGCGGCCTCCTGCGCCAGCCGCGCTTCCTCCTGCGCCTTGCGGGCAGCTTCGCGGCGGCGTTTTCGCTGAATTCCGTTCTTCGCGGTCCGCATGCTCTGCGTCAGGCTTCGCTTTGCCGGGCATACAAAACTGCAGCAGCCGCATTCGATGCAGTTCATAACCCCGATCTTTTCCGCGTCCTCCAGCCGGTCATGCCGGGTGAAGGCGTCTATCCGGCTGGGGAAAAGTTTCATGGGACAGGCTTCCCTGCATGCTCCACATTTAATGCAGGGGCTCTCCTTTGGCTCCATCGCCTCCTCACCCAAAGCCACCAGGCCGCTGCAGCCTTTGGTTACCGGGATGTCCAGCCGCGCAATGGCCATGCCCATCATAGGCCCGCCGTAAATAAACTGGCGAATATGAGGCTGGAAGCCGCCGCAGGCTTCGATCAGGTGGTCAATTGGCGTACCGATGCGCACAAGGAAATTCCCGGGGTTGTTGACCAGACCGCCGACCGTGGTGATCCGGTCGATCAGCGGGCGGCCTTCACGGATGGCCCGGTCAATGGCATACACCGTCCCCACATTGCAGACCACGACTCCCACATCCAGGGGCAGACCCCCATTGGGTACCTGCCGCCGCGTCAGCGCGTAAACCAGCTGTTTCTCTCCGCCCTGAGGATAACGAACCGGCAGCCCGACCACGCGTACTCCGTCCACGTTCTTCGCCGCGGCGGTCAGCAGATCAATGGCGTCCGGCTTGTTGTTCTCAATGCCGATCAGGGCCTCGTCCACTTCCAGCGCCAGCATCATCAGGCGGACACCGTCTATGATATCCGTCGCCTTTTCCAGCATCAGCCGATGATCCGCCGTCAGGTATGGCTCGCATTCCGCGCCGTTCAGCACCAGCTTTTCGATCTTTTTTCCGCCGGAGGGCGAAAGCTTCACCGCTGTCGGAAAGGTCGCGCCGCCCAGACCCACAATCCCCGCTTCCCGGACGATCTGCTGCAGCTCCTGCGCGCTGAGGGTTTCCGGATGGTCTGAGGGATGGAGCTCCACCCATTCCTCCTGATAATCGTTGTCAATCAGCACGGCGGGCACCATGGTGCCGTTCGCCAGCATGGCGTCCTGCACGGCCCGGACCGTACCGGAAACGCTGGCGTGCACCGGCGCGGAAACAAAGCCGCCGGCTTCACCAATCTTCTGTCCGATCCGGACATGATCCCCTGGCGCCACGAGAGCCTTCGCGGGTGCGCCGATATGCTGCTGCAGGGGAATAATCACCCGCGGCGGAGCGTCCAGCGATCGAATCGGGTTCTGGCCGTTGACCACTTTCCCGTTCGCTCCTTCTCTTGGGTGAATGCCGCCAGGAAACATTCTCTTTTCAAACACAGGCAAAAGCCCTCCTTCCAGGCTTTCAGATTCTTTTCGGAATTATAGCATATTCTGGCCCGGAACGACAAAACAATTTTTTAACAATCCGGCCCGTTTCTTTTGCTTTATTCGCTTTCATGTCGCGCAGCAGCCACGGTTTCCCCTGCCTCCAGCATTTTTCGGGCATAGGCCTTGGCTTCCGAACCGCTTCCTTCCGCGCCGCTGATCATTCGGGCCACCTCCTGAATCCGTCCCTCCCGGTCCAGAAGCGTCACCCTTGTGCGGGTTCTTCCGTTTTCCACGGATTTCTCCACCAGAAATTCATAATCCGCCGCGGCGGCAATCTGTGGCAGGTGCGTCACGCAGATCACCTGACGTTTCCGTGCGATCGCGTGCATTTTTTCCGCGACCACCTGCGCCATTCTTCCGCTGATGCCGGTATCGATCTCATCGAAAACCATACAGTCCACACCGCTGCCTTCCGCTTCCAGCGCTTTCAGTGCCAGCATCATCCGGCTCAGTTCACCGCCGGAGGCGATCCTGGCTAGCGGCTTCAGTGGTTCTCCCGGGTTGGGAGAAATCAGGAAGGATGTCTGATCATCCCCCATGGGCCGCGGCATGGGTTTCCGCTCCCCTTCCGGTTCAGAAAAAGCCACGGAAAACACGGTCTTTTCCATCCCCAGATCCTTCAGCTGCGCCATCATATCCTGTTCAAAGCGCCTGGCCACCGCTTTTCTGCTTTCGCTCAGCTCCCGGGCCGCACCACGGTAGGCGGCCAGCAGCCGTTTATGCTCCGCCGCGGTCTCCGCAAGCCGGTCCTCCAGGGAGCATAGCTGCTCGTATTCCGCTTCCATCTTTTGCTGCTCGGAGATCACTTCGTCCAGTGTTGCGCCGTATTTCCGCTCCAGGCGGCGGATCAGGTCCAGGCGTTCCTCTGTCTTTTCCAGCTTTCCGGGGTCATGGTCAAAGCTGTCCATCGCCGCACTGATCTCGAAAGCGACTTCCTCCAGCTCATAGTATGCGTTCTCGCACCGGGAAGCCAGGCTTTTCATGGTTTCACCATATTTCCCCAGGCTGCCCAGGGTTCCGGCAGCGGCCTTGATTTTTTCCAGACTGCTGGCTTCGTTTTCCCCATAGCTGAGCGCTTCCCTGGCGCCGCGCAGGGCGGAGACAATCTTCTCCGCGTTTCGCAGCCGGGCCCCTTCCTGCTGCAGCGTTTCCTCCTCCCCCGGCTTCAGTCTGGCCTGGTGCAGTTCCTTCAGGTCTGCTTCCAGTTCCTGAAGCCTTCGCTGTTTCTGATCGTTTTCCCGTTTCATTCTCGCGTACTGACGGTGTACACCCAGAAAAGCTTCGCAGGCTTCCTCAGTTTTCCGCATCAGCGTCCGGTGTTCCGCGCTGCCCATCCGGTCCAGAAAGCGAAGCTGCATTTCCTCATCCATGAGGAACTGGTGCTCATGCTGCCCGTGAATATCCATCAGCAGCGTCCCCAGTTCCCTGAGCAGCCCGGCGGACACCATCACACCGCATACGCGGCACACATTTTTCCCGCTGGCGGTCATCTCGCGGTACAGAACCAGACCATCCTCTGCGTCAATTCCTTCTCGCCGCAGCACCGCCTGCGCCTCGGGATTCCCGGTTGCATCAAAAATCGCTTCTACGCTGGCCTTATCTTCTCCCGTCCGGATCAGGCTTCTGTCCGCCCTTCCGCCCAGGATCAGATTCACCGCGTCCACCACAATGCTCTTGCCCGCGCCGGTCTCGCCGCTGAGCGCCTGCATTCCCGGCTGAAATCGGATGGTCAGCTCTTCGATCAGTACGATGTTTCGGATCGTCAGGGACTGAATCATTCCCTGTCCTCCTTTCGGTGCTCAGCGTTCCGTCAGCTGCAAGATCTGATCCGCGGCCAGACGCGCGCCTTCCGTGTCCCGCGCCACGAGAAAGATGGTATTGTCTCCCGCGATGGAGCCCAGTATTTCCGGCATGGCCATGGTGTCCAGGGCTTCCGCGGCCGTATTCGCCGATCCGCTCAGCGTTTTGACAACAATCATCTGTCCGGCGGATTCCACACTGAGGACGCAGTCCTTCAGCATGCGGATCAGCCGGTCGCTGAGTCCGGGGCCCTCCCATTCCGGCGCGGCGTACTGGTATCCGCCTTCCTGCAGTGGAACCTTCATCAGGTGCATTTCCTTCATGTCCCGGGACACCGTGGCCTGGGTTACCTGAAATCCTCTGGCGCGCAGCGCTTCAGCCAGGTCTTCCTGTGTCTGAATTACCTGCTCCTTCAGCAGTGCGCGTATCGCGGTCTGCCTTTCGCTCTTCATGCCCCCGCTCCTCTCTCTTCCGGCTGGCTCCAGGCCAGGAATTTTCGACGCATCACCTCAAAAAAACGGTAATCGCCCATACGGACCAGTTTCAGCTCCTGTCCGGCGCCGGTCACATGCACCGTATCACCCGCGTTCAGCATGCGGCGGCTTCTGCCATCGATCTGCAGCTCCCCCCGCTGCTCTCTTTCCGGTTTAAGCTGAAAGCGGATCCGGGACGCCGCAGGCACCACGCACGGACAATGGCGCAGGCTGTGGGCACAGACGGGTGTGATCACGATCCCCTCCACGCCCGGCGCCAGCACCGGTCCTCCCGCGGACAGGGAATATCCCGTAGAGCCCGTAGGCGTCGCGGCGATGATCCCGTCGGCTGTGAAGGTGTCCCACTGCTCATCCCCGACGAAAGTGTCCACCTGAATCAGCCGGGCGAAACCGCCCCGGGTGATCACGGCGTCATTCAGCGCCAGCACCGATTCTGTCTCCTCATTCACGCTGATCCGCAGCAGACCTCTGCTTTCCGTCTGATAATCCCCCTCCAGCACACGAGTCATCAGGGAAAGCAGGTTTTTTGGCTCCCCTTCCGTCAAAAAACCGACTGTGCCCAGATTGATGCCCAGCAGCGGGCATCCGCAAGCGATGGCTTCTCCCGCGCCCAGCAGCAGTGTGCCATCTCCGCCAAAGGTGATGACCATGCTGTACACATCCTGCCGCGCGCCATCCCGGGGATAGGTTACACGGTACCCCGCTCTTTCCAGAAAGGCTTCCGCCTGCGCTGCGCAGGCACGCGCTTCCTTCCGGCCGGAGTGAACCACGAAAGCAATGTTCTTTCCCTTATCCATCCGCTTATCCCTTCATGTTCTGATGCGCGCCGGACACGACGCGTTCGATTTCAGCATCCGAAAGCAACGGAGCGTCATCGACTCTTCTCCGGATTTCCGCAAGGAACTCGATATTGCCCTCCGGTCCCGTGATCGGAGAATAATCCAGCTGTACCACACGCCATCCAAAGCTTTCTGTAAAGGCAACGATACCGGTCAGAACTTCCGCGTGGGTTTTCGGTTCCCGCACCACGCCTTTTTTTCCAACTTTTTCCCGGCCCGCCTCAAACTGCGGCTTGATCAGCGTATAAAAAACACCTTCTGCGCCCATGATGTCCGCCGCGACGGGCAGAATCAGCCGGATGGAAATAAAACTGACATCCATCACCGTGATTTCCGGCCTTTCCGGAAAAAAATCCCCCGTCATGTACCGCGCGTTGGTCCGCTCCATCACGGTTACCCGGGGATCATTCCGCAGCTTCCAGTCCAGCTGGCCGTATCCGACATCCACCGCGTACACGCGCCTGGCCCCATTGCGCAGACAGACGTCCGTAAATCCGCCCGTGCTGGCGCCAATGTCCATTACCACCTTGTCCCGCAGCGCGGCGTGAAACACGCGGACCGCTTTCTCCAGTTTCAGCGCGCCGCGGCTGACATATTCAACCCTGGGCTTCCGCATCTGCAGCGTGTCCCCCTCGCGATAGGGCTCCGAAGGCTTCAGCACCTTTCGCTCTCCGATATAGACCTCGCCCGCCATGATCGCCGCCTGGGCCTTTTCCCGGCTTGAGATCAGGCCCTTCGCTACCAGCGCCGCGTCCACTCTCATTTTATCGCTCATGCTTCCCGGCGCCCTCCCAGTCTTCTCAGGATCCGGTCCCGCAAAGTCACAGCGTCCAGACCCGCGTCCCGCATCAGCAGCGTGTGACGGCCGTGCTGCAGAAAAGTGTCGCCCACGGCGAAACATTCCACCGGCGGGGTCCAGCCTCTCTCCATACAGGTCTGCTCCACATACGCGCCGAAGCCGCCGGTCCGCATATGCTCTTCCAATGTGAATACAGGCGTTCCCGCCAGCGTTTCCAGCGTCCGCAGATCCAGCGGCCGGATGCTGGAACAATTGTATACCGCTGCCTGCAGCCCGTCCTCCTGAAGCGCCTTCGCCACCAGCAGCGCCTGGCGGACCATCGTGCCCGCCGCCAGCAGGGCAAGATCCTTTCCGGGCCGCAGGATATCCCATTTTCCGGGAGTAAAGACAGTATCCGCCTTTTCCGGAACATCGTTCCCGGCCCTGGCATAGCGGATGGCGACCGGTCCGTGGTCTCCGGCAGTCCATTTCAGCATCTGCCGAAGCTCTCTGGCGTCACAGGGAGCCAGCACCGTCATGCCAGGGACGGGCAGCGTCTCCGCGAAATCAAACAGTCCGTGATGCGTCTGCCCGTCCTCTCCGCCGATACCGCTCCGATCCAGCAAAAAAACCACAGGCAGCTTTTGCATCGCCACATCATGAATCATCTGATCGTAGCAGCGCTGAAAAAAGGTGGCATAAACCGCGAAGTAAGGGCGCATGCCGCCCACCGCAAGGCCGGCGGCCATGGTGGCAGCGTGTTCTTCGGCAATGCCCACATCCAGCATCCGATCCGGAAACTTCTCCGCGAAATGGTCCAGCCCGGTCCCCATCGGCATGGCAGCGGTGATGGCTACGACCCGGCGGTCCTTTTCGGCCATTTCCATCAGCGTGTTGGCCATCACATGACCGGAGGAAGGACAGTCCGGCAGTTCAGTACGGTCCCCGGTCTCGACATAGAAAGGCGGCGTACCGTGAAATATCTCCGGCCGCTCTTCTGCTTTGTCATAGCCAAAGCCCTTTTTGGTTTTCACGTGAATGACACAGGGGCCTTCAAAGTTTTTCGCCTTGCGTAGCGTTTTTTCCAGCCCCTCCAGGTTATGCCCGTCAATGGGCCCAAAATACTCAAAACCAAGCGTTTCAAAAAAGCCGATGCTGTCCGCCTTCACCAGAGCGGTTTTCATCAGGGTCTTGGTCGCGTGGGCCACCCGGTATACGGATTTCCCGACAAGAGGTATCCGCCGGAACCGATGCATCGCGGATTTTGCGTTCTGCCATTCACTGCTGATACGCAGGTTGGTCAGGCTCGCGCTCAGCGCGCCGACATTTGGCGCAATGCTCATTTCATTGTCGTTCAGAATGACGATCATCCGCGTGCCGGAATTTCCCGCGTCGTTCAGCGCTTCATAACACAGCCCGCCCGTCAGCGCGCCATCCCCCACGAAGGCGATGCACTGATGATCCTCTCCCCGATAATCCCTGGCTCGTGCCATCCCCAGCGCAGCGGAAATGGAGGTGGAAGCATGCCCCGTCTCAAAACAGTCATATTCACTTTCCGCTCTTTTGGGAAAGCCGCTGATTCCCCCATGCTGCCGAAGCGTGGAAAACGCGCCGTACCGGCCGGTAATCAGCTTATGCACATAGCTTTGATGCCCCACGTCAAAAACGATCTGATCCCTGGGGAAATCAAAAACCCGGTGCAGCGCCAGTGTCAGCTCCACAACGCCCAGATTGGAAGCCAGATGACCGCCGTTCCGGGAAACCGTATGAATCAGCTCCTGCCGGATTTCTTCGCTGAGCGTCCGCATCTCCTGCAGCGTCAGGGTCTTTAAATCCGCCGACGCATGAATCTTTTCCAGTATCATTTGCCCCACTCCTCCGGTGCATCCATGTTTTCAGCGCTTGCTTCCCTTGGCTCCTTTGCTACCTTTCGCGCCGAAAGTTACGCCTTTGAGGATATCGCTGGAAAAAGCATAATTTGCCTGGTTTCTGTCCTGATGCGCCCGCTCCGCCATGGCCACCATCCGGTCAATCAGCTTTCTGTAGGGGACGCCCGCGTTTTCCCAGAGGTAAAAAGCCAGGCTTCCCGGAATGGTGTTGATTTCGGTAATATAGATTTCTTCGCTTTCCCGGTCGAACATGTAGTCGATTCTGACCACACCTTTACAGTCCATCATCCGGAAAATGCGCTTACTGATTTCCTGAATACGGATCCGGAGCGTGTCCTCGATGGGCGCTGGCAGAATCCTGTGCAGGCTGGCCATGCCTTTGCTGCCGCCTGAGGCCAGGTACTTTTCATGAAAGTCCAGAAACTTTTCGCTGGTGATGGGCATCTCGATCGGGGATGCTTCCACGTCATCATCATATCCAAGCACGCTGCAGTTCAGCTCAATGGGATTGGTCAGTCCCTTTTCCACCAACACCCTTCTGTCGTATTCGAAGGCCAGAGACAGCGCTTCCCGCAGCTCCTCCCTGTTCTCCGCCCGGCTGACGCCAATGCTGGAGCCCAGGTTTGCCGGCTTCGTATAGACAGGATATCCCAGCTTTTCTTCCACATCAGCCATCACCGTGTCCGCGTTTTTTTCGAAGGCGGAGCGGGTATACCATTCCGATGGGAGCACCGGAAGTGATCCGCCCCTGAAAAACTGTTTCATCAGGATTTTGTCCATTCCCAGGGCACTGGCGCCGACACCCGCTGAGGTGTAGGGGATGTTGGCCAGTTCCAGCATGCCCTGCAGCGTACCGTCTTCTCCATTCATCCCGTGCATGACAATCACAAAAACATCCACCCGCGCCACGGCCTTCAGTTCTGTCCGGCCGAATAGCCCTTTTCCCTTTTCCACCGCCAGCAGGGCGCCGGATCCAGGTGTCATGTCCAGGAAGACTTTGGTGATCCCTGCGCTGCCCGGACGAAACGGCTGATAGCTGCGGATATCCTTCAGCGCATCCCCGGTGTACCACCCGCCGTTTTCATCCAGATAGACCGGAATCACGTCGTACTGCTCCGGATCCGCATGCCGCATCATCTGCACCGCGCTGATGATGGCCACTTCCCGCTCGCAGCTTCTACTTCCAAAGATAACACCCAGCTGTTTTTTCATCGTTTTCGAGTTCCTCTCTTTTCCATTTCCATCCCGTCCCTCCTCGGGACACACAGCGCGTTCAGCGTTAGGCTTCGCTGTAATTGTCCGGCAGGTCGTTTTCGAACAGGACGGTATCTCCCGCACCAGCCAGCGTCCGCAGCAGCTCCGCCGCTTCCTGCAGGTTGACCGTTACGTAAATATTCGTTTCCGGAAACCCTTCCCGTGTCAGTCCCGCCTTCAGGGCTTCGCTTCTTTTCCGTCCCACCAGAACCGCCGCGTCGCAGCAGGACGCCATCGCTGCGCCGAATTCCTGATTCAGCGCCTGTTCCTGGTCTCCCAGTTCAACCATGCCCGGTGTAACAATAATTCGTTTTCCGGGAAACTGCTTCAGGGTCTGGAAAGCCTGTCTGGCGCCAAGAATATTGCTGTTAAACGCGTCATCCAACACGGTGAGCCCGCCTGGGTTCCGCTTCAGCTCAAGCCGGTGTTCCACGGGCTTCAGCTTTCGGATGCCCCGCGCGATCTCGCTGCCGCTCAGCCCCATCCTGAAACATACACCGGCGCAGAGTACAATGTTCCGAATATTCAGTTCCCCCAGGAGCGACGTCTCGCAGGGAATTTTCTCCTTACGGGTGCAGAGCAGAAAACGGCTTCCTTCCGGGGATACCCGCAGCTCTTCTGCCCAGACATCATCCCGTTCCGGATTCATACCGGCCAGCACCTTTTCTTTCCCGGTTTTCTCCCATAATCCGGTCACAATACCGCCGTCGTCCGCGAAAAAGCTGACTCCGTCCGAAGGAATCGCGTCGATCAGCTCATATTTTGTCCTCGTGATCCGCTCCTGGGTGTGGAAGGTATCCAGATGCTGCGGGCCGACGGAGGTTAGAATACCCATCTGTGGATGAACCAGCCTGCACATCTCCCGGATGTCGCCCACGTGACGGGCCCCCATTTCCGCGACGAAGATCCGGTGCCCGGGTTCCAGCTGTGTCCGGATCACCTTGGTCACACCCATGGGGGTATTAAAGCTGGCCGGTGTAACAAGGGTCGGGAATCGCTCATTGAGCATGGTTCCCAGGATGAATTTCACGCTGGTTTTTCCCCAGCTGCCTGTGATTCCGATCCGGGTCAGATCCTTTCTTTCGCGCAGAATCCGCTGTGCGTCCCGGAAATACATCTCACTGATTCCTTTTTCAATGGGCCAGGCCAGCAGACCCGCCAGCGTCACCCAGATGGGCAGCAGCATGGGAAAAGCGCAGAAAAACAGCGTTTTCCCCCATTCTGAATGAACAAACAGCCTGTTTGCTGCCGTTATCCATCCGAAAGCCAGCAGCGTAAAGACCACCAGGCCGACCGCGTAGAGCCGTTTGACCCGGGGCGTAAAGACAAGCGCTTTCTTGGCCTTTTGTTTTTTCCCCATCTGCCGGAGGATCCATCCGGCACCCATACAAGCGGCACAGAAGACGATCAGAAAGGCCGTAAGGGAGCCCCGAAGCAGGCGAACGCAGACAGCGCAGGCAAACAGCGCCGCCGACAGGGTCACGCCGATTCCCCAGCCGCGCGGACCCTGCCGCTTCAACGTACGGAAATAGCCCGGAAACTGGTAGCTTTCCAGCTGGAACCAGTGGATCAGCGGCCGTGCCGCCAGCAGACATCCCAGTGCATAAGTCAGGGGAGTGAGCAGCGTCAGCACCTGCAGTCCAATTCCCACATGATCCTCCATCTCGCCCTCAAGCCTCCGATAAGTAATGGTGCACAATGGTGTTAAACCGTCCGGTCTGCTCCATGTAGGCAAAATGGCTCCCGCCTTCCAGGATAACCAGCCCAGCGTCCGGAATCAGCTTCTCCATCTCCTGCCCCATCCAGAGCGGCGTCTCCGTATCCTCGTCCCCCCAGATCAGCAGCGTACTCTGACCGATCCGGGGATACCGATCCCGGAGGTCCAGATTAACCACCTTCACAAAGGTTTTTCGCATTTCCTCATCCAGCGCGTTGTAATCGGCGCTTCCATATTTTTCCCGCAGTGCGTTTTCCATTTTTTCGCCCAGGCCGCGAAGCCCGGGCAGCTTCTCCAGCCCGCGCAAAAACTGCTTTTTCTTCTGGTAGGCGGCTGTTCTTCTTTTTGCTTCCTCGCTCGGTTCCTTCCGCAGCCCGGCAGCGCCGGTAAAAACCAGCTTCGTAAACAGCGTCGGCCATTCGCTTGCGCTCCAGGCCAGGACTCTGCAGCCGAAGCTGTGCCCTACCGCGGCGCAGGGAGAAAAGGAAAGCCGTTCCAGACATTCCTTCAGGCAGGCCGCGTATTCCGGCACGCCCCAGGGCTCCGGCGGCCTGCCGCTCCGGCCGAAGCCGGGAAAATCAATGGCAAGGATCTGATGAGAAGGGGTCAGCGCTTCCGTCAGGGAAGAAAAGAATGAGGCATCGCAGCCCCATCCATGCAGCAGCAGCACCCGCGATCCCTGATCGCCATGCGTTTCATAGTAAACGCTGGTTCCCTTCACTTCCACAAACACTTTCATTCCCCTTTCGGGTTCGTATTTCCTGATCGGAATGCCATCCAGGCGGCTTTCAAGAGAACGTGCCGGTTCCCCGGATCATTCCCTGCGGCCATCGTCCTTATGATTCCTCCTTCCGGAGGATCCAGATATACCTTTCCTTCCGGCGGCTGATGTCGAATCTGCGCTGCAGCCCCTCATCCACCGCGACTTCACTTTCCCAGACACAGCCCAGGGCGAGACAGGTTTTCCGGCTGGGCTGGTTATCCGGGTCACAGGTGATGACCACGCTGCTCTTTCCCCCGCGGAGAATTTCCTTTCGGATCAACCTGCAGGCCCGTTCCGCGTAATGGTGTCCGCGCCAGGGCGGATCAATATGATATCCGATATGCCCGAAATAATAGACGCCAAGGCTCTCGCCATCCCGATAGCTCAGTCGGCCGATTTCCCTGGTTTTTCGGTGCTCGGCGATCCGCCATACCCTTTCATGGCCAAATCCCAGCTCCCGACTTGCCGGCGCCTCGCGCACGGGAATCAGATCGATCACCCCATCAGAGAATTCCGCCCGGCGGAAAAGACGCTGCAGCCCCATCAGACCTCCTGAATCCGCACCTGATCCAGCAGGGCATAGAAGTCCTCCGGGATAATCAGCTGCGTCCCCGCCGTCATGACGCTGGCCGCGCCGGCGGCCACGCCGTATTTAAAGGCCTTGCCCATGTCTCCTTCTCTTTCGTAGCCCAGCAGCATGCCGCCCAGCATGGCGTCCCCCGCGCCGACGGTGGACTTTGTGGCCACCCGCAGCGCTGGCGCGAAAAGCGTCCGTTCCGGATCCACGTACATGGCTCCCATGGCGCCCATGGAGATGACCGCGTGCTCCACGCCAAGCCGGATAAACAGCAGCGCCGCGTCCCTGATGGAGCGCATCGTCCGCAGCTCCAGTCCAAGCGTCGTTTCCATCTCGTGAAGATTGGGCTTGATCAGGAAGGGATGTGCGCCTTTGGCCGCCATTTCAAGCTCCGGTCCTTCTGTATCCAGGATGCACTTTTTCCCTTCCAGCGCCAGCATCAGATCCCGATACACCCCTTTGGGGCATCCGGGCGGCAGACTTCCTGTCAGCACGACCATATCGCTGTCCCGCGTGGCCTCCCGGGCCAGGTCGAAGAAAGCCTTCAGGTCGGCTTCCTTCAGCTCCGCCCCTGCCTCATTCAGTTCCGTGATTCCTTTCTCATCCCGCAGCTCCAGCTTCAGGTTTGTCCGCACCTTTCCGGGGATCCGCAGAAACTGATGCTTCAGGTGTTCCTGATCCATCATGGCGGAAAGCTGATCCGCCCCGTTTTCACCCATGGTTCCGATACACTGCACGTCCAGACCCAGCCGCTGGGCTACCACGGCCACATTGATTCCCTTTCCGCCCAGATCCTCCCGGATCACGCGGTACCGGTTCACTTCACCCAGCTTCAGGCAGTCCATTTCCACCGCCTTATCAAAGCTCGGATTCAGACAAATCGTCGTAATCATTCCCTCACCCCCAAAGAAATACAGAATATTATACCACTCAACCCTGTCTTTCGCAACATTCTGAAAATGCGGTTCTCCTTTCATTGCGCAAACCGCAGCTTTGTGATAGTATAAGAAAACCTTTTTTCCAGGAGGGATGAAATGAACAATCATTCAGATATCCTGATCGCAGGCGGCGGTGTCGTCGGGTGTGCGCTGGCCAGGGAGCTCAGCCGTTATGCGTGCAGCGTCACGGTGCTGGAGCAGGCCTGGGATGTCGCCGAAGGCGCGTCCAAGGCCAACAGCGGTATCGTGCACGCGGGCTATGACGCGGCGCCCGGCACCCTGAAGGCCCGCCTGAACGTGGAAGGCGCGCGGCTTTATCCCGCGCTCTGTGCGGAGCTTGGTGTTCCCTACGCACAATGCGGCGCGCTGGTCATCGGTTTTTCGAAAGAGGATGAAGTCACCCTTCAGGAACTGCTGGATCGCGGTCTGGCCAACGGTGTTTCCGGGATGAAAATGCTCTCCCGGGCAGAAGCGCTTTCCCTGGAGCCGAATCTGAACCCCGCGGTTACCTGTGCCCTGCTGGTACCGACCAGCGGCATTGTCAGCCCGTATGAACTGACCTTCGCACTGGCGGATGATGCCACGCTGAACGGCGTTTCCTTCCGTTTCGGCGAAACCGTTCAGGCCGTGCGTCCACAGGCAGACGGTTCTTTCCTGGTCGAAACAGGCCGCGGCGTCTGGTCCTCTGATACCTTTGTAAACTGCGCCGGCGCATCCTCCGCTGTGCTGCACAATCAGCTTTCGGATCTGTCCCTGCGGATCATCCATCGCCGCGGCCAGTATTATCTGCTGGATCATCCCGCCCATCCGCCATTCCAGCGCACCATTTTTCAGTGTCCTTCCCGGATGGGCAAGGGGGTACTGGTTTCTCCCACCGTGCATGGCAACGTGCTCCTCGGCCCCAGCGCGGAAGACATCGCGGATCCGGAAGACACTGCCACAACTCAGTCGGGCCTGGATTCCGTCATGGAAAAAGTCCGCCTGACCTGGCCTCAGGTGTCTCTGCGGACGAATATTACCAATTTCAGCGGCGTTCGCGCCCATGAGGAAGGCGGAGATTTCATCATCGGCCCCGTGTCCGGCTGTCCCAACGCCTACGAGGCTGTTGGCATCGAAAGCCCTGGGCTTTCCTCGGCGCCGGCGATCGCGCGGGAGCTGGCCGGCCGGATCGTGCAGGACCGTAACCTGTCCCGCAAGGAACAGGTTCTACCCTTCCGCAAGCCAGCCATCCCCTTCCGGGAGATGGACCCAGACGCGCAGCAGGCCGCTATCCGGGACAATCCGCAATATGGCAATATCATCTGCCGCTGCGAAGTGATTACGGAAGCAGAGATCGTCGCAGCCATCCACCGTCCCGTTCCCGCCACCAGCGTGGATGCGGTCAAGCGCCGGACCCGTGCGGGCATGGGGCGCTGCCAGGGCGGCTTCTGTTCGCCCAGGGTCGCTTCCATCCTTTCCAGGGAAACGGGAATTTCCCTGCTGGAAATCACCAAGAATGGCGGAAACAGCTATCTGCTGACAGGCACCCTGACGGAGGACGCAGACAGGAGGGATCGCACATGAATCGTGAGCGGGTGGATATTCTGATTATCGGCGCCGGCCCCGCGGGCCTGGCCGCCGCCATCGCCGCCAGGGAAGACGGGATTTCCTCGCTGCTGGTGCTGGAACGGGAAGCTCAGCCCGGCGGCATTCTTCGCCAGTGCATTCATAACGGTTTCGGACTTCATCGATTTCAGGAAGAGCTGACCGGCCCGGAATACGCGCAGCGGGATATAGACCGGGCCAGGGAACTGGATATTCCCATCGAATGCGGCGTAACGGTTCTCTCCGTCTCGGCGGATCGGGTGGTCACCTGTGTTTCTCCCACCCACGGCCTGCGTCAGATCGAGGCAGGCGCAGTCATTCTCGCCATGGGCTGCCGGGAGCGGCCGCGCGGCGCCCTGTGTACACCGGGTACCCGCTGCGCGGGAATCTATTCCGCCGGTACGGCTCAGCGCTTCGTCAATCTGGAGGGCTTCATGCCTGGAAAACGGGTCGTGATCCTGGGCTCCGGCGACATCGGCCTCATCATGGCCCGCCGGATGACGCTGCAGGGAGCAAAGGTGCTGGCCTGCGTGGAGATTATGCCCTATTCTTCCGGCCTGAACCGGAATATCGTCCAGTGTCTGCAGGATTATGACATTCCGCTGTATCTGAGCCACACCGTCACCGACATTCAGGGCCGTGAAAGGCTGGAGCGGGTGATCGTTTCCGAAGTGGATGCGCGCCGCCGTCCGATTCCGGGAACGGAAATGGCTTTCGATTGCGATACGCTGCTGCTCTCCGTGGGCCTGATCCCTGAGAACGAGCTCAGTGAAAGCGCCGGCGTTCAGCTTTCCCCCACCACCTCCGGCGCCGTGGTTTCCGATTCCTTCGAGACGTCCGTGCCCGGCGTTTTTGCCTGCGGCAATGTGCTCCATGTGCATGACCTGGTGGATCATGTTTCCGATGAAAGCTTCCAGGCCGGGCACGCAGCAGCCGCTTTCGTTCGTGGGGAGCCCCGGGCGGAACGCTGGTTTCGGGTGGAAGACGGTGAAGGGATCCGCGGCTGTGTGCCGCAGAAAATCCAGCTTTGCCCATCAGCGTCTGTCACCCTGATGTTCCGCCCAGCAGACGTGTTCCGGAATGCCTCGGTGGTCATCTCCTGCAGTGAAAGGGAACTGGTCCGACGGAAGGCCATGATCTTCACCCCCGGAGAGATGGCATCTTATTCTCTGAAGCCGGAATGCTTCCAGGGCCTGTCGGAAACAGATCCCATCGTTGTACGGATTGAGAAAGGAGTGGACTGATCATGGAGCAGCGCATAACCTGTATTAACTGCCCCGTCGGCTGCCGGATGACGGTTACCCTGAATGAAGCGGGGGAAGTGCTGAAGGTAGAAGGAAACACCTGCCCGCGGGGAGCAAAGTACGCCCGGCAGGAATGCACCCTTCCTCTGCGGATGATCACCGCTGTCATCCCTGTGGAAAACGCGGCCACGCCGCTGTCTGTGAAAACCGCCTCTCCCGTGCCGAAAAAAATGATCTCCCAGGTCATGGAGGCCCTGAAACAGGTTCAGGTTTCCGCCCCGGTTTCTCTGGGACAGGTTATCCTGCCCGATGTCTGCGGGACCGGGGTCGACATGATCGCCACCCGTCCGCTGGCTTAATGCTCCCGATGGGAAATTCCCGCTTGTAACCCTCAGGGTTTTCTGCTATAATCCCTTCGGACCGAATGAAAGAAAAGGAGTATCGTAAACATGTTTTTTGAAAAGTTATTTGGGATCACTTCCGCGCTGGCGGAAGAAGCAGCTGCAGCGGCCGGCACCGCGGCTGACGCCGCTGCCGCCGGAGAAGAGGTTGCCGCCAATCCCGTGGCGATGCTGGTCACCACCTTCCTGCCCATGGTACTGATCTTTGTGGTGTTCTATTTCTTCCTCATCCGCCCCCAGCGGAAAAAGGATAAACAGGTAAAGGAAATGCTGAACAACCTGAAGGCCGGTGACCGCATCTGCACCATCGGCGGCATCTACGGAACCATCGTAGGCATAAAGGATGACACGGTGACCCTGTCTGTCGGCCGGGATAACCTGAGCATGGTCGTGGCCCGCTGGGGAATCCGCAGTGTGGAGGAAGTTACCATCGAAAATGACGCGGAAGCTCTGAACTGATCATCGTGCCGCAAAACACCCCGAAGCTCGTCGCTTCAGGGTGTTTTTTTATCATCTTTGCTTATGCGTCCGGCAGTTTCTCCACAACACTGACCGGTTCTCGGCCAAAGGTATCATAGATTTCCCGCATGTATTCCTCATCGGATGCTTCCGCGTTCTCCCGGGCCTCCTGCAGACGATCCACCGCCAGAAAGCTGCTTTGAATTCCCGCCGCTGCTGTCAGCGCCTCCTCGATTTTCGATTTTCTTTCAGGGCTGTTCAGGCTCTGCACAATGATTTCAAATCCAGGATTTGCCTTCCACTTGAACGTCGTCCCGTCCGATCCCTGATACTGCCCCATCTGCAGCATGCCATGGATGGATGGCTCCGTCTTCTGCAGCTGGCGCAGTCCTTCTTTCCACGTTTCGTCGGCTCCTCGTCCCGTCGGTGTAAGCGTCCTGGGAGACTCCGCCTTTGGGGCGGATATTCTGGCCGCCGCCGGACCGTTTCCTTTTCGATCCTGCGCACCGCCCGCGTTTTCATTCGCCGGGAGGCGGACGCCCTTTGCCAGCTGATCCCGCAGGTCACTCATCTGGTTTTCCAGCTCCGCGATGCGGTCATTCAGCGCCAGCGTATCCGCTTCCTTTGTCCGAAGACAGCATTTCAGACTTGTGTTCTCCAGTCCAATCCGGGGGGAAGCATAGTACCGGAGATCCGTCTCCAGACGCATAAACTGATCAAGCATCTCCATCATCCTGGATACACTGATCTGTTCACTGGCCCGGATGTATTCCTCCGCGGTGGCATCGGACAGGTCCAGTACCTCGGCAATTTCCTTTCCGCAGCATTTCGCCATCAGCAGCGTGCGCAGATGGTCGCTGACGCTCCGGGTGAAAGCGGCCGGCTCCTTGCCATTGCGCATCATTTCATCGATCAGCCGAAGGGTATCCGCGGCGTTTTCCGACGCCAGGGCCTGACTGAATCGGAAAAGAAACGCCCGATCACTGGTACCCAGCACGTTCTGCACCAGCGCTTCATCCACCTTCTGGCCGTATCCGATGCACATGTCCAGGATGCTCAGCGCGTCCCGCATGCCGCCTTCGGACGCCTTGGCAATCGCCATCAGCGCCCCGTCCGTTGCTTCCGCGCCGGCGCCGTCCGCCGCCTCCCGCAGCCGGCCCATGATCTGACCGGCGGGAATGCGCCCGAAGTCAAAGCGCTGGCATCGGCTGAGAATGGTAGCCGGCAGCTGCTGCGGCTCCGTCGTGGCCAGGATGAAAACAATGTGGGCCGGAGGCTCTTCCAGGGTCTTCAGCAGCGCGTTGAAAGCCTCCTTGGTCAGCATGTGAACCTCGTCCACAATGTAGACCTTGTATTTACCGTACTGGGGCGGATACTTGACGGATTCCCGCAGTGTCCGCGCGTCCTCACTGCCGCGGTTGCTGGCCGCATCCATCTCGATAATGTCCAGAGTGTCCTCGGACTGCATCTGTCTGCAGGTTTCACATTCGCCGCAGGGGTCACCGTTTTTCGGATGCTTGCAGTTAATGGCCCGGGCCAGGATTTTCGCGGCGGACGTTTTGCCGGTTCCCCGGCTGCCGCAGAATAAGTACGCGTGCGGAATCCTCCCTGTTTCCACCTGATGCCGCAGGGTCTCGACGATGGCTTCCTGGCCTACCATGTGGGAAAAATCTCTGGGCCGCCATTGACGGTATAATGCCTGATAGGCCATGGACTAATCCTCTCCTTCTTCCCCGAGATCCAGATAGGAACGGATCTGGCTCAGCTTTGCCGGACCAATTCCTTTCACCGCCATCAAATCTTCCGCATAATGAAAAGCGCCGTTCTTTTTCCTTTCGTCCAGGATGGCCTGCGCCAGGGTTTCCCCGACACCCGGCAGCTGAATCAGCTCCTCCAGTTCAGCCTCGTTGACCCGCAGCGTCCCCGCGGGCGGCGCAGGTGTTTCCAGGCTTTGCGCCAGGCCGCCGGCGGTAAAATCCCGCCGTTCCGGTTTTGCCCGATCCCGCGTGGCCAGCAGACAGACGCCCAGCGCAAGCACCAGCGCAGCCACCCCCAGCCATTGTCGCCAGTTTTCAGCTTCCAGCCGTGAGGCACTGCCATCATGACGGCCGGCCCCGGCTTTCAGAAGGGGCTTTCTTTTCATCGGTCCGGATCCCTGCGGACTTTCTGGCCCTGCTTGGTGTCCTCCAGAATGTAGCCCGCGGCACGGATGGCGTCCCGCAGCTCGTCGGAGCGTTTCCAGTCCTTGTTCTTCCTGGCTTCCGCCCGCTCCGCCACCATGCTGCGAACCTCATCCGTCAGGTCATCCTTCTCCCGGGTCAGGATGCCCAGCACGCCGCAGATGGCGTTCAGGCTCTCCAGCGCCCTGGACGCGGCTTCCTTCGCGCTGCCCGCCTGAATTTCCACATTGGCGTCCTTCACCAGTTCAAAAATGGCGCCGAGAGCATCCGCCGTGTTCAAGTCGTCATCCATGGCGGCATCGAATTTCTGTTCATATTCCTTCAGCCGCTGGCAGAAGGCTTCTTCCTTTTCATTCAAAGGACGCGCTTCCCCGTTGTCCCGCTGGAACAGCAGGTTGTCCCGGGCCGTGTACAGGCGGGTCAGGCTGGCGTTCGCCGCTTCAATTTGTTCCCGGCTGAAGTTGATGGGACTGCGGTAATGAGCTGAAAGCATGAACAGGCGGACCGCTTCCAGATCAAACTCCTTGGAGATATCCCGAACCGTAAAGAAATTGTTCAGGCTTTTGCTCATTTTCTGGTTGTCCACATTAATGAAACCATTGTGCATCCAGTAGTGCACATAGGGCTTCCCGGTCGCTCCCTCGCTCTGGGCGATCTCATTTTCGTGATGCGGGAACAGCAGATCCTTGCCACCGCAGTGAATATCAAAGGTATCTCCCAGGTACTTCATGCTCATGGCGGAGCATTCGATGTGCCAGCCGGGGCGCCCTTTTCCCCACGGGCTGTCCCAGGCTGGCTCTCCGGGCTTCTGCGCTTTCCAGAGGGCAAAATCAGCGGGTGCTTCCTTGTCCGTTTCCACGTCCAGGCGCTCGCTGGCTCCCATTTCTCGATCTTCCACGTTCTGCCTGCTCAGCTTTCCGTACCCTGGGAAAGCGGACACCCGATAATAGACGTCTCCGCTGGGCGTCGCGTACGCGTGGCCGTTTTCCACCAGCCTCGAAATCAGGTTGATGATCTCCGGAATATGCTCGGTCGCCTTGGGGTGGACAGTTGCGGGACGGATTCCCAGTGCCTGGGCGTCTACAAAATACTCCCGGATAAACCGGTCCGCCAGCTCCTTGACCGTAATGCCTTCCTCATTGGCCCGCCGGATCATCTTATCGTCAATGTCCGTAAAATTCTGCACAAAGGTGACATCATACCCTTCCCGCTCCAGCTGACGCCGAAGCACATCGAAGGTAATAAAGGGACGGGCATTCCCGATATGGAAATAATTATATACCGTAGGGCCGCAGGCATAGATTCCCACCTTGCCCTCCTGTACAGGCTTGAATTCCTCTTTCTTCCGGGTCAGGCTGTTGTAAATCTGCATTTCCATTCCTCCGTCACTGTTCCGTATCCATCAGAATTCCTGTCTTACCCTTTGGATGGGCGGGGCTTCCGCCAGTTCAGGAACCCATGCCGGGCGATCGCCAGCAGCCAGACCGCCGCACAGGCAATGCTGAGCACCCGGATCAGCTGGCGCGCCCGTCCCAGCGGCGTCGTTCCGACGGACGCTTCCTCCGCGGATTCGGACCCCACGCTCATTTCCGCGCTTTTCAGCGGGTTTCCTTCCGCGTCAGAGATGGTCAGCCGCACCGTCGCATGCGCCAGGCCTTCCTCCACCTCCGCGGGAAGGAACCATTCACCCTCGAAAGTGTTCTCCGCGTTTCCGCCCGTCAGGTCCATCTCCACCGTATCACTCCGCTTCCGAACCTTCAGCTTTTTCCCGTTCAGGTTGGTGAAAAGAACCTCCCCGGAATCCTCCATCCGGGTCTCCAGTTCCAGGTGCAGCGTCGCGCCGGTCAGATCTTCCCCATCCGTCTGGATTACGCCGGTAAAGGAAGCCGTCTGGTTCGCCTCCCATGTCCATTCCGCCGGTACCATCCGTACCGATAATTCCCCGGCCGCGCAGGCCGTCAACATCAAACAGCAGAGCAGGCAGATCGCCCCTCCTCTTCTGATCGCTCGCGTCAAATCCCGCTCCTCCTTTCGCAAAGAAAACTCCGGGACATTATATCAAATCATTCCCTTCAATTCAACGGCAAAAAAGTGCGCCACTCGGTGTCCGATTCCGTGAAAAAGCCCCCGGGCCATAACATCCCGGGGGCTTTGGCCAGGAATAGGATTATTCTCCCTCATTCCCGGTCATTTTATCCGTCAGGGAATCAATCTTCTCATCCAGCGAGTCGCTAAACTGCTTCAGACCGTCCTCCAGCGAGTCCAGCGCGGCATTTACCTTGTCCGCGGCTTCCGCGCCGGATGGGGCCTTTTCAAACAGGTCGCTGATTGCGGAGCTCAGAGGCGTCGATTCCCGGTCCGGCTCAGCGGCCGGTTCCACCCGAATCACAGGCACGGGGTCATTCGCGGGGACCGTTTCCGCTTCGGAATCGTCTTCGTCCGCAGGTTCCTCGGATATAGCCCCTTCACCCATATCCGTATTTGCGTCCGGCGCTTCGTCCTTTTCAGGGGTTTCCGCTGCTTCTTCGGCCGCTTCATCTTTCGCGGCCTCATCCACGGCGGGCGTTTCCGTCTGGACGCCTGCGAAGCGCTCCGCCCGCATGTCATTCAGTTTCTCATCCAGCTTGCCCAATTCCTGCAGGCGCTGTTCCAGCTCCTCCGGGAAATGGGCGCCTTTTTGCCACAGGGCATAAGCCTGCGCGCCGAACTCCTTCAGAATCTCCGTCCGCCGGTTCACCAGGTTCATTTCATCCACCTTGAACCGGGTATTGCTGGCAATGCTGGAGGCCGTGTTGCCAATGGCTTCCATGCCCTTCATCCAGATGTTTTTCAGGTTGCTTCCGATATCAGCCATCTTTGCTTTCCTCCTTTCGGAATTCATAAAACAATTGTTCGCCGTTTTTCACTTTTTCCCTGCCGGGGGAAAATGAACAGGATGTGAATTTTGATGCTGTGACGAAACCCGGGAAAGCGCTTCTTCAGGGGTTACAGATGACTTTTGATATTTTCGGCAATCTGAGGCCCGGTCAGCCCGTACTCCTTCAGCAGGTCCGCCGGTTTTCCGCTCTGGCCGAACACGTCGTTGATCCCGATCTTGTGGAAGGATTCCACCCCATGCCCGATGATGGCGGACGCCACGGTATCACCCAGACCGCCGATGACGGAATGCTCCTCCAGGGTGAACACCTTTCGGCATTTTGCCGCGTATTCCCGGGCCAGCAGATCGTCGAAAGGCTTGATGGTGTGGAAGGAAACCACCGCCAGATCAATCCCTTCTCCCGCGAGAATCTCCGCCGTCTCCAGCGCGTGTTCCTTCATGATGCCGCAGGTAAACAGCACCGCGTCCCGGCCGTCCCTGAGCACGATGCCCTTGCCCACCTCAAAGGGCTGCGGATCATAGACCGGGGAGGGCAGCCGGGCGGTACGGATATAGACCGGGCCGTTGATCTTCGCAGCCGCTTCCACACACTGATAGCATTCATTCGCGTCGCTGGGTACAAACACCGTCATCCCCGGCAGCACCCGCATCAGCGCGATATCCTCAACGGCCTGATGACTTCCGCCGTCCTCGCCCAGCGTAATGCCCGCATGGCTAAAGCCGAATTTGACATTGAATTTCGGGTAGCAGACACCGTTCCGGATCTGGTCATAGTTCCGCCCCGCGAACACAGCGAAGGTGGAGCAGAAGGGAATCAGACCCATGGTGCTCATCCCGGCAGCCATGTCCACCATGTTCGCTTCGGCGATGCCGCAGTCATAAAAACGGTGGGGGTATTCCTTCTTAAAAGTGCCGGTCATGGTAGCGGAAGCCAGATCCGCGTCCAGCACGACGATCTTTTCATTCGTTGCCGCAATTTTGCACAGCGCTTCGCCGTAGGCAACTCGAACCGCTTTCTTTTCCATTTTCTCAGCCCTCCAGTTCCTTCAAAGCCTGTTCCGCCTGCTCGGCGCTGGGTGCTTTGCCGTGCCAGCCGACCTGATTCTCCATGAAGCTGACGCCTTTGCCCTTCACGGTGTTCAGGAGAATATACCTGGGCTTCCCGGGGCATACGGGCGCATGCAGCGCGTCCAGCACCTGCTGCATATCGTTCCCGTCCGCGACCTCGATGACATCGTATCCGAAAGCCAGAGCCTTGGCCTTGATGTCTCCCAGACTCATGACTTCGTCATTGCTGCCGTCAATCTGCAGCCCGTTGTGGTCCAGGATGACCGTCAGGTTGTCCAGTTTATAGTGGGCAGCGGCCATGCTGGCTTCCCAGACCAGGCCTTCCTGGCTTTCCCCGTCTCCGATAATAGTGTATACTCGGGTCTTTTTCCCAAGATGCTTTGCGCCGAGGGCCATGCCGGTGGCGATGGAGATGCCCTGACCCAGAGAACCGGTGGACGCGTCCACTCCGGGGCATTTCTTCACATCCGGATGTCCCTGCAGGATGCTGTGCAGCTGACGGAAGCTTTTCAATTCCTCCCGGGGAAAGAAGCCCCGCTCGCACAGCGTGCCGTACAGCGCGGGGGCCGCGTGTCCCTTGCTGAGGACAAAGCGGTCCCGGTCCGGGTTCTTTTCATCCCTGGGATCCACGTTCATGACATCAAAATACAGCGCGACAAGCGCCTCCGTGCAGGAAAGAGATCCGCCCGGATGACCCGAGCCGGCCCCGGCTGTCATCTGGATAACATCCCTGCGAACCTGCCTGGCCTGCTCCTTCAGGGTTTGAAGTTCCATATGGTTCACCCTCCTTGGTGTATCGAAGTTTGATACCGTGATTATACGAAAGACCGGAAACCTTTGTCAACACTTTCCTTTGCGGCCTTTCGTCTCACTTTTTGTGGTGCCCTCCGCCGTTTGCATCATCCCGGCCTGATATCAAAGAGTTCCCTTCTCCATCATGCGTCCGAGGGCTTCTGCCAGGGCCAGGCGGCCATGGGTATAGGTCAGTCCTCCCTGCATATAGGCAATGTAGGGTGCCCGCATCGGTCCGTCGGCGCTGAGCTCAATGCTGGCGCCGGCCACGAAGGTCCCGGCGGCCATCACCACCGGATCATCGTATCCCGGCATGTCCCAGGGCTCCGGCATGGCCATGCTGTCAATCGGGCTTGCGCTCTGGATTCCCTGGCAGAAGGCAACCAGCCGCTCCGGTGTCCCCATCTGGATCGCCTGAATGATGTCCGCCCGTTTCTCCGTTGATCCCGGCGTGGAGCGAAGCCCCAGGTTTTCAAACAGGCGCGCAGCCAGCAGTGCGGTTTTCAGCGCCTGGCATACCGTGTGCGGGGCCATGAACAACCCCTGATAGAAGGGACGATAGTCTCCCGCGTAGGAGCCAAGCTCCCTTCCGAGCCCCGGGGCCGTCAGCCGCCAGGCGACCCGGTCCACGGCTTCCGCGCTTCCCACGATGTATCCACCAGTCGGCGCAATCCCGCCGCCCGGGTTTTTGATCAGGCTGCCGACGCATACATCCGCGCCGAAATCCGTGGGCTCCTGATCTCGGACAAATTCGCCGTAACAGTTATCCACCATCAGCCTGGCCCAGGGAAACCTGCTGTGGATCATCTCCGCAAGCGGGGCAAAAGCCTCGGGCATCAGACTGGGCCGCCAGGAATACCCCCGGCTGCGCTGCGCGATGATCAGCGTCGTTTCCGACGTCATCGCCCGGGCGACCGCCTCCAGGTCAATGGTTCCGTCCGGCTTCAGCTCCACCAGGTCAAAGCTTCGTCCGTTCTCCTTCAGGGATCCCGGCGTCACGTCCATCCCTGTGCCCAGGATGCCCAGCAGGGTGTCATACGGCAGCCCCGTCGCGCTGAGGATACGTTCCCCGGGTCTGGTCAGTCCAAAAAGCGTCAGGCTCAGCGCGGCTGTGCCGCTGGCGATCTGCGGCCGCATGAGGGCCGCCTCCGTGTGAAACAGATCCGCGTAGACTGCCTCCAGCGTGTCCCGTCCCACATCGTCATAACCATACCCCGTGGTCGGCGAAAAATGCCGATAGCTGATCCGATGCGCACGGAACACGTCCAGAATCTGCCTGGTCCGCACCCGCTCCACCCGTTCAGCCTCCGCGAAAGCATCCTTCAGCTCCGTTTCCGCCCGTTGAATCATGTTCTCAATGCTGTCATTCATATAAGTCTCATGCTCCGTTCCTGCTCGTTTTTTCGACCGTAAAGCCCTCTCTCCGGAAAGAAAAAGTTTCCGCCTTTCATGACGCACTTCCGGCTCTTTGCCCATTTTTCACGGCCGGATTTACCCTGCTGCCAGCAGCGCTTCCGCCTGGGAAAGCGCGTCTGCCGCCAGCGGATCCAGCCACTTCAGACAGGGTTCCCGCTTCAGAAAGGTTTCCTGCCGTTTGGCGTAATGGCGGCTTCCCTTCTGGATTTCCTCCACCGCCTTCTCCAGGGACCAGTCCCCCCGGAGAAAGGGAATCATTTCCTTGTATCCCAGTCCCTGCATGCTCTGGGATTCGGGCGAAAGGCCTTCCGCCAGCAGGGCCCGTACCTCTTCGGGCAGCCCCTGACGGACCATCTCTTCCACTCGCCTGTTGATCCGATGGTACAGCACATCTCTGGGCAGATGCAGGGCAACCACGCGCCATTCAAATTCTGTTTTCCGTTCCACCCGCGGCTGGGCGGAAAACGGGATCCCGGTTCCCAGCGTAACCTCGATCGCCCGTATGATCCGGCGAACATCATTTTCCGGCAGGCGGGCCGCGGTATCGGGATCCAGGGCTGTCAGACGGTCATGCAGCGTTTTTTTTCCTTCTGGCGTGGCCGCGAGCTGACGCAGTTCCTCCCGAAGTGCTTCATTCGCGGGAATCTGTCCCAGTCCCATCGGATGCATCATGGCCTGTAAATAGAGTCCGGTACCTCCCACCAGAAGAACCGGACGGCCATTCTTCCCTTTTTCGCGAATCAGGCGTGCCGCCATTTCCTGATACATGGCAACGCTGAAGGATTCATCCGGTTCGCAGATATCCAGCATCTCATGCCGAACCCGGTTCCGGTCCGCAGGCGTGGGCTTTGCGGTACCGATATCCATTCGGCGGTAGATCTGCATGCTGTCCATGCACAGAATATCCCAGCCGTGCTTTTCCGCCAGCTCCAGGCCGAGGGCGCTTTTTCCGCTGGCCGTTGGGCCGGTTAGCACCCGACAGATGATTTTCTCCTTCACTGTATCCTCTTGAATTTCTTGTCCAACTCCGTATGGCTGATGGAAACCACCAGCGGACGTCCATGGGGGCATGTGGGCGTCACCTTTTTGTCGACCATTTCCTCCACCAGGCTGCGCAGCAACGATTCCGGCAGGGGTTCCCCGCCCTTCACCGCGTGCTTGCAGGCCATCTGAAGGATCGCCGCCCTTTTTTTATCCGCGCCGGGAAAGCGGCCGCTTTCCAGCTCCGCGACCGCATCCCGCAGGAAGGAAGCCGTCTCATTTTCTCCCAGCACAACCGGCACGGACCGAATCGCGACCTCATTCTCCCCAAAGGGCTCCACGGTCAGGCCGATTCCTTCCAGCAGCTCCCGGTTTTCCTCCAGAATCTGCATTTCCCGTTTGGTGGCGTCCATCACGTAAGGCACCAGCATTTCCTGTCCGGCCCGCTGCGTTTCATAGGCCTTCATCATCCGGTCAAAAAGCAGTCGCTCATGCACCGCGTGCTGGTCCACCATCAGCAAATGATCCGCATATTCAATCAGGATGAAGGTCTGAAAAACCGCGCCAAAGATCTTCATCGGCTGAGGCAGATCCGGCGGCAGGCTGGTCAGCTGTTCCTCCCGCGTGGGTTCCCCCTTGTATGTCTCCGTCCGTGTATCCGCGGTCTCAGCGGATTCCTTTTTCTCCTGCGGGGCAGACGCGGGGGGTGTAACCGCCGTCGACAGCGGTATCCCCTTCATTCCCGCGCTCTGGGTCATGGACAGCTGGGTTCTCAGAGGCGGAAGCTCTTCCTGCCGCTGGGGCGCAGCATAAACAGACGATGGTTTGCTTTCGATCGGTCTGTAAACCGGCAGGGGCTTCTCCGACATCGAAACACCCGGTACGCTGGCAAGCGTCTGAACCTGTACGGCGGCAGGCGCGCTCTTCACGGTGGAGGCTGCTGGCACCGGCGGCAGCGCATCTTCGGGTGTAGGCCTGGTCAGCGGCATTTCCACCGGCCGCTGGAAAGCATCCCGATCCCGCAGGGCGTCCTTCACCAGGGTGTACACCGCGTCCCGGACTGCCTGATCATCCCGGAACCGCACCTCCAGTTTATTTGGATGAACATTCACGTTCACCGTTTCGTAGGGCATGGTCAGATACAGCGCGCAGATGGGATACTTCCCAATCATAACCCTTTCCCGGCACGCGTCCTCCAGCGCGCCGGACAGGAGCGGGCTGCGCATCAGCCGCCCATTGATGAAAAAGCTTTCCCCGCCCCGGTTCCCCCGGGCGTTTTCCCCGATGCCGACATACCCCTGCACCAGCACGCCGCCGCTGTGTCCCTCCACTTTTCGCATGCTTTTGACAGCATGTACTCCATAGATGCTCAGCACGGCGGAATCCATCCGCCCGTCACCCGGGGAATGATAAATCAGCTTTCCGCCGGAAAGGTACCGAAAGCTGACATCCGGCCGGCTTAAAAACAGGCGGGTCATCAGCTCTGTTACCGCGCCTCCTTCCGTGGTCGGTTTTTTCAAAAAACCGCGCCGGACGGGTACATTGAAAAAAAGGTCCTTTACAAGGATGCTGGTCCCCGGCGCGCACGCTACCTCCCGGATGGAGGAGATCGTCCCGCCGTCGTTCTGCACCCGCAGTCCGGTTTCCCGCTCCCGGGTCCGCGTCGTCAGGGTGACGCGTCCTACCGCGGCGATGGAAGCCAGCGCTTCGCCCCGGAATCCCAGGGTATCGATAGCATCCAGATCCGCTTCTGTCCGGATTTTGCTGGTGGCATGGCGTTCAAAAGCCATGCGCAGATCCGACTCGTCGATGCCACAGCCATCATCCGTAACCCGGAAGGCTTCGATTCCGCCATCCCTGATCTCCACACTGATGTTCTGCGCGCCGGCGTCCAGGCTGTTTTCCACCAGCTCCTTGATGGCCGCGGCCGGTCTTTCCACCACCTCGCCGGCGGCGATCTTGCCGATCAGCGCGTCCGGAAGCATTCTGATCTTTGCCATAGCGTATCCCTTCCTTCCCGAAACGGTTCCTTTTCCCGGTGGCTGCCGTTTCTTCCTCCGCCCTGGTTTAGGGCGGCCGAAGTGCCTTACAGTTTTCGCGCTTTCTCCCGCAGCAGAAAGAGCGTGTTGATCGCATCCATGGGGGTCAGGGCCATCACATCCAGCCGCTGCAGCTCATTGATAATCTCCGTTTTCTGGTAGTCAAACAAATCCACCTGTTCATTTTTTCTTTCTCCGACATCTTCTCCCAGAATATTCTGACCGATTTTGTTCTGGTTGATGTCGCTGACCTCCAGGCGGGCCTGAATCTCATGCGCCCGAACAATGACCGGATGCGGTATCCCGGCCAGCCGGGCCACATGCACACCAAAGCTCTTGTCCGCGCCGCCCCGGACAATTTTCCGCAGAAAGATAACATCCTCCCCGTGTTCTTTGACCGAAATGCAGTAATTCTTTATGCCTTCCAGGTGTCCTTCCAGTTCCGACAGCTCATGGTAATGCGTGGCAAAAAGCGTTTTTGCGCCGATTTTCTCCCGGTCCGCGATATATTCCACCACCGCCCAGGCAATGGCCAGCCCGTCAAATGTGCTGGTACCCCTGCCGATTTCATCCAGGATGATCAGCGAGCTGGCGGTGGCATTCCGCAGAATGTAGGCGGTTTCATTCATCTCCACCATGAAAGTGCTCTGTCCGCTGGCCAGGTCATCCGAAGCGCCAACCCGGGTGAATACCCGGTCGCAAATGGGCAGGTGCGCCTCTTTGGCCGGGACAAAGGAACCGATCTGCGCCATGAGGCAGATCAGCGCGACCTGGCGCATATAGGTGCTTTTCCCGGCCATGTTGGGACCGGTAATGATCATCATCCGGTTTTCCGCCTGATCCAGCATGGTATCATTGGGGACAAAAGCCCCGTCGGGAAGCGTTGCCTCCACCACCGGATGACGTCCTTCCAGAATCCGCAGGCTGCCGTCCCCTGTCAGTTCCGGCCGGATATATCGGTTTTCCACGGCAACGCGGGCCAGGCTCTGGTACACATCCAGCAGTTTCACGGCAGTGCAGGTTCGCTGAATCCGCTCCATGCAGGCGCTGACCTGATCACGAATCTCATTGAACAGCTGCAGCTCCAGCCTGACGCTCTGCTCCTGCGCGCCGACGATCTTCCGTTCCATCTCCTTCAGTTCCGGCGTCATATAGCGCTCCGCGTTGGCCAGGGTCTGCTTGCGGATATACCGGTCCGGCACCATGGACAGATAGCTTTTCGTGACCTCAATGTAGTATCCGAAAACCCGGTTGTACTGGACACGCAGGTTTTTGATGCCGGTGCTTTCCCGCTCCTGCTGTTCCAGGGCCAGGATCCACTGTTTCCCGCTGGTCTGGGCTTCCCGGTATTCATCCAGCAGGGCATTGTACCCATCCCGGATGATACCGCCCTCCGTAATCGTCAGCGGTGCTTCCGGATGAATGGCCCGCGCCAGCAGGTCCGTCAGGTCCTCCAGGGGATCCAGCCCGTCCCGGATATCCAGCATTTCCCGGGATCGGGCGCCGCTCAGCAGATTCCGAAGGTTAGGCACCTTCCGCAGGCTGGCGCCAAGGGCCAGGCAGTCCCTGGCGGACAGGCTTCGATAGGCCACCTTGCTGAGCAGCCGCTCCAGGTCATAGACACCGGTCAGCTCCTCCTGCAACGCGGCGCGCAGTACCGGCTGCCCCGTCAGCTCTTCCACCGCGTCATGGCGGCGGAGAATCTGATCCCGGTCCAGCAGGGGCTGTTCAATCCAGCCGCGCAGCAGCCGTCCTCCCATGGCCGTCGCCGTACGGTCCAGCAGCGCCAGCAGCGTTCCTTTCTTTCCCTTCCCCCGGATGGATTCCGTCAGCTCCAGATTTCGCCGGGTGGAAGGATCCAGCAGCATGACCTTGCCGGTGTCGTCAAAACGCAGGGTACGCAGATGCTCCAACGCGTTTTTCTGCGTCTCCCGCAGGTACCGCATGAGCGCGCCGGCCGCGCACAGCGCCGGGCGGTGCTCATCCAGTCCCAGTGGTGTCAGCGAGGACAGCTGAAAATGCTCACGCAGGGTTTCCTCCGCGGCTTTAGGCTGAAACCAGGTGGCCGGCTGACTGCCGCTCAAGGGCAGCTCCATCCCGGCCATCCTGCGCAGCCGGTCCGGATCATTGGTCAGAATCTCATGCGCCGCCAGGCGGCTGAGCTCCGGCCGAAGAGCGGGTTCCTCCGGCTCGGACACATAGAATTCACCGGTACTGACATCCGCGTAGGCCAGTCCGATCTCCCCGCCGGAGAGATAAACGCACAGCAGGAAATTGTTTGCCTTCTCTTCCAGCATCGCCGGATCCGTCAGGGTGCCGGCGGTAATGACGCGGATCACATCCCGGTCCACCAGGCCCTTGGCCAGCGCGGGATCCTCCAGCTGTTCACAAATGGCCAGCTTGTACCCTTTTTCCACCAGGCGCTGCACATAGGTGTTCAGGGCGTGGTAGGGTACGCCGCACATGGGCGCGCGTTCCTCCAGGCCGCAGTCCCGTCCGGTGAGGGTCAGTTCCAGCTCCCGGCTGGCCGTTTTGGCGTCGTCGAAAAACAGCTCATAAAAATCGCCCAGCCGGAAAAGGAGCAGGCAGTCCGGATACTGTTCATGAATCCGCAGATATTGCTGCATCATCGGAGATAAAGCCATGGTTCGCCTCGCTTATTCAATGGTTCTCCGCCGGCGGATAGCTTTCCGGGCTTCGCGCGCGGAGCGTAGACGCTGATCCGGATCCAGGTCAGCCGCAGCCGTTACAGCCATCGCAGCTGCCAGAGCAGCCGGGGGCTACGTCATCCTCCCGAACCTCGCCCGTGATCACCAGGCGCAGGACGCGGTTGACATTCTCCATCATGGTGGAAAACGCCTTGCGGCCCGCCTTCAGCGCCGCCACCTTTTCATTGGCGTTCATCACCTTTTCCGCCTCAGCCATCTCCGCGTTGGCCTGACGCAGCGCTGAGGGATCCATTCCCTTCTCCATCAGCAGTGCTTCCACGCGCTGCCGCTTTTTCATCAGATCATTTACCGCTTTCTCTGCGGCGGGATCCTGCTGCACCGCCTCTTCCAGCTCCTTCATCCGCAGGTAAACATCACTGGCCACGATCGCGTCAGCCAGCTCCTGGGCCTTCTGCATCACTGTACGCATGTTTTGATCAAATCCTTTCTGCCATCAGGGTATTATTCTTCACGCCGGTCACACGGCAGGGCACAATCCGCCCCACATCCGTCAGCGTGCCCGGCATGGTGATGGATACGCCATGCCTCCCCTTGCCGGAAACGGCCTTGTCGCTGCGGCGGCTCAGCCCTTCCACCAGAACCTCTTCCTTCATCCCCAGAAAGCGCTGAAGCGTTTCCTGTTGCAGGGATTCCTGGAGGGCGATCAACCGCTGAATCCGGTCTCCTGACACCGCTTCAGGAACCTGCTCCGGCAGGCGCGCCGCGCGGGTTCCCTCACGGGGGGAGTAAATGAAAGTAAACGCACTGTCATACCGGACCTCGGAAACCAGGGTCATCGTGTCCTGAAACTGCTCCTCCGTCTCTCCCGGGAAGCCGACGATGATGTCCGTGCTCAGCCCAATGCCGGGTACCGCTGCCCGCAGCGCCCTTACCCGGGACAGGTACTGTTCCCGGGTGTAATGCCGGTTCATCTGGTAAAGTATTTCATCATTTCCGCTTTGTACAGGCAGATGGAACTGCGGCAGGATATGCTCGCTGCCCGCCAGGGTTTCAATCAGCGCATCGCTCAGATCCTTTGGATGGCTGGTAATGAACCGAAGGCGGGGCACGCCCAGCCCGTCCAGCCGCTTCAGCAGCTGCGCGAAGGAGCAGGGCTGTTCAAGCCCTTTGCCGTAGCTGTTCACATTCTGCCCCAGCAGCATGATTTCCTTGACCCCTGCTTCCAGCAGGTTTTCCGCCTCTCGCAGGATGTCCTCCGGTTCCCGGCTGCGTTCCCGTCCGCGTACATAGGGCACGATGCAGAAGGAGCAGAAATTGTCGCAGCCGTACATGATCGTCAGATAGGCGGAATCGGCGCGGAGCCGCCGGACCGGCAGATCCTCGGCAATGACATCCTGCTGCGAAACCCGGACCAGCGTGCGGTCACTGTTCAGCGCCTGCAGCATCAGCTCGGGAAACAGATGCAGATTGGCCGTGCCGAAGGCCAGATCGATGAAGGGATACTGCTTCAGAATTTTCTCAGCCATGCCCGGCTGCTGAATCATGCATCCGCAGACCGCGATCATCAGGCGCGGCCGGGTTTTCCGGACCTCTTTCAGCCAGGTCACGTTTCCCAGGGCCCTGCGCTCCGCGTTATCCCGGACGCAGCAGGTGTTGAAAATGACGAAGTCCGCCTCCTCCCGGGAAGGCGCAGGGGTAATGCCCATCTGCTCCAGCATTCCGGCAATTTTCTCGGAATCATGCGCGTTCATCTGGCAGCCATAGGTAACCACGTAGTAAGTCTCCGGCCGCTGGGGCAGCGCGCGGATCTCCTCCATAAAGGATTGCTGGCGGGCCTGCTCCGCCTCGGAAACATGGATCGGCGTGCGTTCCATTGACAATCATGCACCTCTTTTTTCGTTTTGAAGGTTCCGCCGGCACACGCCGGCGGGAAAATGGTTTTATGTCTCCGGCGGATCCGCAGTCCGCAGGACAGGGCGGGTCCGCCTGCGGGTCATCTCCATCAGCCCCAGCCGGGTAAACCCGTGGATCACGGTTTTGATCCGGTCCCGCTGAAAGGCCGCTGCCAGCGTCTGTTCCACCTGAATCCGGTCTTCCTCTTCGGCCATGTCGATCAGATCCAGCACCAGGATGCCGGACAGATTCCGCAGCCTGGTTTGAATCATGATCTCCTGACAGGCTTCCAGATTCGTCCGCAGCGCCGTAGCCCGCCGGTCCGCCGTGGACGCGTCCGATGCACTGTTGACATCGATTACCGTAAGCGCCTCACAGGGATCAATGACAATGTTGCCGCCATGGGGCAGCCGAATCTGTCGGTTCCGGGCTTCCCGCAGCTGGTGCAGGAGGCCGGACGGCAGATCCTGATTCCGCAGGATTTCGTTCACGCCCCGGGGCAGGTAATCACGCAGGAGTTCCTGCGCCGGACCCTCCTCCGGAATCTTTCCTTCCCTTATCCCGCGCCATACGTCCATCAGATGTCGAAACTCCGCGTCCAGTTCGTCCCTCTCCGCGTTTGCCGCCGCCTCCCGCATCACAAGACCGGTCTCTCCCCCTGCCAGTGCTTCTCCCACATGGCGCAGCCGTTCCCGTGTTCCGGGATCCGTAAACCGCGCGCTGATGCCGATATGCCGGTTCATCGGCATCAGCAGCATATAGGTTCCCGGGATCGTCAGATCCCGGGACAGATAGGCCCCTTTTCCGTCATGCTCCTCCTTCCGGATCTGAACCGGAATCCGATCCCCGGACCGCAGGGATCCGCCCAGAAAGGTCTGGCTGTTTTCCTTCATCGGCAGGAAGGCTGCCTTTTTTCTTCCAATATCCACGAAAGCCGCGTCCAGCGCCGGCATCATCCGTTCCACCCGGCCCAGGACAATCCGGCCGGTCTGATCCGTCTTTTCCAGTGGAATGTATTCCACCAGGCGATCGTCTTCCGCCACCGCGCAGCAGCTTTCATTCAGGTACAGCCTTCGTTCCATGCTCACAGCTTCTCCAGCGGGATGAAGACACCCGCGTCGTTTTCTCCCAGCAGTGAGGTACGGACCACCAGCAGACGTACCTCCTCTTCTTCCGGGATTCCTGCCTCCCGTCTCAGCGCTTCCAGCAGCATGGGCGGCTTGCAGGCTTCCCGCTCTGTCAGCGCCATCGTGGCGTAAACCACGGATCCTTCTCCCCTCAGCGCATAGATCCAGGGCTTAATGTCGCATTCCTTCAGGCCGGATTTGGTCTTCCGAACCGCCGGTACGGTTTCCCGCTTCATGAGGACCGGAATGGCTGCGATCAGTTTCTCCGCCTGCTCCGCGTCCCGGAAACGCAGCTCGTACATGGCTGCTTTCAGGCTGGCCGTCAGCGCCGGGTGGCGGTCCTCCACGCGTCTTGCTTCCTGCAGCCGCAGCTCCGGCGGCATGGCCCGGTTCATGCATGTGAGGAATTCCGTCTCCGTCACCTCCCGGGCCATGGTAACGTCCATAATCTCTCTCAGGCCACAGGCACCCGTGCTCAGGGCCGAAGCAAAAGCAACCAGGATATGGGGATTGAAACCGTTGGAATACGCCACGGGAAGGCCGCTGCGCCGCAGCCCCCGCTGCACGGCCCGCTGGATATCCAGGTGCCCGATATGGCGGATCCGTTCGCCTTTTTCAAATACGCCAAGCATCCGCATCAGGCATTCCTCCCTTCCGCTTGATCCTCCTCCGGTTTCTCCGCTGGTTCATAGGGAAGCAGGGAGGGAGACGGCGCCTGGTTCCGCTTCGGATCCGCGTAGGCGCACAGGCCCGGAAAGCGCTGAATTCCGCATCCGTTGCAGCCCTGCCGGCAGTCCCGCGTGATTTCCGCGCGGTCACTCTTTTCCTTTTCCCGCCAAAGGTAAGCCTTGGTCACGCCGCAGTCCAGAAAATCCCAGGGAAAGAGCTCGTCCTTCGCCCGCACACGGTTGGCGTAAAAAGCCGGGTCCAGCCCGCAGTCCGCGAAGGCGGCCATCCATTCATCAAACTTAAACTGATCCGACCAGCCATCCAGGATGCATCCGCGCTCGTAGGCGCGCTTCAGGACCCGTCCGATCCGCCGGTCGCCTCGGGAGAAACAGGCCTCCAGGTAGCTGAGATGCGGGGCGTGCCAGTTGAAGTTAACCCCTTTGATTTTTAAAACTTCCCGCAGATGTTCCTGCTTTTCATTGATAACAGGAATGGTATCTTGCGCCGCCCACTGGAAGGGCGTATGGGGCTTGGGCACGAATGTGCTGCAGCTGACGGTTACCCGCAGGCCTTTGGCCCGTGTGGCTTTGGGCACCTTGAAGTATTCCCCAACCACTTTCTGGGCCAGGTCGGCGATGCCATCCAGATCCTCCGTTGTTTCCGTGGGCAGTCCATCCATGAAGTACAGCTTGATGCTGCTCCATCCGCCTTCGAAGGCGTCCCGGGCCTTTTCGATCAGATCCTCCTCCGTGACGCCCTTATTGATCACGTCCCGCAGGCGCTGGGTACCCGCTTCTGGCGCAAAGGTCAGGCTGCTTTTTTTTACCTGCTGCGTCTCCTCCAGGCTTTCCTTCAGCACGCTGTCAATTCGCAGGCTGGGCAGGGAGATGGAAACCCGCTTATCCTTCATCCGGCGCATCAGTTCCCGGATCAGCTCCGGCAGGCAGCTGTAATCGCCAGAGGAAAGGCTGGACAGGGAGATTTCCTCATACCCTGTACTCTCTACCAGCGCTTCCGCCTGGCGCACCAGGGTTTCCAGGCTCCGCTCCCGCACCGGGCGGTACAGCATTCCCGCCTGGCAGAATCGGCATCCCCGGGTGCACCCGCGCATGATTTCCAGTGTAATCCTGTCAAAAACCACTTCCGTATAGGGTACCGCCGTCCGGGTGGGAAAATAGGCCTGGTCAAAATTATCCACGTAGCGTTTCATCACCCTGGCCGGCGCTTCCGGACAGTTGGGACGAAAAGACTTCAGCGTCCCGTCCTCGTTGTATTCCGCGTCGTAGAGGGAAGGGACGTAAACCCCTTCCACCTGGGCCAGGCGCTTCAGGCATTCCTCCCGGGTCCATCCCTGCTCCTTCCGGTCCAGAATCACCCGGTTCAGTTCCAGCATGACCTCCTCGCCCGCGCCGATCATGAACGCGTCGATAAAGTCGGAAATCGGCTCAGGATTGGATGCGCAGCCTCCGCCCGCGACAACGATGGGGTCTGATTCTCCCCGATCCCGCCTTTCCAGGGGCACGCCGCCCATCTCCAGCATCGCCAGTACATTGCTGTAGCTCATTTCGTACATGAGAGTAAAGCCGATTACGTCGAACTCCTTCAGTGGGCGGCGGCTTTCCAGGCTGAACAGAGGTACCTGCTGGGCTTTCATCCCCTCCATCATGTCGACCCAGGGCATGAAGCAACGCTCGCACAGGCTCCAGGACTGGTCGTTGATGAGCCCGGTCAGAATCTTCATGCCCAGATGGCTCATCCCCACCTCGTATGTATCCGGGAAACAGAAGACGAAATGCAGCGGAGCCTCGTCCCATCCCTTCACCTGCGTGTTCATCTCCCCGCCGGTATATCGGGGCGCTTTCTGAACCTTCTCCAGCAGGGATTCAATCCGATCGTTCATATTCATGGAATCAGTTCCTCGTGTGCTTCTTCATTCATTTCCGTTTCCGTCTCCGGCAGCGGCGGCAGATCCTCCAGACTTTCGATGCCGAAGCGGCTGAGAAATTCGTCGGTCGTACCGAAAAGGATCGGCCGTCCGATTGTTTCCTTTCGCCCCACCTCCTGGATCAGTCCACGGGAGGTCAGGCTCTGCAGGCTGTAGTCGCATTTCACGCCGCGGATCTGCTCCACCTCGGCCCGTGTCACGGGCTGCCTGTACGCCACCACGGCAAGGGTTTCCATCGCGGCCTGGGAAAGGCTCTGTTTCTGAACCGGCTGCAGCAGCCGGACCACGTCCTCCGCATAGAGGGAGCGGGTTGCCAGCTGCACCTTGCTGCCGAAGCGTTTCAGCGTGAATCCCCGCTGCTGGTAGTCATATTCGCTTTCCAGCTCTTTCAGCTGTTTTTGCACCGCTTTTTCCTCTAAGCCCAGCGCCCTGGCGAGATCCCGGATCTCCACCGCGTCTCCGGCCACGAAGAGGATGGCCTCAATGCGTCCCTTTTCGTTTCCTTCCAACGGTTCTGTCCACCCTTCCTTCAGTTTGCGTCTTTCCGGTCCGCGCTGCCATCCGCGGCGTCTTCTTCCATCGGAAGCGCCGCTTCCAAGTCCTCCGGAGTTCCGTCCGTTGTCTCTTCGGTTTTCCGTTTCCGCGGGCCTCGTTTCCCGGCAGGCGGTTCCTCCTGGAAGGGCACGAATGGCGCCCGTCCGGACAGCAGGTAGATTTCTCCGTAGACTCCGGTCTGTTCCGCGTGCATATGCCCCAGCTTCAGCAGCTCCAGCAGCGCGAGAAAAAAGGTCGTAACCTCTTCCCGGGTCGGTGCCTGGGAAAACGCTTCCTCGAAGCGCATACGCTTTTTCCGGCGGATGGTCTTCAGCAGGGACAGCATGCAGTTTTCCACGGTGTGCTGATCCCGATGGATATCCCGAGGCGCGTAATGGTTCGGCGCATCCTCGGCGGTTTCCGGTTTCCGGGCCAGGATGCGCATCAGCGCTTCCGTCAGTCCGTTCAGCGTCAGCCCCGTCAGCTCAACCTCCTGAGGTGGAAGCGGGTACTCCTCCGGCAGCTTGGTAAAAATATGCCTGGCTGCCTCCTCGAAATCCCGCAGGCTCTCCACGCTCTCCTTGTATCGTTTATACTCTTCCAGGCGGCGGATCAGTTCCGCCTCAGGGTCTTCCTCGCCCTCCTCAGGTGCGGGTGGGCGCGGCAGCATGGCTCTGCTTTTGATTTCCACCAGCGTGGCCGCCATGACCAGGAAATCACTGGCCTCGTCCATATTCAGATCCGGCGCGGACCGAACCACGTCCAGATACTGATCCGTAATGTCGCTGACAAAAATTTCCCGGATGTCGATCTGCGCCTTGCCGATGAGGGTCAGCAGCAGATCCAGCGGTCCGTCGAAATCCTTCAGCCGAAATGTCATCGTCATGGCAGGTAAAAGCCTCGGTTCAGAACAGGATTTGGATAAACAGGTTCATCGCGGCGGAAATGATGACGGAGCACACACGGCTGAAGGCGTTGCTCAGCACGCCGCTGACGCAGACGATCAGGAATCCGAAATGAATCATCTGCATCATCTGAGGGGTCAGTTCCAGCTGACCCTTGAAAAAGATCTGGTTCACCAGCCGGTATCCATCCAGCGGCGGCACCGGCAGCAGATTAAACACCGCCAGGGAAATGTTGAAACTGATCATATAGGTCAGAAATTCCCGGGCATAATCCAGCACTGCGGCATCGCCGCGGAAGGAAAGCACATACAGAAAAAGGCTCACCAGGAACAGGATCAGGTTCACGCAGATACCTGCGATGGAAACCAGAATCATGTCTCGGTTCCGATGGCGGAAATTGTTGGGGTTGATGGGCACTGGTTTGGCCCAGCCAATGCGCAGCAGCACCATGCAGATCATACCGATGGGATCCAGATGCTTCCGGGGATCCAGGGTCAGCCTGCCCATCCACTTGGCGGTGGGATCCCCGCATTTCAGCGCCACATAGCCATGTCCGATTTCATGCAGGATCAGGCTCAGCAGCAGCGCGCACACGAAAAACACCAGCTGGATCAGCGTTCCCAGCGGGTCGCTGGCAAATCCGGAAAGCCAGGTGCGAATGTTTGAAAAAAGCAAAAGCGTTCACCTCCGGGAAAAAGGTTGCTTCTGAGTAATTATTCCTCCAGCTTGACGATGGGCGCAATGGACAGAGAGAATTCCTTCACGCCGTAAGCCGTAAACTCGATCGCGATCCGGGCGTCCGCGCCGCTTCCGGTAATGTCCCGGACAACGCCCGCGCCAAACTTCCTGTGAAGAACCCGATCCCCTTTCTGGAACAGGCGCTGCATCGCACCGGATGCGGTCTCCCGGGCCTTGCTGGGCTGAAAGCCTTTTGTTACGCCCGGTATGCTGTCCAGGCTGGATCCGTGAAAGGTCAGCTTTGGCTTGCCAATCTGACTCACCGGCAGTGCGGGTCGGCTGCCGCCGAAGCTTCCTCGACGGTTCGGTAATGCGGGAGCGGACGCACGGCTTCCAAAGGCCTGCGTCCGGCGGTCCGGCCAGGTGCTGTCCACCAGTCGGGCCGGAATCTCCTCCAGGAAACGGCTCGGTGCGTTGAAGTTGTCCTGGTTGTACAGGGTGCGCTTTCTGGCCCGGCTCAGATACAGGCGTTTCCGCGCCCGGGTGATGCCCACGTACATCAGCCGCCGCTCCTCCTCCAGCCGGGCGTCGTCCTCCAGGCTGCGGAAACTGGGGAAGATGTTTTCCTCCAGCCCGGCGATAAACACGTTGGGAAACTCCAACCCCTTGGCGGAATGCAGCGTCATCATCGTAACAAAGCCGCCGCTTTCCGCCGCCCGGTCCATGTCAGTCACCAGCGCCACATTCTCCAGATACGATTCCAGCGTGGGCGTATCGCTGTGCTCCGCGAATTCATGCACCGCCCCGAGAAATTCATCAATGTTCTCCACCCGGGACCGGGCTTCGTCGCTGGTTTCCCGGGCGTACTGCTCCCGCAGGCCGGTTTTTTCAATCAGCGTGGAAACAAAATCCTCCAGGGGCATGGTGTCCTTCATGGCGCTGAGGAGTGTCATCAGCATGAAGAAATCCGTCACGCATTTCCGGGGCCTGCTGGCCAGGCCTTCCGGCAGGTCGCTCAGCGCGCTGTACAGCGGCATGTCATTTTCCTGCGCGTGATGAATCAGTTCCTGCACCGTGCTGTCACCAATGGCCCGCCTTGGCACATTGATGATCCGGCGCAGGCTCATGTCATCCGCCGGATTCACGATCACCCGCAGATAGGCGATAATGTCACGGACTTCCTTGCGGTCGTAGAATTTCTGTCCGCCAAACACCTGGTACGGAATGCCGGCCCGGTGCATGATCTCTTCCAGCACACGGCTCTGGGCGTTGGTGCGGTAAAGAATCGCCATATCTCCCAGGCTGTCCCCCGCCCGGGTCAGAGAGCGGATATTGTCCGCAATCCAGGCTGCTTCATCTCTTTCATCCTCCGCGGTGAACACCTGGATCTTCTCTCCTTCGCCCATCTGGGTCCAGAGCTTCTTATCCTTCCGCGACGCGTTGTTGGCAATCACCTGGTTGGCCGCGTCCAGAATGGTGGAGGTAGAGCGGTAATTCTGCTCCAGCTTGATAACCTTCGCGTCCGGGTAGTCGTTTTCAAAATCGAGGATGTTCTGAATGTCCGCGCCGCGCCAGCCATAGATGCTCTGGTCATCATCCCCAACGACGCAGAGGTTCCGGCTTTTCGCAGTCAGCAGGCGCACCAGCTCATACTGGGCCTTGTTCGTATCCTGGTACTCGTCCACCAGGGCATATTGGAAGCGCTGCTGATAGCTCTCCAATACAGGGGGATGATCCGCCAGCAGCAGCAGCGTCTTCAGCAGCAGGTCATCAAAATCCAGCGCGTTCAGGGTCTTCAGCCGCTTTTCATATTCCACCATTATGTCATGGATCTGGCTGGAGCGATGATCCCGCGGGGAATGCATGAACCATTCATCCGGGCTCAGCAGCCGGTTCTTCGCGTCGCTGATCTTCCCCTTGACCTCCCGGACGGAAAGGTATTTGTCATCGATGTTCAGCCGGCGGAGGATTTCCTTCAGCACCGCCGTCTGATCGTCATCGTCATAGATGGCAAATGTCCGCTGGTATCCCAGCTTTTCGATATCCCTGCGCAGAATGCGCGCGCAGGTGGAATGAAAGGTGCTGATCCAGGCGTCTTCCGCGGCCTCCGGCCCCACCAGCTGCGCCGTCCGGTCCTTCATTTCTCTGGCCGCCTTATTGGTAAAGGTTAGCGCCAGAATATGCCATGCCTTCACCCCATGGTCGATTAAATTGGCTACCCGATAGGTCAGGGCCCGGGTCTTTCCGCTGCCGGCTCCCGCCAGAATCAGCACCGGCCCGTCCAGTGTTTCCACAGCTAAACGTTGTTCCTTGTTCAGAGCGCTTAAATCCATTTTTTCCTCGCGTTTCTAGGTATAAAAATGCGTGATGATCCCATGGCCTGTTGCCATGGTGCGGCCTTACCTCCTCAGTCTTCCTCCAGGCGGATCTTGTCCAGCACCCGGTCGTATCCGTCCGCGCCATAGCTCAGCGAGCGTTTCACCCGTGAGATGGTCGCGCTGGACGCGCCGGTCTCATCGGCGATCTTCTGGTAGGTTTCCTTCTTGCGAAGGAGAAAGGCTACCTCCAGCCGCTGGGCAATGCTCCGGATTTCCGGAATCGTGCACAGGTCCTCGAAAAAGCGGTAGGCGTCCTCCTCCGTCTCCAGGGCCAGCACCGCCTGCATGAGCATATCCGTCTGACGGTTTCGAATCTTGGGCTCGAACATGTTTTACCTCTCCTTCGCAGGGCAATTTCACGCTTTACCTTGCGACAATATCATACACCAAAAATCCTCCAAAAACAACCGAAAAAACCTCTGGAGCCCGTCAGCCCCGGAGGTTGTCCGGAAGATCGGTTGCGTTTTGCCAACCTGCGTCCTGAACGTTGAAAAATCTTTGCGCGCAACGTTCTCAGCCCATTCCATACAAAACGGCTCCGTTTTATACGTTGAACAGCAGCTCGTCATAGGTCGGGAACGGCCACGCCTTCCGGTCGGTGATACTTTCCATCTCGTCCGCCACCTTCCGCAGCTTCCGCATGGCCGGCATCACCTGATCCCGCATGTACCGGGCCTCCGTCAGCGGTTCCGCGTCCTTCGGGCTGCATGCCATAACCTCTGACAACTCCTCGATGCGCTGCCCCAGCTCCTCGCACCCGGCGCAAAGCCGGCTGACCAGCGATTCTGCAGCGCGCTGGGGCAGGGCGGGCGTGTACTGACGTAGCCGGTTCCCCGCCTCCGCCATCTCTCCCGTGTACCGGATCACCGCGGGCAGAATCTGCCGTCTCGCCATCATCAGCATGGTTTTGGCTTCGATACCGATCATTTTGGCGTAGCTGTCCAGCCCGATATCCCGCCGGCTCTTCAGTTCGCTTTCGCTCAGCACCCTGTGAGTAGCGAATAGCCGGATGTTCTTTTCCGCCGTATAGCACGGCAGCGCGTCCACCGTGGAATCCAGCCGCAGCAGCCCCCGTTTTTCCGCTTCCGTGATCCATTCCGGCGCGTAATTGTTGCCGTTAAAGATGATCCGCCGGTGCTCCCGGATGTTCCGGATAATCAGGTCATGCAGCGCTTCCTGGAAGTTTTCCGCCCCCTCCAGCTCATCCGCGAACTGCCGCAGGCTCTCCGCCACGATGGTGTTCAGCACCACGTTGGCCGTGGAAATGGACGCGCTGGAACCAAGGCTTCGGAATTCAAACTTGTTTCCCGTGAAGGCAAAGGGAGACGTACGGTTGCGGTCGGTGGTGTCCCGCGGGAATTTGGGCAGCATATGCACCCCGATGGTCATGTCCGCCTTTTCCCGCCCGCTGTAATCCCGGCCCGTGTCCAGCGCCTGCAGGATCTCCGTCAGCTCATCTCCGAGGAAAATGGAGATAATCGCCGGCGGCGCCTCGAATCCGCCCAGACGGTGGTCGTTCCCCGCGCTGGCCACGGAGGCGCGCAGCATGTCCTGATGCTCGTCCACCGCCTTGATGACGCTGACCAGAAACAGCAGGAACTGGGCGCTTTCATGGGGGCTGTCCCCGGGTTCCAGCAGGTTGTATCCGGTGTTGGTGGTCAGGCTCCAGTTGTTATGCTTGCCGCTTCCGTTCACGCCTTCGAAGGGTTTCTCGTTCAGCAGGCACATCAGCCCATGCCGTCCGGCCACCTTCTTCATGATTTCCATCGTCAGCTGGTTATGATCGCAGGCGACGTTTACGGTGGCATAGATCGGCGCCATTTCGTGCTGCGCGGGAGCCGTCTCGTTATGCTCTGTTTTGGCCAGCACCCCCAGCTTCCACAGCTCCTCATTCAGCTCCGTCATAAAGGCCTGAACCCGGGGCTTGATGGTGCCGAAGAAATGATCCCCCAGCTCCTGCCCCTTTGGCGCCGGCGCGCCGAAGAGCGTGCGGCCCGCGAAGATCAGGTCACTCCGCTGGTCGTACAGCTTTTTATCCACCAGGAAGTATTCCTGTTCCGGTCCCACGGAGGGTGTGACTCGGGTGGCGTCGTTCCGGCCGAAAAGCTTCAGCACGCGGACCGCCTGCCGGTTGATGGCCTCCATGGACCGCAGCAGCGGCGTCTTCTTGTCCAGCGCGTCTCCGCTGTAGCTGCAGTACGCCGTCGGAATGCACAGCGTATGATCCTTGATAAAAGCGTAGCTGGTTGGATCCCAGGCCGTGTATCCACGGGCCTCGAAGGTAGAGCGAAGCCCGCCGCTGGGCAGGCTGCTGGCGTCCGCTTCCCCGCGGACCAATTCCTTTCCGCTGAATTCATTGATCACCTTTCCGCCGGTGACTGGGGTGATGAAGGCGTCGTGTTTCTCCGCCGTTACACTGTTCAGCGGCTGAAACCAGTGGGTATAGTGGGTGGCTCCCCGCTCGATGGCCCAGTCCTTCATGGCGTTCGCCACCACACTGGCCACCTGCGCGTCCAGCCGCCGGCCATCGTCGATGGTCTTGTGCAGCGCCCGGTATGTCTCCTTCGGCAGCCGTTCCCGCATGACAAAGTCGTTAAAGACATTGATCCCGAAGGTCGCTTCCATGGTTTCCATGGTTACTCACCCCTCTCCCCGAATTACGTTTTCACAGTTTAGAGGAGGATTCTCCGCTTGTCAAGCGTTTGGTTACCCGGAGCACCGCCGCGCGGCTCCCGGGAACATCCTGAAGCTGCGGCTGTTCGAGGAAAGGGTGGAACCATCGCCAGTTTCTTTGATCAGAGTGCGTTTTTGGGGCAGCTCTTTACGCATTCCATGCAGAGAATACAATCCGTACCGTTCTCCCTTTTTCTTGAATTGTCGGTCACATCCACATCCATCGGGCACACGCGCCTGCATTTTCCGCAATGGACGCACAGATCCGTTTTGCATTGAATCCGGATCAGGGAGAAATAGCTCATGGGCTTCAAAAACACGGTGATGGGGCAGATATACTTGCAGAACGCCCGGTTGTCCCTGAACGCGAAAGCAAGCGCGATTCCGACGATGTAATAAACCGCGTTTCCGATGATGAATGCCCAGAACATGATGCTTTCCATCTTTCCGACTTTGGCCAGAAAAAGCGCGGCCACAAAGGCAAGCGACAACGTGAAGGTGATATATCGGATCCAGCCGATCTTCTTTCTTGGCTGTTCGGGAACCTTATACGGCAGAAAGTCCAGCACCATGGCCGTCCAGCAGGCATATCCGCACCATCCGCGTCCGAAGATCAGCGGCCCGAAAATCTTCGCGACCGCGTAATGAATGGTGGCCGCTTCAAAGACGCCGGTGAAAAAGTAGTACCAGAACCCCTCAATCTGCATGTTTTCATTGCAGATCAGGCCAAGGTAAACCAGCATGTATAAGCCAACAAGCAGTTGCACGATACGCCTGGCATGCTTGTATTTCCGTATGAACAGGAACATCCCCAATGAAATGGATAAACCGATGTAGCTGAAATTGAACAGATAAAACAGATTGTTCTTTGTCAGCCACAGGGTCACCGCGACCGTTTCAAAGATGATCAGGATCATGATCGGCGGCCAGTACTTCCTGATTCTTTTCATGCTTTTATTTCATCCTTTTTCTTTCGTCTCAGCGGGCATCCTCATCCATAGTTTTCCGGTGAAATCCCGCGAGCCGGAATGTAATTTGTCAGCGCGCTTCCATCGCCGTAAACCGTTCTGCCTTCGGCAGAACGAGCCGGATACGGTATTTCTTTTCCCGTTCGCAGCGGGAGAACCTGCCGGTTCACGCTGAAGGGACATGAAGCCGATGTGCTCACTGTCTTTGTACGGGAAAAAGAATAAAGAAAGGGCAACCGCGCTGGATTGCCCTTGGTGTCAGCCCTTACATGCGTATGAATCTTACTTCCCGAAATACCGCTTCAGCAGGCCCTCAAAGCCCTTGCCATGACGGGCTTCGTCGCGGCCAATTTCGTGGACAATGTCATGGATGGCGTCCAGGTTCAGCGCCTTGGCCTTCTTGGCCAGATCCGCGCGGCCCTGGGTGGCGCCATACTCGGCATCCGCCCGCAACTCCAGGTTCTTCTTGGTGCTGTCGGTAACCACTTCACCCAGCAGCTCCGCGAAATGCGCGGCATGCCAGGCTTCTTCCATGGCGGCCTTTTCAAAGAAGGCGCCGACTTCCGGATAACCCTCGCGGATGGCCACGCGGCTCATGGCCAGATACATACCGACCTCAGAGCACTCGCCATTGAACATTTCCCGCAGGCCGTTCTTAATCTCTTCCGGCGCATCGCTGGCCACGCCGACCACGTGCTCGGCGGCCCAGACCTTGTCGGACTCCTGCTTCAGAAACTTGCTGGCCGGCGCCTTGCAGACCGGGCACTTTTCCGGCGGCTCATTTCCTTCGTAAACATAACCACAGACACTGCATACCCACTTCATATCGCATACACCTCCAGAATTTGTCGTAAAGGTTTTCCTCACAGCCCGGATTATACCAGAGCGCGGAAGGAAAAGCAACCTCAATCGCTGAAATTATTGTCGAAATTGATGTCGGCCTTATATCCGGGCAGATACTCCGCGATATGCCCCAGCAGATCCTCACAAAGCGCTTTCCGGTCCACCTGAAAGTCGGTCATGACATCGATGGTCATGGTTTTCGCTTCATCATCGATGTAGATGGCGTGGGTTCCCAGGACGCCCTGATGTTCCATGGCCGTCTCGTGGATGGATTTGCGCAGGTCATTGTGGTTGCTGTCGATGGCATAGATGCCCACGGTCAGAATCACGTGGTACTGCTGCATCACGGCCTCGGATATTCTGCGCGTCAGCCTGTGAATCTGATCCGCGGACAGATCCGCCGGCACCTCAATATGTACGGATCCAATGGCGTATTCCGGGCCATAATCATGCAGGATCAGGTCATACGCTCCAAGTACGTTCTCGAATCCGCAGACCGTTTCCCGGATCGCCTTGGACACCTCGCTGTCCGGCCGGTTTCCGATGACAGTGGAAATGGATTCGGACAGCATCTCCCAGCCGGATTTCACGATGAACAGGGAGAGCACAGCGCCAATCCATCCGTCCACCGTCACGTGGAAAAACCAGGTAATGGCGATGCCCACCAGCGTGGACGCGGACAGGATTGCGTCAAAGCTGGCATCAGAGCCGGAAGCGATCAATGCCTCGGACTGGTATTTCTGGCCCTGTGCCTTGACGTACCGGCCCAGGATCAGCTTCACGACCACGGCCACCGCCACAATGATGACGCTGGCCGCCGAGTACTCCGGCATCTCCGGCGTGAGAATTTTCTTGACCGATTCCACCAGCGCGGTCACGCCGGCAAAGAGTACAATACCGGCCACGATGATGGCGCTGAAATACTCAATCCGGCCATGCCCGAATGGATGTTTCTCGTCCGGCTTTTTCTTGGCCAGACGGATGCCCACAATGGTCACCACGGAGGAGACCGCGTCCGTCAGGTTGTTCACCGCGTCCAGCATGATGGCGATAGATCCTGAAATAAAGCCAACCAGCGCCTTGAACGCGCTCAAAAGGACATTTGTGATCACGCCGATAACGCTGGTCCGCGTTATGGCCTGCTCTCTGCTCACGGAATCCGTCATCATCCCGTCCTCCCTTTTCTGGATGCTTTTCTTCCCTGTTTTCAAAAAACACCATTCATGAATGCCGTGGGAAAATTACGACTGCTTCCCGTCCGGATCCCCCTGCTGATGGATCTTCCTTTTCCAGCACTGGTGACACATGGCCAGGTAGCTGTCGTTTCCGCCCAGCATCACCTGTCCGCCGCTGGTCACGATCCGCCCCGCATGATCGATTCGGGCATTCACCGTCGCTTTCCGGCCGCACTCACAGATGGTTTTGATTTCGGTAATGGAATCAGCCAGCTCCATCAGGCGCTGGGAGCCGGGAAAAAAATGGGTCAGAAAATCGGTCCGCAGTCCGAAACACAGCACGGGCAGATCCTCCTCATCCACGAGGAAACGCAGTTCATCAATCTGGGCGGGCGTAAAGAACTGTGCCTCATCCGCGATGATGACATCCCGCGGACCGCGAAGGTGGTAGGCTTCCAGGATGCTGTTCTCCGGAGTGATAACCTCGGCCTGGCTCCGGAGCCCAATCCGGCTTTGAATGACATCCGCACCGTCACGGGTATCCACGCTGGGCTTGATCAGCCAGACGGACATGCCCCGTTCCTCATAATTGAATTTGGTAATCAGCGCCTGGGCGGATTTGGAAGATCCCATTACGCCGTATTTAAAGTAAAGCTTTGCCATGGTCTGCTTTCTCCTGTCATCAGCTGTTTTCCAGGTGGGCCCGCACCCGCTGCACCACCATTTCCAGCGCCACCTGGTTTTCTCCGCCCTCGGGGATAATGACATCCGCCTGGCGTTTGCTGGGCTCCACAAACTGTTCATGCATGGGCTTCACCGTGGTCAGATACTGATTGATGACGCTGTCCAGGCTGCGGCCGCGATCCTGCACGTCCCGCTGAATCCGGCGCAGAATGCGGACATCCGCGTCCGTATCCACGAAGATTTTAATGTCCATTTCCCGGCAGAGCCGCGGATCCGCGTAAATCAGGATACCTTCCACGATGATGACACGGGTCGGTTCGATGCGCACCGTCTGGTCAATCCGGTCATGGATGGAATAATCATAGATCGGGCAGTCAATGGATTCTCCGGCTTTCAGCCGTTTCAGATCCTCGATCATCCGATCCGTATCGAAAGCGTCCGGGTGATCGTAGTTCAGCAGGCACCGCTCCTCAAAGGGCATGTGGTGATGCTCCTTGTAGTAGTTATCGTGGTGCACGACAGAAACATTTCCGCCAAAGCGCTCCACCAGGCGGTTCGTGATGGTGGTTTTCCCGCTGCCTGTTCCTCCGGCAATCCCGATGACCATGATTTCATTCATTCGCGTGTACCTCCCCGCAGGGTGCGGTTTTTCTTCTTACAGATTATGCATCCTTGCCCTGGCCTTCCGCCGGCTGAAACCGGAAACCGTACAGATCGAACTGACAGCCCGGCAGGAATACCAGGCTTACCCTGTTGACGCCCGGCAGCGCGGTGACCTTGAAAGTCTGCTGCCCTTTCTCCGTCCCGCTGAAGGGCAGCACTTCGGTCTGGCTGTCCCCCGCCGCGTTTTCCATGCGAAGGGAAATGGCGTTGGTTTCCAGCGGTGTGCGGCCTTCCACGGTCACATGTGTTTTTCCGCCCGGGCCAAAGTCCATCTCCTCCCAGACGAGCGTCACGTTGTTCCCTATGTCCAGAACCGCGCTGCCCTCCCGGCGGAAGCTGTCCCCGTACAGGGCATCCGCCTCCCCGGCCCGCTGCCAGGCGAAGGCCCGGTTTTGCCGCTCGAAGCGGAAGCCCTTGAAGTGGAACTTATGCTCGGCCACAAAGCACAGCGTATGCAGCCCGGTCAGCCGCTCCGGCAGGGTATAGGTTTCCTGCTGATAAACATTCCAGATGCTCTTTTTCTGATAGCGCAGCGTCGTGATCAGCCGCCCGCCCTGCCCCGGATGACCGTCGTACAGGCGCAGGTCGTAGGGATCATCATTCAGGGTAAAGATGCTCAGGGTCACCCGGTCGCTGCCGTCCCGGCCAAAGTCCAGGCCCGAGAAGCCGACCATGCTGTCTCCGCTGTCCCGGGCAAAGGCAATTCCCTTTTCGTTCCCGGCGCCTATCTCCCCGTCGGACAGGTCGTAAAGCCCGGCGCTGATGAATTCACAGGGATCCAGGCCAACCTGACCCATTCCCCGGATGCGCAGCTCCATCTGGCTGATCTGCTCCGGATGATGATCCACCGCGTTGCCGTACAGCGCCCGAAGCCAGATTTCCCCATCGCCCCTGGCCCGGACCCGGATACCGTCTTTCTCCGGAATGATCTCCGCGCAGGGAGCCGGAATGCCCGTAGCCGTGGTCACCTGCCATTCCAGGTCGAAGGCCGTGGCATTTTCCGGCCACGCGTGCCAGGCAAACCGGAGCTCCGGTTTGTCAGGATTCATTTCCTGCCCGTCCAGCGGTAAGATTTCAACCCGGCGGATCGGGATTTCCGCGGACGCTTCCGTGTATGGGATCTCCATCACCGGACAGGCGGACCGGGACGCGGAAGGCGCTGTCTCCAGCCGCAGCGCCGCGGTGACGCCCGCCGTCGTCCGCAGAACGATCTCCACGGGTTCTTCCTGTCCGTTGCTGCCGACAATCAGTGCCAGCTTTCCGCCGAAAAGCCGTTTGGTACAGCCTTTATACGCATCCGTGTCCGACGGATCCCCATTATCCATGCCCAGCAGGGCGCCGCCGCCGGCAACCCGCGCCATCACCCGGTCCCGGGCATTTGCCACCGGATTCCCGTCCCGGTCCATCGCCTCCACGGTGACAAAGGTCAGGTCGTTTCCATCCGCCCGCAGCGTCTCCTTTTCCGCCGTGACGCGCAGGGAGGCCGTGTCACCGAAGCTGTGACGGACATCCCGACAGATCTCCCGCCCGCTTTCATCCAGTCCGAAAGCTTCCAGCCGCCCCGCCTCATAGGGTACTTTCCAGATGCCGAGGCAATGCGCGGGATCCCGGTGGTTCAGCTTCTGAACGCCGAGGCTCCGTCCGTTCAGCCGCAGCTCCACCGCCGGGCAGCTGCTCATGGCCCGTATATCAATCATCTGGCCCGGGTTCCAGTCCCAATGGATACCGATATGCACCATCGGCTTTTCCGTCCACAGGCTCTGGAAAAGATAGTAGGAATCCTTCGGGAAGCCCGCCGTATCCACCTGCCCGAAATAGCAGCTCCGGGTATGATAGGGGGTGGGTTCCCCGATATAATCCATGCCGCTCCAGATAAACTGGCCCATGCTGTAGGGGTTGTTCAGGTCGTCCACGATCATTTTGGCCAGGTTCTGGGCTCCCCAGCTGGAAACGCTGTTTCCCAGGCTGGAGCACTGAAGGTCCACATCGCTGAGGATGGTCTTGTCCATCGGGAAGTGATAGATTCCCCGGCTGCTCAGCACGCTGGCTGTCTCACTGCCGTAGATCACCCAGTCCGGATGTGCGGCGTGATGCTGATCATAGAATTTCTCCGCGTAATTGTATCCGGGAATCTTCACGACCTCCGCGCAGCGCTGAGCGCCTTCCCAGGGCATATAATTGCTGCCGAAGGTCACCTCCGCGTGGCGCGCCGGGTCGTGAGCGCGTACCTGTTCCATCAGCATACGGGTTACCTCCGTCCCCCGCATGTCCGCGAACATATCGTAGATCTCATTCCCGATGGACCACATGATCACGCAGGCGTGATTCCGGTCCCGCCGGACCCAGGACGCCACATCCTCCGCCTCATGTTCGGAAAAGAAGCGGGCATAATCATAGGTGGTTTTAGGCCGCTCCCACATATCCAGGACCTCGTCATCCACCAGGATGCCCATCTCATCGCATATGTCCAGCAGCTGCCGGGCCGGTGGATTGTGGCTGGTGCGCAGCGCGTTCACCCCCATGTCCCGCAGGATGCGCAGCTGGCGCCGGGCCGCTTCCGGATGAAAAGCAGCGCCCAGGGCGCCCAGATCATGATGGTTGCAGACGCCCCGCAGCTTCAGACGCTCCCCATTGATCCAGAAGCCGGAATCCGGGTCAAACCGCAGGGTACGCAGGCCAATCCGGCAGGCTTCCCGCTGAAGGCCCATCCTGTATTCCAGCGTGTACAGACGGGGATGCGCGGGGCTCCAGGTTTCTCCGCCCCTGATTCGCAGAACCGCCTCAGCCCTCCCTTCCCGGGCTTCCGCGTCAGCTTCCGCCACGGCCATTTCGGAAGGATCCAGCAGGCGGAAAGAAATCTCCCCGTCCCCGGTGGTTTCCATCTGTGCCCGGATCTCCCATCCGTCCTCCACGGGACGCGTGATGGTGTACAGGCTGTCTGGGACCATATGCGTCTTCGGCAGCCTGGCCAGGCGCACATCCCGGTAGATCCCGCTGCCGGAGTACCAGCGGCTGTTGGGGCTCTGATGCCGGATATGCACCAGAATCTCGTTCTCCCCGGCCCGCAGCTTTCCGCTCAGGTCCACGTCAAAAGCGGTATAGCCATAGGCATGGGAAGCCAGCACCTCCCCGTTCAGCAGTAAGTCGCAGTCCATGTAGACGCCGTCAAACCGGAGCAGGGTCACCTTTTCCTGATCCGCGGGCAGCGTAAGCGTCCGCCGGTACCAGGCATCCGCGCTTTCGTACAGGTCGTCAGCCTGCCAGATCAGCCAGTCATGAGGAAGGCGCACCTCCCGCCAGTCCGGGGACGCCTTCGCGTCGGACAGGCTGCTGCCCAGGGGCAGTTTTACAAAGCGCCATCCATCATTCAGCAGCCACTCTCCGATTCCTTCTCCTCTTGCCATCATACCCTCCTGCCTCACTGCTTCCAGTATTCAAGGTTCATTTCGTTGGTGGACGCGTAATGGCCCTGCATGTTCAGCTCATACCGCAGGTGCACCTTGCCGCCATCCGGCGCTTCGTCCCATCGGACCTCCCGGGTGTAAACCGCCATGTCCATATCCCCGAAGGGGGTCTGATACCGGGTTTCGAACCGTTTGTTCCGCTGGAACAGCATCGTGGTGGAAAAATCACCCGTCCGGTTCATGGTCACCTGGTGCTTTTTCAGCACCAACTGGATGTCCGCCTGAATCGTCTCCCCGGTATCCTCATCCTGCTGCGACTCCTGGTATCGCAGGATGGAAAAATCCTCCCCGGGGAAAAAGCGTCCGGTGGTCATCAGCTGGATGGGCTCGTTGCTCATATCGTCATAGCTGGCGATGGACGCCAGATGAATGACCACGGGAAGGCCCTGCTGCGCTGTATCCATCTACTCACCTCGTTCGTCAGGAAAGCGCCGGAAAATGCCGACAGCACGCTTCCTGTTTTCACGTCATTTCAAAGGGGAATCCCCCGCGCCGGCTCCCCTGGGCACGCCCAGGCGTCATTGGCTCTTAGTGTACCTTCTTTTCCGACGCTTTGCAAGAATCCCTTGCATCTTTTTCAATCTTTCGGTAATATAAACTGAAAAGAAAAAGCACCGGAGGCCTGCCTCATGCAGCTGAACGCAAAAGCCAAAATCAACTGGTCCCTGGATATCACCGGCGTCCGGGAGGATGGCTATCATCTGATGGACATGCTGATGCAGCCTGTGGAGCTCTGCGATACCATCACCCTTTTCCCGGCGGACACCCTGTCCCTCACCACCGCGGGGACGCCCCTGCTGAAGGCGGACGAGCGTCATCTGGCCATGCGCGCCGCAACGCTGCTGAAGGAAGCTACCGGCTATGGCGGCGGCGCCGATATTTCCGTTTTTAAGCGCGTGCCCGTCGGCGCGGGCATGGGCGGTGGCAGCGCCGACGCGGCGGCCGTGCTCTTCGGCCTGAACCGGCTCTGGGGGACGGGGCTGTCCGGCGCGGAGCTGGAGCAGCTGGGGCTGACGCTGGGGGCGGATATCCCCTTCTGTCTTCGCGGCGGTCTGACCCGTACCCGGGGCATTGGGGAAGACATGGAAAACCTCCCCTGCGGCCGGCTTTATCCGCTCGTGGTGATTCAGCCATGCCGTGGTTTATCCACCCGGGAGGTCTTTGGCGCTTTTACCCTGTCGGACGACCTGACGCACCCGGATACGGAGGCCTCCATCCGCGCCTTGGCCGAGGGAGATCTTGCGCCTCTTCGCCGCAGTTTAAACAACGTGTTGCAGCCTGTATCCGTACGGATGAGGCCGGAGATTGGCCGCTGCCTGCAGCGCCTGAAGGAAGCCGGCGCGGAGGTCGCCCTGATGACCGGCAGCGGCAGCGCCGTCTTTGGTGTTTTTCGGACCACCGCGAAAGCCCGAGCCGCCTTCTCCCGTCTTGCGCTGGTCTGGCCTCACACCTTTCTGACTCATACCAGCCTGTCCAGTCTGGATCTGGTCAGTGAATGAGTTGGTTCCAGGAACGACATTGCCCAGTTCGCCCCGGTCTCCGCGAAAACGGGACGATCTCCCCTTCCGGCATGCTTCGTTTCCCTCTTCCCCCGTGTTGAAAGGAGCGTTTGATTCATGAAACGCGCGCTTGCGCTGCTTTTCGCCCTGTTGCTGCTGCCGTCGTTCTCCTTCGCGGCGGATGGCACAGACCGGCTGGAGCCGGTCCTCCTGGTGCCGGATTATGTGACCTGGCTGCTGGAGGTTGCCAGCGAGGAGGTGGGGTACCGGGAAGGAGATCATGGCTACAGCAAGTACGGCGACTGGGCCGGGGATCCGTATGCCCAGTGGTGCGCGGAGTTCCTCTGCTGGTGTGTGGATCAGGTGGATCAGCGCCATGGCACCCATCTTCTGGGGCGGATTTATCCTCTGTACTCCGGGCAGAACACCGGCCGGGCCTGGTTCATCCGGGCGGGACGGTTCATCGTCCGGAAGGGCGAGGTGGACGGCTGGGGATATGAATGGCTGAAGGGAAAGCGCAGCTACATCCGGTCCGGCGACTATATCCCCCAGCCTGGGGATTATGTCTTCTTTACCTGGACTTCCGGCGTGGATACGGATCATGTGGCGCTGGTGGAGTACTGCGCCAGAAACGCGGAAGGGAAAGTCGAAATCCACGTCATCGAGGGGAATAATCCTGTAGGGGTTGCCCGGAATGTTTATCCCCTTTCCAACACGCAGATTCTGGGTTACGGCACCGTACATGATCTGGCGGATATCACCATGCGTTTCGGTAATTCCGGCGAAAAGGTCCGCCAGCTCCAGGAAAACCTGTCCTACCTGGGCTACCTCGAATCCCGTTACGTTACGGGGGACTTTGGCAACGCCACCGCCGCAGCCGTCCGCGGTTTCCAGGCCGCCTGCGGCCTGCGGACCAGCTCCATCGCCAACATGGAGACGCAGCTCCGCCTGCAGGAGGAGGTTGACAAAAAAAAGGATCAGGATCCCCTGACCTGGACCGTCGTGGATGAGGATGACTGATTCGCAGGCTTCCCTTATACCCGCAAGAGCCACACTAATAAAGAAGACGCCGGCGTCAGTCAGCGTCTTCTTTTTCGTCCCAGTTTCCGTCGAACACGAAGGCCGCGGGGCCGGTCATCAGCACATGCCCGGAAGCTTCGTCCCAGCGGATCCGCAGGTCGCCGCCGTTCAGCTTCAGCGTGGCCTCGCGCTCCGTCAGCCCATTGAGCACCGCCGCCACCAGCGTCGCGCAGGCGCCGGTGCCGCAGGCCAGCGTTTCCCCGCTTCCCCGCTCCCAGACCCGCATGCGGATGGTTTCCCGATCCAGGACGCGGGCAAATTCCGTATTGATCCGCCGGGGGAAAGCGGAATGATGCTCAAACCGCGGCCCCCAGCTTTCGATGGGCCAGTCCTCAACCTCGTCCTGAAACACCACGCAATGCGGATTGCCCATGCTGACGCATGTCACCTGGAAAACCCTGTCCGCGACCTGCATCGGCACGTGAATCAGCGCTCCCGAATCATCATCCATCCTGGCGGGAATCTGCTCCGGCCGCAGTGCCGGGGCGCCCATATCTACCTGAACGGCGGAAACCGTTCCGTTTTTCAGGAGGAGCCGCAGCATTTTCACGCCCGCGCCGGTCTCCAGCCTGACCTCCGTCCGGTCAGTCAGGCCCCTGTCATAGACATATTTCCCCACGCATCGGCTCGCGTTGCCGCACATTTCCGCCTCGCTGCCGTCCGCGTTATACATCCGCATCCGAAAATCCGCCTCATCACCGGGCAGGATCAGCACCAGCCCGTCTCCCCCGATGCCGAAATGCCGGTCGCTGACGCGGCGGGCCAGCGCGGAGGGATCCCGGGGGACCGGCCCCCGAACGCAGTCCAGGTAAATATAATCATTGCCGATCCCCTGCATTTTTGTAAACTTCATTCCACCTGGCCCTCCGCCGCGAAGGCGACATGCTCCCGCACGGGCAGCGTCTCACTGTGCTCCGGCTGCTCATCCCGGATAAAGCGGTTCAGCTCCTTCAGCCGGTTGATGCGCCCCTGCACCCGATGCCCGGTCATGGTCTTGCTGCGGTATTTGTCGAAAAGCGCCCGTACGCCCATGGTCACCGGAATCGCGGCCCAGAAACCCGCTGCCCCCATGACCGCCGCGCCGACCCCCATGGCCGCGCCGGTTTTCACCATCCGGTAGGCGCCGTCCTTCAGGCCGGTTTTCCCCGGCTTTTTCTTCAGCAGAATCTTGGATCCCTCACTCACGGTGATGATGGCAAAGGGCAGAATGCCCGTCACGTTTTCCATCAGCTCCGTCAGCAGACCTGTTTCCTCCAGCAGTCCTGTGTCCACCGCCATTTCATCCATATAGGTCAGGCCGGTGGCCAGGGTATCAATCACCGTATCCCGCTGCCGTTTTCTGTATTCCTTTACCAGCTCCTCATAGGTCTTCATGGCGCACCTCCTTTGCTTCAGACCAGTTTCAGCACCAGGCTGACCGCAATCACGGCCGCGGCGGCCACCACGATCAGCACAGTGATATCCCGGACAATATTCCGGTTCTTCTTTTCCTGTTTTTCCCGCTCCTTCGCATCCCGGCTGCTCTGCTTTTCCAGTGCGGCCAGCCGGTTTCTCAGCTCTGTCAGCACCCGGTCATGCTCCCGTTCCTGCTCGGTCAGGGTGGTTTCCATCTCTTCGAGGCGGCTGTCCAGCTTCTGCAGCCGGCGGTCCTCCTCGTTCATCAGGCTGTTCACTTCACCCCGCAGCTTGTTCTGGTCCTCACAGAGGCCTTCCGCCACCAGCGTCATTTCCGCTGTGAACTGCTCCATCAGCTGAGCTGAATCCTCTCCCTTGACCATCTTCAGCGCGTCGTTCCAAAGCTTTTTGGGTTTATTCATCAGGGTCGTTTCTTCGCTCATTTTCGCTTCTCCTATATTCGCAGGGTATACCGATCCCCCCGGATAAGCTGACGGCCTGTATAAAGCGGCCGGCCTTTCTGATCATAGACCACCTGTTCCGCCAGCAGCAGCGTCGTTCCTTCCGCCACCTGCAGCAGCGCCGCTTCCTCCGCGTCAGCAGCCACCAGCGAAAGATCATAAATACTTTTCTCCGCCTGAACACCGTATTCCTGCAGGGCCCGATACAGGCTGCCCCGCAGGCTGGCGTTTTCCAGCCAGGCGTAGGCCATGGAGAAATGGTTTTGCTCCAGGATCACTGGCTCCCCGTCCGCGGCCAACACCCGTCTGATCTCCAGTACCTGAGCGTCCTCCGGCAGATTCAGCCGCTTCCGATCCTCCGGAGCCGCGTCCAGCTCCCGCACCCGCAGTTTCTGGACGGAAGGCTTTTTCCCGGTCTCCCGGCAGGCGTCGTGAAAGCCCATCAGCGTCCGGGCTTTTCGCTCCTCCCGGGGCTGGGAAACAAAGGTGCCCTTACCCTGCTTTCGCTGCAGGAGCCCCGCGGCGGTCAGCTCCTGCAGGGCACGGCGGACCGTCACCCGGCTTACCGTGTAGCGGACCTCAAGTTCATGCTCCGTGGGAATTTTGCTGCCCACGGGGTAAATTCCCTGAAGGATATCCATCCGGATCCGCTCCATGATCTGCGCGTACAGGGGGCTGACGCTCTCCATCTGCAAGGTTCCCTGTCCCATCCTTCCGTCCCCGCTCTCTTTCAAAGATTCCAACATCCTATTGTCCTATAATGTATCAATACAATATTATTATAGTATCTTTTCCGGGGATACGCAAGCGTTTTCACAGGATTTTCATCTTCCGCCGAAAACGGAAAAAGGGATATGCCAACGCCCGTTTTTATGGTACAATAGCGCTATCTGTCCGAAGGAGTTTTTGACATGAAGCGTCTGGCTGGTTTTCTCAGGCCTTACCGGAAGGAATGCGTGCTCGGTCCGCTGTTCAAGCTACTGGAAGCGCTGTTCGAGCTCATCGTTCCCCTGATCATCGCGAAGATGGTGGATGAGGCGATCCCAGTGGGGCAAAGCGGCGGCGTCTGGCGCTGCGCGGGCATTCTGGCCCTGCTGGCGACCATCGGGCTGGCGGCCTCAGTCACAGCCCAGTTCTTCGCCGCCCGAGCCGCCATCGGCTTTTCCACTGCCCTGCGTCACGCTGTTTTCAGCCATATTCATACCCTGTCCTGGAAGGATCTGGATGCCCTGGGCTCCGCGACCCTGGTGACCCGGCTTACCGGGGATATCAGTCAGATCCAGTCCGGCGTCAACCTGGGCCTGCGGCTGCTGCTTCGATCCCCCTTTGTGGTCTTTGGCGCGATGATCATGGCCTTCCTGATTGACGCGCGCCTGGCGCTGATTTTCGTCGGAGTGATTCTTGTGCTCTTCCTGATCGTCTTCGGCCTGATCTTCGCCACCATGCCCATGCAGCGCCGGGTCCGGTCGGATCTGGACAGCATCACCTCCGTCACGCGGGAAAACCTTTCCGGGGTCCGGGTCATCCGGGCTTTCCGGCGGGAAGCCTCCGAGTCCGACCGCTTCGACCGGCTGAATGATCTGCTGACCCGCTCCCAGCTGAAGGTGGGCCGCCTTACGGCTGCCCTGAATCCCCTCACCTGGATCGTTCTGAACCTGGCGGTGCTCCTGCTGCTGCGCTCCGCCGGCGTCCGGGTGGATACGGGTACCCTCTCCCAGGGGCAGGTTATCGCCCTTTACAACTATCTTTCCCAGATTCTGGTCGAGCTTGTCAAGCTGGCCGATCTGATCGTAACCCTGACCAAATCCGCTGCCTGCGCCAGGCGGGTGAGCGATGTCCTGGCCGTATCCCCCACCCAGCGGGACGGACAGAAGGTTCTGACCGAAGCGGATTTATCCTCCCTCCGCTTTGAGGATGTCAGTATTCGCTATCACAGTCAGGGGGATGAAGCGCTGGAGCATCTGTCCTTTACCGCCCTGCCGGGCCAGACCATTGGGATCATCGGTGGAACAGGCTCCGGCAAATCCACCCTGGTACAGCTGATTCCCCGTTTCTACGACCGCACCGGGGGCAGCATTCTTTTGGGATCCACCCCCGTGGAGGCTTTCACCCTCTCTTCCCTGCGAAGCGTCATCGGGTTTGTACCCCAGCGGGCCACGCTGTTTGAAGGGACGATCCGCTCCAATCTGCTTTGGGGCAATCCTTCCGCCACGGACGCGGATCTCTGGCAGGCGCTGGAAACAGCCCAGGCCGCGGAGATCGTCCGCTGCCTGCCGGAGGAACTGGATGCCCCGGTGCAGCAGGGGGGCAAGAATTTTTCCGGCGGCCAGCGTCAGCGGCTGACCATTGCCCGGGCGCTGGTGCGCAGGCCCGCGATTCTGGTTCTGGATGACAGCGCCTCCGCGCTGGATTACGCCACGGACGCGGCGCTGCGGCGAGCTCTCCGCGCCATGGATCCGGCTCCCATGACCTTTATTGTCAGCCAGCGCACCTCCTCTGTCCGCTTCGCGGATCAGATCCTCGTGCTGGAGGACGGCGTCTGTGTCGGCCAGGGTACCCATGAGGAGCTGCTGGCCTCCTGTCCCGTCTATCAGGAAATCCATGCCACCGCTTCCGGAGAGGAGGTGCGGAACCATGCGTGACCAGAAGCGCGCTTCTCAGAAGAAAACCATTCTCCGAATTCTCCGCTATATCCGTCCCCATGGCGGCTGGATGCTGCTCAGCCTGCTGCTGAGCCTCCTGTTCGTCGCCCTGAGCCTGTACCTGCCGATTCTCCTTGGCCAGGCCATTGACTGCCTCATCGCCGCGGGTCAGGTCCGCTTCGATGCTCTTTTCTCCCTGCTGGTCAAAGGCATGGTGTGCGTTGGTCTGGCGGGGCTTTTCCAGTGGCTGACCGGCATCATCAACAACCGGATTACCTGCCAGTCCGTCCGTTCCCTGCGCCGGGACGCCTTCGCGCATCTGCACCGTCTGCCCCTGAAGTATCTGGACGCCCATGCTTCCGGGGACATTCTTTCCCGGATGATCGCGGATGTGGATACCTTCTCGGACGGGCTGCTGCTGGGTTTTTCACAGCTTTTCACCGGTGTCATGACCATTCTGGGAACCCTGGTTTTCATGCTTCGGCTTTCCCCGTTGATCACCCTGGTCGTGGTGCTGCTGACCCCCCTGTCCCTCTTCGTCGCCCGGTTCATCGCCCGGCGCACCTATGACATGTTCCACCTCCAGTCCGAAACCCGGGGGGAACAGACCGCCCTCATCAACGAGGCCGTGGGAGAACTGAAGCTGATCCGGGCCTTCGGTCACGAAGCGGAAACCGTCTCCCAGTTTGATGAGATCAATACCCGCCTTCAGTCCTGCTCCCTGCAGGCCACCTTCTTCTCCTCCCTGGTGAATCCCACCACCCGCTTTGTAAACAGCCTGGTCTACGCCGCGGTGGCCCTGGCGGGCGGCTTCGCCGTGATCTCCGGCGCCCTGACCGTCGGTACGCTGACCAGTTTTCTGTCCTACGCAAATCAGTACACCAAGCCCTTTAACGAAATCTCCGGCGTCCTGACCGAGCTGCAGAACGCCCTGGCCTGCGCGGACCGCATCTTTGACCTGATGGACGCGCCGCCCATGACGCCCGATCCGGAGGATCATCCCTTTGCCGCCCCGGTGCGGGGAGATTTCCGGCTGCGGGATGTCTGCTTCGCCTACGACCCGGCCCGGCCGCTGATTGAGCATCTGTCTCTCTCCGCCCGTCCAGGCCAGCGGATCGCCATCGTCGGCCCCACCGGCTGCGGCAAAACCACGCTGATCAATCTGCTGATGCGCTTTTATGACGTGGACAGCGGTGCCATTTCCCTCGACGGGGTGGAAACCCGTTCCATCTCCCGCGGCGCGCTGCGCGAACAGATCGGCATGGTGCTGCAGGATACCTGGATTCCCGCCGGCACCATCCGGGAGATCATTGCCTTCTCCCGTCCGGACGCCTCCGAGGAGGAGATTGTAGCCGCGGCAAAAGCGGCTCATGCCCACTCCTTTATCCGCCGCCTGCCCCAGGGGTATGACACCCTGATCGGCGAGGCGGGCGGCTCCCTGTCCCAGGGTCAGCAGCAGCTGCTGTGCATCGCCCGGGTCATGCTGGCGCTGCCGCCTGTGCTGATTCTGGATGAAGCAACCTCCTCCATTGACCTGCGTACCGAGCAGCGGGTGCAGCGGGCTTTCTCCGCCATGATGCAGGGGCGGACCTGCTTCATCGTCGCGCATCGCCTGTCCACCATTCAGTCCGCCGACCTGATTCTCGTCATGGAAGCCGGACATGTGGTGGAACAGGGTACGCACGCCTCGCTTCTGTCGCAGAACGGCCCCTATGCCCGTCTCTATCATGCGCAGTTTGAATCCTGACAATGATCCCCACTTCGACCGATGAAAGGAAGCATGAACCCATGAATCTGAACTGGCTGCGTCATTTTCCCGACCTGCCCGCAACGCTGCCGCCGGAGACCCGTCCCTCGGATCTGGCCCGTCTCGAGCTTTCTCTGGCCTTCCCCGGCAGGGATTTTTCCATTACCCTGTCTCCCTCCCTGGGGGATTCCTTCATTCTGGATACCATCGGTGCCACCACCATCCTGACCGGCGGGGAAACCGGGCTGCTTTATGGCGCCTATGCCCTGATCCGGAGTCATCTTTCCGGCAGTCCGCTGCCCGCGCATCTGGAGTCCGCGCCTCAGTACCCCCTGCGCGTAATCAACTGCTGGGACAATATGGACGGTTCGGTGGAGCGGGGCTACGCCGGCCGCAGCCTGTTCTTTGAAGGCGGGCAGTTTGCCTACGATCCCGGCCGTATGCGCCACCTGGCCCGCCTGATGGCCTCCGTGGGGCTGAATGTGCTCTGCGTCAACAATGTCAATGTGCATGAACCCGCCCAGGGTCTGGTCGCGGAGCTGCTGCCGGAGCTTTCCGCCCTGGCGGATCTGTTCCGCCCCTTCGGCGTGCGTCTGATGGTCAGTGTGGACTTTTCCATGCCCCTGCGGGACGGGCTCGATACGGCGGATCCCCTTTCAGAGGCAGTGCAGGCCTGGTGGCAGCGGACCTGCGCCCGGGTGTACGCGGAAATTCCGGATCTGGCCGGCTTTCTGGTCAAGGCGGACAGCGAAGGCCGGCCCGGCCCCTTCGCCTATGGCCGTTCCCACGCCGATGGCGCCAATCTGCTGGCCCGGGCACTGAAGCCTTACGACGGCGCGCTGATCTGGCGCTGCTTCGTCTACAACTGCCGTCAGGACTGGCGGGATCCCTCCACGGACCGGCCCAAGGCTGCCTATGAAACCTACCAGCCCCTGGACGGCGCTTTTGATGACAACGTGATTCTGCAGGTGAAAAACGGTCCCTACGACTTCCAGGTTCGTGAGCCTCTCTCCCCCCTGCTGCTCTCCCTCCGTCACACCCATCTTGCGCTGGAGCTGCAGCTGGCCCAGGAGTATACCGGCCAGCAGATTGATCTTTACGCCATGGCGCCCATGTGGCGGGAAATATTCCAGGATCTGCCCGCCGACCGCCTGCAGGCCATCGCCGCGGTTTCCAACCTGGGGCGGGACGAGAATTATTTCGGCCACCCGCTGGCTGCCGTCAACCTGTACGCCTTCGGCCTGCTGGCCTGGTCCCCGCGGATCGATCCGGCGGAGGTGTTCGACAACTGGGCGTGCCTCACCTATGACTTCTCCGCGGCAGACCGGCGGACACTGGTCCAGCTGCTGCTCTGCTCCCGGTCCGTTTATGAAAAGTATACCGCTCCGCTGGGGCTGTGCTGGATGGTCAATCCCGGCCTGCACTATGGCCCGAATCCTTCCGGATACGAGTACGATCTGTGGGGCACCTACCACCGGGCCAACCGCGACGCCGTCGGCATTGACCGCACCGCCGAGGGTACCGGGTATCTCCTGCAGTATCCGGCGGAGCTCCAGGCCCGCTACGCTGATCCGGATACCTGTCCGGACACGCTGAAGCTTTTCTTCCACCGCCTGCCCTATGATTACCGTATGCCGGACGGCCGCACCCTGATTCAGCGAATCTATGACGATCACTTTGCCGGCGCGGAGGAGGCGGCGGCCATGGCGACGGTCCTGAAGGCCCTTCCCTTCCCGGAGCCGGATGCCGCCGTCATCGCCGACCGGGCCGGCCGCCAGGTTCAGAACGCTGAAAACTGGCGGGATGTGATCAACACCTTCTTCCACCGGCTCTCCGGCATCCCGGACGCCCAGGGCCGCAGAATCTATGACTAAAGAAAGGAATGCCCAAACATGACCTGTCAGGAGAATGATCGAATTCTTGGTTTCCGCGTTACCCGCGTCCGCCCCTCCGCCGAGCTGCACGGCCGCCTGGTGGAATTCCGCCATGAAAAGACAGGCGCCAGCCTCTGCTGGCTGGATAACGGCGCGGAGAACAAGGTCTTTTCCATCGCCTTCCGCACCCTTCCCACGGACAACACCGGTGTTTTTCATATCCTGGAGCATTCCGTGCTCTGCGGGTCGGAAAAGTACCCGGTCAAGGAACCCTTTGTCGAGCTGCTGAAGGGTTCAATGAACACGTTTCTCAACGCCATGACCTTTCCGGACATGACCATGTATCCCGTGGCCAGCCGGAATGATCAGGATCTGATGAACCTTACCGAAGTCTATCTGGACGCAGTCTTCCGTCCCCGCATCCTGCAGGATGAGCGGCTTTTCCGCCAGGAGGGCTGGCACATCGAGCAGGATGAAGCCGGGCAGTATCTGTACAAGGGTGTCGTTTTCAATGAAATGAAAGGCGCCATGAGTGATGTGCAGCAGGTCGGGGAAACGGAAATGGCCCGTCAGCTCTTCCCGGATACGGGATATGGCTTCAACTCCGGAGGCGACCCGGAGGATATCCCCTCCCTGACCTACGCGCAGTACCTGGAAACCTATCGCCGCCATTATCATCCTTCCAATGCCTGGATTTACCTGGACGGGGCTGTACCCATGGACCGGATGCTGCCTCTTCTGGCCGAATATCTGGACAACTACGAGGCGGAAACAGACCTGCCGGTTTTCACCCTGCAGAAGCCGGTCTCCTCCGACCGCACCGTCTATTACGAGCTGGGGCAGGATGAGGACGCGAAGAACAAGGGACACCTGTATCTGTCCCGTCTCTTCGGCACCTGGGAAACCAGGGAGCGGAACATGGCCGTCAGCATCCTGGCCGATGTGCTCACCGGCAGCAATGAAGCGCCCCTCAAGCGCGACATTCTCGAAAAGGGACTGGCCCAGGATTTCAGTCTCAGCATCGACGATTCCGCGCTGCAGAGCGTGGTCACCCTCCACGCGGAAAACCTGCGGGACGGACAGGAGCAGGCTCTGATGGAAACGCTGGACGCCTTCGCGGCGAAGCTGGAGCGGGAGGGGCTGGATCCGGCGGCCGTGGAAGCCTCCCTGAACCGGTTCGCCTTCACGCTCAAGGAAGAGGACGAACCTCAGGGCATTGACCGGGCCGTCCGGATCATGGGTTCCTGGCTGTATGATGGCGATCCCCTCCTCTCCCTGGAAAATGACGCCGCGCTGGCGGCGCTGCGGCAGATGCACGCTTCCGGCGAGCTGAACGCCCTGGCGCTCTCCCTGCTGCGGGATCGGACGGGGCTTTGCACGCTTCGGCTGCTGCCCTCCCAGACCCTCGGCGAGGAAAAGCGCCGCCAGGAGGAAGCGCGTCTCGCCGCCACGGTTGCCGCCTGGTCTCCGGCGGATCGGGCTGCCAACGAAGCGCTGATCGCTTCCCTGCGGGCCTGGCAGGAAGCGCCGGATTCTCCCGAAGCCCTGGCCACCCTGCCCATGCTGACCCTGGCGGACGCGGATCTGCCCCCGGTCTGGCCGGAGACACAGATCCTTTCCGTGGAGGACGTTCCCGTCCTGCTGCATCCCATCTCCTGCGGCGGTATCGTGCATCTGCGCGCCTTCTTCTCCCTGACCGACTTTACCGTACCGGAGCTGCAGGATGTCAGCCTGCTCTGCGCGCTGTTGGGCAAACTCCCCACCGCGCGCTATGACGCCCTTACCCTCCAGCAGGAAATCAAACGGATCACCGGCCGCCTGGGTTTCTCTGTCACCACCCGCACGGATCCCGGCGATGCTTCCCGCTGTATACCCACCCTTGTGGCCTTCACCAGCGTGCTGAAGGAGAATGTGCCGCAGGCCCTTTCCCTCCTGGTGGAAATCCTGAAGCATACGGACTTCTCCTCCACGGAGAAAATTCAGGAAATTGTCCTCCAGCTGGAGCTCATGTCCCGTCAGCGCATCGTCAACGCGGGGCATGTCATCGGTATTCGCAGCGTGCTCAGCCATTACTCCGCAGATCAGGCTCTGCGGAACGCGCTGGAAGGGGATCAGGGCGTGCGGTACCTGCATGCCTTTGCCCTGTCCCCGGCGGAAAAGCTGCCGGGGCTCCTGGCCACCGCGGAAAAACTCCGCTCGCTTGCCACTGTTCGCCGCCGCCTGACCCTGAGTGTGACCATGGATGCGCCTTCCTCTGAAGCCGCGGGTTCCGGTCTGGACTGGGAGCCCTTCCTCTCCGCCCTGCCGGAAGGAAAGGAATGCCCGTTCTCCGCCCGTTTCGCCGCGGATTCCGCCCTGCGCCAGGGATACCGCATTCCCGCGCAGGTAGGCTTTGCCGTCCGCGGCTGGCGGCTCAGCGAGATGGATGAATCCTTCCGCGGCCCGCTGTTCCTCGCGGCCAACATCCTGACCTATTCCTATCTCTGGGTTCGCATCCGGGTCCAGGGCGGCGCCTACGGCTGCGGCTTCCAGGCGGACCGCTACGGCAATCTGTACTCCTATTCCTACCGGGATCCCACTCCCGCCAGAACCCTCCAGGCGGATCAGGACGCTTCCGCCTTTCTTCGGGAATTTCTCTCCGGCGGTGAGTCCCTGGATAAGTTCATCATCTCCACCCTCAACGACCTGAATCCCCTCCTCAGCCCCCGGGAGAAGGGCGCCCTGGCGGATGGCCGTTATTTCAGCGGATACACCCGTGAGGAAGCGGAAGCCATCCGGAAATCCATCCTGCATGCCACGCCGGAGGATCTTCTGGCCCTTCTGCCCGTGCTGGACGCTTTCGCTGAGCACGGCGCGGTCTGCGTCGTCGCTCCCGGTGACAGTCTGGACGCCTGTCCGGATCTGCCCCAGGCCGACCTGTAAGGTTCTTTTCTTTGCGCAAAACCCCTTCCCGTTTTTTCGCGGGAAGGGGTTTCTTTTCGGATCCGGTTTTCTTATTCCACGGTTACACTCTTGGCCAGATTTCTGGGTTTATCCACGTCCAGGCCCCGGTTGACGCTGGTGTAATATCCAAGCAGCTGCAGCGGTACAACCGCCAGGGAAGCGATGAAATGTTCATCCGTTTTAGGGACGTATACGGTGAAATTCACCGAATCCTCCACGGAGAAATTCCCGTTTGTGGTCAGTCCCATCAGGTAAGCGCCCCGGCTTTTGCACTCCAGCATGTTGCTCAGCGTCTTCTCGAACAGCTTTCCCTGGGTCAGCACGCCGATGACCAGCGTATTCTGCTCGATCAGGCTGATGGTGCCGTGCTTCAGCTCGCCCGCCGCGTACGCCTCTGAATGAATATAGCTGATCTCCTTCATCTTCAGGCTGCCTTCCAGGCTGATGGCGTAATCCAGCCCCCGGCCGATAAAGAAGATGTCATGCGTGTTGGCTATTTTGGACGAGAACCACTGCAGCCGCTCCTTTTCCTCCAGGATCCGGCCGATCTGATCCGGAATGGCGGAAAGCGCTTCCAGATACCCCGCGGACTGTTCCTCCGTGATGGCGCCGCGCACGGCCGCCAGCTGCACCGCCAGAATATCCATGGCCATCAGCTGGGCGCTGTAGGCCTTGGTGGTGGCCACCGCAATTTCCGGCCCGGCCAGGGTATAGAGCGTATGATCCGCCTCCCGGGCGATGGTGGAACCGATCACATTCACCACCGCCAGCGTCACCGCGCCCCGTTCCTTTGCCACCCGCAGCGCCGCCAGGCTGTCCGCCGTTTCCCCGCTCTGGGAGATCACGATCACCAGGGTATCCGGCTCTGATGGGACGCTGCGGTACCGGTACTCGCTGGCCAGCTCCACCCGTACCGGCACCTTCGCCAGGTCCTCGATCACATACTGCGCCGCCATCCCCACATGCCAGGCGGAACCGCAGGCCACAATGTCGATCCGGCTGACACGCTGAAGCATTTCATCCGTCAGGCCGGTTTCCGCCAGGGAGATCTTTCCCTCCCTGACCAGGCTGTTCAGGGTGTCCCGGACGGCCTTGGGCTGCTCATGGATCTCCTTGAGCATGAAGTGCTCATAGCCATCCTTCTCCGCCGCGGCCGTGTCCCAGGTAATCTCCGTCTGGGGCAGCTGCACCTCGTCTCCGTTCAGGTCATAGAACTTCACGTCCCCGGGACTGATTCTGCCCACCTGCAGGTTGTCAATATAATAGACATTCCGCGTATATTTCAGAATCGCCGGCACATCCGAGGCCAGGTAGGAGGCTTCTCCGGAAACGCCGATCACCAGCGGGGAATCCTTCCGGGCCACAAAAATCTCGTCCGGGTAATCCTTGAACATCAGGGCCAGCGCGTAGCTGCCCCGAACCCGCACCATGGTCCGGGTGATGGCGTCCACCGGACCGATCTTATACTTCTTGTAATAATAATCCACCAGCTTGACCACGACCTCCGTATCTGTTTCGCTGTAAAACAGATAACCGTGCCGGGTCAGCTTTTCCTTCAGCTCGGTGAAGTTTTCGATGATGCCGTTGTGTACGCCAACCACATCGCTGATGATCGGCCCCTGGCCGGAAACGGTATAATTCCCGCTCACATGGGGATGCGCGTTGAGCATGCTGGGATCCCCATGGGTGGCCCAGCGGGTATGGCCGATGCCGCAGGTTCCGGGCAGGGACCGGCCCTGATCCGTCTTGTCTGCAAGATGATAGAGCTTGCCCAGGGCTTTGACCACTTCCGCCGGCGCGTTCCCGTTCCGCACGGCCAGCCCGGCGGAATCATATCCCCTGTATTCCAGCCTGGCCAGCCCGTCCAGCAGAATCGGCGCCGCCTGCACATGACCTGTATATCCGACAATTCCGCACATGCGTCTTTTCCTCCTTTCAAACACAGCTGCCATCGGGTCTTTTTGTCCGACTGCATGGTTCCTCCTGATCTTATCATTATTTCGGTTGCGCTGTCAATACGTTATAATACATTATATCTTTGCCTGATTGTATTCCTTTTGTTCTGTCTTTTTCGCATTTTCCGCCCATTGTCTGGCCCGGAGGCTGAAGACAGTCCTCCCCTGCATCCTCGCCAGCGCTTCCACACGCTCTTGAAAAACGTCAGCGGTCATCCCGGCCATTCATGCCGCATTGCCAAGGCAAGCGGAAAATGATATACTCATGCAAATAAATGTTCGTACGCGAATCTGCATAAGGGAGGAAGAGCCATGCGTGTGGAACAGCAGGGAAACCGTCTGATCATCCTGAGCGGGATGAACCAGGTCTGGATCGATCCCTGGGGAAAGGACAGTCTCCGCGTCCGGATGACCTGCGACGCGGAAATGGATGCCCATGACTGGGCGCTGACAGAACCGGTGGCGGAAACAGAACCGGTAATTACCGTCCGGGAGGTGGACACCACGGACCCCTGGTATCGGGGGCCGGAATACGCCCATTATCATCGGGTTGAAAAAGAATACACTCTGACCAACGGCAGGCTGAGCGTCAGGGTCAATCCGGAAGGCTGGCTCAGCTTCTACAACCAGAAGGGCGATCTCCTGACGGAGGAATACTGGCGCAACCGGAACCGGATCAACCGGTATTCCACATCGCTGCGGATTCCCGCCCGGGAGCTGAAGCCGGTGCCGGGAACCTCGGATTACGCTCTGACCGCCCGCTTTGAAGCCTTTGAGGGGGAAAAAATCTTTGGCATGGGCCAGTATCAGGATCCGCAGCTGAATAAAAAAGGCGCGATCCTGGAGCTCTGCCACCGGAATTCCCAGGCCAGCGTCCCCTTCTTCCTCTCCAGCCGGGGCTACGGCTTCCTGTGGAACAACCCCGCCATCGGCACCTGCACCTTCGGGGCCAACCGGACGGAATGGACGGCCCGCTCCACCAAAAAAATGGATTATTTCATCACCTGCGGCGACACCCCGGCGGAGATCGAGTACAATTACACGGCGGCGGTTGGCCGCGCGCCCATGATGCCGGAATTTGGCCTGGGCTACTGGCAGTGCAAGCTCCGGTACCGCACCCAGGAGGAGCTCCTTTCCGTGGCCCGGAAACATAAGGCCTTGGGGTTGCCCCTGGATGCCATCGTGGTGGATTTTTTCCACTGGACACGCCAGGGAGATTTCAAATTCGAGCCCCTGGACTGGCCGGATCCGGACGCGATGGTGCGCGAGCTGAAGCAGATGGGCGTGGAAACCGTGGTTTCCGTCTGGCCCACCGTGGATGAGCGCAGCGAAAACTACGGGGAGATGGCGGATCGGGGCTACCTGATCCGGACGGACCGGGGCAGTGAAATCTCCACCTGGATGGGCGATGTCACCATCTTTGACGCCACCCATCCCGGCGCCCGCCGCTTTGTCTGGGAAAAGTGCCGGGAAAACTATTACCGCAAGGGCATCCGCTGTTTCTGGCTGGATGAGGCGGAGCCGGAATATAACAGCTACGAATTTGACAATTACCGCTACTGGATCGGCCCGGCCCTGCAGACCTCCAATCTCTATCCCCTGTACTATGTCAAAGGCTTCTACGACGGGCTGAAGGCGGAGGGTGAAAAGGAGATTCTGTCCCTGACCCGCTGTGCCTGGGTCGGCAGCCAGAAATATGCCGCCCTGGTCTGGTCCGGGGATGTCTACTCCTCCTTCCGGACCATGCGGGAACAGCTGCAGGCGGGCCTGTCCATGTCCATGGCGGGAATTCCCTGGTGGACGGCAGACATCGGCGGATTCATGGGGGGAGACGGCAGCGACCCGGCCTTCCGGGAACTGCTGGTCCGCTGGTTTGCCTGGTGCTGCTTCTGCCCTGTCTTCCGCATGCACGGCGAGCGGAGCCCCTGGTATGAGCGGGAGCAGGAATACCGCAACGGTGTCCGCCAGCTGACCTCCGGTCAGGACAATGAGGTATGGAGCTTCGGCGAGGAAAATACACCCATCCTGACAAAGTACCTGTTCATCCGGGAGAAGATCCGTCCCTATGTCCGTCAGCTCATGGCGGACGCCCACACCTCCGGCGCGCCGGTCATGCGGCCCCTGTTCTATGATTTCCCCGAGGATTCGGAGGCCTGGAATGTGGAGGACAGCTATATGTTCGGCCCCGAGCTGCTGGTCAGCCCCGTGATGGAGGCGGGCGCCCGCCAGCGCCGGCTGTATCTGCCGGCCGGCGCTGGCTGGAAGAACGCCTTTACGGGAGAAACCTTCGACGGCGGCCGGTGGATCACTGTTCCCGCTCCGCTGGATGTCATTCCTGTCATGATCCGCGTCCGGGAGGATCCGGCTCAGACCCTTTCCATCCTTCCCTGATTGCAGCATCCCTGACCCGCGGCAGAAACCGCGGGCTTTTTTTCTGTCTCGATCAAAATCAGAAAGGCGGAAGGCCCGGCATGTTATCATCCGGTCCGCTTCAGCGGGTAAATCCATCTCATAAATAAAGTCCCGGAGATCGTCTCCGGGATCTTTCTATTATTCCGTTATGGCCTGCAGGAAGGCTGTTTCCAGATCATCCTTTTCCGTTTCCATCCGCCGGATCGGCGTTCCCAGCGCGGCACAGAGGGAGAACAGTTGATCCGTCATGCGTCCGCGCGCGTCGGCTTTTGTGCCGGTAATCCGCATCTCCGCCACGCCTTCCTCCTCCGTCGGCAGTGTTTCCACATGCTGGACACAGCCGATGCTGCGGATTGCGGGCTGCAGCTCCCGGGCCGTGCCGGCCGCGCTGAGGCGGATCCGCACCAGATCCGTTCCTTCCGTTTCCCGCAGCGGCACCCGCCGGATCAGCCTTCCCTCATGCAGGATGAAGGCCACGTCACACAGCTGCTGCACCTCTGAAAGGATGTGGCTGGAAAACAGAATGGTGTGTTCCTCCCCCAGCAGGCGGATCAGCTTTCGTGTTTCCACCACCTGGAGAGGATCCAGCCCTGCCGTCGGCTCATCCAGGATCAGCACCTCCGGGTTTCCGCACAGAGCCTGAGCGATGCCCACCCGCTGCCGGGTGCCTTTGCTCAGATTCCCGATGACCCGCTCACCCTGTTTCTCCAGGTCGCAGACCTTCAGGATTTCCGCCACGTGATCCGGTATGCCCTTCGGAACCACTTCCCGCAGCTCGCTCACAAACCGCAGATAATCCTTCACCGTCATTTCATCGTACAGCGGCGGCTTTTCCGGCAGGTATCCGATGCGCCGCTTGCACGCCTGTCCCTCTGTCAGCATATCCATGCCATCCACGAGGACCCGTCCTTCGTCCGGAGGGAAGTAGCCGGTCATCAGGTTCAGCGCCGTGGTTTTTCCCGCGCCGTTCCTTCCCAGCAGGCCGGCGATCTGGCCCTTCTCCACGGTGAAGCTCACATCCCGCAGCGCCACATGCTGTCCGTATCGTTTTGTCACCCGCTCCAGGGAGATCATGTTTCTTCCTCCTTGTCCCGCGTCTCGCGGATCAGCCGCCCTTGAGTACCACGTTCTCCGGTCCCATCTCGTCCCGCAGCCTTTTCAGGCAGGCTTCGCCGGCGTCACACCAGCTGGCCCGGGGTGCGAGCAGGGTGGTCTTTTCCTCCGGAAAATGCAGATACACCGGCACATCCCCCGGATACAGTCCCAGCAGTGCGCAGGCCCGTGTCATCTCCGTCCGGTTCATCCTCAGGAACAGCTTCTTTTTCGCGCCCGCCGCGGTCTCCGCGTCGGTCTTTCCCGGCGGCATTTCCGCCCTGGCCGGCGCGGTCGCGGTTTCCCGCGTCCCGTTTTCCTTCTTCCTGGCCCATTCCGCGATGGCCGTAATCCGCTCCGCCAGCAGTTTTGGCGCTTCCTCCTCCCGGACGCTCAGCCGTCCTTCCATGACCACCACCGCGTCCTCCTGCAGCAGCGCCTGGTATCGTTCAAAAACCCTCGGAAAAACCAGGCATTCCATCTGTCCTGTCATATCCTCGATGGTGACGAAGGCCATGTAATCCCCTTTTTTTGTGGCCTTTCCCTTGATCGCGGTCAGAATACCGCCGATCTCCACCTGCCGTCCGTCCTGGCTCATGCCATGATCCGGCGCGTCCTCAATCTCCGCCAGCTCGCTTGTCTGGAAACTGGTGTGCTGCAGAGCATCCCGCCATTCATCCAGCGGATGCCCGCTCATATAAACGCCGGTGGCTTCTTTTTCCATCTGCAGCTTGACCTTCATGGGGCAGTCGTCCACCATCGGAAAGGTGTTTCCGTTTTCCCGCAGGATTTCATCCGCCCCCGCCATGTCAAAAAGGCTCATCTGCCCGGCGACGTTCTTTTTCCGGTCCTGCTGGTTCGCTTCCAGCGCGCCTTCATAGACCTGCAGCATCTGGGGCCGGTTCGCTCCCATCCCGTCGAAGGCCCCGGCCCGGATCAGGCTTTCCACTACCCGCTTGTTGCACTCGTTGGTATCAATCCGCCGGCAGAAGTCGAACAGATCCCGATAAGGCTCATGTTCCCGCTCCCGGACAATAGCCCGCACCGCGTTCTCGCCCACGGCTTTTACCGCGCCGAGGCCGAAAAGAATGCTCCCTTTTCCGGCCGCGTCCGTTCTGACCGTGAATTTCCACCCGCTGCGGTTGATGTCCGGCGGCAGGACGCTGATCCCCCGGCCCCGGCAGTACTGGATGTATCCCGCGATCTTGCCCGCGTTGCCATAGACGCTGTTCAGCATCGCCGCCATGAACTGCACCGGATAGTACCGTTTCAGCCACCCGGTCTGCATGGCCACCACGCTGTACGCCGCGGCATGGCTTTTGTTGAAGGCGTAGCTCGCGAAGGAGATCATTTCATCATAAATCTGGTTGGCGGTCTGTTCATCCACGCCGTTGCGCACGCAGCCGGGGACTTTGATCTCCCCGTTCTCGTCCATCAGGCCGTGGACAAAGATTTCCCGCTCCTCATCCATGACCTTGTGCTTTTTCTTGGCCATGGCTCTGCGGACCAGGTCGCTCCGCCCATAGCTGTATCCCGCCAGATCCCGCACAATCTGCATGACCTGCTCCTGGTACACCATGCATCCGTAAGTTACGTCCAGGATCGGCCGCAGCTTCTCTGTCTTGTACCTGACGCTCCCAGGATCCTGCTTTCCCGCGATATAGCGCGGGATGGATTCCATGGGGCCTGGCCGGTACAGGGAGATCGCGGCGATGATATCCTCGAAGCAGCTGGGCTTCATATTGGTCAGGAAAGCCGTCATGCCGTTTCCTTCCAGCTGGAACACGCCCTCCGTATCCCCCTGGCAGATCATGGCGTAGACTTCCGGGTCATCCAGCGGAATTTCTTCCGCCTTCATATCGACCCCAATCTCCCGCATCATCTCCAGGGTATCCCGGATCACCGTCAGGGTGCGCAGTCCCAGGAAGTCCATTTTCAGCAGCCCCAGCCGCTCTATCGTTCCCATGGGATACTGGGTGGTGATGACCTCGTCGTTTCGCTGCAGCGGCACATAATCCACCACCGGCTTTCCGGTGATCAGAACGCCCGCCGCGTGGGTGCTGGCGTGCCGGGGCATGCCCTCCAGCGTCATCGCCATGTCTATCAGCTGACGAACCTTTTCCTGCCCCTCCACCATCTCCCGCAGCATGGGGCTGAGGCGCAGCGCCTTCTCCAGCGTCATGCCCAGATCGAAGGGGATGGCCTTGGCCACCGCGTCCGTCTCCTGGTACGTCATGCCCAGCACCCGGCCCACGTCGCGCACAACACCCTTGGCGGCCATCGTGCCGAAGGTGATGATCTGGCTGACGTGATCCGCGCCGTATTTCCGCGCCACGTAGTCGATGACCTCCTGCCGCCTTTCGTAGCAGAAGTCCACGTCAATATCCGGCATCGTCACCCGCTCCGGATTCAGGAAGCGCTCGAACAACAGCTGATACTTCAGCGGATCCAGCATGGTAATGCCCAGGCTGTAGGCCACAATAGATCCCGCGCCGCTGCCACGCCCCGGCCCAACCATGATGCCGTGTTCCTTGGCGTAATGGATAAAATCCCAGACGATAAGGAAGTAATCCACGAATCCCATCTGGATGATGGTTCCCAGCTCGTATTCCAGCCGCTGCCAGGGTTCATCTCCTTCTTTCGCCCCGGGATACAGCCGGGCCATACCTTCCCCGCAAAGGCGGCGAAGCATGCTTTCCGCGGTTTCCCCTTCCGGTACGGGATATCTGGGCAGCCGGGTTTTTCCGAATTCAAAGGAAACATTGCAGCGTTCCGCGATCTTCACCGTGTTTTCAATCGCGTCCGGCACCGCCCGGAACAGCGCTCTCATTTCCTCTTCACTTTTGACGTACAGCTCCCGGGTTTCCATGCGCATCCGCTGATCATCCGCCAGGTTTTTCCCGGTCTGGATGCACATCAGCACTTCCTGGGCTTCCGCGTCCTTTTTCTCCAGGTAGTGACAGTCGTTGGTCGCCACCAGCGGCACATTCATCTCCCGGGCCAGCGCGATCAGCCGCGGCATCACGGTCTTCTCATCCCGCAGTCCGTGATCCATAATCTCAATAAAAAAGTTGTCTTCTCCGAAGATTTCCTGCATTTCCCGCACATAGGCACGGGCGCTCTCCTCCTGCCCGTTCAGCAGCATTTTGGGCAGATCCCCGCTCAGGCACGCGCTGCAGCAGATCAGTCCCTCATGATGTTCCCGGATCAGATCATAGTCCATCCGGGGCTTATAGTAGTAACCCGTCAGAAAAGCTTCGCTGCTGAGCTTCATCAGGTTCTGATATCCCGTATTGTTCTCGCACAGCAGGATCAGGTGGCTGTTTTCCCGACCGGCAGGGCTCCGGTCCATCCGATCCCGGCACACATAGGCCTCCATGCCGATGATGGGCTTGATTCCCGCGTCCGTCATGGCGGTATAAAAATCAATCGCCCCATACATTGCGCCGTGATCCGTTACCGCGCAGCTGGTCATCCCCAGGCTTTGCAGCTTCTCCACCAGTTTGCTGATCCGGCACGCACCGTCCAGCAGGCTGTACTCCGTGTGCAGATGTAAATGCGTGAAGCTCATTTCTGTTTCATTCGCTCCCTGTTTTCGTCCTTGCTTTCCGCTGAGGGCTGCCCTGTTTTCTTAATGAAAGGTTTCCATGATATCCCGGGTCAGGTTGGCGGCATCCTGACTGCCGTAGAAGAAGTCGATTTCGATCAGCCATCCGTCAAACAGATAGCTGTATCCTACGCACGGCGCTCCGTCCGCCGGATCCGCATCCTGGTACACCAGAAACCGCTCTCCCGCAATTTCCCGCACCTGGGCTTCCCGCCCGTTTTCGGTCAGCGCTTCCGCCAGCCCCTCCACGGTGCTGCCCTGCGCGTCCCAGGCAAAAACCAGCATCTCCAGATCAGGCTCCCGCCGAAAAACGCCCTTCAGATCCGTTTCCTCCGGCTTCGGGCTGCTGACAATCATGCCCGCCGGCAGCGTAAGCCGGTGGACCCCATCCGGCAGCACAGCTTCCCGGGCTTCCGTAACGCGAAAATCCGCCAGGGCCGGGCAGGTTCCAAGCATCAGGCACAGGATCATCCCCAGGGTCAGCACGCTCAGCACTTTTTTCATTGGAAGGCCTCCTCCTCGATTTCGCCCTCGGCCATCTTCTCTTCCAGCCACAGCTGCATGGTGGATACGGAAACCTGAAGTTTCTCAAGCGTATTCTTGATCTGGGCAAAGTCATCGTACTCGTCCGGAGAGATCGTCCCGTCCTCCGCGATTTCCAGCAGCCTGTCCTTGAAACGGTTCAGCCGGTTCAGCCCGTTCAGGGTTTCCACCGCAATCTGCACCAGCTCCCGGCTCTCCACCCGGGGCGTCCGGCCCTTTCCGATGGGACACTCCATGCTGCAATAGTAATTGCACAGCCCGGGTGCCTTGTAGTATTCAGCCATCAGCTTCACATCCTCCGGCCGGATCTGAACCCGTTCGTTTTCGATTTTCTCAATTCGCTCCGGGGAGAAGCCGGGAATCAGTTCCCCCGCCTTCTCCCGGGTCAGGCCCAGTTCCTCCCTCGTAATCTGGTAGATGCTTTTATTCTCCCTGATTGACTTCCGTCCCATCTGTCTTTGCCTCCCCGTTCGTGGTGATGTAATCCTCGTGGATCCATCCTCTTTTCCCTTTCGCTTCCACCTGCCAGAAGGCGTCTTCCTTCCCCAGCAGGGTAACCTCCGTGCCGGTCTTCCAGTTCTCAATGATCTTCTGTTTTTCGCTGGGCCCGAAGCGGACCTTGACGGTGGCCCGCCCGCTGGTGCTGCCGTTGACGCTGATCTTTCCTTTCAGGATCTCTCCCGCCAGTGGCTCCACCCGCTCCACTTCGTCTTTTTGTACATATCCGCGGTCATCCTTGTAGATGACCATCAGCCGATCCTCCTCCTCCCGGATCACGGGAAGGATCTGCCCCGGAGCAATCGCGCCGATCCGTTTTCCCTCTGCGCTGTTGAGCCGGATGTTTTTCTTTTCCGTCACCACAGCGAGGCTGCCGCTTTGCGTCTCCCCCCAGGTCAGGGTCCGGGTGGGTACTGTCATTTCCTTCCCGTTGACCGTGATCCGGCTTTCGCCGATCCCGATCTCCTCCAGCGCGGCGCCGATCTTCCCATCCGCCCCGCTGTAGCTGAGCCAGCGGGGACGAATCAGCCGTCCGCCCCGCCGCGCGCAGTATTCCAGATCCATGTAGTAGCTGAGTCCACCGTAGTATCCGGTCTCAAAGAAGTATTCTGCCCCGGGGATTTCTCCCGGTGTCTTTGCTTCCACATACGCGTCGTCCGCCAGGTAGTAGATTTTTCCTTTCTTAATCCGCTCAAAGGTGGCGCTGGGCGCGCTGTCCACCACCAGCACCTTCTGCCCCGCCTCGTCGATCCCGGCCATGAGGGCAATATGGCCGATCACGATGCCAAAGGAATACAGATCCCCGTTCCGAAGGCCTTCCCGCAGCTCCACCTTATTCTTCTGCAGGTTGTTTCCCGTCCCGTATCCGTACACCTGCCCGGCCTGATAAATGAGGCGGGCGTTGGCTGTACCGTTCTTCGTATAGCACTTCCGATAGGTCACCGCCAGGGTTTCCGGACGGATATCCTCCCCCGTCCATCCCATTCGCTGCAGCGCGTGGCTCAGCGTGAAGATGGCGCAGCCCGCGTTATCCAGATCAGATTTGGCGTAGACCTTGTCCTTCCAGGAACCGTCCTTCTGGCTGTAGATCATCTCCGGCCCCTGGACATCTTCCTTTCTGCCGGAGACCGGAATCTGCACGCTGGCAGTCTCCTGTGTCCCATCGGCGAAAACCACCGCCGCCTGCAGCTCGTAAGTGCCTTCCTGTCTGGGACTGAAGGCCGCGGTAAAATGGTCATCTTCCTCCCCCTGGAACACGTTCTTTCCATCCACACTCAGGGCGTAAATCACCTTCGCGCCTTCGGACTCCGCCTCTCCGGGAAGCACCTGAATCTCGACCGTCTCGCCCACGCGCGCTTCCGCCGGCGCGGCCGTGACGCGCGCTTCCGCCACGGCCCCCGCCGACAGCAGCGTCAGGCCCAGAAGCAACCCGATCAAAAAGCAGCGTTTTCTCATGCTTCCCTCCAGCAATCATTTCCTTTTATTATACTCCTCCTTGAAGGCCCTGACAAGTTTCAGGGAAGGCGCGGGCTCCTGGCGGAAACAGGATGGTACAGAACTGTTTCCGGTCTTCCTTTTTCCCGGAATCCGGCACGCTTCCGCGCCAAAAACAGAAAACCCCTGCCCGTTCGGGCAGGGGCGCATGAATCCTCTTACGCTTCGGGAGCGGCTTCTTCCACGGCTTCGGCAGCTTCTTCCTCGGCTTCCACCGCTTCTTCCGCGGCGGCTTCCACGGTCTCTTCCACCGCTTCGGCCAGCTCTTCCGCAACGGTGTCATCCGTCGCGACCACTTCGTACTCCGCTTCCGGCTCCACGCTGGCTTCGGCGTTCAGCGCTTCCTCATCCTCCAGGGCCTGGCGGATACTGAGGCTGATGCGTTTCTTCTCGGAATCCACGCTCAGAACCTTCACGTTCACGATCTGGCCAACCTGCACCGCGTCTTCCACCTTGGCGATCCGGGTGCGGGCGCACTGGCTGATATGTACCAGGCCGTCCAGGCCGGGCTCCAGCTCCACAAAAGCGCCGAAGTCGGTGATCCGGACCACCTTGCCCTGCACGATGGAGCCCTCGGGATACTTCTCGGCGGCATTATCCCAGGGCTTGGGCTGCAGCTGCTTGTATCCCAGCTGAATCCGGTCGCGGTCGCGGTCCAGGCTCAGGATCTTCACGTCCACTTCCTGGTTGGGCTTCACGGTCTCGCTGGGATGCTTCACCCGGCCCCAGCTCAGGTCGGTGATGTGAATCAGGCCATCCACACCGCCCAGATCCACGAAAGCGCCGAAATCGGTCAGCCGGCGGACGATGCCATGAATGACCATGCCCTCTTCCAGCTTGTCCCAGACTTCCTTTTTCTTCGCGGCGGCTTCTTCCACCACCACGGCCTTGCGGCTGGCGACAATGCGCTTCTTCTGCTCGTCGACTTCGATGATCTTCAGCTTCATGTCCTTGCCAACGAAGTCGCTGATCTTTTCGACATAGCGCTGGCTCAGCTGGCTGGCGGGCACAAAGGCACGGATGCCGTCCACGTTGGCAATCAGGCCGCCCTTGACGGCTTCCTTGCCGACGCCATCCACATACTCGCCCGCTTCATACTTGGCCATCAGGGCGTCCCACGCCTTGCGATTGACGATATTGCGCTGGCTCAGCAGCACATTGCCTTCGCCGTCATTCACCTTGACGACTTCGACTTCAATCTCGTCTCCCAGCTTAACGTCCTGTTCCACCAGATCTTCCTTCTTGATCAGGCCATCAGCCTTGTAGCCGATGTTCACGCTCACCTCGTCGTCGGTGATCTGCACCACCTTGCCGGTGACCGTTTGTCCAGGACGGATCCTGACCATCGTGGCCTCGACTTGCTGCATGAAGTCCTCGTTGTTGGTCTCCTCTTCAGGGGTAGGGGTCAGGTCCTTGTTTTCCAGTTCGCTCATTCGTGTGACAACCTCCTTAAGTGACTCCGCTGGGGTCGATGCTCCCGCGGTGATCCCAATCATCCCGGGATCTTTATTTGCAAAGGCTGGCGGAATCTCCGCCGCGCGCTCTACCAGAATGGTGTCCGGACACCGGGCCCGGCACAGGTCGTAAAGCTTTTTCGTGTTGGCGCTTTTCCGGCCGCCGATGACGATCATCTTCCGCGCCCGTGAAGCCAGCTCCACCGCCTCCCGCTGGCGGACCTCCGTCGCGCTGCAGATCGTGCAGTGGCTGGCCAGCGTGTTTACCTTTCCCTGCAGCACCCGCAGCACCGCTTCCCACCGCTCGGGGGGGAATGTGGTCTGCGCCACCGCCAGGGCGCTGTCAAAGGCGGGCAGCTTCTCTGCTTCCTCAGGGGTCGCGACCACGTACACTGCGCCCCGCGCCCAGCCGGCCGTCCCCCGGACCTCAGGATGTTCCTTCTCGCCCACCAGAATCACAGGCGTTCCATCCGCGGATCCTTCCGCCACGATCCGATGCAGCCGGTCCACAAAGGGGCAGGTAAGATCCATCACCTCGCAGCCCAGCTGATGCAGCCGGTCCAGCACCTCGGGCGAAACCCCATGGCTCCGGATCAGCACCCGCTTCCCCACGGCGTCCTCCGGGGACGCGACCGGGGCCAGGCCCCGCGAAGCGAGGCTTTGCACCACGGAAGGATTATGAATCAGCTCCCCTAGGGTGCAGGATGGGATGCCGTCCTCCACCGCCTTTTCCGCGGCTTCCACTGCCCGGCGGACTCCCATACAGAATCCGGCATGCGCAGCGATCTCAACGGTCATCTCGTCATCCTTTCGCAAAAAGCTTCAATTTTATTATTTTCTACCCGTTTCCGAAAAATCCTTCTTTCATTTTCGGATTTTTGAAAAAATTTTTTTTGTTTCCCAGGGATTTCGCCGCGTTCCCGGTATCCGGACCGGAACATCAGCCTTCCACCTCCGCGATCATCCGCCGGAAGGTTTCCCGCATCCGTTCATTCAGCCGCTCGCAGGTGTCCACATTCACGCCTTCCGCCAGCAGGTCCTCATAGGGGATCGGATCCCCCACATACGCGTTCACCCGGCGGAAAAGCTTCAGCGGGGCATCCAGATAGATGGGGATCAGCGGAGCTTTTCCCCGCAGGACGATCAGGCTGGTGCCGTTCTCGATCTGCTCCATCTGACCCTCATGATGCCGGGTACCCTCCGGAAAGATCACCAGCGCTTTCTTCATCCGCAGCGCCTTCATGCAGGCCCGCATGGCCTCCAAGTCTGTATTGTGCCGATCCACCAGGATGCAGTGCGCCATCGTCAGGACGCGCCGGACAAAGCGGTTCTTCCCCAGTTCCTTCTTTCCCAGAAAAACGCACTGACTCTTCACCGGGTAGGCCAGAATCAGCGGATCCAGCGCGTGTCGGTGATTGGAAATCAGCACAAAAGGCGTTTCCCTGTTCTTCAGTTTTTCCACGCCGTGGTATCTGACCGGCATGAAAACATGAAAGAGCACCGCCGCGAAAACCCGCCCGATCTCATAAACCCGGCTGTTTTTTTCCGTCACAGCCTCAAGCGCCATGGGTCTTTTCCTCCACCAGTCTCAAAATGGTGTCCACCACCTGGTCAAAGCTCATTTCCGTCGAATCCACCAGCACCGCGTCCTCCGCCTGCCGCAGCGGCTCCACGGGGCGGTTCATATCCTGCTCGTCCCGGGCGATCACCTGGGCCAGAACCTCCTCAAAGGTGTCCGGTTCCCCCTTTTCCCGCATTTCCAGCCAGCGGCGCCGGGCCCGTTCCTCGCTGGAGGCGGTCAGGTAAATTTTCACTGGCGCGTCCGGCAGCACGGTAGTGCAGATATCCCTTCCATCCAGCAGCATATCCTGTTTTGCAGCCAGCTCCTGCTGCCGGCGCACCATCATCCGGCGCACCTCCGCGTACCTGCTGACCGTGCTGGCGGCCATGCTGACCTCCGGCGTCCGGATCAGCCCGCTGACGTCCTCGCCGTCCAGCATGGTGACCTGTCCCGCTTCACCGTATCTCACATCCAGCTGCAGTTCCGCGCACAGGGCCGTGACCGCACGCTCATCCCGGACATCCGTCTCCGTCCGCAGCGCCTTCAGCCCCAGTGCCCGATACATGGCGCCTGTGTCCAGATGCAGAATGCCCAGCTTTTTCGCTACCGCGTCCGCGATGGAGGACTTACCCGCCCCAACCGGGCCGTCAATCGCAATATTCAGCCGCATTTTTTCACACTTCCTCCTTTTGCTTATCTTATAATTATACCCTTCTTTTTCTGCCTTCGCAAGATCGATCTTGAAACCTGACCCGAATTCGCATATAATATATTCTTGTTTCGTGCGTGGCATGCCGGGTGTACGGTTCCCGGTTGTTTATGTACGGAGGAATCATTTCCTGATTTCTGAAGGATCGTGAATGATGAACTACGCCTTTTTTGCCCATCTGGCCCGGCTGAAGCTGATCACCCGCTGGTCGCTGATGCGGAATACCCAGCCGGAAAACGACGCGGAACATTCCCTGCAGGTGGCCATGATTGCCCACGGCATCGCCGTGCTCGGAAGGGATCGCTATGACCGCGCCGTCGACCCGGAGCATGTGCTGGCCATGGCCGTCTACCACGACGCCACCGAGGTCATGACCGGCGACCTTCCCACCCCCGTAAAATACCACTCGGAGTCTCTTCGCGGCGCCTACAAGCATCTTGAGTCCCTGTCTGCGGATCGCCTGCTTTCCCTCCTGCCGGAGGGGATGCGGGATACTTTTGCTCCCTACCTGAAGCAGGCCCCCGGATATGAGCGGGACATCGTGAAGGCCGCGGACAAGATTTCCGCCTATGTCAAGTGCCTGGAAGAGCAGCGGGCGGGCAACCGGGAATTCGATTTCGCCGCCGAAAACATCCGTCACACGCTGGACAACATCGCCTACCCGGAGGTGCAGGATTTCCTGCGGGATTTCCTGCCAGCCTTTGACATGACCCTGGACGAGCTGAATCATCCCACCGTATGAAGCATTCCCTGTTTTTATTGACCGAAGGAGGTTCCCCTGATGAAAAGATACCTGGCCCTGTTTCTGATCCTTTGTCTGCTGCCCCTGGGCGTCCTTGCGGAGGACGGGGAAGCCGACCTGACCACGGAGGACGTGGTGGAGGAGGTGCTGCTGGATGATGACAATACCTTCGTGGATGATGAAACCGGCGAAACCTTTGTTCTGACGGAGGAAGAGCAGCAGAAGCTGGATGAGCTTCTGGAGGAACAGCCGGAGGAAGAGGAAGATATCGACCCCGATTCTCTGGATCTGAACCCCAACCTTCCGGACAACGTGATCAACATTCTGCTGATCGGTGTGGACACCCGCAGCAAGAACCCGGAGGAAATCATCGGCCGCGGGGACACGCAGATCATCGTTTCCGTCAACCGGGATACCGGTTCCATCAAGATGACCTCCATCCTGCGGGACACCTATGTATCCATTCCCGGCTATAAGAACAAGACCAAAATCAACAACGCCTTCCAGTATGGCTGCAACAAGGTCAAAAAGGGCGAGCTGAAGGACAAGATCCGCAGCGGCGCTTCCCTGGCCATGCGCACCATCAACAAAAATTTCGAAATGAACCTGCAGAACTATGTCGCCATTAACTTCAACGGGCTGGCTTCCATCATTGACGCCCTGGGCGGCATTGACATCGAACTGACGAAAGGCGAGGCCTGGTACATCAACAAGTACCTGAAAGAGCATCCCCCGGCCTATGACAACAAGGCCAAAGGAGAAAGGACGTCCCTGCAGCAGGCCGCCGGAACACAGCATCTGGACGGCGTGCAGGCGGTCATGTACGCCCGGATCCGTTCTCTCAGCGGGGAGAATGATTTCAACCGCACGGATCGTCAGCGTCATCTGCTGGATCTGCTGCTGCAGATGGTGATGAGCAATCTGGACATCAATACCCTCATGGATCTGATCGACATCGCCACCAGCTACGCGGCCACCAACATGAATTTCGAAACCATGTTTAATCTGGCCCGGAGTCTGATTCCGGCGCTGAGCAGTCATTCCGGCAATGATTCCCTCTTCGAGCAGATGCGGATTCCCGCGGATGACACCTGGAAGTATGGTACCGTGAACGGAACTTCCGTCATTATGTTCAAAAAGTCCGCTCATCCCGCCGAGGATCTGCACAATTTCATCTACGGCGCGTACTACAGCGCGAATTAAGCCGCGGCGCGCAAAAGCCTTTCGGGACGTTTCTCCCGAAAGGCTTTTTTTCGTCTGCTTTTCATGATTCAGCAAGCGGGAATTTCACGGAAATCACCGCTGTTTTCGACAGAGGCGTCCGGTTTTCCGCCCAGATCCGGGAGCACGGCCAGTCGCCGCAGCCCCGGCGTCATCCGGAAGCGGGTCGGATCGAAAGAGGGCTCCCTGTCCGTCATCCGGAAGATGCCGAATTTGATGGGCACCCCCAGCGCCATGTACTTCTGCTCATGCTCGGAGACATAATTGGGCTGGAAGCCGCTGGCCCGCAGATCCCCGGTCTGGAAAACCGGTTCAAACCCGCACAGGTCAAAATAGACCAGGGAATCCGCGTACAGGCTGTCATCATCCGTCTTGAACCAGATCTCCCCGCCCGGCTGCAGCATTTTCCGGTACTGGATCAGCTGCCGGGGATGGGTCAGCCGGCGTTTCTCGTGTTTGGGCCGCTCCGTCCAGGGGTTGCAGAAGGAAATATGGATTCTCTCCGGGCCGTCCTCCCGGTCGAAGTAATGGTCGATCAGGCAGATATCCGCCAGCAGGATGAAGACGTTCTCCGGCGTCTCCCCGCAGGCCCTGACCAGATTCCGCCGCGTATCCCCCAGCACATCCGGGCTGATGTCCACCACCACGTAGTTGATCTCCGGGTTGGCCGCCACCATCTGCGCGGTGCTGACCCCCTTGCCGCACCCCATCTCCAGCTGCAGCGGCCGCTCCGGCCTGGCAAAGGCCTCCCGCCAGCGCCCCCGCCGCCATTCCCCCGCCGGCTCATAAAAAGGGCAGGCCTCCAGCTCCGGCCTGGCCCACTTCTTTTTTCGAATATGCAAAATCCTCTTCTCCTGTTTACGTTGTTTCGTTCTTCCGCAGTGCCTTCAGGTACCGGATGCCTTCCCGGTATCCCGCAAAGCCCATGCCCATGAAGGTTTTCACGCAGGCCAGGCGGATGTAGGAAACCTGGCGGAAATCTTCCCGCTTTGTGACATCGGACAGATGCACCTCAACCGTGGGGATGGAAACGGCTTTCACCGCGTCCAGCAGGGCGATGCTGGTATGGGTGTAGGCCCCCGGGTTGATCACGATGCCGTCGTATACGCCGTAAGCCTCCTGAATCCTGTCCACCAGCGCCCCTTCGTGGTTGGACTGGAAGCAGTCCGCCTCCACGCCCTCCTCTGCCGCCGTCTGGGCAATAAAGGCCAGCAGGTCCTGATAGGTTTCCCGGCCGTAGATGGCCGGCTCCCGAAGCCCCAGCATGTTCAGGTTGGGTCCGTTGATCACGAGGATCTTCACGCTTTACTCATCTCCCTGTAGATTGTTTCCACCCGTTCCTCGGGAATCTTCTCCCCCAGGAACTGTTCCGCGCTTTTCCAGGCCTGCGCCACCAGCATGTACAGCCCGTTGCACCCGGGGATACCCAATTCCCCTGCCTGTTTCAGCAGCTTTGTCTCCAGCGGCCGGTAGATCAGGTCCAGCACTCCCCGCAGCCCGGGCAGCGCCGCCAGATCCAGCGGCCGGGCGTCCGTTTCCGGATACATGCCCACCGGCGTGGTATTCACCAGGTACGTCGCGTCCGCCTGCAGATGCAGATTTCCGTAATGAAATGGCCCGGAGCGGCTGATCACCACCACCGGATCGGCGCCAAGCCGGCGCAGCGCTTCCTGAACCGCGGCGGAGGCGCCGCCGCTGCCCAGCACCAGTGTCTTTTCCCCCTTCAGTTCAAAGCCGGCGCGGCGAACCATGGCCTCGAAGCCGTATACGTCCGTATTATCCCCGTACAGGGACCCATCCGTCCGACGGACGATGGTGTTCACGCTGCCAATCCGATCCGCCACGGGGGAAAGCTCGTCCAGAAAGGGCACCACGGTCTTTTTATAGGGGATCGTGACATTCAGCCCCGTCCATTCCCCTGACCGGAGAAAGGCAGGCACCTCCGTCTCCGGCATTTCATACAGCCGGTAGGGATAATCCCCCAGCCGGCGGTGGATCTCCGGCGACCGGCTGTGCCCCAGAGTTTTCCCCAGCAGGCCGCATTTGATTTCACGCATCTTCCGTTTCCCTCTTCCGTCCCAGCATTGCGTCCACCAGCACAAAGGCCACCGCCGCTTCCACCACCGGCACCGCCCGCGGCACGATACAGGGGTCGTGCCGACCGGCTACCCGCAGGGTCGTTTCCTCGCCGGTGCGTAGGTTTACGCTCCGCTGGCTCTTTCCGATGGAGGGCGTTGGCTTCACCGCCGCCCGCAGGCGCAGGGGCATGCCCGTGGTGATGCCGCCGAGGATGCCACCGGCATGGTTGGTTTCCGTACGCAGCGTGCCATGATTCATCCGGTAAGCGTCGTTGTTTTCGCTGCCCCGGGTCTCCGCCGCGCTGAATCCGTCCCCGAATTCCACGCCCTTCACCGCCGGAATGCCAAATATCGCCTGAGCCAGCCGGTTTTCCATTCCGCCGAACATGGGATCCCCCAGCCCGGCCGGCAGCCCCACAGCCACACATTCGATGATTCCGCCCAGAGAATCCTCCTCCTGCCTGGCCTGGGCGATCAGGGCCTGCATTTCCGCTCCCCTTTCGTCGCTCAGGGTGGGAAAGGGCTTTTCCGCCACGGACCGGAAGGGATCTCCCTCGTCCTGAATCCCTCCGATGGACGCGATATGCGCCCGCACCGTGATCCCCCTGGCTTCCAGATACTGCAGGCAGATGCCGCCGGCCACGCACAGCGGCGCGGTCAGCCGGCCGGAAAAGTGGCCGCCGCCCGCCACATCCTGATATCCGTGGTACTTCACGGCCGCCGGATAGTCCGCGTGCCCCGGCCGGGGAACCTCCCGCAGCCCGTCATAATCCTGGCTGCGAGTGTTCGTGTTCCGGATCACCGCCGTCATCGGGGCGCCGCAGGTAACATCCCCCACCAGTCCGGAGAGAAATTCCGGTTCATCCGCTTCCTTCCTCGGGGTGGCCCAGGCGTGATTTCCCGGAGCGCGCCGGGCCAGGAATCGCCCCAGCGCGTCCTGATCCACCCGGAATCCGGGCGGAAATCCCTCCATCGTCATACCGATGGCCGGGGAATGGGACTGACCGAAAATCGTCAGCCGAAGGTTCTCCCCCAGGGAAGAGCCCATAGCGCTCATCTCCTCTGTTCCTTTTTTGGGCCACGGCCCGTCCGCCGCGCTCAGCCGTCCAGTTCCTCTTTCCGCCGCTTCCCCTCATCCAGCAGGCGGATCAGATCTTCCCGGTCTCCCCGGGCCAGGTCCTCCCGATAGGCCTGCAGGTTTTGGATCAGCGTATCAATTTCCTGAATCAGGTTGTCCCGGTTGTCCAGAAAAAGCTCCGCCCACATCTCAGGATTCAGCCACGCCACCCTTGTCAGATCTTTATAGCTGCCGGCTGAAAAGCCCTGATGCATCCGGGCTGACGGGCTTTTGACATATGCGTTGGACACCACATGGGCCAGCTGGCTGGTAAAGGCGATGACCCGGTCATGCTTTTCCGCCGTTGTCAGGGTGATGGACCCGAAGCCCACCGGGGACAGGACCCGGCGTACCCGCCGGAGCAGGTTTTTGTCTGCCCCCTCGGGGGGAACAATCACCATGGGCGCCCCCTGGTACAGATCCTTCCGGGAATTGGCGAAGCCGGAAAACTGTGTCCCGGCCATGGGGTGCGCACCAAGGAAGGTGAAGCCGTGCTCCCGGGCCAGCCGCATGCCCGCCTGGGTGGTTTCCCGCTTGGTGCCGCAGCAGTCCATAACCAGGGGCTTTTCCCCGATGTCCGGCCCCCATTCCTCCAGAAATCGAATGGCTGCCTGGGGATACACGCAGATCAGTACCAGGTCACACTCCCGGACATTTTCCCGGGTCAGCTCCTCATCCACCGCCAGGGCATCCAGGGCCTGGTCAAACACCATGCCGTCCTTTTCCAGGGCGAAAACCTCATGTCCCATGGCGCTGTAAGCCCTGGCGAAGGAGCCGCCGATCAGCCCCAGGCCCACGATTCCGATTTTCATTTTCCGCCTCCTGTCCGCGCGGCGTCATCTGCCGCGCCATCCCGCTCCAGCGCCTCCAGCGTTTCCCAGAAGCGGGGAAAGGATTTTTCCGTACATTCAGCCCCGTCAATGATCACGGGTGCCGCGCATCCCGCCGCGGCCACCGCCGCGGCCATGGCGATCCGATGATCGTTGGACGCGTCCACCCGGCCGCCCGCCAGCCTGTCTTTTCCGTGGATCAGCAGCCCGTCCGCGGTTTCCCGGATGTCGGCGCCCAGCGCGGAAAGCATGGCGGTCGTCGTCCGCAGCCGGTCCGATTCCTTCAGCCGAAGCCGCTCCGCGTGGACGATCCGGGTTTCCCCTTCCGCCAGCGAGGCGGCCACCGCCAGGATCGGTACCAGATCCGGGATCCCCGAGGCATCGATTTCCATGCCCCGCATCCGACCGGGGCGAACCGTGATTTCCGTCTCCTCTTCGCGCACATCCGCTCCGAAAGCCCGCATCAGGGGAAGCATTCGCCGGTCTCCCTGCCGGGACAGAAGGTTCATTCCCCGGACGGTGATCCCGTTCCCGCCCAGGGCGCCCAGCGCCAGAAAGAAGGCGGCGGAGGACCAGTCCCGCTCCACCTGAAGGACGGACGGGCTCTCTCCGCGTTTTTCCCCCGCGGGAAAGCGGTAGCGCCAGCCCTGTTTTTCAAATCGCCAGCCAAAGAGAGACAGCGCGTCCTCCGTCATGGCGATATAATCCGCGGACTCAATCCGGTCCGTAACCTCCAGCACACTTTCCCCCGCCAGCAGCGGCAGGGCAAACAGAAGCCCGGACACATACTGGGAGGAAATGTTTCCCGGGATCCGGTACGCGCCGGCCCGCAGCCGGCCGTCGCAGAAAAGCAGGTTCCCATCCCGCCGCAGCGACATGCCGTTCTCCGTCAGCAGATCCCACAGGGGCTGCAGCGGCCGCTCCGGCAGCCGGCCCTCCATGCGGAAGACCGCCGATCTTCCCAGCGCGCCGACCACCGGCAGGAGGAAACGCAGCGTGGAGCCGCTTTCCCCGCAGGGCAGCTCCGCCGCCCCTTCCGTGTGCCGCCCGGGAACCGCAGGGGTTACCCGGATGCGGTCACCCGCCCGCGATATACCCGCTCCCAGGGCCCCCAGGCAGTCCATCGTCGCCTGAATATCCCTGGATATGCCATCGCACCGCAGTTCCGCCGCGTTCTGCCCCAGGGCGGCGCAGATCAGCAGCCGGTGCGCCCGGGACTTGGACGCCGGAATCTCCACGCTGCCGGTCCGTCCGCCCGGCTGGATTGCCTGAATCATTGCACCCCTCCCTGGCGAAGCCACGTGCCGATCTCCCCGGTGGGGATGCTGACGATCTCGCACCGGCCGATGCCAGTGGGCACCACGATGCGGATGTTCTTCCCCGTAGCCTTCTTGTCAGCCAGGCAGGCCTCCGTCATCGCCTCCGCCGGCCAGGAGGCTTCCGTGGGCAGCCCGTACTGACGGATCAGCCGGATCAGCGCGTCACGATCCTCCGCCGCCAGCAGCCCCCGCGCGCAGGCGCTCCGGGCCATGACGGCCATGCCCATGGCGACCCCCTGCCCATGCAGGATGGAAAAGCCGCTGCAGGCCTCGCAGGCATGCCCGAAGGTGTGACCAAAGTTCAGCATCATGCGCAGCCCCCGGTCATATTCGTCCTGAAGTACGTAATCTCTTTTCATTTCCACGCAGGTGGCGATGACCTTCTCCAGCTGGTCACGGACCGGTTTTCCCCCCAGGCTGCGGAAGAAGTCCGCGTCCCCGATCATGCCGTACTTGATCACCTCCGCGCAGCCGCAGCGGTATTCCTCCTCCGGCAGCGTTCCCAGGGTTTCCGGGTCACAGATCACCGCCCGGGGCTGGTAAAAGGCCCCAACCTGGTTTTTTCCCGACTTCAGATCCACCGCGGTTTTTCCCCCGACGGAGGAGTCCACCATGGCCAGCAGGGTGGTCGGAATCTGCACATAGTCAATCCCCCGCTGATACGTGGCGGCGGCGAAGCCCCCCAGGTCGCCCACGACCCCGCCGCCCAGCGCCGCCAGCGCGTCGCCCCGGGTCAGGCGTAGGCCGCACATGTTTTCCAGCACGTCCTGCCAGGTCCCGATGGTTTTATGCTTCTCCCCATGGGGCATCACATAAAGAAAAACCTGAATCCCGGCATCCCGGAGCGATGCCGCTGTCTTTTCCGCGTACAGCGGCGCCACGTGATCGTCCGTCAGCAGGAAAACCCGCTCCGCCCGGGGACAGACCTCCCGCAGGATGCTCCCCGTCCGGGCCAGGGCACCGCCTTCCATCCATACTTCATACGCGCTGGAGGCGGGAATCATGATTCGTTTCATCGTCCGTACCGCTCCTCTTCGCCGCGTTTGACACGCGCGTTCAAAACAACGCGCAAATTGTAACATAAACCGGTCCCGGAAAACAAGGAAGCCCCTGCACTTCCCTTGTTTCTTCAGAAAAGCGGCGGCGAAAAAAACGCCGCCAAAATTTCACAAGCGCTCAAATCTGTGGTATACTGTTCGGGTATCCTTTTTGGGAGGTGCTTTTGTCGTGCCCGTTTCCCTGGTTCTGGCCTCCTCCTCGCCCCGCCGCCAGGAGCTTCTGACCCTGGCCCGGATCCCTTACGAGGTGGACGCGCCGGAGGTGGATGAATCCTGTGACCTGCCGATCGCGGAGGCCGTGGCCGAGCTGAGCCGGCGCAAGGCTTCCGCCGCGCTTTCGCTGCATCCGGGCCGCTTTGTTCTGGCCGCGGACACCCTCGTCGCCCTGGATGGGGAAAAGCTGGGCAAGCCCGCCTCCGAGGCGGAAGCCTGCGCCATGCTGCGCCGTCTGTCCGGCCGGACCCATACGGTCTGCACCGGGGTTACGGTGGTGGATCCCCAGGGCATCCTCCGCACGGAAGTGGATACCTCCCTTGTCACCTTCGACCCCATGCGGGAGGAGGAAATCCAGGCCTATGTCGCCACCGGGGAGCCCATGGACAAAGCCGGCGCCTACGCGGTGCAGGGCCAGACCGCCCTGTGGGTCCGCCGCCTGGAAGGCAGTCCTTCCGGCGTCATGGGGCTTCCGCTGGACCTGGTCCGGCGGCTGCTGGAACAAAGCGGTTATTCCTTTTTCTGAAACGCATTCTGAACGGTAGAAAGGAAACAACGCATGCCTTTTGCGGCTCCTGATATTGGTATCGATCTGGGCACCTCCAACACCTGCGTCTACGTGCGCGGCCGGGGCATCGTGGTGAACGAGCCCACCCTGGTGGCGGTGGAGCGGGAAAGCCGGCACACCGTGAAAGCGGTGGGCGATGAGGCCCGCTTTCTCTACGGCCGCAGCCCCGATCAGCTCATGACCATCTCCCCCCTGCGCAACGGCCAGGTTTCGGATTTTGACATGACCGAGCTGCTGCTGAAGTATTTTATCCGGAAAGCCATCGGCATCAGCTACCTGAACAAGCCCCGGGCCATCGTTTCCGTCCCCTGCGGGCTGGATGACGTCAACCGGAAGGCCCTGACCTCTGCCGTCCGCTACGCCGGCGCCCGGCACGTTTTTCTGATCGAAAAGCCTTTTGCCGGCGCCATCGGCACCGGTCTGCCGGTCTATGATCCGGTGGGCAACATGGTGGTGGACATCGGCGCCGGGACAACGGACATCGCCGTCATTTCCCTGGGCGGCCTGGTGGTTTCCCAGAGCGTTCCCATCGGTGGGGACCGGATGGATGAAGCGCTGATGAATTACCTCAAACGGGAATGCAACATCATCGTCGGCCGGCAGACAGCGGAAAAGGTCAAGAAGGATCTGGCCACCGCCATGCCCCTGGAGGAACCCCGTTCCATCCTGGTTCGCGGGATCAACCAGCTGAACACCTCCGCCGGGACGATCTCCTTCACCTCGGACCAAGCCTACGCCGCTGTCCGGGAGCCCTGCGCCGGTATTATCAAGGCCATCCGCCAGGTACTGGAAAAAACGCCGCCGGAGCTCTGCGCCGACATCATGCGCGGCGGCATCCATCTGACCGGCTGCGGCAGCATGCTTTTCGCCCTGGATCAGTATATTTCTGAAAAGCTGGATATTCCCGTGCTGCTGGCCCGGGATCCCGGGGACTGCTGCATCCTGGGCATCGGATACCTGACCGAGAACATCCAGCTGGTTACGCCCCAGGATAAGCGTTCCGTTCCCGTCGCGCAGGGATAATGCCTGCCGTCGTTTCTCGTACGCGTTCACGCAGAGGGACCGGGTCCGCCCGGACTGTCCGTCCCGCACTGCCGGAAACACCTGAAAGGAGGTGAACCGCCATGGCCCGTTTCAAGCTCCGCCCCCGGGAAAAAAGTAAGGATTCCCGACCCACCGTATCCGATGATTTTATCTATGACGAGCCCCGGGCGGCGGATGCCTCCATCGCTTCAGACACGCCGGAGGAAGCGCTGAAAAAGCTCCGGGGGGGCAATCCCCCTCCGAAGGATCCCGCGTCCGCGGAACCGGAGACGGAGGAAACCCCTTCCGCGAAATCCCCAAAATCCTTTGACGCTTTCCGGAAAAAGACCCGGACCGCCTCTCCTGTCCAGCTGGATGACGATCTGCAGCCCATTCCCTCCCACCGCCGCGGGGGCGGGCATCCCCGGCTCCGCGTCTTCTTCCTGGTGCTGATCACCTTTGTGCTGCTCCTGTTTGTAGGGGCCTACGTCTACCACCGGATCATTCCCGCCGCCCCCTATCTGGGGGATCCGGAGATCATGGTGGGCGAGGCGGTTTCCCCCGTACAGGAATTTTTCTCTTCCCTGACGGAAACCGTGGCGGGGCTCTTCCGCTCCTATAAGCTGCGCTCCAACATCGAGGCGGAATACAACGCCCTTCGGGCGGAAAATGAGCAGCTGGTATATAAAGCCATGCTGGCGGACGAACTGCAGCAGACGCTCTCCCAATATGAGGACCTCAGCGATGAGATTGCAGCCAACGCGAACATGCAGCCCATTGTCTGCACGGTCATCGGAAAGTCCGATTCCAATTATTTTTCCACCTTTACCATCAACAAGGGCTCGGATGACGGGTTGGAGGATTACATGGCCGTCACCATCTCCGGCTCCCTCGTGGGCTATACGGAGAGCGTCCAGCCCTCCTCCGCCACCGTACGGACCATCATCGACTCCGAGGCTTCCATCGCCGCGCTGATTTCCTCCTCCCGGGATCAGGGCACCGTCCGCGGTACCCTGGGTATCGACGGCACCGCCATGTGCCGCATGTATTACCTGCCGGATGACAATCTTCCCCGTCCCGGGGACACGGTGGTCACAAGCGGTGTCGGCATGTCCTTCCCCAAGGGGATCCCCATCGGCACCGTCCGGGAAAGCACCCGCGGGATGGACTCCAACAAGCAGTACATCGTGCTGGAGCCCCTGGCGGATTTCCAGCATCTGGAGTACGTTATCGTTCTTCGCTATAAGCCCGTGGCGGAGGCCATACAGGGCCGGGAAAACGGCCGGACCAACGTGGAGCTGGTACCGCTGGAAAGCGCCCGGCCCTCGCCCGAGGTTCCGCAGATCGCCTCTTCCCTCTTCGAGTCTCAGACGACCCCGGATCCGAACGCGACGCCCACTCCCTCCCCGGAACCTACGGAGACGCCGGAACCCACGCCGGAGCCCACGCCGATTCCCACCCCCACGCCGGAAATCCACAACCTGGAATATCAGGTGGTAAATCCCAGGGGAGAACCGACGCCCACGCCTACGCCTTCCCCGGTGCCGACGCCCACGCCCTATATCACCCCGGACCCGGATACCATGACCTTCGAGGAGGACGACGGATGAAAAAGCTGCTTCGCCGTCTCTTTCAACCGGGTTCTTTCCGGAAATATTTTGTGTTTGTGCTGATGCTGCCCCTGGGTTTTCTCTGCCAGGTCTGCGTCATGCCCTATGTGCGCCCCTTCGGCGTCACCCCTAATCTGCTTTATGTGCATATCGCCATCATCACCGTTGCCTACGGGCGGCTCCAGGCCTTCTGGGCCGGGCTGGTCTACGGCTTCCTGATGGAAATCCGCCTGCCCTCCGTGCCTTTTGTGCAGCTGGCCATCTATCCCCTTTCCAGCCTGTTCGTCTCCTTTGCCTTCGCGGACAAATCCCTCCGCCGGCTGCAGATGGACCGGGCCCTGAAGCGGAAATCCCGGGAGATGCCTCCCCTGCTGCGGACGGTGCTCTGCGCCATGGTAAATGTGCTGGTCTACGAAATCATCAATGTTGTTTACATCTATCTGGGGGGTACCAGCCTGAGCCCGCAGCATTTTATCCGGGCACTGCTGGATGTGATCGAAACCGGCGCGCTGGCCTTTTTCGTGGCCCTGGTGCTGCGTCCGGTCATCCTGGGCCGGCAGAAGCCGGAACCGGTGCTGAAAAATCAGCCCATCGTCTTTGGAAAAAAGTAACCCCCGCGGGAACCATTCTCTCAGGAAAGGAGCATGCGCATGGAGAAGAAAAAGAAGATTCGTCCCGGGCTGGGCCGGTATATCGGCTTTCTCGTGGCGCTCTTTGCCATGTTTGTTTATCTGGTTTCCGGCCTGGTAAACCTGCAGCTGCGCCAGGAGGACTATTATCAGGAGAAGGCGGAATCCACCCGCACCAAGACCATCGCCCTCCGGGGCAAGCGCGGCAACATCGTCTCCTCCGACTCGGTGATCCTGGCGGAGGATGAGCTGATCTACAATGTTACCTTTTACAAGGACGCCTCCACCGTTTCCGCCGCGTCCTACAGGGCCTATACCGCCTCCATCATCGATACCATCGGCATCGTGGAGAAAAACGGCGGCGAAATGGCCATCGATTTCGTCATCCGGCGGGACGAGGATACCGGGGACTGGGTCTTTAACTTTGGTTCCGGTGTGTCTGACTCGGTGCTGGCCACCCGGGAAAACCAGTGGCGCTCCAATAACTATCTGACCAACCTGAACCGTTACGAAACGCCGGCCCAGTGTATCGACCGGCTGAAAACCCGCTATCAGATCACCGACGACATCGATGAGGAAACCATGCTTAAAATCATGGCCATCTACTCGGAGATGCAGATGAACATCTTTAACTCCCAGCCCATCGTCATCGCCAAGGATGTCAAATACGAAACCGTCATCGAGATTGAAACCCGGTCCATGATGCTGCCGGGCATGGAGATCGAGATCGGCACCAAGCGGGTTTATCCCCGGTCCACGCTGGCTTCCCAGATCATCGGGTACACCGGCGCCATTCCCTCCCGGGCCACCTGGCTGACCCTGCAGGCCAAGGGATATTCCTACAATGACACCATCGGCCGGGACGGCATTGAGTCCTCCATGGAGGACTGGCTTACGCAGAATTCCTCCCTTCGGAAGGGAACCAGGGTCGTGGAACGGGATCAGATGTCCAAGGTGGTCCGGGAGCTGAGCTACACGGAGCCTCAGGACGGCAACAATGTCAAGCTGACCCTGAACGCGGCCTACCAGGTGGTGGCCGAGCGGGCCATCGCCAGCAATGTGTCCACCACCCGGGATCTGCAGGAAAAATACCTGGCTTCCGATTCCTGGCTGGAGGCCAACAAGACGGATATCCACAACCGGAACTGGGCCACCTATCCCCTGGATCTGGCGGAGCATGGCTGCCTCATTGTGCTGGACATGCAGTGCCGCGTGCTGGCCATGGCCAATTATCCCACCTATGACCTGAACGCCCTGGTGGCCGGCGGCAAGGACGCCATGGCCATCCTGGGGGACAGCCGGAATCTGCTGCTGAACTACGGCATCCACGCCCGGGGAACCCCCGGCTCCATTTTCAAGATGGTTACCGGTACCGGCGCCCTCACCGAGGGGGAGCTGCTGCCCACGGAGCGGATCTCCGACGGCGGGTACTATACAAAGTACAACGCGGATAAATCCACCGCGCCGAAGTGCTGGATCAACCAGAATTACATCTACAAGCACGCCAACCAGACCATCGTGGACGGGCTGACCAACTCCTGCAATTACTTTTTCTACGAGCTGGGCAGCCGCCTGGGTGAGGAAAGGCTGTACCGGTACGCCTCTCTCTACGGGCTCACCTCCAAAACCGGCATCGACCTTCCCGGCGAGGTACGCTCCGTGGTCGGCAGCCAGAACACGCTGTATGATCCTTCCAAGCCCATGAACGAAGCCAACCAGGATACCTCCCTGCCCATCATCGTCTTTAACTCCATCAAGACGCACCTGAAGAACTGCGGCGCTTCCCGGAACATTGAGTACGATGACGAGCGTCTCTCCGTCTGCGCCAAGCGCCTGATGGACATGGCCGTCAACTACAACGAATCCGAATGGCTGGACAACATGCGCACCATCCTGATGGAGGAGCTGAACATGACCAAGGAGATGGTCTACCTCCAGTCCGTCATCGGGGATACCTACAATTACATGAACGATATTAAATGGGGCGGCGGCCAGACCATTCTGACCGGCATCGGCCAGTCCGTCACCGTGCTGACCCCCATCGCGGTCGCCCGGTATGTGTGTACGGTTGCCAATGGCGGCTATCTGTACAACGTGTCCCTGATCGACTCCATCTCCTCCCCGGAGGGCGAAATTCTCTCCCAGCGGGAGCCTACCCTGATCCATCGGCTGGATAAGGCGGATGAATATCTGCCCCTCATCCGGGAAGGGATGAAGGGCGTGGTTGACGAGTCCGGTACCGCCGGTAAGTATTTCCGCCGCTGGCCCTACACGGATCAGATTGCCGCGAAAACCGGAACCGCGCAGGTAACGAAGATCGACCTGGAAAACAACTCCTGGTTCGTCTGTTTCGCCCCCTTCGAAAACCCGGAGATCGCCATCGCCTGTTTCATTCCCAACGGGTACTCCGGTTCGGAAGCGTCCAAGGCGCCCCGGGATTTCATCGAATGGTACATGGAGCAGAAGACCCTGCGCTCGGCGGAGGATATCCTCCCTGTACCCAACAGCCTGACCCCCTGAGAAAGGAGGACGCGGTTTTGTCAAAAACATATCTGGTCGCCTCCGGCAAAGGGGGCGTCGGAAAATCGACCGTGACGGCCTGTCTGGCCGTCCTGCTGGCCCGGAAGGGGCGCCGCGTGGTTCTGATGGACGCGGACATCGGCCTTCGGTCCCAGGATCTGCTGCTGGGGCTGGAAAGCTCCGTGGTCTATGACCTGGTGGATGTGGCCCAGGGCCGCTGCCTGCTGAGTCAGGCGCTGCTTCCCTGCCCGGGAACGCCCAACCTGGAGCTGCTGCCCGCGGCGCAGTTTGCCCGCTGCAGGGATCTGGATCCGCGGAAGCTGAAAAAGATGCTCTCTCTCCTGCGGAAGGAACATGATTTCATTTTGATCGACTGTCCCGCCGGACTGGAGCGCGGCCTTCGGAACGCTTTGAACGCCGGCATGCGCAATGAGACCCTGATTCTCGTCACGCCGGATGATCTCTGTATCCGCGGCGCGGAACGGGTTGCTGCCCTGATCGCGGAAAAAAACCTTCCCCGCCCGCAGCTGCTGGTTAACAGACTGGATCAGGATCGGGTTTTCACCCATGAGATGTACAGCGCCGCAACCATCTCCCAGGTGCTGGATCTGCCGCTTCTGGGAGAGGTGCCGGAGGATTCCGCCGTCTATACGGCTCAGCTGCGACACCGGCTGACGATCGATTACGACTGCGAAGCCCGGAATGCCCTTCAGCGGATCGCCGCCCGACTGGATGGGGAGAATCCGCCTTTGCCGGATTACGGAAGGCGGAAAACCTCCTTTTTCCGGAAGCACTTTCCGCCGGCTCTGAAGGAGGTGCCTGATGAACGGAACTAATGTGGAGCGCCGGGCCTATCGGGCCCACACGGATCTGGTGCTGATCTTTCTGGTGGGCGTCATGTCCCTCATGGGTATCGTTGCCGTCTGTGTCGCCACCTACACGCCGGATTCCAGCCCGGATATCTCCTTCCTGAATCACGTGGTGGAATCCTCCTACACCATGCGCCAGTGCCTTTTTGTGCTGGTGGCGCCGCTGGTGGTGGGTTTTATCATGGTGATTCCCTATGATCTGATCTTCCGCCGGGCGGAGCTGATCTACTGGGCCATGGTGGTGCTGCTGGCGGTGGTTACCGTCTTCAACCGGGCCCAGGGCGTGAAGGCCTGGCTGGACATTATCTGGGGATATACGATTCAGCCTTCGGAGTTCGCCAAGCTGTCCATGATTCTGATCCTGGCAAAGCAGCTGTCCCGGTCCAACCGGCCTATGGCCACCTTCCGCTCCTTTTCCCAGGTTATGCTCACAGTCATGATTCCCGCGGTTATCATTCTTGCGGAGGGCGAAACCGGTTCCATGCTGGTGATCGTGTTTCTCACCGCCATCATGATGTACTTCTCCGGCTGCAGCCTGAAGATGCTGGGCATTCTGGCGGGCATCGCCGTGCTGGGCATCCTGTCCATCTACGGCCTGATGGTGGCCACCGGTTCCACGGACTACCGCCTGGCCCGGATCTCCGGCTTCCTGAACCCGGAGCTCTATTCCTCCTCGGACTCCTATCAGATTCTCCAGTCCCAGATGGCCATCGGCTCCGGCGGCGTCACCGGCATCGGCATGTTTGTGGACGGTTCCATGAGCCAGCTGAACTACGTGCCCGCGGACTGGACGGACTTTATCTATGCCACCATCGGGGAAGCCTGGGGCTTTGCGGGCTGTATGACCGTTCTGGTGATGTATCTGCTGATCCTGCTGCGCATGCTGTACCTGGCCTATTACACCCGGGACAAATTCGGCCGGCTGATCATCTGCGGCGTGCTGGGGATGCTGCTGTTCCATGTGTTTGAGAACATCGCCATGACCCTGGGCCTGATGCCCATCACTGGCATTCCCCTGCCCTTCCTGTCCTACGGCGGCTCCAACATGGTTACCAACATGGGCGGCATCGGCCTGGTGCTGAACGTGACCCGGAACCGTTCCCTGTCCGACGCGGTCAGCACCCCCCAGACCTTTTACAATCCCTATCGTTTTTCCACCCGATTCAAAACACGTCCCTGGTAAAAACGCACGAAAAAACAGGAACCGCGTCCTTCAGACCGGTTCCTGTTTTTGATGTTTTCTTATTTTCGATTGCCGCCGGAGCAGCGCCAGGACCCCCACCGTCAGCAGAATCCCCGTCAGCACGCCGGCGCTGTCGATGGTCACATCCCGCCATTGACCGCTCCGTCCGTCCACCAGCAGCTGATGGCTTTCGTCCAGCGCCGCGTACCCCGTAGCCGCGGCCCAGGCCGTCAGAGAACATATTCTCTTTCTGCCCAGCCAGCTCTCCAGGCACAGCCGCAGGCTGGCTCCCAGCAGGGCAAATTCCGTAAAATGCGCGCATTTCCGTACCACGTGCTGAATCCGGTCATAAAAGGCCTTTCGGGTCCTCGGCTCCATGCGCCGCCAGTCCGGACGGACCATGCTGGCCACCCGCTCAGCGACCCTGCCGCTGGTGATGTCCGATTTTTCCGCCGGCTCCGTGGAAAAAAGAAAGATCATGAGCATGACCCCCAGCACCAGCATGGTTGTCAGCGCTCTTCCCCAGGCGCTCTGCAAGCCCCTTCCCCGCATTTTCGATCCCCTTTCGCCCGCCGGCGCCTGTTTTCCTGAAAAGTATACCCTGAATCAGCGGTTCTGAAAAGCTCTTCCGCTGTTTTTCCCCGCGGGACAAAGAAATCCGCACGCCGGTTCGGTGTGCGGATTCATGATTAATTGAACAGCTCTTTCACCCGGTCCATGAAGCCCTTTCGTCCTTCATACTCCCGGTCCCCGGTGGTGCCGTCGAATTCCTTCAGCAGCTCCTTCTGCCGGTTGTTCAGCCGCTTGGGAATTTCCACCTTGACCTTCATGATCAGGTCGCCCTTCCCGCTGCCGCGAAGCTGCTGGATTCCGGCGCCCTTAATGCGGAATTCCGTCCCCGGCTGGGTTCCTTCCGGAATCCGGTACTTGACCGGCCCGCTGAGGGTGGGCACCTCCACCTCCCCGCCCAGCGCCGCGGTCACGAAGCTGATGGGGAACTCCAGCAGCAGGTTGTATCCGCTGCGCTGGAAAACCTTATGCGGCCGGACATTCACCGTGATGAAAAGATCCCCGTTGGGGCCTCCCCGCATTCCGGGTTCCCCCTGATTGTTCATAATGATGGTCTGGCCATGGTCGATGCCCGCGGGCACCTTGACCGTCACGGTGCGCTTTTTCCGGACTCTTCCGCTTCCGCCGCAGCCGGTGCACTTGTCCGTGATCACCTTGCCCGTGCCGCCGCAGGTGGGGCATGTCCGTACAGTGGTCATCCATCCCGCGCTGCTGCGGATCTGGCCCGTTCCCTGGCAGGCCGCGCAGGTGCTGGGCTTTGTCCCGGGCTTCGCGCCATTGCCCTTGCAGGTGTCGCAAAGCTCATTCCGGTAGATCTCAAAGCTCTTCTCACAGCCTTTGGCCGCTTCCTCAAAGGTGATTCGCAGCTCGTACCGCAGGTCATTTCCCTGCACGGGGCCCTGGGCCCGGGTCCGGGTGCCCATGCCGCCGTTGAACAGCTGGTCGAAAATATCGCCCACGCCGCCGAAGTCAAAGCCGTCGGCGCCGCCGAAGGGATTGCCGCCGCCCCCCATACCGGCCATGGGGTCCTCAAAGCCGAACTGATCGTACCGGGCCCGCTTATCCGGGTCGCTCAGCACCTCATTGGCCTCGTTCAGCTCCGCGAAGCGTTTCACCGCTTCCTCGTCGTTGGGATGCAGATCCGGGTGGCATTCTTTGGCCTTCTTCCGGTAGGCCCTTTTAATCTCGTCATCCGTCGCGTTCTTCCCGACGCCAAGCACCTCGTAATAATCCCGCTTGTTTGCCAAGCCGCATCACCTCATTGACCGGAATCAAGCCCGCCCCCTTTCGAAACCGGGAGACGGGCTGATACCGTGCGATTTCTCTGTGAACCTTTTCGCGCTTATTCCACGCTGCCGTCGGCGTTCACGCTGCCGTCGTCATTGGTGGTTCCGGCATCCGGCTGGGCGCCGCCCATGGGGCCCTGCTCACCGGCCTGCTGCTGATAAATCTTGCCGAAGATCTGATACACCCGCTGGGTGAAGCCTTCCATGGCGTTCTTGATCTCGGTGGGGTTGTTGCCCTCCCGAACCTTCTTGAAGGCGTCGATTTCGCTCTGGACCGTGTTCTTGTCCTCGTCCGTCAGCTTGTCACCGTTCTCCCGCAGGGTCTTTTCCGTTTCGTAAATCAGGCTGTCCGCGTGGTTGAGGGTCTCCACCTCTTCCTTACGCTTCTTGTCCTCTTCCGCGTACTGCTCGGCTTCCTTCACCCGCTGGTTGATCTCCTCCTCCGTCAGGTTGGTGCTGGCGGTGATGGTGATCTGCTGCTCATGGCCGGTGGCCTTGTCCTTGGCGGAAACGTTCACGATGCCGTTGTTGTCGATGCTGAAGGTGACCTCGATCTGCGGCACGCCCCGAGGCGCGGGCGCGATGCCGGTCAGCTGGAAGCGGCCCAGGCTCTTGTTGTCATAGGCCATCTGCCGCTCGCCCTGCAGCACGTTGATTTCCACGGTGGTCTGTCCGTCCGCGGCCGTGGAGAACACCTGGCTCTTGCTGGTGGGGATGGTGGTATTCCGGTCGATCAGCCGGGTGAAGATATGTCCTTCCGTCTCCAGGCCAAGGCTCAGAGGCGTCACGTCCAGCAGCAGCACGTCCTTCACGTCGCCCGCCAGCACACCGCCCTGGATGGCCGCGCCGATGGCGACGCATTCATCGGGGTTGATGCCCTTGAAGGGCTCCTTGCCGGTGATCTTCTTGACGGCTTCCTGCACGGCGGGAATCCGGGTGCTGCCGCCCACCAGGATCACCTTGTTCACCTGATCCACGGTCAGACCCGCGTCCTTCAGCGCCTTCCGCATGGGCTCGATGGTGGCGTCCACCAGGTCGGCGGTCAGCTCATCGAACTTGGCCCGGGTCAGGGTCACGTCCAGATGCTTGGGGCCGGTGGCGTCCGCCGTAATGAAGGGCAGGTTGATGTTGGCGGTGGTGGTGCCGCTCAGCTCGATCTTGGCCTTTTCCGCAGCTTCCTTCAGCCGCTGGGCAGCAATCTTGTCCTGGGTCAGGTCGATGCCGTTCTCCTTCTTGAACTGGGCCGCCACGTAGTCAATGATCCGCTGGTCAAAGTCGTCGCCGCCCAGCCGGGTGTTGCCGTTGGTGCTCAGCACCTCAAAGACCCCGTCCCCGATGTCCAGAATGCTGACATCGAAGGTGCCGCCGCCCAGGTCGTACACCAGAATCTTCTGGTTCTCTTCCTTGTCCAGGCCGTAGGCCAGGCTGGCCGCGGTGGGCTCGTTGATAATCCGCTTCACGTCCAGGCCGGCGATCCGGCCCGCGTCCTTGGTGGCCTGCCGCTGGCTGTCGTTGAAGTAGGCCGGCACCGTAATGACCGCCTCCGTCACCTTTTCACCCAGATAGCTTTCCGCCGTTTCCTTCATCTTGGTCAGGATCATGGCGCTGATGTCCTGAGGCGTGTACTGCTTGCCGTCAATGCTCACCTTGTATCCGGTGCCCATTTCCCGCTTGATGGAGATCACGGTCCGGTCCGGGTTGGTCACCGCCTGCCGCTTGGCCACCTGGCCTACCAGGCGCTCGCCGTCCTTTGTAAAGGCAACGACGGACGGGGTCGTCCGGCTGCCTTCCGCGTTGGCGATCACAACGGGCTGTCCGCCCTCCATCACCGCCACGCAGCTGTTGGTGGTACCCAGGTCAATTCCGATAATCTTGCTCATGGTTCATTCCTCCGCTTTCTATCGATGCATTCGATGTTTTTGTTTTATCCGGCCTTACGGCCTTTCCTCATGCCCTTTCGGGCCCTGTTGGCGCGTTTATTCGGGCACGACCTTCACCATGGCGTGGCGAAGGATCTTCTCGCCCATTTTGTATCCCTTCTGCAGCACCTGGCACACGGTGCCGGGCTCACCCTCCTCCGGCGTCCCCTGCAGGATCGCGTTTTCCAGGTTCGGGTCAAATTTTTCTCCCAGCCGGTCAATGGCGCTGACGTCCAGTTTCCGATAGACCTCGTTCATCTGCTTCAGCACCAGCTCCACGCCGTTCTTCAGCGCCTCGTCCGTGCTGCCGGCCGCCGCGTCCGCCGCCCGCTCCAGATTGTCCAAGACGGGCAGCATGGCCGCCGCCACGTCCCGCTTGCCTTCGGCGAAGCTGTCCGCCCGGACGCTCTCGTTCCGGCGGCGGAAATTCTCAAAATCCGCCTGGACCCGCTGCGCCATGGCCAGGTACTCCGCGGCCTTCGCCTGCGCGTCCGCCAGTTCCTTGTTCTCCGGCTCCTTCGGCGGCTCCTGCGCCGCTTCCTCGCTCGCCTGTTCCGGCTCCGTCTCCGGCACCACGGTCTCCTGTTCCGTCTCCGGGGCTTTTTCCTCTGGGTTCATGCTGTTCTTCCTCTTCTTTCGGCTCATTGTTTTTCATCCCCTCCGCTGAACAGATCCGTCAGCTGGTGGCCCATCACGTTCAGGATGGACAGCACCCGGGAATACTGCATCCGCGTGGGACCGATCACGCCGATGGTTCCCTGCTGCCCGTTCCGGGTGGAATAGGTCGCCGTCACGATGGAGCAGTCCACCATTTCCGGCACCCCCGTTTCCGGCCCGATGCGGACGGTAAAGGCCATCTCCCCGTTCCCGTCAATGATGCTGGCCAGCCGGTCCCTTGTCTCCATCAGGCTCAGGAAACTGCGGGCCTTTTCCACGTCGCTGTATTCCGGATAGCTCAGCATATTGCTGGTCCCTCCGATGGCCACATGCGGCCTGCGCGGGGATTCCCGCCGCTCGTTCAGGAATCCATAAAGATTCCGGAGCAGCTCCTCGTTTTCCCGCATCCGGTCGATCATCTCCGGCAGGATCCCGCAGGCTTCCTCCAGCGTGTGCCCCCGCAGGGCGTCCGTGATGGCCCGGGAAATGGCGTACAGCGTGTCACTGTCCACCTCGGCGGAAAGGTGAATCGTGCTGTCCCGCACGATCCCCGCGTCCGTCACCACCACCACCAGCGCCGCGTCCCGCGACACCGGCACCAGCTGCACCGTCTGAATCCGGGGCATCTTCCCCTTCGGCGGCAGCACCACGGCGGTGTATTTGGTCAGGGCGGAAATCACGCTGGCCGCGTGGTCAATCACGTCCTCCATCTGGTGCACCCGGCCGGAAAAATGCCGCTCCACGCTTTCCAGGCTGTCGTCCCGAATGCGGCCGGCCTTCATCAGGCTGTCCACATACAGGCGGTATGCCTTGGCGCTCGGCACCCGTCCGGCGGAAACATGAGGCTGATCCAGATACCCCAGCTCCTCCAGGTCGCTCATCTCGTTCCGGATGGTGGCGGAGGAAAGGCCCATGTCATACTTCCGGCTGATGGTTCTGGATCCCACCGGCACGCCGGTCAGGATGTAATCATCGATGATGGCCTGCAGGATCTTCAGCTTCCGCTCGTCCATCTCCATACGCCCGCCTCCTTCTGTACTGTTCAGGATGGCGACCGGATTCCGGCCCGGCAAACAGGCCTGTGCCGGTCAGCCTTGCTGTTGTTAGCACTCAATAAGTTCGAGTGCTAACCAACATGCATACAATAGCACTATGCCTCCCCTTTGTCAACCGTTTTCAAAAGAAAATTTTAGACTTTTTTTGACCTTCGTTTTTCCGATCTTCTTTTCACCGGGCGGACGGCCTGATCCCTTTCGTTTTATGCGGATTTTGTGGTTTTTCTTCCATTTGACCACATTCTGTGGTATAATGATGATGTATATGATTTCTGGGCGGGCTTTTCCGCCCACAGGGAGTGGATGAATTGGCATCACAGGTTTATAACGCCGGGAACATTCAGGTTCTGGAAGGTCTGGAAGCCGTCCGGATGCGTCCCGGGATGTATATTGGCACCACCTCCTCCCGCGGGCTGCATCACCTGCTCTGGGAGATTGTGGACAACGCCATCGACGAAGCCTCCAACGGCTTCGCCTCCGAGGTACAGGTGACCCTGCATAAGGACGGTTCCGCCAGCGTCTTTGACAACGGCCGGGGCATGCCCGTGGACACGCATCCTACCATGGGTGTCCCCGGGGTGCAGGTTATCTTCACCGTCCTCCACGCCGGCGGCAAGTTCAACAATGAGTACTACGCCTATTCCGGCGGTCTTCACGGCGTCGGCGCCTCCGTGGTCAATGCCCTGAGCAAATGGCTTTCCGTAGATGTGTTTCTGAACTGGACGCATTACCGCATGGAGTTCACCAGTGAATTCGATCCGAAAACCAAAAAGGTCGAAGCCGGCAAACCCACCGGCCCCCTGCAGCTTCTGGGCAACACCCGCAAGCGGGGCACCCTGGTGCGCTTCCTGCCTGATGACGCGGTTTTCGAGGATGTGCGCTTCAACGGCGATCAGGTGGCCCGCCGCCTGCAGGAGCTGGCCTACCTGAACAAGGGCATCAGAATCACCTTCACCGATGAGCGGGTGGCGGACGCCTCCGCCCGGGTCCGGGTCTTCTGCTATGACGGCGGCATCACGGACTACGTCCAGTACCTGAACGCCGGGAAGACGGCGCTCCATCCGGATGTCATATATATGGAAGGAAAGCGGGACGACGTGGTCTGCCGCGCCGCCATTCAGTACACCGACGGTTTTAACGAATCCCTCTTCTCCTATGTCAACAACATTAATACCCCGGAGGGCGGCTCCCATGAGACAGGGTTCAAGGCCGCCTTCACCAAGTGTCTGAATGATTACGCCCGGCGCGTCGGTCTCCTGAAGGAGAAGGACAGCAACCTGGCCGGCGAGGATTTCCGGGAAGGGCTGACCTGCGTCCTCACCACCATGGTCAAGAATCCGCAGTTTGAGGGGCAGACCAAGGGGCGTCTTGGCAACAGCGAGGTACGCCCCGTGGTGGAGGCCATCATCACCCAGCAGATGACCGACTGGCTGGACAACCTGAAGAATCAGGAAACCGCCACCGCCATCGCCGCCAAGGCCATCCGGGCCGCCCAGGCCCGGGAAGCCGCCCGCAAGGCCCGGGACAACATGCGGAAAACCAGCGCCCTGGAAGCCGCGCCCCTGGTGGGCAAGCTGGCCTCCTGCACCGGGCGTCATTGGGAGGACAATGAGCTTTTCATCGTGGAGGGGGACTCCGCCGGCGGCAGCGCCAAACAGGGCAGAGACCGCCGCTTCCAGGCCATCCTTCCCCTGCGCGGCAAACCCCTGAATGTGGAAAAGAAACATCTGGATCAGGTCCTGGCCAATGAGGAGTTCCGTTCCCTGATCACGGCCCTGGGCACCAGCATCGGAGATTCCTTTTCCCTGGACAATCTGAAATACGGCAAGGTCATCATTCTTTCTGACGCGGATCAGGACGGCGCGCACATCCGCGCCATCCTGCTGACCTTCTTCTTCCGCTATATGAAGGATCTGATCAATACCGGCCATGTGTACATCGGCATGCCCCCGCTCTACAAGGTGCAGAAGGGCAATAAGGTCATCTACGCCTATGATGACAAAGAGCTGGCCAAAGCCACCAAGGCCGTGGGAAAGGGATATACCCTCCAGCGTTACAAGGGCCTGGGCGAAATGAATCCGGAGCAGCTTTGGGAAACCACCATGGATCCCTCCCAGCGAAAGCTGATGCGGGTCTCCGTGGAGGACGCGGCCCTGGTGGATCGTCTGACCACCATTCTCATGGGCGACAAGGTGGAGCCCCGCCGGGATTATATTTCCGAGCACGCTGACTTCAACCGCCCCGATGATTTTGAGCTGCCGCCGGATCAGCTGGCAGCCCGGGAAGGAGCGTGATTCCCATGGCCGGCAGAAAAAAAGAACCGGAAAAGCCCATCGTCAAGGACGATCCTTCCCGCATTCTGGACACCACCATGGAGGATGTCATGCACAACAGCATGATGCCCTACGCGGAGCATGTCATTCTGGACCGGGCGCTTCCCCGGGTGGAGGACGGGCTGAAGCCCGTGCAGCGAAGGATTCTTTACACCATGATGGAGCTGGGCACAACGCCGGACAAGCCCCATCGGAAATGCGCGCGCATCGTGGGCGACTGTCTCGGTAAATATCACCCTCACGGGGATTCCTCTGTATACGGCGCTCTGGTGCATCTGGCCCAGGATTTCTCCATGCGCGCCCCCCTGGTGGACGGGCACGGCAACTTTGGCTCCATCGACGGCGACAGCGCCGCCGCCATGCGGTATACCGAAGCCCGCATGGCGCCCCTGGCCCTGCAGATGCTGCGGGACCTGGAAAAGGACACGGTTCCCTTCCGGCTCAATTTTGATGACACCCTGAAGGAGCCGGACATGCTCCCCGCCCGCTTCCCCAATCTGCTTGTGAACGGGGCCAACGGCATCGCCGTGGGCCTGGCCACCAATATTCCGCCCCACAATCTCGGCGAAGCGGTTTCCGCGGTCATCGCCCAGATGGAAGACCCGGACATCTCCCTGGATGACCTGATGAAGATTTTGCCCGGGCCGGACTTCCCCACCGGCGGCATCCTGCTGGCCAACGAGGAGCTCCGCCGGGGATACGAGACCGGCCGCGGCAAGCTGACGCTCCGGGCCCGGGTCTCCGTGGAGGACGGAGCCGCCGGCCGGAAGCTGCTGGTCATCTCCGAGGTGCCCTACCAGGTAAACAAGGCCGCCCTGCTGGAGAAGATTCAGAAGCTCAGTGAGGAAAAGAAGGCCGCCCTCAGCGGCATCTACGACATCCGGGACGAGAGCGACCGCACCGGCATGCGGGCGGTCATTGAGCTTCGCCGGGACGTGGATCCCGCGAAAATCCTGGCCTACCTCTACAAGTATTCCGATCTGCAGGTGACCTTCGGCGTCAACATGGTCGCTATCGCCGGCGGCAAGCCGGTCCTGATGGGTCTGAAACAGCTCATCGGATATTATATTGACTACCAGAAAGAGGTCGTCACCCGCCGCACCCGCTTCGAGCTGAATCAGGCCAAAGCCCGGGCGCATATTCTGGAAGGCCTGATGATCGCCCTGGACAATCTGGACGAGGTCATCGCGCTGATCCGGGCCAGCAAAAGCCCGAAGGAAGCCAAAATCGGCCTCATGGAGCGCTTCGCCCTCTCCGAGGCCCAGGCCCAGGCCATTCTGGACATGCGCCTGCAGCGCCTCACCAACCTGGAGGTGGAGGCCCTGCGGAAGGAGTACGCGGATCTGCTGAAGCTGATCGCCCGCCTGGAGGGTATCCTGAAGAGCGAAAAAAAGCTGCTCGCCGTCATCCGGACGGAGATGCAGGAAATCGCCTCCCAGTATGCGGATCCCCGGCGCACCGCCTTTGAGGCCCCCGCGGACGCGCCGGTTGAGCTGCCCCAGGAGCCCGTCCTGGCGGAGGACGCGGTGATTGTCTACACCCACGGCGGATACCTCAAGCGCATCTCTCCCCTGCTCTTGAAGCGGACGCCCCTGCCTGCCCCGGAGGAAAGCTTCGAGGAGAGCCCCCGTTTCCGCTTCGACGCCACCACGGCGGATACGCTGTATTTCTTTACGGATCACGGCAACTGCTACTCCCTGCCCGTCTCCCGGCTCAATGAGTCGCGGCCGAAGGACCGGGGGCAGCTGCTATCCGGCGTCCTGGCAGATCTGGAGGAAGGGGAAACCCTGCTGACCCTCTTTCCCGCCCTTCCGGCTGATCTGGAAAAGATGCCGGATCTGCTCCTCGTCACCGCCCAGGGAGCTGTCAAGCGCTCCGCCGCCGGGGATTACGCGGTGCGCAGCAAAAAGTACCCCGCCCTGAATCTGAAAAAGGGGGATCGGCTTGCCCAGGTGTTCCTGATGACGCCCGGGGCCGACCTGCTCATGATCTCCCGCTTCGGCATGGCCATCCGTTTTCCGCTGGACGCCGTTCCCCTCCAGGGCCGCGCGGCCGGCGGGGTCCGGGGCATGGCCCTGGAAACCGGCGACGAGGTGCTCTGGGCCGGAACCCTCGCGCAAAAAGATGAGCTGGTCCTCTTTACGGAAAGAGGCTGGGGAAAGCGCGTTCCCCAGATGGATTTCGAGCCGCAGAACCGGGCCGGCAAGGGCGTGCGGTGCTTCGCCATGAACCGGAACGGCTCCAACGGAAAGTACCTGGCCGGCGTCTGGAAGACCCGGGAGGATGTTCCTTCCCTCCTGCTCGTTTCCCAGGTCCGCTCTCCCCGCGCAAGCCTGGCCAAGGATGAAGTCCTGCTTCAGGGCAAGCAGGGAAAAGGTATGCCCTACATCATGGCCATCCTGGACGATGTCATCACCGGCATCACCGGTGTTGAGATAAACGCTGACAAAGCTTAATGGAATCAAGGAGGAATCACCAACATGGCAAGACAGAATTTCGGCGGTTTCGGCGGCGGCAACATGCAGCAGCTGATGCGTCAGGCCCAGAAGATGCAGCAGCAGCTGCAGGAAACCCAGGAAAAGCTGGACGCTGCGGAATACGAAGCGGCCTCCGGCGGCGGCATGGTTACGGTCAAAATCAGCGGAAAGCCCGAGCTCACGGCTGTTACCATTGATCCTCAGGTGGTGGATCCGGAGGATATTGAGATGCTGCAGGATCTGGTGCTGGCCGCGGTCAACGAAGCGCTGCGCAAAGCCGAGGAGGCGAAGGAGTCCGCCATGAGCCGGATGGCGCCCGGCATGGGCATGGGCGGCCTGTTCTGATCATGAGCGAGCAAATTGAACCCATCGCCACCATGGCGGCGGAGCTGAACCGGCTTCCCGGCATCGGCAAAAAAACCGCCCAGCGCCTGGCTTATTTCGTGGCTTCCATGCCCCTGGAGGACGTGCGTTCCCTGTCGGTAGCCCTTTGGGAGGGGCGGAAGGCCATCCGTTTCTGCCAGACCTGCGGCAACTACGCCGCCGGTGAGCGCTGCGCCATCTGTGAGGACGCGGCCCGCCACAACGGGCAGATCTGTGTCGTACGGGATCCGCGGGACGTAGCCGCCTTTGAGCGGATGCATACCTATGGCGGGCTGTATCACGTGCTTCACGGCACCCTCTCCCCCATGGACGGCATCGGCCCGGACCAGCTCCGGATCCGAGAGCTCCTTTCCCGGCTGGATTCAGAGCGGGTGCGGGAGGTCATCCTGGCCACCAACCCGGACGTGGAGGGGGAAGCCACCGCATCCTATCTCGCTCGGCTGCTGAAGCCCCTGGGGGTTCGCTGCACCCGCATTGCCCATGGCGTGCCCGTCGGCGGCGATCTGGAGTACACCGATGAGATCACCCTGCAGAAGGCCCTGGAAGGCAGAAGAGAGGTCTGATCCCGATGAACGATCTGCTTCTGGTCATCGCCCTGCTGCTTCTGGCCTGTGTGGCGCTGCTGATCGTCCTGCTGGTCCGCCAGTCCTCCGCCCTCCATCATGAGGAAGAAAGCCGCCTTCGCCAGGAGCGGGGGCTGGAAAACCTGGGCAATCAGCTGCTGGATGAGCTGGACGCCCAGCGGGATCAGACCATGGATTCCCTCTATCAGGGCAATCAGCATCTGATGGCCACCCTCAGCCAGATGGGGCAGAGCCAGTCCACCCTGCTGGAAAACATGCTGGCCTCGGTCTACAAGGGGCTGGGAGAAATGCAGTCCGTGGCCGCCGGGGTGGGCGATCTGAAAAAAGTCATGACCAATGTCAAGACCCGCGGCATCTGGGGAGAAATCCAGCTTGGCGCCCTCATCCGCCAGCTGCTGGCACCGGGCCAGTTCGCTGAAAATGTGGAAGTGGTTCCCGGCTCCGGCGAGCGAGTGGAGTTCGCCCTGCTTCTGCCGGATCAGACCGGCCATACCGTGTATCTGGCGGTGGACAGCAAATTCCCCCAGGAAAGCTTTCTGCGCCTGGTGGACGCCGCCCAGCGGGGGGACGCCGCCGCCGCGGAGGATGCCCGCAAGGCCCTGCTTCGCCGCATCCGGGCGGAAGCGAAAACCATCTCGGAGAAGTATATTTCCCCGCCCCATACGGCGGATTTCGCCATCCTGTTTCTGCCCACGGAAGGGCTTTTCGCCGAGGCCCTGCAAAGTCCGGATCTGGTGGAAACCATCCAGCAGGACTACCGGGTCATCATCGCCGGCCCCAGTACCCTGGCCGCCTTGCTGAACGCCCTGCAGATGGGATTCCGCACCCTGGCCATTCAGCAGCGCTCCACCGAGGTCTGGCATCTCCTGGGCCAGGTGGAAACGGATCTGTCCCGTTACACGGAAAGCCTGGATACCGCCCGGCGCCACCTGTCCCAGGCGGAGGAAGCACTGGACGCGGCCGCCTCCCGCTCCCGCTCCCTGCGGCGGAAACTGAAGGCCGTCGCCACGGATCCTTTCCAGCCGGAGTCGGAACAGTCCGTTCGCTTCTGACCTGTTTCTGTTTCATCCGCCCGGTTTTCCGCGGAAAACCGGCGCGCTGGATCATCTTGTAATGTTTTTGAAAGGAGTCTTCAGCCATGTCCATCAAAACCGAAGTCTGGGGAAATTCCCCAAAAGGCAAGCCTGTTCACCGCTTTACCCTGACCAATGCCATGGGAGCCTCCATCTCCGTGATCGAGTGGGGCGCCATTCTCCAGAGCATCATCGTGCCGGATGCCGGCGGCAACCTGGCGGATGTGGCGCTGGGGTTTGACAATCTGGATGCCTACCTCAAGGGTCACGGCAGCATGGGCGACACCGTCGGCCGTTACGGCAACCGCATCGGCGCCGGCCGGTTCACCCTGGATGGACAGACCATTCAGCTGGCGCTGAACGACCATGGCGTAAATCATCTTCACGGCGGCCATGTCGGCTTCGCCGCCCATTTCTGGACCGGCACGCCGGCGGAAGGCGATCACGAGGATTCCGTTTCTTTCCACCGTGTTTCCCCGGACGGTGAGGAAAACTATCCCGGCAATCTGGATGTGACCGTCACCTACACCTGGAATGACATGTGCGATCTCATCATCCGTTACGAAGCCACCACGGACAAACCCACCCTCTGCAACCTGACCAACCATACCTATTTCAACCTGGCCGGTCATGACCACGGCACCATCCAGGATCACGTGGTCTCCATCGACGCGGATGTGGTCACCAAGGTGGACGCGGGCCTGATTCCTACCGGCGCGTATATGCCTGTCGTTTCCACCCCGCTGGATCTGCGGGACGGCCTCCTGGTGGAGGACGGCCTGGCGGTCATGGACTCCTGCCCCCAGATGATTCCCGCCGGCGGCTATGATCATAACTTTGTCCTGGCCAAGGGTGAAAGCATGGGCTTCGCCGCCAGCGTGTACCATGAGGAATCCGGCCGCTACATGGAGGTCATCACGGATCAGCCCGCCATCCAGTTCTATACCGCCTGCACCACGCATCTGGAAGGCGGCAAGGACGGCGCGACCTACGGAAAATTCTCCGGCCTCTGCCTGGAAACCCAGCACTGCCCGGATTCCCCCAATCATCCGAATTTCCCCGGCACAACGGTGCTCCGTCCCGGCGAAAAGTATGACACCACCACCATCTACGCCTTCCGCGCCGATGACTGATTTCCCATAAAGCAAAGGGCATGCCGTTTTCCGGCATGCCCTTTGCTTTATCCCGGTCTGTTTTCCGGCTGCTCAGATGCCGAACCGTTCGATGAAGTCGTCTTCCGAAATGATGGGCACCCCCAGCGCCGACGCCTTCTGATTCTTCGAGGAGGTGGAGGTAATATCGTTGTTGACAAGGAAGCTGGTCTTTTTGGAGACGCTTCCGGCAACTTTTCCGCCGTTGGCCTCCACATAGGCCTTGAACGCATCCCGGTTCCGGAACTGATGCACCTCGCCGGTAATCACAAAGGTCAGCCCCGCGCAGGACCCTTCCGCGGCGCCGGACGGCTCCGCCGCCGGGATCTCCAGCGTCCGCAGCAGCTCCTCCAGCACGGCGCGGTTCTCCCCGTCCCTGTACCATTCGTAAACGGCCCCGGAGCGTTCCGGTCCGATGCCATCCACCTCGGCAAAGCTGACGCCTGCCGCCATTGCCTCCACGAATCCGGGCCAGCCGTAGGCGCCGACCAGACGCCGGGCCGCGTCCTGCCCGATCTGGGGGATACACAGGGCCGTCAGGAAATGAACCGCGTCCGTCTGGGTACGGGATTTTTCGATGGCGGCCATCAGATTCTCGCGGCTTCTGGCCCCAAAGCCCTCCATCTTCTGAATCTCCTCCCCGTGCTCCCGCAGCCGGAAAATGTCCGCGAAGGTATGAACATATCCCGCCGAAACAAAATCCCGAAGGGTCTCAATCGAAAGCCCGTCGATATCCATGCCCTGCTTGCTGACAAAGCGCTCAAACTTTTTCAGATTCTTCGCGGGACACCCGGGGTTTTCGCATTTGAGGGTTCTGGCGCCGCTGACGCCGGCTTCCTCCCGGGTCGGCGCGCCGCAGGCCGGGCACCGCTCCGGGATCTCGTACCTGCCCGCCGCCCTGATGACCCCCGTCACCTTGGGGATGATTTTGTTGGCCTTGATCACCTCGATCTCCGTCTGCCCGCAGGCGCCGATTCCCAGCCTTTCCATTTCACTGAGGTTCACCAGGGACGCCCGCGTCACGGTTGTTCCCTCCAGCTGCACGGGATCAAAAATCGCCACCGGCGTAATCGTTGTCGCGCCGCAGGACCATTCAATCATGCGCAGCGTGGTCGCTGCGGATTCATCCTGCCATTTAAACGCAAACCCCGCCCGGGTCGCGTGATGTCCCGTCACGCTGCCCGTGGCGGCGTAAGCGGTATCGTCGTAGCAGATCACGAGCCCGTCCACCGGCCAGTCAAAGGCGCCGGATTCCACCCGCTCCGTCCATCTGTTCACCACGCCCGGCAGGCCGGCCGCGTCCGTCCTTTCCCGTTCCACCGTCGTGAATCCAAGGGTGTCCAGCCAGTCCATCCGCGCGCCCCAGGACAGAATCTCCTTATCCGTGTGCACCAGGGTAAAGGCGTGAAAAACCACATGCCGCCGCCGGACGTCTTCCAGCCTTTTTTCGTCCAGCCCCAGCGTGCCGGCGGCCAGATTGCGGGGATTCGCGTATCTTTCTCCTGGATCCGTGATGGTCTCATTCAGCTTCCCGAACTCGGAATAGGAAATCACCGCCTCCCCCCGCACCACCAGATGGCCCGGGTCGGAAACGGTCAGCGGAAAGCCCTGAATCGCATCCTTCATGAAGGTGATGTTCGTGCCGACAGCTCCATTGCCCCGGGTCAGGATCCGGGTCAGCTTTCCGCCGTCATAGGTCAGCACCAGGGTCAGGCCGTCCAGCTTCCAGGACAGCCATACATCACGCTCCCCTGCCCAGCTCTGCAGATCTTCCACCCTCTTGGTCTTGGCCAGGGAAAGCGCGGGATACTCGTGGGGCTCCTTGTTTCCCGCGATATTCTCCTCCGCCGCGGCGCTGACCTTTTGCGTCGGGCTGTCCGGCAGAATCTCCCCCGTTTCCGCTTCCAGCCGGGACAGTTCGTCGAACATAGCGTCCCACTCATAATTGCTCATGAGTTCATCCCGTCCGCCGTAATAGGCTTCCGACGCCGCGTTCAGCCGCGCGATGAGCTCCGTCATTCTTGCCCGCGTTTCGTTTTCCATTCCGCTTCGCTCCTCTTTCGGGTTTCCTTCTGTTATTTTCACCTCCCGGCTTCTGTTTGTCAACACTTCATTTCCGAATCCGTTCTTCCGGCTGGCGTCCTGTCCGCCCCGCTTCCTCCACGGTTGACTTCCGGCTGTTCGATTGGTATCATATGGAGCCGCGGGAAAAGCCGGAGCCATTATCGGCTCGGGGAAAAGGAGCTTTCCCGCGCGCGGCCTCCGCCGGATTGGCCGGAGCGTAAAGATACAGAAAAGAGACTGAAGCCATGGAAATGATGATGATTCTGGTTCGGCAGATCCTGCAGATGTTCCTGCTGGGAGGTCTGGGGTTCGCGCTGTTCAAAAGCGGAAAGGTAACCGCGGAAGGGAGCAGAGCCCTTGGAAATATCCTGATCTATCTGGCCCTTCCCTCGGTGATCATCAACGGCTTCCTGGTGGAGCGCACGCCAGAGCATCTTTGGGGCATGCTCTGCAGCGCCATCGCCGCCGCCGCGATCCTTCTGCTGTCCGCCCTGGTCTCCCGCCTGTTCTTCCGGAAGGACGCCATCGCCGCCTTCGCAGGCGCCTTCTCCAACCCCGGCTTTTTCGGCGTACCGCTGATCATCGCCACAGTGGGTCAGGGCGCAGTTTTCTATGTGGCCAGCTTTATCGCCTTCCTGAATATCGGCCAGTGGACCTATGGCGTCTCCCTGCTGACGGGCCAGCCCATCCGTCAGGGCTTTCAGCTGAAAAAGCTTATCCGGGCGCCGTTCATGATCGCCATTCTCATCGGCCTCTTCTTTTTCCTGACCCGGATCCGCCTGCCCGAGGTGATCACCGGCTGCCTGGCCACCGTCGCATCCCTGAACACGCCCCTGGCCATGTTCACCGTGGGCATCTACCTGGCCCAGACGGATTTTCGCCGGATGCTCCGTCGCCTGGTCTCCTACAGGGTGTCGGCGGTTCGCCTCTGCCTGATTCCGCTTCTGTCCGTCCTGCTGCTGAGCCTCCTGCCTGAGGCAATGTATGATATGAAAATCGCCCTGCTGCTGGCTGTGGCCTGTCCGGTCGGTTCCAATGTCGCCGTCTACGCCCAGCTGCACGGAAAGGATTACGCCTACGCGGTGGAAACCGTGGTGATTTCCACCCTGTTTTCCATTCTGACCATCCCCGCCATCGCCTGGCTGGCGCAGGCGCTCTGGTAATCCTCCTGAAAAAATACGGCGGGCCGTGAAGCGCTTCTCCCGAAGTTCGCTTCCCGGTCCGCCGTTTTATGTTTTCGTCAATTGTACGCTGTGCCGTCCACGTAAAGGGTGTATCCGTTCCCGATCACGTTGGCGATGTCGCCTTCAAAGGACGTGATATAGGTATCCGCCGTCAGCGTCCATGTGCTGGTGCTGTCCAGGGTTACGGAGACCGTTCCCACCTCCGTGGAAACCACGTCTCCCTTCGCGTTTGTGATTTCGCCGCTCACCGCGCCGACGAAGCTGGTGCCGTTCCGCAGGGTCAGCGTCAGGCTGGAGTTATCCCCCACCAGGAGCAGCCCGGACAGTTCCTGCCCGTCCGCGATCAGCTCCGCCGCGTTCCCGGCGCCGCTCCATCCGTCATCGCATACGGACAAAAGCACATCGCTTCCCTCGTTCACTAGCGTCACGCCGGTCAGGGTAATCACCGCGTTGGTATTGGTCACATGGAACATATGCCCGCTCAGGCTGGTCAGGCTGCCGCCGGTCATGGTGAAATGGGATTCGCCGCTGTCCGCGTCGCCGCTCATGGACTGATAGATCATGATGGTGTCCAGGAAGGTGGCGTTGCCGTTCATAGCCGTATTGTTCGCGGTCATGTCGCAGTTTTCCAGCGTGATGCTGTTCATGCCCTCGATGCACACCCCCTCGGACAGGTTGGAAACCAGGGTGGCGTTCTGCACAGTGATATCCGCAGTGGAATAAATGGCCGGCGAACCCAGTCCGTTGGAGGTATAGGTACCCCCGTCCACCACCACGGTACCGCCGCCACGGTCCGTACGAATGGGCGCCGAGGAACCGCCGGAGGTGGTCACGGTCAGGTTGTTGGCATAGGTAATACCGCCGCCGGTGGTCATGATGCCGCCGGAGCCGTCGCCGGTGGTGGTGATGGTGGTGTCATTGATGATCACCGTCGTACCATCCCCTACCGCGCCATTGGAGGCGCCGTTTCCGCCGTAGCAGAATACCCCGTTGGCGCCGGAGGCGTCCGAAGTAATCGTGCCGCCGTTGATGGTCGTCGTGGATCCGCCCATGACCAGCACCGCGGCGTTCAGTCCATAGAAGTTGCAGTTATCGCCGCCATTTGAGTCCCCTGTCTTGGTGACGGTGGGATTGTCCACGGTGACCACATCCGCCGTGTTGATGATCAGCGCGCTCTCATCCGCCGTTTCGGACGCGCAGGTCTGATCGGTCAGCGCCGCCGCTTCCGTGATTTCCGTGGCCGCGGTATATTCAAAGGAGGATGTTCCGCCGCCGGGAGGCGTGCTGCCGCCAAAGCCGCCGCCATTTTCGAGCATTCCATCAGGAGGCGTGCCGCCGGGGCCGCCGTTCCCGGGCATTCCGTCAGGAGGCGTGCCGCCGGGCATCTCCCCATCCGGTTTTTCCGGCGGCGTGCCCGCCGGGGCACTGCCGTCCATCTGCGGCGGCGCGCTGAAGTCAGCGTCCTCCGCGTTCGCGGCCAGCGCGCATCCGGCCGCCAGTACCAAAGTCAGTATCCACGCGATGATTCTTTTCATCCTGATTGACCTCCGTTCATTCCCTTCTCGGGTAGGTTTCTTCTCCCCGCCGATCATTTCTTCCGCCAACCGGGTGAGGATTTGCACCCCTCTCCCCCGCTGCTGACAGTGTCATGATACCGAAGGTTCCTTGAATGAACCTTGAAGTTTTTTTTGATCCCAGCCCGTCAGGACGGACTGCACCAAATGTCCAACTGGACCGGTAGGCTTAAAGTATGAAAGCGCGGTGGCATTCATCCTCCATTCCAGCATGTCGGCCTCCCGCGGCCTCCCGGCAATCCTGAACAACTTCCCAATATCCTGCTCTGGCTGTTCCGATCCTCCTGATCCTGCCTTCACCGGAAAGCTTGTCCAGAGCTCTCTGGACTGTGCGAACTGTTTTTCCCATAATCCCTGCCATTTCTTCCCTTGAACGCATTGGATTCTCTTTTAACAGATTCAGAACAATCTGATGAGAGGGCAGTTTTCTTTCAGTGTCATTTTCAGTGACATTTTCAGTGACATTTTCAGTGACACTGTCCCTGAAAAAGATAAAGGAGAAACCGCCATAGCCCATATGAAAATCCGTTCTGATTCCGGATTGTCGACAGACCGCATATACTTTTTTGAACCCGCTTCCGAACATTTCAACATCTTTGCTTTTGTATAAAGCGTTCAGAATAACCTTGTTTCTCGGCATGGATTTGATCCTGTCTTCTGCAAACATAACCGGTGTCAGATCCTGTGGGAATTCTCCGGGATTATAAATCTCAACCTGCGTGGGCGTAATATCAATCTCATTTTCAGATAATCATCGATAGTCCGCATGTGCAAAAGAATTGACGATGATTTCCCTCAACGCTTCCATCGGAATCTCAGGAATGAATACTCAATCTTTGAACAAGTACAATTCTATGCTTAAACTGGTTTTATCAATCCGTTGTTCCAAAAAGCATCAAACGTGGTATCTGCACCGCAATGCTCTACGATTCTTCCATTTATGATTCTATCAATGTCGACTC
>JAFUGS010000021.1 GCA_017469265.1 Clostridia bacterium
AGCCGCTGGTTCAGGGTCTGCTCCCGCTCATCGTTGCCACCGATGGCGCCGGCGCCGTCCCGCTTCTTGCCGATGGTATCAATTTCGTCGATAAACACGATGCAGGGGGCCTTCTCATTGGCCTGCTTGAACAGGTCCCGCACCTTCGCGGCGCCCATGCCCACGAACATCTCCACAAACTCGCTGCCGCTGATGGAGAAGAAGGGCACCTTCGCCTCCCCGGCCACGGCCTTGGCCAGCATGGTCTTGCCCGTGCCGGGAGGGCCCACCAGCAGCGCGCCCTTGGGCAGCTTCGCCCCGATGCCCGCGTATTTGTCCGGATGCTCCAGGAAGTCCACAATCTCCTGCAGGGCTTCCTTGGCCTCCTCCTCCCCCGCCACGTCCGCGAAGGTGACGCCGGTTTCCTTGTCCGCCACGATCTTCGCGTTGGCCTTGCCAAAGTTCAGGGCGTTCATCCCGTCGCCCATGCGCTTGCCCAGCTGATTGCTGAGCAGCCGGCCCAGCCCCCAGAAGATGGCGATGGGCAGAATCCAGCTGACCAGGAAGCTGAGCAGCAGATTGTTCTGGGTGGGTATTTCCGCGCTGAAGCGGACGTTGGCCTGCTGCAGCCGCTCGATCAGTCCGTCGTCCGGAAAGACCGCCGTCTTGTACAGATCCTCCTGGCCCTCCTCATTGGCGGCCACAAACAGGATCTGATCCGAATCCTGCTGCAGGGACACCTCGGACACCTTTCCCGCGTCCACCAGGGACAGGAAGTCGCTGTATCCCACGACCTGGATCTGCCGGGCCATCAGCTGCGGAAAGATAAAGGCGTTCAGCAGCAGAATAATGGTGGTCACGATCACCACATAAAAAATCAGCGGTTTTCTGGTCAGATTGTTGTCATTGTTTTCCGTCATGCGTGTTTCCTCCCCGCTCCGGCTGGCCTGAGGCGCCTCGCCCGGAGCAATGATATTATACCGCTGATCCCGTCGGGACTGAAGTACCTGTTTTCATTTTTCAATAAAAATTCAGCTGCTTTTCATCTTTTCGAAAAGCAGCTGTCAGATGGGGGCGGCGGAAAGCCGCCCCTCCCCGTTTTCCGTCGGGTTACTTCAGTTTCTTTTCGCAGATCTTCATCGCGGCGAAGGTTTCGTCGCTGATAACGTGCTCAATCCGGCAGGCGTCCTCCAGCGCGGTTTTCTCGGACACCCCCAGCTTCATGAACAGGCTGCTGAGCACCTGATGCCGCTCGTAGATCTTTTTCGCGATGGCCTCGCCCTTCTCCGTGAAGACCAGGTTCCCATCCTCCTCCACGATGATGCACTCATTCTCCCGCAGCTTGGCCATCCCCCGGCTGACGGAAGGGCGGCTGAGGCCCATTTCCTCCGCCACGTCAATGGCCCGCACCAGATGCTTCTTTCCCTTCAGCACCAGAATGGTCTCCAGATACATTTCTCCGGATTCCCGCATCGCAACGCACGCTCCTTTGTTTCTTCCTTTTCGATCCCGCTGCCGCTATTATAGCCGAAAAGGGAGGCTTTGCGCAATCTTTTTTCGTAACTATTCAGTCCAGCAAGCGGAGCGCTGAGGTGTTCCATCTCCGGGGGCCTTGATTCTCGCCGGTTCTTAGCGATTGACAAGCCGTAAGGCGCAGGCAGAGCTTAGAACCGCTGCGTAAGTGAACGGGGTGCGATCCGACCGCCGCCCCTGTGGGGCGTCCGCCGTCAGGCGGAAGGAAGGTGAGCACCTCAACCGAAACAAGCGCAGCCGCCGCCCCAAGGCGGCTGTGCGTCGATTGAGGTTGCGGGAGCCGAGAGGCGTCCCCCGGAATGGAATTCCTCAGAGAGCGGAGCGACTGAAGAGATACCTTTTTCTTTTTCCCCGGCGGGCCGGAATCTTAATGTTCCGCCCAGTCCAGCGCCCGGTTCACGGCCTTGTGCCAGCCCCGCAGGTTCATCAGGCGGGTCGCCTCATCCATCTGGGGGGTGAATTCCAGATCCTTCTCCCACAGGTGCGCGATCTCCTCCGTCCCGGCGTACAGCCCGCACCCCAGGCCCGCCAGCAGCGCGGCGCCGAGGGCCGTGGTTTCCAGCACCCTGGGCCGCACCACCCGCACCCGGCTGATATCCGCCTGAAACTGCATCAGGAAGGCGTTGGCGCTGGCGCCGCCGTCCACCTGCAGCTGCTCCGGCTGCCGCCCGGCGTCCCGCGCCATGGCCTGCATCAGGTCCTCGCTCTGGTACGCGATGGCCTCCAGCGCAGCCCGCACGATGTGCGCCCGGCCGGTGCCCCGGGTCATGCCCACCAGGGTGCCCCGGCTGTACATGTCCCACCAGGGCGCGCCCAGGCCCGTCATGGCGGGCACCAGGTACACGCCGCCGGTGCCGGGCACGCTCTCCGCCAGGCCCTCGCTTTCGGCGGCCCGGGTGATCATCTTCATCTCGTCCCGGAGCCACTGGATGGTGGCGCCGCCCATGAACACGCTGCCCTCCAGGGCGTAGGTCGGCTTCCCGCCGATGCGCCAGGCCATGGTGGTCAGCAGGCCGTTTTCGCTGCGCACCGGCTGATCCCCGGTGTTCATCAGCATGAAGCATCCGGTGCCGTAGGTGTTCTTCACGTCCCCCACCTTCCAGCAGGCCTGGCCGAAGAGGCTGGCGTGCTGGTCCCCGGCCATGCCGGTGACAGGAATGGGCCGACCCAGGATGGCGGGATCCAGGGTGCCGATGGGCCCGGAGGAATCCACCACCTTCGGCAGGCAGGCCTTCGGAATGCCCAGCAGCGCCATCAGCTCCGGATCCCAGTCCTGGGTCTCCAGGTTGAAAAGCATCGTCCGGCCAGCGTTGGTCGCGTCCGTCACGTGGGGCCGCCCCGTCAGCAGGTTCCAGCACAGGAAGCTGTCCACCGTCCCGAAGCAGAGCTCCCCCCGCTCCGCCTTTTCACGCAGATTGTAGTAATCCAGCATCCACTTCAGCTTGGTGCCGGAGAAATAGGCGTCCGGGATCAGGCCCGTCTTCTGCCGGATCATGTCCCCGTGGCTGTCCGCCACCAGCCGCTCCACGATTTTCGCCGTCCGCCGGCACTGCCAGACGATGGCGTTGCCCACGCATTTGCCGGTCTGCCGGTCCCAGAGGAAGGTCGTCTCCCGCTGGTTGGTAATGCCGATGGCGGCGATCTCGCCCACGTCGATGCCGCTGAGGCGCACCGCCTCCTGCAGGGCGGTTATCTGGCTCTGCAGGATGTCCTCCGGGTCATGCTCCACCCAGCCGGGGTGGGGATAATGCTGGGGAAACTCCACCGCGTGGGACGCGACGATCCGTCCCTCCGCGCTGAAAACGATCGCCCGGGAGCTGGTCGTCCCCTGATCCATCGCCACCAGATACTTCGCCATGGGTCAGCCTCCGTTCCTTACTGAATTCGAATGCCGTAGATATTGTTCTTGTTCTTTTCCGTCGTCGCGATGACCATCATGTTGTTGTACACCGCCGGGCTGGCCTCGATGGCGCCGTCAATCTCCAGGGAAGCCTTCTCCTTGCCATTTAAGCCGTCCAGCATGACGATGCTGCCGTCCCCGGCGCACTGGATCACCGCGCCGTTCCCCGCCTCGTCATACACCGCCACGGGGGAGGAATAGCCCCGGCCGCCCAGCCCATAGCTCCAGACGATGCCGCCGTCCGTCTTCCGCAGGGCGATGACCGCCGCGTTCACCCCGTCGCTCAGGTTCAGGGTTTCCCGCCCGGCGTCGTTCAGGTTGTTCACCGTGAAGTACACGTAGTCGCTCAGGCCTTCCTGGCCGATCACCGGGGAAGCCCGGAAGCCGGAAACGGTCTTGCTCTTCGTATCCTTCTGCACGCCGATGCCCGTGCTCCACCGCTCCTCGCCGGAAAGGGCGTCGATGCATTTGATTTCCGCCTCTCCCTTTTTCCGGAGGCTGAGCTCGGTGGCCACGTACAGGTCCAGCCCGTCCTCCCCGTGCCAGTCCAGCGCCGGGGTGGCTTCCACGCTGTCCCCCAGGGCCACGGCCCAGGCCGTGGTCATGCTGTTGGTATCCACGCACCGCAGGAACCCGCCCATGTCCGCGTAATACACGTAGCGGTCATACATGGCGACGCTGGCCTCCACGGCGGTGCTGGCGTCCTTCTCCCCCTTGGCCCGGCTGCGCAGCAGCACCTGGGTGGGGCTCTGGGTGTACACCCCCGCCCCGTAGTCAAACTCGGAGTTCAGCTTGATGACGTAAAGCATGCCGTTGGTGCCCGCGGTCACCAGGGTGCTGGTCTTCCGGTCGATCAGGGCCGAGGTCTCGAAGGAGCCGATGTTGTTGAAGGGCCGGTTGTTCTTCGCGTCCAGCCCGTCGATCAGGCTCATTTCCTTCAGGCTGTACAGGTTGTACTGCCGCAGGCCGATGGTGCCCGTGCCCTTGGCCATCTTCCGGGCGAACTGCCCCACCGTCATGTAGGGCGCGCCGCTGGGATGCACGCTGGGGGTCCCCTTCATGGGGTAGCCCAGGCGGATATTGTTCCTTGTGGCGGTGCCGTCGCTGAGATCCAGGAAGTAAATCCGCCCGTCCAGGCCGGCCACGATGACCTCCCGCAGGCCGGTTTTCTCCTTCTTGGCGTCATACATTTCGCTCTGTTCCCGGACTTCCTTGCTCCACTTGACGATGACGGGCTGGCCCACCCAGCCCACGCCATAGTACATGGTGCCGGAGGAGCCCTTGGCGCTGCCCGCCTCCGCGGTCCAGGCCAGCTCCAGGCTGTTCATGCCCTCCACCGTGCCGATGGCCGCGTTCTGCCGGAAGGCGTCCGTCCGGAAGGTCAGGATGCCCATCTTCTGCCGGGTGTATTCCCCCAGCGTCGGCATCTGAATCTGATCCGCCGCCGCCCGGGCGTATTCCTTGACCTTCTTGGTTCCGTTATAAATCTGCGTGGTGGCGATCAGGGACGGATCCGCGTTCTCCCAGGCGGCCACCACCAACTTCCGCTGCTCCACGGTCGCCTCGGCTTCCGCGGTCCCCGCCTGGGGCTCCTCCCCGCCGGCCTCCGCCCGCGTGGCGTCCGTCTCCGGGGATGCCCCGGCCGTTTCCGCCCCGGCGTTCTCCGGCGCCGCGTCCGCCGCCAGTTCCGCGGCGGTGTCGTTCTCCGCCGTGTCCGC
>JAFUGS010000022.1 GCA_017469265.1 Clostridia bacterium
CGCCGTCCTCGCCCAGGCCGCGGACCTGCTGGCCCTCTACGGCCCCGCCCTGGCGGAGGCCTTCTCCCCGGACACCGCCGCCGGCGCGCAGCTGGACGCCATTGGCCAGCTGACCGCCCTGCCCCGCCCCGCGCCGGACACCCCGGACGACGATTACCGCGCCTACCTCCGCGCCGGCATCTGCCTCCACCGCTGGGACGGCCGCAACGAGTCCCTCCCCGCCCTCCTGTCCGCCGCCTTCCCCGGCCGGGACGCCCGCCTCCTCGACAACCAGGACGGCACCGTGACCGCCTCCCTGGAGGAAGCCTTCCCCTTCCCTTTGCGGGACGTTTTCCCCCGCCCCGCAGGGATCCGGCTGGTGGAGGGATAAACGATTCTGTTTGAAAGGACGATTTTGCTTTGATTCCACGTTCCACATTTCTGAAAGAAGCGCAGGCCATCGCCGCGTCCCGGCCCGCCTACCGGAAGGGCGGCAGCGGAAAGGACGGCACCTGCGACTGCATCGGGCTGATCATCGGGGCCATCCGCCGGGCCGGTGGAAAATGGCCCGGCATTCACGGCTCCAACTGGGCCGCGCGATACGCGGTGCGGGATCTTGCCCCGCTGCGGTCGGTCTCCGGGCTGGGTATCGGGGACCTGGTTTTCAAATCCCGCGCGCCGGGCGTGAAGGGATACGATCTCCCGGACCGGTACCGCTCCCACCCGGACCGGAACGATTACTACCACGTGGGCATCGTGCTGTCCGTGTCCCCGCTGCGGATTCTGCACATGACGGCCCCCCGGCCAAAGGTGGACACCCGGCTCGGCGCCTGGTCCCACCGGGGCTGGTGCAGGCTGATTGAAAAAGAAAACGGCGGAAGCCCGAAGGCCGCCGCCGCGAAAGAAAGGAAGTCCTCACCATGAACCATATGAAAGAATGGCTGAAAGCCGCCGGCATCCGTGCCGTCCGCACCTTCGCCGAATCCGCCCTGGCCTACATCGGCACCAGCGCCGCCGTCCTCGGGGACGTCAACTGGCTGGGCGTCCTCTCCGCCGGCGCCTTTGGCGCCGTCTCCGCCCTGCTCCTGGCCCTGACCGGCCTGCCGGAAGCGGAGAAGTAATCCGCCATCAAAAAGCGCCCCGGATCAGATGATCCGGGGCCGCGTTTATTAAGAGACAGTGGACGGTTCTCTGTCTCCCAGCTGGCGCAGGGCGGAGCGGAGGAGGGCGGACAGGAGCAGGGCGGCGGTGAACCAGGTCAGGGCATAGATGATGCCGATGGCATCCGGGCTGTGGATGCCCAGGGGATTCGCCAGATACAGCCGCTCATAGATCAGGTACAGTTCCAGGGAGTAGGCGCCGATCCGGGTGACCGCCCGGTACAGGGGACCTTTTTTCGATACCAGGGACGAAAGCCAGGCGTGGGCCAGCACGATGAAGAGGGTCAGGAACGCGTAGGCGTACCGGCGGAGATACAGGAGCTCCTCCGGGATCAGGCGGATTTCATACCAGGTCACCAGGGCCAGCACCAGGGCCAGCGCCG
>JAFUGS010000023.1 GCA_017469265.1 Clostridia bacterium
CCTCCTGGATGAGCTGCTTCAGGCTCCACCCAGCGCAGTAGCCCGTCAGCATACTCAGGTCGTGGAGATGGATCGCCGCGCTGCGGTGGGCCTCCGCGATTTCCTCGTCGTAGATTTCGCTGAGCCAGTAGTTGGCGGTGATGGCGCCGGAGTTGGACAGGATCAGGCCCCCCACGGAGTAGGTCACCGTGGAGTTCTCCTTCACCCGCCAGTCGTTGATGTGCAGGTAGTTGTCCACCAGGTCCTTGTAGTTCAGCAGGGCGGAGTTCACGTTCCGCACCTTTTCCCGCTGCTTCCGGTAGAGGATGTAGGCCTTGGCCACGTCCGCGTATCCGGCTTCGCTCAGCACCTTTTCCACGCAGTCCTGGATGCTTTCCACGCTGATCAGGCCGTCCCGGATCATGGGCTCGTATTCCGCCGTCACCCGCAGGGCCAGCATGTCGATCACGCTGGGGTGATACTGCTTGTCCAGCGCCTCAAAAGCCTTGGTGATGGCGCCGGAAATCTTGCTGATCTCGAAATCCGTCACCTTGCCGTCCCGTTTGACTACCTGGTACATCCTTCTATCCTCCTCTTCCGCGAAAAAGGCCGCGGCGCCTGATGATTGGTTTCTGTGCCCCCGGAAAGGCCGCAAAACACCCGCAAAAAAGAAAACCTTTCCTTTTGGCGTGCCGGGATAATATAGCACCGTCGAAAAGGAAAGTCAATATGTTGTTTGGTCAAATTTTCGGACGCCACAATATCTTGTGTTTGCGGAAAAGGGAAGGATTCTTCGGCCCTCCCGGCCTTTTCGCCGGAAAAACCCGGTTCCATCACACCAGATCGGACATCTCCTTACGTCCCACCTCTTCATCCCCGGACAGAGACTTCCCCTACATGGGGCCGCAGGATCTCCGCCCACCGGGCCAGGTCCTCCTCCGCCGGGGTATGGAAGCCCTCAAAGGGCACCGTCTCCCGGTCGGTGAATTTCTGCAGGTAGTACCGCTTCGCCCCATGGATCCAGTCCCCGATGGCCCGGAAGCTTTCGTCGTCATGCAGCTCCCGGACCACGGTGGTGCGGAATTCGTACTCCGTCTCCCCCGCCATCAGGATTTCCACGCTCTCCCTTACCGGCGCCAGATCGAACCGGGGCAGCCCCGCGGTCCCGGCGTACCGGTCCGGGCTGTTCTTGATGTCCATGGCCACGTACTGGGCCAGCCCCTCCCCCAGCGCCCGCCGCAGCCGGTCCGGGTGGGTGCCGTTGGTGTCCAGCTTCACCGGGTACCCCAGCCCCCGGATGGCCCGCAGCAGCTCCAGGTTCTCCTCCCGCAGCAGGGGCTCTCCCCCCGTCACGGCCACCCCCTCCAGCAGGCCCTGCCGCTTCTTCAGGAAGTCCGTCAGCTCCGCCTCCGTCATCACCGGCGGCGCGGACCCGTCCACCAGCTCGCTGTTGTGGCAGAAGGGGCAGCGCATGTCGCATCCACCCAGAAAAACCGTGCAGGCCACATGCCCCGGAAAGTCCAGCAGGGTCATCTTCTGCAGGCCGTAGATCCTCGTCATTTTTCCCTCCCGAAAAACAGGCGCGGCCTTTCGCCGCGCCCGTCCTGTTTCTTCGGCACAAGCCTCCGGGGCTTCCCGCCGCCCTTACAGCAGCCGCTTCCGCAGCTCCGCGGGATCCAGCGGGCTCAGATCCGCCGGCGCCACGTCGAACAGGGTGTGGCATCCGTAGCTCTCCCGGGCGTAGATCTTCCCCACCGCCCGGGCGCAGGCCAGCAGCACAGAGCCCGTAAACTCCGGGTTCGAGTCCAGCTTCAGGGAGAACTCCATCACATGGCCGTTCTTCGCGCTGGTCTTTCCGGACCGGATCACCTGTCCCCCGTGGGGCAGGGCGCCGTGGTTCCGCTTCAGCTCCTCCTCCGTGACGAAGGTCACGGTGGTGTCATAGTCCGCGAAGTAGTTGGGCATCTCCCGGATGGTCTTCTCGATCAGGGCCCGGTCCGCCCCTTCCTCCGCCACCACGTAGCACTCCCGCAGATGCTTCTCCCGGGTGGTCAGCTCCGGGTTTTCCCCCGCCCGCACCCGGGCCACCGCCTCGGCGATGGGCACGGTGTACTGCCGGGCGTCCTTCACGCCGGGAATCCGGCGGATGGCGTCGCTGTGGCCCTGGCTCACGCCCCGGCCCCAGAAGGTGTAATCCCGCCCCTGGGGCAGCGCCGCGTTCATGTACAGCCGGGCCAGGGAGAACAGGCCGGGATCCCACCCCCCGCTGATCAGCGCCGTGTGCGCCGTCCGCAGGGCCGCCTCGTCTACCCGGGCGAAATGCTCCGGAATCCGGGCGTGGGTGTCGAAGGAGTCCACCACGTTGAAGTGCCGGGCCAGGGCCGGGGTCATCTCCGGCAGATCCGTGGCGCTGCCGCCGCAGAGGATCAGCACGTCGATGGCGCTCTCAAAGTCCTCCACCCGCTCCGCCGCGTACACCGGCGCCCCGGTCTCCGTGGTGACGGTGGCCGGATCCCGGCGGGTAAACACCCCCACCAGCTCCATGTCCGGGTTCAGGGCCAGGGCCTTCTCCACGCCCCGCCCCAGGTTGCCATAGCCGTAGATGCCGATTCGCATGCTTTTTTCTCCTTCTTTTCTCTTTTCACCGGAAAGCGGAGCCCCCGCGCGGGGCTCCGCGGTATCCTTCTTTTTCATTGGAAAGCGCGCCCCGCCGGGCCGCCTTCCCGCCGCCCGGGCTCATTCCCCGGCCTTCAGCAGGTCCTTCATGTCATAGATCCCCGGCGCCTTCCCCATCAGGAAGGCCGCCGCCTTCAGGCTGCCGTCGGCGAAAACGCCCCGGCTGTGGGCCTCGTGGGTCAGGGTCAGGGTCTCGCTCTGGGTGCCGATCATCACCTGATGCACCCCCACGATGTTCCCCATGCGGATGGCGTGGATGCCCACGTCCTCCTTCCGCCGTTTTCCCTGCCCGGCCCGGCCTTCCACCGGCCGCGCGTCCGGCCGCACCTCCTGCACCGCCCGGAACAGGCTCAGCGCCGTCCCGCTGGGAGCGTCCAGCTTCCGGTCGTGGTGCTGCTCGATGATCTCCACCTCCGCGTCCGGATACAGGGCCAGCGCCTTCTTCACCAGGTCCGTCAGCACCGCGATGCCCAGGGAGTAATTCGCCGCCAGGAAGACCGGTACGCGCTCCGCCGCCTTCTCAATCAGGGCCTTCTCCTCCGGGGTCTGCCCCGTGGTGGCCAGCACCAGCGGCAGCTTCTTTTCCACCGCGAAGGCCGTCAGCTCCGCCGTCAGGCTGTGGTGGCTGAAGTCGATGATCACGTCCGCCTCCGCCCGGCAGTCCGCGAACCGGGGGACGCACACCCCGCCTTCCGGCGCCAGGGGATCCACCCCCTGGACGATCTCCGCCCCTTCCGTCCGCTCCGCCGCGGCGATGACCTCCCGGCCCATGTGGCCGCCGTATCCCGCCAGGATGATTCTCACAGCTTCCTCGCCTCCTCCAGCAGGGCCAGCAGCTTCCGCTCGTTCCCCTCCTCCATGGGCACCAGGGGCAGCCGCAGCCGGTTCTCCCCGAAGCCCATGGCGGCGCAGGCCGCCTTGGCCGGGATGGGGTTCGTCTCGATCATCAGCTGGTTCATCAGCGCCAGCAGCCCCAGCTGCAGCCGAGCCGCCTCCTTCACGTCCCCGGCGAACCAGGCCCCGCACAGGCGGCTCATGGCCCCGGGCAGCACGTTGCCCGCCACGGAGATGACGCCCTTTCCCCCCAGGCTCATGACCGGCACCGTCAATTCGTCGCTGCCGGAATACACGTCCACCCGGTCCCCGCACAGGGCCATCAGCCTGGCGATCTGCCCCAGGTTGCCGCTGGCCTCCTTCACCGCGGCGATCCGCGGATGGTCCGCCAGTGCCGCCACCGTCTCCGGCAGCAGGTTCAGCCCCGTTCGGCTGGGCACGTTGTACAGGATGCAGGGCTTCCCGCTGGCGTCCGCGATGGCGCGGTAATGCGCCACCAGGCCCCGCTGCGTCGTCTTGTTGTAGTAGGGCGTCACCAGCAGCACCGCGTCCGCCCCCAGGGCGCAGGCGGTCTCCGTCTTCCGGATGGCGGCGGCGGTGTCGTTGGCCCCCGTCCCCGCGATCACGGGCACCCGGCCCGCCGTCTTCTCCACGGAGAAGGCCACCAGCTCCCGGAATTCCTCCTCCCGCAGGACGGAGCCCTCCCCCGTCGTCCCGGCCACGATCAGCGCCGCGACGCCGTTTTCCACCTGGAAGTCAATCAGCCGGCCCATGGCGTCGTAGTCGATGCCATCCGCCGTAAACGGGGTGATCAGCGCCGTGCCGACCCCGGTAAAAACCGTCTGCTTCATGCTCCGGCTTCCCCCTTTCCAAAGGTTATCTGCATCTTACCGCAAGAAACCTTCATCGTCAAGAATCCCCCTGTTTTTTTGATTGACAACCACCCCCGAATCGGATAGACTACAGGGTGAAAGCGGAGGCAGTGTCTTCCTCTTTATACCATAGTGAAAGGACTTGATTCCCATGATGAAACTGGTTTTGGTTCGCCACGGCGAAAGCGAATGGAACAAGCTGAATCTCTTTACCGGCTGGACCGATGTGGACCTGAGCGAAAAGGGCCATGAGGAAGCCATGGCCGCCGGCCGCCTGCTGAAGGCCGAAGGGTATGATTTTGACATCTGCTACACCTCCTACCTGAAGCGCGCCATCCACACCCTGAATCACATCCTGGACGAGATGGACCGGGCCTGGCTGCCCGTGGTCAAGTCCTGGAAGCTGAACGAGCGGCACTACGGCGCCCTGCAGGGCCTGAACAAGTCCGAGACCGCCGAAAAGTACGGCGAGGAGCAGGTCAAGATCTGGCGCCGTTCCTTCAACATCAAGCCCCCGGCCCTGGAGGAAACCGACGAGCGCTCCGCCGTCAATCAGCCCATGTTCCGGGATGTGGACCGGAAGGATCTCCCCGCCTGTGAAAGCCTGGAGACCACCATCGAGCGCGCCGTGCCCTACTTCAATGACGTGATCAAGAAGGACATGGCCGCCGGCAAGCGGGTCATCATCGCCGCCCACGGCAATTCCCTCCGCGCCCTGGTGAAGTATTTCGACAACCTGAGCGATGAGGAAATCATCGGCGTCAACATCCCCACCGGCACCCCCCTGGTCTACGAGTTTGACGACAACTTCAACGTCCTGCGGCACTATTACCTGGGCGACCAGGAAGCGCTGAAGGCGAAGATGGAAGCCGTCGCCAACCAGGGCAAGAAAAAGTAATCCCCAAAAACCCTGCGGGGCCGCGCTTATGCGCGGCCCCGGTTTTTTATGCGGTTTGCGCCGGCCTTACTCCGCCTGATGCTCCACCTGAAGGAAGTGGGGCCTCCCGACGGTCAGGAACAAGAAGCCCAGGATAAACAGCAGGATGATGCTCAGGATGCCGAAGCAGGCCTTCCCCGTCAGCCCGTAGAACAGCTGGTACAGCGCCGGGCCGATGACGCAGGCGAACTTGCCGAAGATGTCCATGAACCCGAAGTACTCCCCGCTCCGCTCCGGCGGAATCAGCTGCCCGAAATAGCTGCGGCTCAGGGCCTGGATGCCCCCCTGCACCGTGCCCACCAGCGTGGCCAGCACCCAGAAGAGCACGGAGCTGATGCCCACCGCCTTCTCCAGGGTCATCCCCAGGGTATCGTGGAAATCCACCAGGAAGCCCATCAGGAAGCCGATCACCGTGATAAACGCGTACATCAGCACCGCGAAGGTGATCAGCTTCAGGGCGCTGTGCTTTTTCGCCAGGTTGCCGAAGAGAATGGAGCAGGGCATGGCCACCAGCTGGGTCACCAGCAGCGCCAGAATCATGCCGATGGCCCCCAGCCCCAGGGTATCCCCGTACTTGGTGGCCATGGAGATGATGGTGTCCACCCCGTCGATGTAGAAGAAGTAGGCCGCCAGGAAAAACAGCACCGCCTTGTTCTTCAGGATCCGCCGGAAGGTCTGCGTCGTGTTTTTCCAGGCCGCCTTCCCCAGCTCCCTGGGCGGGGTGTCCACGTAGGAAACCTGGTGCACGTTCTTCATGAAGGGAATGGAGAACAGCAGCCACCACACCGGCACGATCAGCACCGCGATGCGCATGCTCAGCTCGCTCTGCTTCATCGCCAGCATGATCCCGATGGAAATCAGGAAGGGAATGGTGGATCCCCCGATGTACCCCATGGCGAAGCCCCAGGCGGAAACCCGGTCCATCCTTTCCGGCGTGGTCACGTCCGTCAGGAAGCTGTCGTAGAAAAGGCAGCTGCCGGAGAAGCCGATCCGGCTGATCACGAAGCCCAGCAGCATCAGCTGCCAGGATCCCACCACGCCCATCACCGCCGTGAACACCACCCCCAGGATCAGGAAGCCCGTCCACAGCTTTTTCTTCATCCCCCGGAAGTCCGCCACGGACCCCAGGTACGGCGCCAGCACCGCCACCAGCAGATTGGCCAGGGACACCGCGTATCCGTACAGCAGGTCCCCCGTCGTCCCCTTCCCCGCCACCTGGGAGTACAGGATGGGGAAAATGGCGGCGGAAATATTCGTCGCGTAAATGGAATTCGCCCAGTCGTAGAAAATCCAGGACCATTCCGTTCTGGTAAACCGCTTCTGTTTCGCCAAAGAGGACACACCCCTTCTGTTTTTGATGTTTTGTCCATTATTTCACGATCCGGCCCCTTTGTCAATTCCCGCCCGGCGCGTCCCTTGCGCCTTCCCCTGAACCATGCTACAATCAGGCCATGAACCGGCTGCCCTCTCCCCTCGAGGGGCAGCAAAAACCCCGAAGCCTTTCGGCTCCGGGGTGAAAAATCAGCTTTCCGGCTGGGCTTCGGCGCTCATCAGGGGCTCCTGCAGGGTGACAAACTCGGACAGGATGTAGCAGTGCCATCCCGCCACGTCCACCTCGCTCCATTTCTCGTCCTGGGCGAAAACCGTCAGGGGCGTCCCCACCGGGTACTCGGCGATCTGCCTGGCCTTGTTCGTGTTGGAGGACCGGATGTGCACCGTGTTTCCGCTGGGGGTCTTTCCCTTGACGGTGATGGTCCCCGCGGCGTACTGCTTCGGCGCGTTGTCGTAGAAGCTCAGGGTGCTGGTCAGCACATACCCCCGGATCCCGTTGTCATCCACCATGGTCCAGGTCTTCCCCGTGCTGATCACCAGCAGCACCTTGCATTTTTCGCAGTGTCCCATGACGAAGGCCTTCTTGCTCTTCTTGGCCCGCAGGGTGGCGTAGGTCTGCTTTTCCGGCGTCACCACCGCCAGCCGCTGGTCCTCCGGCGCCTCCGTATCCCAGATCAGCATGGAGGTGGGCACCAGCATCTGGTTCCCGTCCACCGTGATGGTGCTGCGCCCCAGGCCCAGGGCCTGGATGGTCGCCGGGTGGGGCTCCCCGCTCTCGTCCACGTAGGCGATGCCCGTGGTCACCCCCAGGGCCGCGTTGGCCTTGGCCAGCCGGGCCGCCCATTCCTCCTGGGTCAGGTGTCCGGACCCGGTGGAGGAGCTGTCCTCAATCTGCAGGCTGCCGGACTCCAGGGTCAGGCTGCCGTCCGGGTTGATCACCGCCCCCTCCGGCAGGCTGGACAGGGATCCGTCCGAGGAGGAAACCACCATGCCCCCATCCGAGGCGCTGGTGGACGTACTGGGCGTCACCGCCGTGGCGGCGCTGTCCCCGCCGTCGATGGGATAGGCCACCCCGCCCCCGATGTAGTATCCGGGCAGGTGGGTCCCCCACTCGTCCTCCGATTCGTCGATGACCTTCCCGCTGCTGTCCACGTACAGGCCTTCCGCGTTCTTCGTCAGGGCCAGGGCCGTGCCGGCCGCGGCCAGCAGCCCCAGTGCCAGGATCCACGCGATCCAACGCTTCATTCTTTGTTCCTCCGGTCGGTTCTTCCGGAGACAGTTGCTCCGAATAAGAAGAATTGTACCCGATTATGACAATTTTGTCAACTTGACTGTAATTTTATTGTAACATTTTTGCAATTTACCGTTTCCCGTCCCTGCCCGGGAGCCTTCCACTGTCCCCGGCCGCGCCGGGCAGGCGGATTTCTCCCCGAAAGCACAATCCCGCGGCGTGCTTTCCCGTCACCCGGCCGAAGCCGCGCGGCCCGAGGATCCCATGAAGATTTCCAAAAAGGACGCCCTGCAGTGGTTCTCGTTTTTCGCCGCCCTGCCGGAGGATCAGCCCCTGGGCTGCCGCCAGCAGGAAATCGCCCTGGCGGTCTTCTCCCAGATTGAGCTGGCCGTGGAGGCCCGCTTTCAGCGCCTCCTGGCGGCCATTCCGGGGGTACAGGGCCTTGGCCCCGGGCCCAGCACCCTTTTCGTGGGGCCGGAGGAACACTTCCCCGCCGGCTGCCGCAGCTGCCTGACGGGCACGGGCCTCAGCGCCGTGCGCCGCACCAACCGCTGCGATGCCCGCTGTCCCTTCTGCTACGATTTCGGCGTCCTGGACGCCATCCCTCCCATCGGTGAGGGTTTCTGGGAAATCGGCGGCGGCCGGTACCGGGAGGAGGATCTGGATCTCCTCTTCGCCCTCCAGGGCAAGCCCACCGGCATCGCCTATGTGTACCTGGAGCCCATGATGGAAATCGACCGGTATTACGGCGTCATCCGCCGCTTCCACGAGGCCGGCGTCCATCAGCATCTGTACACCAACGGCCTGCGGGCCAATGCCGAAAACCTCCGGGCCCTGGGGGAGGCCGGGCTGGACGAAATCCGCTTCAACCTGGGGGCCTCCGGCGCGGCGGACACCGTGATTCAGGCCATGGCCACGGCGAAGCGCTTCATCCCCCAGGTGGGCATCGAAACCCCCATGACCCGGGAGTTCGACGCCCGTTTCCACGCGAAAAAGCGGGACATCCTGGCCACGGGCATCGACTTCATGAACTGCGCCGAGCTGCACCTGAACGAGAACAACCTGCCCAATTACTGGGGGGAGAACCTGTACTTCTACCGTCTGGGCTACCTGAGCCCGGTCTTCAGCCGGGAGATCACCCTGAAGATGATGCGGGAGGCCGTGGCCGAAAGCTGGCCCATCGTCGTCCACGACTGCTCCAACCGCACCAAGTTCGCCCGGGACCTGCACCAGGGTCGGCAGGAAGGCGGCTGGTTCGGCCAGACCACCTACGGCCGGGAGCTGTCCGCCTGGCCCTTCGAGGCCTTCCTCCCCATCCTGGAGGATCCCACCTTCTCCTTCCTGGAGGAGGAACCCCTCCCCGAGGGCTTCCGCCCCGGGGACATTGTCTTATGAGAAAAACGGAGGATGTATGAAAGGATTGGAGCTGGCCCGGGGCTATTGGGAGGCCTTCGGGCGGGACATGCTGGACCGGGATTTTCCGGCCCTCCGGGACCGGATCGCCGTGGGCCTCTGCGGCAGCGGCAGCGAGGTCCTGGGCTTTGATGACGAAATCTCCCGGGACCATGATTTCGAGCCCGGCTTCTGCCTCTTCCTCCCCGGGGAGGACGCGGTGGACCGCCGGGAGGCCTTCCGCCTGGAGCGGGCCTACGCGAAGCTGCCAAAGGAATTTGAAGGCTTCCGCCGCGCGCCCATTTCCCCCGTGGGCGGCAGCCGCCACGGCGTCCTCCGCCTGGCGGATTTCCTGACGGAAAAAACCGGCGCCCCCGACGGCCGCCTGTCCACCTGGGACTGGCTCACCGTGCCGGAGCAGAACCTGTTGGAGGTCACCCGGGGGGAAATCTGGCAGGATCCCTCCGTCCTCATGACGGAGGTCCGGGCCCGGCTGGCCCGCCTGCCGGAGGACATCCGCCTCCGCAAGCTCAGCGGGGAGCTGCTCCTCATGAATCAGAGCGGCCAGTACAATTACCGCCGCTGCCTGGACCACGGGGAAACCGGCGCCGCCCTCCTGGCGGTGGGCGAGTTCGTCCAGGCCGCCCTCCACGTGTTCCACCTGCTCGCCGGCGCCTACCTGCCCTATTACAAATGGGCCTTCCGCTCCCTCCGCGCCCTGAGCCCGGCGGACGCCGCCCGGGCGGACCGGCTTACCTCTCTCCTCTCCGGCGGCACCGCCCCGGACGCCCTGGAGGACCGGGAACTGCTCATGGCGGACCTCTGCCAGGACGTCTCCGAGCTCCTGCAGGACCAGGGCCTGACCCAGGCCTCCTGCTGCGACCTGGAGCAGCACGCCTACTCCGTCGCCGACGCCATCCAGGACCCGGAACTCCGGAATCTCCACATCCTCGCCGGCGTAAAAAACGACACTCATTAACCATAGACTTTACAAGCCCGCCTTCGAAAAGCTCCAAAAAGTCACAGAGAAAGTCAGAAAACCGACAACCCCGCCGATTGCTTTTCTCATAGAGAACGCCTATAATATTTTCAGACAAAAACATGCCTCAGTCCCAGATCAACCATAGAAAGGACGAACCCCCCCATGAAGGAACCCTGGACCCCGCCGGAAATCACCGGCGCCATTCCCCATGGCGACATGCCCGGGGACAAAATCTGCATTGACGAAGGCCACATCCAAAAAGCCCGGGTACTCTTCCCCGCCCTGCGGGAGATGATCGAAGCCCGCTCCGGCCGCACGGTGGTGGCCGTCTGCGGCGGCAGCGGCGTGGGCAAAAGCGAAATCGCCTCCGTGCTGGCCTATTATCTGAACGACGCGGGCCTGGGCGCCTATGTGCTCAGCGGGGACAATTATCCCCGCCGCATCCCCCGGGACAATGACCTGGAGCGCCTCCGGGTCTACCGCCAGGGCGGCCTCCGCGGCCTGGTGGCCGCGGGCTGTGTCACGCCGGAGGTCACCGCCTCCCTCCGGGCCCTCTGGACGGCGGACCGGGACGCGGATCCCGCCGCGGCGGACGCGGACGCCTGGCTGTCGGTGTATCAGCGGGCCGGGCGCCGGGCCCTGACGGATTATCTGGGCACCCCCGCCGAGACGGACTTTGACGAGGTCTCCGGCATCCTGGCCGCCTTCCATCAGGGGGCGGCGGAAATCCCCCTGAAGCGCATGGGCCGGGAGCCCTCCGAGCTCTGGTACGACCGGGTGGACTTTTCCGCCGTCCGGGTGCTGATCGTGGAGTGGACCCATGGCAACAGCGATTACCTGGAGGGCGTGGACCTGCCCATCCTGCTGAATTCCACCCCCGCCGAAACCCTGGCCCACCGCCGGGCCCGGAACCGGGACGGGAAGACGGACAGCGCCTTCACCTCCCTGGTCCTGGCCATCGAGCAGCAGAAGCTGGAGGCCCAGGCCTGGAAGGCCCGCCTCATCCTCAGCAAGCAGGGCCAGCTTCTTTCCTATGCCGACTATCGCCGCCTCATGGCGGAAGCGTAAGGAGGTCTCCCCATGAACAACGGCGCGATGCTGAACGCCTATCCCGACAGCATGGGCGGCACCCTGTCCGCCCTGGCCGGCGTGCTGGAGCGGCCGGAGCTGCGGGGCGCCTTCCGCTCCTTTTACCTCCTGCCCAGCGTCTTCCACACGGACCTGGACCGGGGCTTCTCGGTCATCAGCTATGACCTGAACCGCCTCCTGGCCTCCGAGGGGGACCTGGACCGGCTCCGGGCCCTGGGCATCGACCTGAGGCTGGATTTCATCCTGAACCACCTGTCCGTCCTTTCCCCCCAGTTCCAGGATATTCTGGAAAAAGGCGACGCTTCCCCCTACCGGGATTTCTTCATCGACTGGAACCGCTTCTGGGAAGGCCACGGAACCATGACCCCGGAAGGCTATCTCCAGCCGGAGGAATCCTGCCTCCGGGAGATGTTCTTCCGCAAGCCGGGCCTGCCCATCCTCATGGTTCGCTTCCCGGACGGCCGTGAGGTTCCCTACTGGAACACCTTCTATCAGGAGGTGCGTTACGACGCGCCGGACGCCATGGACCTGATGCGGGCCCTGGGCCTCCAGTACGGCGCCGCCGATCTCCTGGCCGGGCGGATCGGGGAGGGGCTGGCCGCCGGGCGGAAGCCGGCGGACATGGATTTCTCCGACCTGCTCTCCGCCCCGGAGGCGGACGCCCTCCGCGCCTTCCTGGAAAGCCGCCGGAAGTATCTGGGCCAGATGGACCTGAACATCCAGTCCCCCCTGGTCTGGGAATACTACGAGAAGGTCCTGGACCAGCTGAAGGCCTACGGCGCCGCCATCGTCCGGCTGGACGCCTTCGGCTACGCCTCCAAGATCCCCGGCCGGCGGAATTTCATGAATGAGCCGGAAACCTGGGACATCCTGGACCGGCTGCGCCGCATGGCGGACGCCCGGGGCCTGACCCTCCTGCCCGAGGTCCACGCCGCCTACAGCGAGGGCAGCTACCTGACCCTGGCGGAAAAAGGCTTCATGACCTATGATTTCTTCCTGCCGGGCCTGCTCATCGACGCCCTGGAGCAGCGGGACGCCACCTACCTGGTCCGCTGGGCCCGGGAGCTGCGGGACCGGAAAATCCCCACCGTCAACATGCTGGGCTGCCACGACGGCATCCCCGTGCTGGACCTGAAGGGCCTGGTGCCGGAGGACCGGATTCAGGCCATGATCGACCGGATTCTCAGCCGCGGCGGCCTCATCAAGAACCTCCACGGCAAAAAGAACATGTATTACCAGGTCAACGCCACCTATTACAGCGCCCTGGGAGAGGACGACCGGAAGATGCTCCTGGCCCGGGCCCTGCAGCTCTTCATGCCCGGCAAGCCCCAGGTCTGGTACCTGGATCTCTTCGCCGGCCGGAATGACCTGGAGGCCGTCCGCCGGGGCGGCGACGCCGGCCACAAGGAGATCAACCGCACCAACCTCACCCCCGCCCAGATGGCGGAGCGCCTCAGCCTCCCCCTGGTGCGGGATCAGCTGTCCCTCCTCCGGGCCCGGAACGCCTGCGCCGCCTTCGACCCGGAGGCCGAGTTCACCGTTGACCAGCCCACCCCCGGCCGCCTCTCCTTCCGCTGGCAGCTTGGGAATCAGACCGCCCTCCTGGAGGCGGACCTGGAAACCCTGGCCTTCCGCGTCCGGGCGGACCTGCCCGAGGGTCCCTTCCTGTTCCAGCAGTCCTGAAAAACCGCGTGAAATCAAACGGCCGTTCCCCCGGCGGGGGAACGGCCGCGGTTTATTCCTCTTCTTTCACCATATATCCGTCCAGATGCTCAAACAGGTCGTCATGGGCCGTGTCCGGCCCCACCAGGGACCGGTACAGCCCGAACAGGCTGCAGTCGCAGGGCCCGGAATCCTCCACCCGGTACTCCGTGTGCGCCTGGGACACGTGGCAGGCGAAAGCCTCCGTGGCCACGTCGAAGGCGGTCTTCCCGCCGAAGGCCTCCAGCGGCACCCGCCAGTCGAAGTCAATCACATTCTCCGGGTACAGGTGGATGTAGCATTTCGGCACGTCCCATGTGCCGTATTCCTTTCCGGACTCGGGATATTTCTTCGGGTCCGCCGCGTAGTCCAGCGCCCGCACCGCCGCGTCCGCGCAGGCCCGGTGCGCCCCGTGGCCGTATTCCCCCTGGAAGTCGTGGGTGATCAGCACCTCCGGCCGGAACCGCCGCACCCATCCGGTCACCAGCTTCTGCACCGCCTCCTCCCCCCACCGGCTGTACTGATCCTTCGCCGACAGGGAGTAGGTGTCCCGGAAGTAGCCGAACACGGGATAGTTCCGGACCCCGCAGGTCCACAGCCCGTCCAGCTCCTCCAGCCGCCGCCTTGGCAGCGTGGGCACCATGATGCACACCTGCACCGCCTTTTTCTGTACCCCCGCGTAGGTGGGCAGCACCCCGCCGAACCACAGCAGCTCGTCGTCCGGGTGCCCCGCCATCAGCATCAGGTCCGCCTTCTCACAGGGGGGCTCCCACCGCTGCACCTTCTCCGGCAGGGTTCCCCGGCCGTACACGTGCATCTCCGCCAGGGGGATGGGGGTGTTCCTTTTCGCGTCCTTCGGGTTGGCCACGCGGATTTCCGTGATCCCCCCGGGCAGCTCCACGCACTCGGACAGGAAGACCCCCTCCGTCTTCGCGATTTCCTCCCAGTCCCCCGCCGCGTTCCGGACCTGCACCGCCGCGGCGTGCTCATGCTCGTACCACTGGAACCAGACGGCGCTGATCTCCTCGCCCTCCGGCGCCTTTACCTCCACCGCCGCGCCCTTGCCGGCGGCGGAATTCCAGAACGTCCGGTAATTCCCGTCCAGCGCCCGCTTAAACTCCTTCTTCTTGGAGGCCGGCGTCATGACGCACTGCCCGGTAATGTCCCGGGCCTCCTCCGCCAGTCCCGCCGCCCCCAGCAGGCACAGCGCCGCCAGCAGCATGCCCCCCAAAGCCTTCCTGATCCCGCTCATGTCCCTTTTCCCCGTTTCTGTTCCGTCCGCGGCCTCCCCGCCTCCCGGAAAGGCAGATGACCCACCCGGCTCCACCCCGGATGGGTCACTTTTTCTTCAGTCCTCGGGCCCAGCTCCGCAGCCGACCTGTCAGGGTCTGAGCCTTCTTCTCCGCCACGGCCGCGTCCAGCGCCCCGCTGCGGTACGCGTTGTTCTCCGGGTCCAGCCGCACCGCCTCCCGGAAGGCCTGATGCGCCTCGTGGTACTGCTCCAGCCGCATCAGGATCCGCCCGTCCAGGTCGTACCAGGCCGCGTCCTTCCGCTCCGCCCGGGACAGCTGCCGCAGGGCCCCCTCCGGGTTGCCCCTGGCCAGCAGCTTCTCCGCCAGGGCCACCGCCTCCCCCCGGGGCAGCTCCCGGGCGTAGGCCGCGTGCTGCCGCGGCGTCGCCAGCCGCAGCGCCTCCTCGTAGGCCAGGTTCAGCCGGATCATCCGCTGCTGCGCCTCTTCCGTCCGGGCCGGATCCCGCACCATGTCCGGATGGCACTGCTTCACCAGGGTCCGGTACGCGGCCCGGATCTCCTCCGGATCCGCCCAGGCCCGCAGCCCCAGCTCCTCAAAAGGGGTATTCATCCTCCGCCCCCTTATTCCGCCAGATCCCGGCTGATCTCCGCGCCCAGGGAGCGCAGCTTGTCCTCGATGTGCTCGTATCCCCGGTCGATGTATCCCGGCTCGTAGATCTCCGTCACCCCCCGGGCCATCAGCCCGGCGATGATCAGCGCCGCCCCGGCCCGCAGGTCCGTCGCCGTCAGCGGCGCGCCGTACAGCTCCGTCACCCCGTCGATGATCGCCGTCCGGTCCACCACCCGCACATGGGCCCCCATCCGGCGGATCTCGTCCAGATGGCGGAACCGCTGCTCAAAAATGGTTTCCTGCACGACGCTGGTCCCCTTCACCGTGGTCAGCAGCGCGCTCATGGGCTGCTGCAGGTCCGTGGGGAACCCGGGATACACCTGGGTCTTGATGTTGATGGCCCGCTTCTGCCTCGCCGCCCGGACGCGGATGGCGTCGTCGTAGTCGTTCACCTTCACGCCCATCTCCAGCAGCTTCGCCGTCAGGGCGTCCATATGGGTGGGGATGCACCCGTGAATGGTCACGTCCCCGCTGGTGGACGCCGCGGCGATCATCAGCGTCCCGGTCTCAATCTGGTCCGGAATCACGGCGTAGGTCGTGCTGTGCAGGCTCTGCACCCCCCGGATGCGGATAATGTCCGTCCCCGCGCCCTTCACCCGGGCGCCCATGCTGTTCAGAAAGTTGGCCAGGTCCACGATGTGCGGCTCCTTGGCCGCGTTGTAGATCACCGTGGTCCCCTTCGCCCTGACGGCGGCCAGCATCACGTTCACCGTGGCCCCCACCGTCACCATGTCGAAGAACACGTCGCCCCCCGGCAGGTTCTCCCCGCTGGCCCGCAGGATGCCCCGGCGCTCCTCCGCCTCGGCCCCGATGGCCCGCAGGCCCTTCAGGTGCTGATCCACCGGGCGGGATCCAATGTCGCAGCCCCCCGGCGTGGGCACGTTCGCCCGCCCGCAGCGCCCCAGCAGCGCCCCCAGCAGGTAGTAGCTGGCCCGCAGCCGCTGCGCGTTCCGGTAGGACACCGTGTCCCCCTCCGCCGGCCGCGGATCCACCCGCAGGGCCCGCCCCGGCTCGTATTCCACCCTGGCGCCCAGCTCCCGCAGGATGTCTACCAGCGCGTGCACGTCCTCGATATCCGGCAGATTCTCGATCACGCAGGGCTCGTCGCAAAGCAGGGAGGCCGGAATCACCGCCACGGCGGTGTTCTTCCCCCCGCTGACCTGAACCTCGCCTTCCAGGGGATTCCCCCCGGTGATCAGCATCCGTTCCCTCCCGGTCATCCGCGCGCCTCCCTCTCCGTCAAAGTGATATAAAAGTATTATACACGTTTCCCCGCCCCCTGACAAGCGTGGCCGGAAAACGCTTCCATGGACGCTCCCTTCCCTCGGGCGTCATCCGGAGTTTTCCATAAAACAGCCCCCCGACCGTCAATCGGTCGGAGGGCCGTCCTTCTTCATTTCATGATTCCTGTTTCATCATCCGGCCTCAGAGCAGCGGGCCTCAGGGCGCCGTTGTCCCTTCCGTCTCCTCGGTCTCTTCCGACTCCGCGGTCTCTTCCGCCTCGACGATTTCGTTCCCGTCGGTTCCGAAATGCCTTTCCGTCTCTACTTTTCCCTCCTCCGTGTACGTCCATTCCACCCGGCTGTATCCCTTCGCGCAATGGGTCGGATTTCCG
>JAFUGS010000024.1 GCA_017469265.1 Clostridia bacterium
ACCATCTCGGTGGTGTCGGGGGAGGAAACCAGGACCCGCCGCCTTTGCGCGGACTGTATGAGCCGCATGAATGCCGACCTGATGAAGGGAAACCTGCGCAGCTTTCTGAGCACGGTGCTGGGGGCCCTGCAGGCGGGACAGAATAAGGGAGACAGAAAGGAATTTTCCATGCCCATTTTCGGACGATTTACCCAGCGGGCCCAGCAGACCCTGCAGCTGGCCCAGCGGATGGCCTCAGATTTGCAGATGTCCTATGTGGGGACGGAGCATATCCTGCTGGCCCTGCTGAAAACCAATGCCTCTGTGCCCGCGGCGGTTTCCAGCCGCATGAGCTTTGACAGCGCTGTGGAGGAAATTCGGGAGCGGCTGAGCGAGGAGGATCTGGCGGATCAGGGGACCCGGATTGAGCTGAGCCCCCGGGCGAAAAAGCTGCTGGAAACCAGCGTATTGGAATCCCACAAGCTGGGACAGAACTATGTGACGGTGGAGCACTTCTGGCTGGCTCTGCTGGGCAGCGACGACGGGGTGGCCGGGGCGCTGCTGCGCAAGGCGGGGGTGGACCTCTCCGCTGCACGGGAGGAGCTTCTGCAGCAGATGCGGGACAACGCCGCCTCCGGCGAAGGGGAGCGGAAGGCGCCTGGCTTCATGCCCTTCATGGCCCAGTTCCAGCGCGGAAACGGGGGCCAGGAGCGGGGCGGACAGAAGACGGCCCTGGACCAGTTCTGCCGGGATTTGACCCTGGCAGCGGAGAAGAACGAGCTGGACCCGGTCATCGGCCGGGACGCGGAAATCCAGCGGATTATCCAGATTCTGATTCGCCGGACGAAGAACAACCCCGTGCTCATCGGGGAGCCCGGCGTGGGCAAGAGCGCCGTGGCGGAAGGGCTGGCCCAGCGGATCGTGCAGGGCAATGTGCCAGATATGCTGGTGGGCAAGCGGGTGCTGAGCCTGGATATGGGCAGCTTGGTGGCGGGCACCAAGTACCGCGGAGAATTCGAGGAGCGGCTGAAGAACGTCATGGACGAGCTGAAAAAGGCCGGCAATGTGCTGCTGTTCATGGACGAAATGCATACCATCATCGGCGCGGGGAACAGCGAGGGCAGCCTGGACGCAGCCAACATGCTGAAGCCGGCCCTGAGCCGGGGGGAGATTCAGTGCATCGGCGCCACCACCCTGGAGGAATACCGGAAGCACATCGAGAAGGACGCGGCCCTGGAGCGCCGGTTCCAGCCGGTGACGGTGGGCGAGCCCACGGCGGAGGAGGCCCTGAGCATCCTTTACGGCCTGCGGGATCGCTATGAGGCCCACCACAAGGTTCGCATTACGGACGAGGCCCTGGCGGCGGCGGTGAAGCTGAGCGATCGGTATATTTCCGATCGGTTCCTGCCGGACAAGGCGGTGGACCTGATGGACGAGGCGGCCAGCCGGGTTCGCATTCAGGCTTGTACCACCCCGCCGGATGTGCGGGAGCAGGAAAAGAAGCTGGAAGCCGTCCAGATCGAGAAAAAGGAAGCCATCGCCCATCAGGATTTCGAAAAGGCGGCTTCCTTGCGGGATCAGGAGCAGAGCCTGACCCGGGAGATTCAAAAGAAGCGCAACGCCTGGAATAAGAGCCAGACCACGGCGAAGGATGTGGTGACGGAGGAGGACATCGCCCAGGTGGTGTCCCTGTGGACGGGGATCCCCGTGCAGAAGATGACCGAGAAGGAAGCCCATCGCCTGATGAAGCTGGAAAAGACCCTGCATCAGCGACTGGTGGGCCAGGAGGAGGCCATCTCCGCCGTAGCTCGGGCCATTCGCCGGGCCCGGGCGGGCTTGAAGGATCCGAAGCGGCCCATCGGCAGCTTCATTTTCCTGGGGCCTACCGGCGTGGGCAAGACCGAGCTGTGCCGCGCCCTGGGGGAGGCCATGTTCGGGGACGAGGACGCGGTGATCCGGCTGGACATGAGCGAATATATGGAAAAACACACGGTATCCCGGCTGGTGGGTTCGCCCCCCGGATATGTGGGCTATGAGGAGGGCGGCCAGCTGACGGAGGCGGTCCGCCGGAAGCCCTATAGCGTGGTGCTGCTGGACGAGGTGGAAAAGGCCCACCCGGATGTATTCAATATTTTGCTGCAGATTCTGGAGGATGGCCGGCTGACGGACAACACCGGGCGGGTGGTTTCCTTCCAGAACACCATCGTGGTCATGACCTCCAACGCCGGGGCTCATTCCATCGCCAGCCACAAGGCCATGGGCTTCGGGGCGGAAGGGCCCCGCAGCCTGAAGGACTATGAGGCCATGAAGGATGCGGTGATGAAGGAAGTGAAGGACCTGTTCCGGCCGGAATTCATCAACCGGGTGGATGAGTTGATCGTCTTCCACGCCCTGGCGGAGGAGGATATCCTGCAGATTACGGAGCTGATGCTGC
>JAFUGS010000025.1 GCA_017469265.1 Clostridia bacterium
GGTCCAGCCCCCAGGAGGCGATGACGTCAAAGTCCTTCTCCGTGATAAAGTTGTCCATCCGCTCCCGGGAATAATCGCACTGGGAAAGCCACCCGCCCAGGTCCACGCCCCGGTAGAAGCCAAAGGTCTTCATCCGCATGATTGTTTTCTCCTTTTTTGACACGGTCCGCCTTTTTCTTAAGGAAACGCTTCTTTCCTTTTTCCGGTTTTACGCGTGTCCAGATTATATCAGCTTCCGCATCGTCTTTCAACAGCGTACAGGCATTCCACTTACTTTGTTGATTTATAAGGGTTTTCCTGCTCCTCCGCTTCGCGGGGGAGCTTTAATCAGCGTTTTCTAAAAGGAAACCGGGGTTCTCTGTTTTTGCAGCCAGGGGAAATATCTGCTATAATGCGGGAAACGGTTCGCGAAAACGCCCGGGAGGGAGGATCTTTATGCAATACAGAGAAGGCGCGGGAGGAAAGCAGTGGTCCGCTCTGGGATTCGGGTGCATGCGTTTCCCCAGGAACGGAAACGGCATCGACGCCGCGGAGGCGGAGCGGGAGATTCTCCGCGCGGTGGAACTGGGGGTCAATTACTTTGACACCGCCTATATCTACCCGGGCAGTGAGGAATGCCTGGGGACCATTCTGGAGAAAAAACGCCTGCGGGAGCGGGTGATGATCGCCACGAAGCTTCCCCAGTACATGATCGCTTCCGCCACCGCCATCGAGAAGCACTTTCAGGAGCAGTGCCGCCGGCTGAAAACCGATTACATCGATCAGTACCTGATGCACATGCTGACGGATCTGGAGGCCTGGGAGAAGCTGTGCCGCCTGGGCATCCGGGAATGGATCGCGGAGAAGAAGCGGACCGGCGCCATCCGGCAGATCGGCTTCTCCTTCCACGGAAACGCGGCCGTGTTCCTGAAGATTCTGGAAGCCTACGACTGGGATTTCTGCCAGATTCAGTACAACTACATGGACGAGGTCAGCCAGGCGGGGCGCGTGGGGCTGCGGGCCGCGGCGGCCCGTGGGATTCCGGTGGTGATCATGGAACCCCTGCGGGGCGGCAAGCTGGTGTCCCTGCTGCCGGAAAAGGCGCGGCAGCTGATCGCGGCGGAGGGACAGGGCCGGACGGCCGCGGAGCTGGCCTTCCGGTGGCTGTGGGATCAGCCGGAGGTGACCTGCGTCCTTTCCGGCATGAACTCCATGGAAATGCTGGAGGCTAACTGTCGGGTGGCTTCGGAAGCGCTGCCAGGCTGTATGGACTTATCGGAGCGGCAGCTGATCGAAAAGCTGAAGGCGGAGATCAACGCGAAGCTGCTGGTGGGCTGCACCGGCTGCGGTTACTGCATGCCCTGCCCACGGGGGGTGGACATCCCCGGCACTTTCCGCAGCTACAACCTGACCGCGACGGAAAACCGGGTCGCAGGCCTGCGGGAGTATTTCCAGACCGTGTCCCTGCGGAAGGATCCGCCCTTCCCCTCCCAGTGCGTCGGCTGCGGAAAATGCGAAAAGCACTGCCCGCAGCACCTGCCCATCATTCAAGAGCTGAAAAAGGCGGATAAGGTGATCCGGCCCTGGTACGTCAAGAGCGCCATCACCGTCGCCCGGAAATGGATGTTCCGTGGAAAGGGCGGGACGGCGGAAAGGGCCGAGCCGGAAAGGAGTGGAAAATGACGGACGCGTCGAATCAGGAGATCACCTGGGAACTGTTTGAGCGGCAGGTGGAAAGCTGTGACCGCTGCGCCCTCTGCCGGCAGATCCGCCATAAGGTGCCCGGCCAGGGAGACCGGAACGCCCCGCTGATGCTCATCGGCGAGGGGCCAGGACAGCAGGAGGACGAGCAGGGGCTGGCGTTTGTGGGCGCGGCGGGGCAGCTGCTGACCAGAATGCTGGCGGCGATTTCCCTGCCCCGGGAGCGAGTTTACATCTGCAACATCGTCAAATGCAGGCCGCCGTACAACCGGGTGCCCACAGAGGCGGAAGCGGAGGCCTGCCTGATGCACCTGCGCATGCAGACCTGGCTGGTCCGGCCGAAGGTGATCGTGCTGCTGGGCAGTACCGCGGCCAAAACCCTGCTGAACCCGAACATCCGGATCACCCGGGAGCGGGGCCTCTGGACGGAAAGAAAGGGCGTATGGATGCTGCCCACCTACCATCCCTCCGCGCTGCTGCGGGACGAAACGAAAAAGCCCCAGGCCTGGCAGGACATGCAGGCCCTGCGGGACAAGCTGAGGGAGCAGGGACTTTATCCGGATCTGTACGGCGCCTGATCGGGCGGATCCGGAAACATTAAAAATGCAGACGCGGAGGGCGGAATTCCTTGACTTTCGCGAACGGGCTGCCATAGAATAAACTATGTTTCATCAGAAGCATGGAGGACGGGAGGGAGATTTCGCTTCGGCGGAGCCCCCTTTTTTCACACACAGCCTGAGCAAGGGAGGACAACGGAATGGACGGAATCCTTGAGGGAATCGCAAAAGTCAATGACGCGGTAAACGGCGTGGTATGGGGCGCGCCGGCTCTGATCCTGCTGTTTTTTGTGGGCGTGCTGATGACGGTGCTGACGAAGGTTTTCCAGGTGACCCACTTCGGCCACTGGATGAAGAAGACCATCGGCGCGGTTTTTCATGACAAGCATGTGACCGCCCATACGGCGGACCGGAGCATCTCCCAGTTCCAGTCCCTCTGCACGGCCCTGGCGGCGACCGTGGGCACGGGCAACATCGTGGGCGTGGCCGGCGCCATCCTGGTGGGCGGCCCCGGCGCGGTGTTCTGGATGTGGGTCATGGCCTTCCTGGGCATGATGACCAACTATTCGGAAAATGTGCTGGGCATCTTCTACCGGCGGAAGAACGCGAAGGGCGAGTGGTCCGGCGGCGCCATGTACTACCTGCGGGACGGCCTGGGTGCCAAAAAGGGCTGCCAGGGCATCGGCAAGGCGCTGGCCTGGCTGTTCTCCCTATTCTGCCTGCTGGCTTCCTTCGGCATCGGCAACATGACCCAGGTCAACTCCATCTCCGGAAACATGGAGACGGTCTTCGGCGTGCCCACCTGGGTCACCGGGCTGGTGGTGATGATCATGGTGGGCCTGGTGGTGGTGGGCGGCCTGAAGCGGATCGCCGCCGTGACGGAGAAAATCGTTCCCTTCATGGTGATTCTGTACATGGTCGGATCCATCGTCATTTTCTTCGCGAACATCTCCCAGGTGGGGGCGGTTTTCTCTTCGATTTTCCAGGGCGCCTTCGCGGCCAGATCCGCGGCGGGCGGCGTGGTGGGCTACGGCATCCGGCTGGCGGTGGAGCAGGGCATGAAGCGCGGCGTCTTCTCCAACGAGGCCGGCCTGGGCTCCTCCGTCATGGTGCACTCCAACTCCAATGTCAAGGAGCCTGTGAAGCAGGGCATGTGGGGCATCTTTGAGGTTTTCGCGGACACCATCATCGTCTGCACCCTGACCGCCTTCTCCCTGCTGTCCTCCGGGCTGGTGAACCTGGAAACCGGCGTGACTGTGACGGAATTCACCACCAGGGCCGGTGAGACCATCGCCCTGAACAAGGCGAACCTGGTGTCCGCCGTGTACAACCAGCAGTTCGGGTTTGTGGGCTCCGCCTTTATCGCCATTTCCATCATGCTGTTCGCCTTCTCCACGGTGCTGGGCTGGAGCCATTACGGCACGAAGGCCTGTGAGTACCTGCTGGGCGAGAAGCGCACCACCCCCTACAAAATTCTCTTCGTGCTGCTGGTGTTCGGCGGCGCCGTCATGGGCGACAACCTGGCCTGGGACCTGGCGGACACATTCAACGGCCTGATGATGATTCCCAACCTGATCGGCGTCATCGCCCTGTCGGGAACGGTGGCGAAAATCACGAAGAACTATGTGGATCGGAACCTGAAGGGAATCAAGGAGCCGCCCATGTATTCCGCCTTCCCGGACATCGAGGCGGAAGAGGAAGCCGCGCCGGATTCTCCCGAGGATCTGGCATGAGAACAGATCCTTTCACATTGATCTCAGCGCTCCCGACAGGGAGCGCTTTTTGGGCGGCAGGGGGACGGTTCTTGTCTCCTTCTGATGTGGGAGCCAGCCAGGTTCTCCGTCTCTCTCCGCCACTTGAACAAATCGGTTGCCGCCCGATCAAAACTGTGGTAAAATCCGGCTGACAGACCTCAGCGCCGCGCGGCGGCAGGAAGCATTTCCATTCACAGACCGATCATTCGCGGGAGAATTCAAAATGAAGTATCGTACCATGGGAAAGCTGGGGATTCAGGCGTCCGCCTTCGGCCTGGGCTGCATGCGCTTTAACGGCGCGGCCTCTGGCGACAGCGTCATCGACGAGCAGAAGGCGATTTCCCTGATCCGCCGGGCCATCGACGGCGGCGTGACCTATCTGGACACCGCCTACGTCTATCTGGACAAAACCTCCGAAATCGTGCTGGGCAAGGCGCTGCGGGACGGATACCGGGACAGGGTCACCATCGCCACCAAAATGCCCATGGAATATGTGCACAACCGGGAGGAGATGCAGGCCCTGCTGGACAGCGAGCTGCAAAAGCTGCAGACCGACCATATCGACTTTTACCTGATGCATGGCATCAACAAGGAAAAATGGGAGTACTTCAAGTCCATCGGCGCGCCGGAATTCTTTGACGACATGAAAAAAGCGGGAAAGATCCGCTACAAGTGCTTCTCCTTTCACGGCCCCTACAGCGATTTTGAGTATGTCCTGAATGACTGGGACTGGGATATGGTCCAGATCCAGTACAACTTCATGGACGTTGACAATCAGGCCGGCACGAAGGGCCTGGAGCTGGCCGGCCGCAAGGGCATTCCCGTGGTGATCATGGAAGGGCTGCTGGGCGGCCGCCTGTCGAAGGCCCCCTCCAATGTGCAGGCGCTCTATGACGCCTTCCCTGTGAAGCGTTCCCCCGTGGAATGGGCTTTCCGCTGGCTGTGCAACCATCCGGAGGTGTCCGTGGTGCTCTCCGGCTGCAATGAGGCGGAGCAGATTGACGACAACCTGCGCATCTTTGACACCGTGGAACCCGGCATCATGGACGAGGCGGAGCTGCGCCTCATGGACGACGTACGGGCCGCCTATGTCAGCCGCACCAAGATCGGCTGCACCGGCTGCCGCTACTGCATGCCCTGCCCCAACGGCGTGAACATCCCAGGGCTTTTCTCCGCCTGGAACAATGTCTCCCTGTATGAAACGAATCCCAAATGGGACTGGGACCTGCGCCAGATCAGGGAAAAGGGTCAGGGCCCGGACAACTGTATCGGCTGCGGCGCCTGCGAGGCGGCCTGCCCCCAGCATCTGGGCATCATCGAAGGCCTGCGCAGGGCCTGGGCCGAGCTGACCGCGGAATAATCACCCCCCGCTAGGCATCATCCCATAAACGCGAAGACCCGTCCGCTGACCTGGCGGACGGGCTTTTCATTGGCATGATGGAGACAGCGGGCGTCTCCATGCGGATACCAAAGGGAGACTGAGAGAGCCGGCTCCAAACGGAAACAGCAAGCCTCCATACGGATAACAAAAAAGGAGACAGGGAACCGTCCCCTGTCTCCGAAATAAACCGATTACTGCGCGGCGGCAAAGCGGTCGTACTGCGCCTGCTTCACCTTCAGCACCTCGTCGATCTGCAGGCCCTGCAGCGCGGCGATGTAGCTGTCGAACTCGTCCTCGATGGAGTAGGTTCCGCTGATGAAGCCCACGGCCCGCTCATCCACGTAGGTCTGCAGGTCCACCATATACATGCTCAGGGTGTTGGCTTCCTCGGTGGTGGAGTACACGACCGGGAACGGCGCGCGGATGTAGGGCTCTTCGAACTCACGGTCGTTCTGCACATGCCAGGGCGCCAGCAGCACGTCCGTCGCGGGCACGCTCTGCTGAGAGGGCATGTTGGGCGCGTTGATGCCCAGGCCCTGGAACCAGGTGGAGTCCTCCGTGGTCCGGGGCAGGAAATGCCGGTTGCCCTCGGCGTCCACTTCGTAGGTCAGGCCTTCCTCGCCCCAGACGTACAGATCCTGCGCTTCTTCGCTCATGGCGTAGTCCAGGTACTTGATGGCGGCTTCCAGGTTGGCGCTCTTGGCGTTGATGCCGAAGACGTTGCTCACGGGGTTCCGGCCCACATAGAAGCCTTCATGATCGCCGCTCAGGGGGGCAACGCCGACGAAGATGCCATGCTCGCCGTCATAGTCCGGCGCGTTCTGGGAGTACAGGGTGGACATCTGCCAGGAGAAGTCGAAAGTCACGCCGGTGGTGTCATTGGCGCAGCGCTCCACGATCTGGTCCCGGTTCAGGCTGGTGAATTCCACTTCCAGCAGCTCTTCCTTGTACAGGTTGTTCAGGAAGGTCAGGTAGTTCTTGTAGGCTTCGGTCTCGTAGGCCGCGTAGTGCACCACGCCAGCGTCGTCGGCGTAGAAGCCGCTGACCAGATCCAGGCCGAAGGCCGGGCCGAACATGTAGGGCAGGAAGGCGCTCTGGATGCTCATGGGAATCTCATCCGTGGTGTCGCCGTTGCCGTTCATGTCGTTTTCCTTGTAGTACCGCAGCATTTCCACGAAGGCGTCCAGGGTGGTGGGCGCCTCGATGCCGGCCTTCTCCAGCCAGCGCACGTTGTACATCAGCACCGGCTGATAGTTGTTGGTCACGACGGTCTGGGGCACATAGTAGATGTGGCCGTCCACGGCGGTCAGGGAGCCCTTGATGATGGGATTCTCATCCAGGAACTTCTTGTAGTTGGGCATGATGTCGAAATGGGTGTCCAGCGGCTCAAACAGGCCGGCGGACAGATAGGTCTGGTTGGTGTCCAGATCGGGCAGCATCACCACGTCCGCCAGATCCTGGCCGGAGGCCAGCATGGGGCTGACAGACTCGGCGTAGGTGCCGGGATCCAGCAGGTTCCAGTCCACGGTGACGCCGGCGTTGTCCGCGATCTTCTTCAGCAAATAGGCGTCCTTCAGGTCCACGGTGGAATAGTAGGAGTTGATGGCCAGCTGGCTGATGGTGGGATTGTCCGCGAAGGCGGAAGTGCAGCCAAGCAGCAGGCACAGGGCGAGCAGGATGCTCAGGGTCTTTTTCATGGGGTTACCTCCTTTTATTTTATGCGGATCACCATCCGCTGGGATACATAATATCCGGTCGCCGATATAGTCGCGGCTACGCACCGCGGAGTCCGCTCCTTATCGGCTCTGTGAAAAATCGATGAGGTTCCGCCACCGGCGGTCATCGAATTTTCTTTCCGGTCGCCGATATAGTCGCGGCTCCGCACCGCGGAGTCCGCTCCTTATCGGCTCTGTGAAAATTCGATGAGGTTCCGCCACCGGCGGTCATCGAATTTTCACCCTTTGACCGCGCCTAGCATCGTGCCGCTGACCAGGTACTTCTGGACGAAGGGGGTGATGCAGAAAATGGGGACAGCGGCCAGCACGATGCAGACGTAGCGGATCTTCAGGGTGTTTTTGGCGGCGGCGTCCGCCGCGGCGGTTCCCGCCTGCTGAAGCACCTCCGCGGAGGACATGAGCAGCACCCGTCTCAGGAACATCTGCAGGGGCTGCAGCTCACTCTTTCCCAGGTACAGCATGGCGTTGAAGAAGTCGTTGTATCGGGCCACCGCGTAGTACAGGGTCAGCACGGCCAGAGTCGGCTTGATCAGGGGCACCGCAATGTGCAGCATCATATACCAGTCGCTGGCGCCTTCCAGGCTCGCGTTCTCGAACAGATCCTCCGGCACGCTTTCCATGGCGGACCGGCAAATCATCATGTTGTAGGTGCTCAGCAGCACCGGCAGGATCATGGCCAGCCGGCTGTTGTACAGCCCCAGCCCGGTCACCACCATGTAGGTGGGAATCATGCCGCCGCTGAAGTACATGGTGAACACCACGAAGAAGTTCAGCTTCCGCCGCAGGAAGAAACGCTTCCGGCTCAGGGGATACGCCGCCAGGCAGGTGAACACCACGTTGGCCAGCGTCCCGAAGAAGGTGTAGAACAGCGAATTCAGGTAGGAGGTCCACAGCTGGGAGTATCCCATGACCATCCCGTAGGTTTCCGTCGTGAACCCCTTCGGCAGCAGCCACACATCCCCTCTCGCCACGGCAGCGCCGTCGGAGAAGGAAATAGAGAACACGTACAGGAAGGGATACGCCGTCACCGCCACCGCGAACAGCACTAGGATCCAGATCACCACGTCCAGCGCCTTGTCGCCTGCGCTTTCCGTCAGGAAGGAATCCGGCTTATGGATCCTTCGTTTCACCATCGTCGTCATGGATATCCTTTCCTCCGCTCTTCTTGTTCCCTCCCGCCGAAACCGCTTCTTACCAGAGGCTGGAACCGGTCACCCGGCGGCTCAGGGTGTTGCTGCCCACCACGAACAGGAATCCCACCGCGGAGTAGAACAGGCCCACCGCGGAAGCGTACCCGAAGTTCTTGTTCTCAATGCCCTGGCGGTACACATAGGTGGCAATGACGTCTCCGGTCTCATACACCGCCGGGGAGTACATCAGGTAAACCTTCTCAAAGCCCACGTTCAGCAGGTTGCCCAGGGTCATGATCAGCAGCAGGATCACCGTGTCGGAGATCATAGGAATGATCAGGTGAATGATCTGCTGCCACCGGCTGGCGCCGTCCACCCGCATGGCCTCGTACAGGGAGGGATCGATGCCCATGATGGCCGCCACGAAGATGATAGCGTTGAAGCCGAAGCTCTGCCAGGACCCGGAGATCACGTACAGCCGGCGGAACCAGGCGGGCAGGCCCATGAAGTTGATGGCCTTCCCGCCGAAGGCCTTGATCATCTGATTGATAATTCCGTTGGAGGGGCTCAGGAAGTTGGTCATCATGCCCACCACCACCACGGTGGAAATGAAGTAGGGCAGATAGGTAATCACCTGGGCCACCTTCGCGAAGCGCTTCGCCCGCAGCTGGGTGATGCAGATGGCGAAGATAATCGGGATCGGGAAGCCGAAAATCAGGGAATAAAAGGAAAGCAGAAAGGTGTTCCGGATCAGCCGCCAGGCGAACACGGACCCGAAGAACTGCTGGAACCACCGGAGCCCGACCCAGGGGCTGCTGAAGACCCCCGTAAATCCGCTGCCCATCTTGAAGTCCTCAAAAGCCATCGCCAGGCCAACCATGGGCAGGTAGCAGAAGATCAGATAATACAGGAAGATCGGCAGAAACATCAGCAGCAGCTGCCGGTCTCTGGTGATCAGCTGCCCCAGTGTCTTCTTTCCTGGCTGAATCGCGTTCACAGGACGGGACATGATATTCCTCCGTTCCATATTCGTTATACGTTTCCTGCGGGCCATGCCCTTCGCGAAAAAGCATACCCGCGGAAACGCAAAAAGGGCAAGCATCAAATCACGCTTGTCCTTTTTGGTTCCTTTTCTTATCTCTTCCGGCATGACGCATCAAATTACGTTTCTTCGTTTTTTGATGCGCGCCGCACCCGCCTTTCCCTGAAAAATCCGCGTTTTACGCCCGGTATTCACTGGGATTGACCCCCATCACGGTCCGGAAATTCCGGCGGAAGGTCAGGATATTCGTAAACCCGCACTGATTCGCGATCTCCTCCAGGCTCAGATCCGTCTCCTTCAGCAGCTCCGCCGCCCGGTGAATCTGCCGGTCCCGCACGTAGTTCAGAAATGTCTGGTTGAACCGCTTCCGGGTGATTAGTCCGATCATCTTGGTGGAGACGCCAAACCGGTCCGCAATGCCGTTCAGGCTCAGCTCCGGGTCGTAAAGATGCGCCTCCAGGTAGTCGCAGATTTCATCCTCCAGGCTTCTCTCCTGCTCGTTGTCCGCGCTGTCCCCCGCCTCCGCCAGGCAGACCCGGAAAACCTGCCGGTAGTACTCAAAGATCTCCTCGATGGTGGCCGCGCCGCGGATCGGCTCCAGCCGCATGTGGGTCATGCTGAGATCGTAGGTGTTGCGCAGCGCCTTCCGGATGGTCCAGTACAGCTCGTCCGACAGCTGCCGCACCTCCGCCGCCGGGAGGTCCGCCTCCACCAGGTTTTTCTGATAGATCTCGTCCAGCATCCCGTTCAGCCCCGCCAGGTTCTTTTCCTTCATCAGGCGGATCATCTGCTTCTGGGCGTCCTTCGGGAAATAGTACCCCGGCGCCGCGTCCTTCCGGTCCTCCGGGAAGTACACCGCCCCCCGGCCGCCGGTCAGCATCTGGCCCAGTGCCGCCTGAGCATCCCCGCAGGCGCTGCTGAGCCGCTCCAGGTCGCTTTCCCGATGTCCCGCGCCGATGGTGATGACCGTGTCCGGATCCCCGGCGTTCTCCTCGATCAGCTCATACAGATGATAGTAGAAATCCTCGAAGCCGTCCTTCTCGTCGCTGGCCGCGATAACGAAGGTGTTCTGCAGGTTCTCCGGCACCGCCACCACCTGGGGGCCATCCTTCTCGCTCAGGTCCCTGCACACGGACAGGATCAGCTCCTGCATGTCCCGGTACCGGCGTTCCGTGGCGGCCGTCTCCCGGATGATGGCGATATTGACCACGCCGACCATGTAGTAGTTCCGCTTCAGCTCCGTAAAATGCTCCTCCACCAGGGTTTCCGGGCGGCCCGCCCCGCGCATGACCGCCTGCAGCATGCCCTGCTGGGCGTAGGGGGTGATGGTCACCATTCTCTCCCTGTACCCGTTCCGCTCGCCGATGAGGCTGGAGATGCCCTGGAGGATGGCGTCAAACTCGTTCTTCTTCTCCCCGCTTCCCTCCGTCTGGGCCGCCGCCGGCCGGTCCACCATCTGCTGGATGTTCTCGATGGGCCGGTAATACCGCACGGAGATGCGGTAATTCAGCAGCAGGAAGAAGAAGCTGGCGGCGATCATCATCGCCAGGGGAATCCACGCGGAAACCGGGATGGCGAAGAGCGTCTTCCTCGCCGGGATGCCGATTTCGTACATAATCGTGTGATCCGCCTCGCTCTGGATGGAAAGGAGGTTCTCCCGGCTTTCTCCCATCTCCAGGGCCGTCTGTCCCCGCCGCAGGATCCGCAGGAAAGCGCCTCCGTCCACCCGGTCCCGCAGGGCGGTCCGGATCTGATCCGGCTCAATCAGCACCAGCACCTGCCCCTTCGCAGAGCTCTGGCTGCCGAAGCCCGTATAGTCCTCGCCGTAAATCAGGTATTCCTTGTTCAGCATCATCTGCTGTCCCCGGACACCCAGTAGTCCGGCCGCCGTGCTCAGGCCGAAAAAGGGCGAAACCTGCAGGGCCTGGCACTCCCCCTCCAGAGAGTACACATTGCCGGGCAGAAAGAGCTTCTGTTCCCCCTGAAAGGCCAGGATCAGGTTGTATACGCTGGTGCTGCGGACGGATCCCTTGATCCGGTTCAGCTCCCCAAGCAAATTGTACATCTGCAGGGAGTTCATGGTCTGCTTCTCCACGTAAACGGTCTGCAGGGCCATGCGCGCGCTTTCCGAAGCGTTCACCGCCGAGCAGAGCATCTGCGCCTGCACCAGCTGCTGGTCCATCCAGGTTCCCCAGGAGGCGGCCCGCCGCTCCCATTCCCGGTTCTCCAGCGTCTCCGCCTCCCGGCGGAAGCTGATCACCGTCCAGCCGATAAAGATGCCGAAGGCCGTCACGATGATCAGCGCGTAGGACAGGAACAGCCGCTTGAACACGCCGCTCCGCAGGTATTTCTTCTTCCCGTTTCCGCTCACCCCGGCACGCCTCCTTTCCCGCGGGAGACAGAGCGCCTGTCTCCTTTTATTTCACGGCCTGGCGGACCTCCCAGATGGACAGGCGCTCCTTCCGGGCGATGGCGGCCAGGTCCTCGTATTCCGCCTTCTCCTTCCGGACGCCCATGCCGGAAGCTTTCTTCACGCGCACCGGGCCGTAGCAGGTTTCCGCGGTTCCGATCTCCCGCCGCAGGGCGTACCGGCTCAGATCCTGCCGGCGGATGCCCAGGGTGGTGGTGTGCTTCATCATGACCCCGGCCAGCCGGTCCGCGTCCTCCGGCAGGCAGATCACGCTCAGCAGCACCCCGGGCCGGGTTTTTTTCATGCCCACCGGCTGGGTGAACACCTCCCGGGCCCCTTCCTCAAAAAGGGTATCCATGGCGAAGCCGATCTCCTCCCCGGTCATGTCGTCCAGGTTGCACTCCAGCTTCGTGATCCGCTCCCGTTCCCCTTCCATCTCGCCCAGGAAGGCCCGCAGGCAGTTGGCCCGCTCAAAATCCTTTTTGCCCATGCCGTAGCCGATGGCCTCCGTGGTCATGACGGGCCGGTCCCCGAAGCGGTGCGCGAAATGCTTCAGCAGCGCCGCCCCCGTGGGGGTGCAAAGCTCTCCCCGCACCTGCCCGCCGTAGGTGGGAACGCCCCGCAGGATCAGGGCCGTGGCCGGGGCCGGCACCGGCAGGATGCCGTGGGCGCAGCGCACATGGCCGCTGCCCACGTGGACCGGGGACGCCACCACGTATTCCGCGCCGATGGCCTCCATCAGCAGGCACACCCCCACCACATCCGCCACCGCGTCCATGGTGCCCACCTCGTGAAAGTGGATCTCCCGCACCGGGTGCCCGTGCACCTGGCTTTCCGCTTCCGCGATGATGGCGTAAACCGCCTTCGCGTCCCGCTTCACCCGGTCCGAAACCGCCAGCCCGTCGATCACGGCCTCAATGTCCGCCACGGAGGTATGGGCGTGATGATGCCCGTGATCATGGTCGTGGTGATGCTCATGATCATGCTCGTGATCATGCTCGTGATCATGCTCGTGATCATGCTCGTGATCATGGTCATGGTGATGTTCCTCATCGTGCGCGTGTTCATGATGATGTTCTTCTTCATGCGCGTGATCCGGCACATCCTCCGATTCCTCTTCCTCCCCGTGGACGGTCACCTTCATATGGGTGCCGGTCACGCCGCATTTCTCGGCGGGTTCCGCCTCCACGCGGACGCCGGGCAGCCCCAGCCCGTTCATCTGATCCACAAAGGCCTGCCGGTCCGGCAGCAGCTCCA
>JAFUGS010000003.1 GCA_017469265.1 Clostridia bacterium
AACATGTTTGATCTGGTATTCCTGTGCTGTTCGAATTTGCGGATCCCATTACCAAATCGTCCGGAGGTGGTTCAGACGTTATGAATCATGCAGGATCAGGCGCTCGGGCACCCACATTCATGCCCGATGCCTCATTTTTTTGCTCTCTTTTGAACGTTTTTTGCATGAACTTTAGGCGTCCATGCAGGCATAAAAAATCCGGAGACCTTGCAATTTCTAAGGTCTCCGGTGAGTGGCTCAGATAGGACTCGAACCTATGACACTCCGGGTATGAACCGAATGCTCTAGCCAGCTGAGCTACTGAGCCATGTGGTTGCGGGGGTGGGACTTGAACCCACGACCTCCGGGTTATGAGCCCGACGAGCTGCCAAACTGCTCCACCCCGCGTCATCCCGCTGTTTCAAGCGGCAAAGCGTAATATACACCAACTTGCCGTTTCTGTCAAGCATTTTTTATCCGATTTTCCGCCTGACATTTCCGGCGCGCCGGGGGCTTCAGCTCCAGGGGCCCTGCTCCAGCGGCACAACCTCCTCCTTCTCATTCAGCCAGTAGGCCTTATGCCGTTCATCCAGGGCTCCCTCCTGACGGACGAACCGCTCCGGCGGCACGTGCAGCCCGATGGGGCCGCCGGCGCGGATGATCCGCGCGTAGTCCTGAACGCTGGTCAGCTTTTCCTCCAGCGCGACCCCAAAAAGCTGCGCCGCGGGAGAGTGGTGGTTGTCGCTCCCCGCGGTCATCAGAAGACCCTTCGCCCGCGCGTAAGCATAGGCCCGGGCGTCGTCCACCGGATCATTCCCGGCGTTGGCCGCTTCCACGCCGTCCGCGAAAAGCTCCCCTACCCGGATGATATCCATATATCCCCGCATCCGGAAGGGATGGGCCTGAATCACCGCGCCGCCGGCCCGGTGAACCTCCTCCAGCTGCTGCCGGCGCGTCCAGTGCTCCAGCTCGGGATGCGCCTTCATGTATTCCTTCGTCAGACCATAGATCAGGTATTCATCGTGGTCATAGTTCTGCTCCAGGCCGAAGAAAACATCCAGACCCACCTTCAGGCCTTCCTCCAGCGCGTCCTCATAGCCCCGGAAGAACAGATCAATCCGCTTCTCCCAGGGCAGATCCCGGGGAACGCAGGTGTTTCCGCCGAAAAAGTGATCGGTCACAATGATGCCGGTAAACCCCTGATCCTTATAAAAATGGACATGCTCCTTCCCGGTGCTGACCCCGCAGGCGCTGGCCAGGCAGGTGTGCATATGCGTCTCGTACAGATAACTCACGAAATCAGAACCCTCCGTTTCCGCAGGGAATCATATCACAATCTGGTCTCCGGCCGCAACCTCAGATTTCCGGGGAATCGTCCAATCCTTCAGATTTCCGGAAGGAAGCGGTCAAAGGCAAAAGCGATGTCTTCCTTCCGGTGGGCGTCGCTGGAAAGGATCAGCTTCGCGCCGCGGCCAAGCAGATATGCCCGGATCGGCTTCGCGGGATACGCGTCCGTCCGGTATCCCCGGGAGATGGCGCCGGTGTTCACCTCGAAGGGCTTCCCGGTCCGCAGCAGCGCTTCCGCCGCGGCCTGCCAGGCGGCGGTGTACCGCGGATGGCTCACGTCGAACCAGTTTTCCCGCTCATTGAACTTCGTCACCAGGTCAAAGTGGCCGATAATGTCGCATTTCGTCTTCCGAACCACGTCCGCTTCCACCTGATAGTAGGCTTCCGCCAGGGCGTACCAGTCCCCGGCGAAGTACTTCCGGCAGTCCGCCTCCAGCTTTTCCGGCGTCCAGTCCACACACATCCGGTGTCCGTCCGGCATGCGGACCCAGTGGACGGAGCCGATCACATAGTCATACGCCGGGCCCTCCTCCGAGTAATAGTCCCGCTCCAGCCCGCAGCGGATCTCGATGATGCCGGCGTATTTTTTCTTCAGCCGCCGCATTTCCGCCCGGTAGGCTTCCTCGTTTTCCGGCAGCATGCTGGCGTCGTCCATCTCCACGAAGGAATGCTCGGAGAGGCCGATGCGCTTCAATCCCTTCCGGATGCCTTCCGCCACCATTTCCTCCGGCGGGTGCTTTCCGTCGGAGAAGGTGGAATGCATATGCAGGTCAAACATCGCCGGTCATCTTCTCCTGCTTCACCTTGTGGTCGATGACATGGCGGCGGGCCAGCTCGTCCCGGATCTCCTCCAGGCTGATGCCCGCCTCCACCATCAGCACCATCACATGATAGGCCAGGTCCGCGATTTCATAAACCGTTTCCTTTTTGTCCTGATCCTTGGCGGCGATGATCACCTCCGTGGATTCTTCCCCCACCTTTTTCAGGATTTTATCCAGGCCCTTCTCAAACAGATAGGTGGTGTAGGAGCCTTCCTTCTTCTCGGTTTTCCGGCCCCGGATCAGATCCATCAGTCCTGCGTAGGTGAAGTCCCCCAGGGACTCGCTGATATACACGGGATCGTTGAAGCAGCTGTCCGTGCCCAGGTGACAGGCGGGACCGTCCTTCTCCACCACCACCACCAGCGCGTCCCGGTCGCAGTCCGCGGTGATGGAAACAATATGCTGATAGTTGCCGCTGGTTTCACCCTTCAGCCACAGCTCCTGCCGGCTGCGGCTCCAGAAGCAGGTCAGCCCCTTCTCCATGGAAATCCGGAGGCTTTCCCGGTTCATGTACGCCAGGGTCAGCACGCTCCGGCTCTTCGCGTCCACCACGATGGCGGGAATCAGCCCTTTTTCGTCAAATTTCAGTTCCTCAATCCCAATCATGCTTCTTCGCTCCTGTCATCCTTTTATGTGCTGTTTCACAGGGCCGTCTTTCGGCCGCCCCTTTTCCTCAGATCCGGACCGGGATTCCCTGCCGCCGCATCTCCTGTTTCAGATCGGAAATGCGAACTTCCCCGAAGTGGAAGATGGAGGCGGCCAGTCCCGCGTCCACCCCGGGAATCCGCCGGAACAGGGTCAGGAAGTCGTCGATGGCGCCGGCGCCGCCGCTGGCGATGACGGGCACCTTCACGATATTGCAGACCTGTTCCAGCATCTCCAGATCAAAGCCCTGTTTCACGCCGTCGGTATCGATGGAGTTGACCACCACTTCCCCCGCGCCGTCCCCGACGCAGCGGCGGATCCATTCCAGCGCCTCCATGCCCGTGTTTTCCCGGCCGCCCCGGGCAAACACGCGGAACACGCCGTCCACCCGCTTCACATCCACGCTGAGCACCACGCACTGATCCCCGTATTTCTTCGCCGCCCGCCCTACCAGGGAGGGATCCCGGATGGCCCCGGAGTTGACGGAAACCTTGTCCGCGCCGCATTTCAGCACCCGATCAAAATCCGCCACCGTGTTGATGCCGCCCCCCACCGTCAGGGGGATGAACACCTGCCGGGCGGTTTCCGTCAGGATGTCCGTGAAAAGCGCCCGTCCCTCCGCCGAAGCGGTGATGTCATAGAACACCAGCTCATCCGCGCCGCTTTCACTGTACATTCGGGCCAGCCTTACCGGGGAATCCACGTCCCCCAGGCCCTGAAAGTGGATCCCCTTGACCACCCGTCCGTCCCGGACGTCCAGGCAGGGAATAATTCTTTTGGTTATCATTTTCCCTCCTCAATGGCTTCCCGCAGGGAGATGGCGCCGGTATACCAGGCCTTGCCGATAATGGCGCCGTACAGGTTCAGCCGCCGCAGGGCCTGCACATCCTCCAGGGAGGAGACTCCGCCGCTGGCGGTGATCCGCAGATCCAGTTCCCTTCCCAGCTGTTCGTAAAGCGCCCGGTTTGTCCCCCGCATGGCGCCGTCCCGGCTGATGTCCGTGCAGATCAGGGTCCGGACCCCCATCTCCGCCATTTTCCGGCAGAAATCCAGAAAAGGCAGGCCGGAGTCCTCCGTCCAGCCCTGGACGGAAACATATCCGTCCCGGATGTCCACGCCCACAGCGATCCGCTCGCCCCAGGCGGCCAGCGCCCGGGCCAGGAAATCCGGATCCCGCACCGCGGCGGTCCCCAGGATGACCCGGTCCAGCCCGCTGTCCAGGTATTTCCGAACCGTCTCCATGCTGCGGATGCCGCCGCCGATTTCACAGAAAAGGCCGGTCTCCCGCTTCAGCTTCCGCACCGTTTCCAGGTTCGGCGTGGTGCCGTCCCGGGCGCCCTCCAGGTCCACCAGGTGCGCATGGGTGGCGCCCTCCGCGGCAAACTGTCGTCCGATCTCCTCCGGATGCTCGCTGTAAACCGTCATCTGACGGTAGTCCCCCTTCAGCAGGCGGACCGCCTTTCCCTCATACAGGTCAATCGCGGGAAAAATGATCATGCTTCTTTCTCCGTTTCGCAGAAGGCTTTCAGGATATTCAGTCCCACCGTTCCGCTCTTTTCCGGATGGAACTGGCAGCCGAACACGTTTTCACGCTGCACACAGGCGGTCAGCCATGTGCCGTACTCCGTGTCCGCCGCCAGCGCGTCATCGCAGTCCGTCGCGGCGTAGGAATGGACAAAGTAGACATAGTCCCCTTCCTGAATGTAGCGGAAAAGGGGGCTGGCCTGGCGGAACCGCAGCGCGTTCCACCCCATCTGGGGGATTTTCAGCTTCCCCTCCGGGTCCGCGCCGCAATCGTCCAGGATGCCCCGGATGGGGCGCACCGTGCCCTTCAGCAGGCCCAGGCCGCTGTGTTCGCCGTATTCCAGGCTTTTTTCGAAAAGCAGCTGCATGCCCAGGCAGATGCCCATCAGGGGCGTTCCCCTTTGGGCAATTTCCCGCGTCACCCCGTCCAGGCCGCCGGCGCGGAGCCGGGCGGCCGCGTCCGCGAAGGCGCCGACCCCGGGCAGAATCACCCGGTCCGCGGCCCGGATCGCCTCCGGATCTGCCGTGACCAGGGGATGCTCCCCCAGGGCTTCCAGGCTGCTCCGCAGGGAGAAAAGGTTGCCCACGCCGTAATCCACAATCGCCGTCATTTTTTACAGGATTCCTTTCGTTGATGGGATTTCCCCTTCCAGCGCCGGATCAATCTCCACCGCTTCCTTCAGGGCCCGGGCCGCGCTCTTGAACGCGCCTTCGATGATATGGTGGCTGTTGCTCCCCGCCATCTGGCAAAGATGCAGGGTGCACCTGGCGTTCCGCGTGAAGCCCAGGAAGAACTCCTCCACCAGCTCCGTGTCGAAGGCGCCCACCTTTTCGGTGGGAATCTTCAACCCGTAGCCCAGGCAGTCCCGGCCGCTGAGGTCCACCGCGGTCAGGATCAGACTTTCATCCATCGGCAGCAGCCGCTGGCCGTAACGGCGGATGCCCTTCCGGTCTCCCAGAGCCTGATCGAAGGCCTGCCCCAGGGCGATGCCGATGTCCTCCACGCTGTGGTGGTCATCCACCCATATATCCCCCCTGCAGGTTACCTGCAGGTCAAACCGGCCATGCCTGGCAAAGAGCTCCAGCATATGGTTCAGAAAGCCCACCCCGGTATCCATCTGATACGTCCCGGTGCCGTCCAGGTTCAATGTAATCCGGATATCCGTCTCCCCGGTTTTCCGCGTAATCTCCGCCGTTCTCATTTCTTCTCCTCCAACAGTCCCCGTACGGTTTCCACCAGGGTCTCCATCTGCTCCCGGGTCCCGATGGAAATCCGGCTCCAGTCCCGGATCCGGTCCTGGTCAAACCAGCGGATCAGGATGCCCGCTTCCCGCAGCCGATCCCGCAGCGCGCTGCCGGGGAAGGCGGGATGCTTCACAAAAAGGAAGTTCGCGCGGCTGTCCGTGGTCTCAAACCCCAGCGCCGTCAGCGCGGAGCGCGTCCAGGTCCTCGTTTCGCGGATCCGGCGGACGTTCTCCTGATTGTATTCGTCCCGCTCCAGGCAGGCCGCGCCAGCCGCCTGGGCCAGCCGGTCCACGTTGTAGGGATTGGTGGCGTACTGCATGGTCTTCAGATCCTGAATCAGCGCTTCCGATCCCGCCGCGAAGCCCAGCCGCAGCCCCGCCAGGCTGCGGGACTTGGAAAAGGTCCGGATCACCAGCAGGTTCTCAAACTGCCCCAGCAGGGAAACCGCGCTGTCCCCGCCAAAGTCCACATAGGCTTCATCCACCACCACCACGTTGCCCGGATGATCCCGCAGGATCCGCTCAATCCCGGCCAGGGGCAGGCTCAGCCCCGTGGGCGCGTTGGGGTTGGCCAGAAAAATGGTACCCCTCGCCCACTGGTAATCCGCCGGGTTCACCGTCCAGTCCGCCCGCAGGGGAATAACCTGGAAGGGCACCCGGTTCACCCGGGCGAAAACAGGGTAAAAGCCGTAGGTGATATCCGGAAAGAGGGCCGGGTTCGCCGCGTCGCAGAAAGCCATGAAGGCAAAGTTCAGCGCCTCGTCGCTGCCGTTGGTCATGATCAGGTTTTCCGGCTTCAGGCCCAGCCGCTCCGCCAGGATCCGGCGCAGAGCCGCGCTCTCCGGGTCGGAATAAAGCCGCAGCTGTCCGGCTTCCCGGGCCACGGCCTCCGCTACCCACGGTCCGGGGGCATAGGGGCTTTCATTGGTGTTCAGCTTGATGTATTTCCGCTCCCGGGGCTGTTCGCCGGGGGTGTAGGCCTCCAGGTCCCGGTACTTGTCGGAAAAGAACCGGCTCATGCTTCCGCCTCCCCCCGGCTCAGGGCGCTGCGGGCGTGCCCCGTCAGCCCTTCCTTCCGGGCGAAAATGGCCACGTCCTCCGCCACCCGGTTCAGCGCATCCCGGGTAAAGTAGGTATACTGGGTCTTCTTCACAAAATCGTCCACACTCAGGGGCGAGGAGAATTTCGCCGTTCCCTGGGTGGGCAGCGTATGGTTCGGGCCGGCCAGATAGTCCCCCAGGGCCTCCGGGCAGTTCCGCCCCATGAATACGGAGCCCGCGTGCCGGATGGCGTCCAGATAGTCGAAGGGCTGATCCACGCACAGCTCCAGATGCTCCGGCGCGATCTCGTTCGCCGTGTCGATGGCCGCCCGCAGATCTTTTGTCAGGATAATCTTTCCGTTGTTTTCGATGGAAGCCCGGGCGATTTCCTCCCGCTCCAGCAGGGGCAGCTGCTTTTCGATCTCCGCCCGCACCTGGGCCGCCAGCGTCTCGCTGTCCGTCACCAGCACCGCGCTGGCCAGTCTGTCATGCTCCGCCTGGCTCAGCAGGTCCGCCGCCAGGTGCCGGGGATTGCTCTTTCCGTCCGCCACGATCAGGATTTCGCTGGGGCCGGCGATCATGTCGATGCTGACCAGGCCGTAAACCTGCCGCTTGGCCTCCGCCACGAACGCGTTGCCGGGGCCCACAATCTTGTCCACCTTCGGCACGCTCTCCGTGCCGAAGGCCAGCGCCGCGATGGCCTGAGCGCCGCCGGCCTTCACAATTTTATCCGCGCCCCCCGCCCTGGCCGCCGCCAGAATGGCGGGGTTGATCTTTCCGTCCTTTCCGGGCGGGGTGGTGATCACCACCTCCGGCACCCCGGCAATCTTCGCGGGGATCAGATCCATCAGCACCGTGGAGGGATAGGCCGCGGTGCCGCCTGGCACATACAGCCCGGCCCGGTCCACGGGGATCACCTTCTGACCCATGACGATACCGTGCTCGTCGTTGATGATAAAGGAGTTCCGGACCTGCCGGCTGTGGAATTTCCGGATGTTCGCCGCCGCCTTTTCCAGCACGCGCAGAAATTCCGGCTCCACCGCCGCCATGGCCTCCGCCATTTCCTCCGGCGTCACCAGCAGGCTTTCCAGCCTGGCGCCGTCGAACTTTTCCGTATATTCCTTCAGGGCCGCGTCCCCCCGGGTGCGCACCTGGCGCAGGATCTCCGCCACCGTGTCGCTGACATCCACCGTGGGCATCGTCCGGGCAAAGATTTCCGCCGCCGGCACCTCGCCCATCTTCAGAATCCGAATCATTGCTCCCGTCCCTCCAGTCCGGCCATCAGCCTTTCGACAGCCGCTCTCTTGAACTTGAATCCGCTCTTGTTGGCGATCAGCCGGGCGGAAATCGGCACAATTTCCTCCCGCACCTCCAGGTGGTTCTCCCGCAGGGTGGTACCTGTTTCCACAATGTCCACGATGACATCGCTGAGCCCCAGAATCGGGGCGATCTCGATGCTGCCGTTCAGGTGGATGATCTCGATGTCCCGGCCCATCCCGCCGTAATAATCCCGGGCGATGCGGCTGAATTTGGTGGCCACCCGCAGGGGACGCTCCGGATTCTCCCGGAAGCCCACCGGCGCGGCTACCGCCATCCGGCACTTGCCGATGCCCAGGTCCATCAGCTCGTATACCTCCGGCCGGTATTCCAGCAGGATGTCCTTTCCGGCCACGCCGATATCCGCCGCGCCGCGGGCCACGTAAATCGCCACGTCGCTGGGCTTGACCCAGAAATAACGAACCCCCGCCTCCGGATTTTCAAAAATCAGCTTCCGGCTGCTCTCCAGGATGGACGGGCAGGGAAAGCCCGCCTGGGCGAAAAGCCCGTATACCTTCTCCCCCAGCCGTCCTTTGGGCAGCGCCACATTCAGCGTCTGCTCCGGGGAAACACGCGCTTCCATCCTTACTTTTCCCCCTTTTCCGTCAGCCGGTCCAGCCGGTTCAGGAAAACCGCGAACCCAATGGCCCGGTCCTTCCGCCGCATCCGGCGCATGAGCGCGTCGTACTGGCCGCCGCTGAGCACCGGATCCGGGATCCCCCACAGGAAGCCCTTGAAGGCGATGCCGTTGTAATATTTCAGATCCCCCGTGGCGGAAAAATCGATCCAGATCTTTTCTTCCGCCTCCGTCCCCATAAAGCCGGCCACGCTCTGGCTCAGGCTTTGGGCAGCCTCCGCGCATCCGTTGGCCGCGGCGATCTGACGGATGGTGGGCAGAATGGCCCGGGGCGGCCCGTAGGTCCCCAGCAGCGCCAGCAGCCCTTCCTCCGCCCCCGGGTGCAGCCCCGCGGCCCGGCAGATTTCGGAGATGCCATGCAGGTTCTTTTCCCCCGCGCAGGCCAGGATGCTTTTCCGCATCCCGTCATCCAGCGCCACCCCGTCCACCAGGGCGCTGAGCAGGTCCAGATGGCTGATTTCCAGCACATAGGACGGGCTCAGCGTCGCCAGGCTTTCCGCGGCCATCCGCAACACCTCGCTGATGACCTTTCCGTCCACCCGGCCCATGCATTCCACGCCGACCTGCGTCTCCTCCCGGAAACCGTCCGCCCCGGCGGAAACCCGGTACACATTTTCATGATAGTATAGCTTCTGCAGCCCCTCTCCGCAATCCCGGAGATTCTTCACCATGCTCAGGGTCACGTCCGGCTTCAGCGCCATCAGCCGCCCGCCCGTGTCGGTGAAGGTGATCACCCCGTCGCTCATGAGAAAGTCCTTGTTCCGGCTGTACAGATCGTACTCCTCAAACTTCCCCATCCGATACCGGCTGAAGCCGTGGCGATGGAACAGCTCCCGCAGCAGGAAGCCCGTCCTTTCCTTTTCCTCCAGGACCGCCTCATTGATCTCCATCCGTGTTCACCGTCCTTTATGGATTCTTCGCCATGCTACCACATTAGCGAACTAAAGTCAATCCGGATTTTTACCGGATGAATTGTACCATATTTTATATCCGTACACAATTTCTTTATAATCTTGTAAGGATTCTTTCGCCGGCCTGTAAGCACATCTTTAGGATTCTGTCCATTCTTTCCGAAAAGATCATGCTATAATCTGAGATGGACGAAAGTCCGCCATCTTTGTGTGTCTGAAAGGAGGAATCGTTTTGCATAAACGTTCTGTTTTTATTCTGATTCTGGCGGTCTGCCTGGCGCTTTCCGCCTGCCTGCCCGGCGCGTCTTCCTGGAGCCTGGTTTCCGCCAGCGCCGCCTCCCATACGGAGTATGTCAAGAATCCCACCGGCCGCAGTGTCAATGTCCGCCGCGGCCCCGGCAAGGGCTATGTGGTGGACGCGGAGCTGAAGCCCGGGACCAAGGTCACCGTGGAATCCATCGAGGGCAAATGGTGCCGTATCTCCAGCCCCGTTTCCGGCTGGATCATGGGGCAGTATCTGACGGATAACAAGCCCGCCGGCGACGGCGGTGTCATCGCCAGCACCATGACCCGGTACATCACCTCGCCTAACGGGAAAAAGGTCAATGTCCGCACCGGCCCCAGCGTGAATGGATACGCCGTCGCCGCGCAGCTGGAGCCCGGCACGGAGGTTTCCCTCCTGTCCACCATGAAGGACTGGGCCGCCATCTCCTACAACGGCTTCACGGTCTATGTCATGCGCAAGTACCTGACCTCCTACGCCCCCGGCACGGAGCCCAAGAAGGCTTCTTCCTTCTCCGCCTTCAGCGGCAAGGTCTACAGCCCCAACGGCAAGAAGGTCAACATGCGGGTCTCCGCCGACCTGAAGGCGGACCGGATCGCCCAGCTGGACCCCTGGACCAATGTGCAGGTCATCGGCGAAACCGGCAGCTGGTACAAAATCTCCTGGGCCAACGCCACCGGCTATATGATGAAAAAGTACATCCGGAAGCAGTAAAACGCTTCCGGCCGCGCCTCCCTTCGGGGAGGCGCTTTTTTCTGTCCTTTTTGCCCGGGACCCGCGCGGCCCCAGAGGCCTGGAAAACTTCTGTGCGCATTGGCGCGTTTCCGCTCTGCTGGGTGGTGCCGGGCGAAGGCACGGAAAAAGGAGGCCGGCCTGCCGGTCTCCTTAAACGCCTTCACGGCGCGATTGTTTTCCGCGGGATCCCTTTCCCGTCAGATCACGGGCTCAAAGCTGAAGCGGAAGCAGAGGGGTTCCGTCACGGGAATCAGGTATTCCTCATGGGTTCTCGCCCCCCAGCTGTCGTCGCCGCCGACCCCCATCTGAGCCATGGCCGCCCGGACGACGGTATACAGCCGGTTCGGCAGCTCATTGCCGTGGGCGGCGTTCTCCAGCTCATGGGCGGTCCAGGGCAGGGCGTTGAACTCCATCCCGTCCCCCCGGAAGCGGAGCCCCCGGCCCCGGAAGTCCGTCACCTCCGCCCAGCGGACCCCGGTGCGGTTGCCGCATTCCTGTGGGTACAGATAGGGGGTCACGTTCTCCTTCGCGGTGGTCTCGTAAATGCCAAGCCTGGCGCCTTCCCGCCGGTCCACATAGTTTTCTTCCGGCCCCAGGCCGTAGTAACGGATCCGGTCATAGTCCGCGTCCATTTTAAAGCTGACGCCGAAAAGGGGCATGTCCCCCATTCCCTCCACGGGATCATACCGGAGGCTGGTCTCCACCCTTCCGCAGGGATGGAAGCGGAAGCGCATTTCGCACTCCCCGCCCGGCTTGCCCGGCAGCTTCCAGAAGGTGCGCAGGAGCACGCCGCCGTCTTCCGTCCGCTCCATGGGATCCAGCCCTTTTTCCGCCTTCAGCTGATGCATGCCCATGGGCATGGCGTACAGATCCGCGATCTTCCACTGGCCGTAGCGGGCGGGCATGCCGTTGCCGTTGTCATTGTCGATGGGCGCCCGCCAGAACACGGGGCGCGGGGGCGTTTTCAGCATCTCCCGGCCGCAGACCGTATAGGAGATCAGCATGCCCCGCTCCATGGAGTACATGGCGGTAAAGCCGTCCCCGAAGATGCCCACGTTCCGGTCCCCGCGAACCACCCGGAGCGGCGCCGGGGCGGGGCGTTTTTTCGGCGCGCCCTCCACGGTCCAGACTCCCTGGCCGAAGGCAATCTCATGGCCCCGGGGCGCCCAGGCGGTTTCTTCCCGCAGCCGGAAGGACACCGTCACGGCGTATTCCCCGGGTTTTTCCATGGGCGCGAAGGGCAGCGGATAGGTTTTTTCACCCAGCGGAGCCACATCCGTTTCCATCCGGGTTTTTTGGATTTCCTCCCCGTCCCGCGCCAGGGTCACCAGGCAGTCAAATTCCCCCGTCCCGCGGAACAGGTGACGGTTCCGGATCCGGATGCCCTCCCGGGTCACCTCCGCCTCGATGTTCCGGTAATTGTATTTCACTTCCTGCATTTTCGGCGTCGGCTCCCCGTTGCCGAAGCAGATGCCGTTTCCGCTGAAATCCCCGTCATGGGGCCGGTCGTCGAAGTCCCCGCCGTATCCGTACATGGTTCTTCCGTACCGGTCCCGGTACCGGATGCTCTGATCGATGTAATCCCAGATGAAGCCGCCCTGGTATCTCGGCTCCGTATAGGCCAGCTCCGTATACCAGTGCATCGCCCCATTGGAGTTTCCCATGCTGTGGGTATATTCGCACAGGATAAAGGGCTTGTCCGGGTGCTCCGCCAGCCAGCGCCGGATCCCGGCCACGGGCGTATACATCTGGCTGTCCATGTCCGTGGTTTCCGGATAGCGGTTGTCCGGGTCATGGGCCACGCCTTCATAGTGGACCAGACGGGTCTCGTCCATCCGGCGCATCTCCTCGCTCATTTCGAGGATGACCTTCCCGCTGTAGCTTTCATTGCCGCAGCTCCAGATCAGGATACAGGGGTGGTTCTTGTCCCGCTCCACCATGCTGTGGACCCGGTCCAGCATCATGGGCAGGTAGGCATCCCGGTCCCCGGGCAGCGCCTCCGCCACCGTCAGGCTTCCCTGGACCACCCTGTCCCAGATCCCGTGGGTCTCCATGTTGCATTCGTCGATCACGTACAGCCCCAGCTCGTCGCACAGCTCGTACAGCACGCTGCTGTTGGGATAATGGCTGGTGCGGATGGCGTTCAGGTTGTTCCGCTTCATGGTGACCAGATCCCGCCGCAGCGTTTCCGGCCTGACCGCCCGCCCGGTTTCCGCGCAAAAGTCGTGCCGGTTCGCGCCCTTGAAAACGATGCGCTGACCGTTCAGGCACATGAGGCCGTCCTTCATCTCAAACCGGCGGAATCCCACCTTCTGCGATACGCGTTCGCTGATCCCGCCTTGCGGATCCCACAGCGTGACCTCCAGATCGTACAGGTTTGGCAGCTCCGCGCTCCATTTTCTGGGATTGGGCACCGGCAGCGCGGCCCGGACCAGGCTGGCCGTAAGCGCCACCTCGCAGCCGGCGATTTCCGTCCCGCCGTCCAGCAGGGTCAGGGTCATCCGGCTGCCCGCGGGGGCCTCCGTCCGCATTTCCGCTTCCAGCACCGCGTCCCGGTAGCTTTCATCCAGCATGGTGCGAATCTTCAGATCCCACAGATGCGCCTTCGGGATCCGCTGCAGATACACATCCCGGAAGATGCCGCTGAAGCGCATAAAATCCTGATCCTCCAGCCAGCTGCTGACGCCCCAGCGGTACACCCGGCAGGCCAGCTTGTTCTCCCCCGGCCGCAGGAAGGGCGTGATCTCGAACTCGTCCGGCGTAAAGCTGTCGGAGGCGAAGCCCACGTATTCCCCGTTCAGCCAGACAGCCACACAGCTTTCCGCCCCCTGGAAGCTGAGCACCACCCGGTCCCCGGCCCAGTCCTCCGGGATCGTAAAGTACTTCGCGTAGCAGGCCACGGGGTTAAAGAAGGAAGGAGCTTCCCCGATGTCGATGTCGTCCGTGCCGTCCCAGGGATACTGGGTGTTGCAGTACTGGGGATGCCCGTATCCTTCCATCTGGATATGCGCCGGCACCGGGATTTCCGCCCATCCGCGGCAGTCATAATCCAGGCTTTCAAAGCCCGGAATCACCTGTTCCTCATTCCGCGCGTGGAAAAAGCGCCAGGCGCCGTTCAGGCTCATCCGCATGGATTCGCCCGCCGCGTCCAGCGCCACGTGGTCCGAATGGGCGTCCAGCCGGTTCTCCCGGAAATAGCCCGGGTCGGACAGCTTTGCAAACGTGAAGCTCATGCTGGTTTTCTCTCCTTCTGTGTCACATGGCCGCCGCCCGGTTTACCCCGGGCGGCGCCGTTTTTTATTGAATACTTTCGACCTTAATGGTATTGGTGTTTCCCGGTGCGCCGTTGATCTGCCCGCCGGTCAGCACCACATTGTCCCCTTTCTGCAGCTTCAGCAGCTCCTTGGCGTACTTCAGATCCTGCCAGAACATGACGTCCATGCTGGTATAGGCTTCGCTGAGCACCGGGGTCACTGCCCAGCTCAGGTTCAGCTTCCGCCAGGCCTTCTCGTCCGTGGTGGTGCCCAGGATATGCACCGGGCAGCGGAAGCGGGAGACCATCCGGGCCGTCCGTCCGGAGATGGAGTTGACCACAATGGCCTTCGCGTTTACGTCCACCGCCATGGCGCAGGTGGCGTGGGAAATGGCGTCCAGATTGTTGCGCATCCGGAACTTCGTGGAGTGGAACCAGTCCGCGTAGTCGATGTGGCTCTCCGTATATTCCGCGGTTTCCGCCATGGTTTTCACCGCCTGGACGGGATACTTGCCGGCCGCGGTCTCCCCGCTCAGCATGATGGCGGAGCTGCCGTCGTACACGGCGTTGGCCACGTCGGAAATCTCCGCCCGGGTGGGCCGGGGATTGTGGATCATGCTTTCCAGCATCTCCGTAGCGGTGATGACCCGCTTGCCCAGCAGCCGGCAGCGGCTGATCAGGTACTTCTGCACCGCGGGCACTTCCATGAAGGGAATCTCCACCCCCAGGTCGCCCCGGGCCACCATGATGCCGTCCGCCACCTCGCAGATCTTTTCCACTTCCTCCACGCCCTTGCGGTTCTCGATCTTGGCGATGATGTCGATGTTCTTTCCGCCGTTCTCGTCCAGCAGGTCACGGATGGCCTGCACATCTTCCCTGCAGCTGACAAAGCTGGCGGCGATGAAATCCACATCCTGGGAAATGCCGAAAAGGATATCGCTCCGGTCTTGCTCACTCAGGTATTCCTGCTTCAGCACCTTCCCGGGGAAATTCATGCTCTTCCGGTTGCTGAGCTCTCCCCCGGCCACCGTTTCACAGACCACGTCGTTCCCCTGGATGGCCCGCACCTTCAGGATCACCAGCCCGTTGTTGATCAGCACGGTGTCCCCCGGCACCAGCTCCTCCGTCAGCTTCTGATAGCTCACGGACACCCGCTCCTGGTTCCCCTCCACCTCTTCCGTGGTCAGGATGAAGGGATCCCCGTCCTTCAGGGTGATCTTTCCGTCCTTAAAGGTGCGGATCCGGTATTCCGGGCCCTTCGTGTCCAGCATGATGGCGATGGGCAGGTTCTTCTTCTCCCGGACCTTCCGGATCAGTTCAATCTTCTGCAGATGCTCCGCGTGCGTGCCGTGGGAAAAATTCAGCCGCGCCACATTCATTCCCGCGTCACACATGGCTTCCAGGGTTTCCTCATTTTCACAGGCCGGTCCGATGGTACAGATAATCTTGGTTTTCCGCATGCTTTCCCCCGCTCCTTTCAAGGCGTGTCCGTCCGTTTCCACTGCCAGATTTCGTCGATTCTTCCTTTATGATACCGTTTCAGCAGCGGGCTCTGAATCCACTGCCCGATTTCTCCCCGCTCGATCAGGATGGGAATCACGTGATCCCGGGTCAGGCCGTCTGGCCACTCCGAGGTGTTTACCGGCTGCCCCGAGGTCACGCAGTAAAACAGCTCCGGCTTTTCCCGGTCCCGGCCCGCCACCAGCAGGGCGTGCATTCCCCCGTCATAGGTGAAATGCAGCAGCACCGGGGAGGCCTCTCCCGCCTCATAGGCGGCCCACAGGGTCTCCAGGTCCCCGGTGACCCGCTCCACGCCGCCCAGCTTTTCACACACGGGATCGAAGGTGGAAAGAATATCCTCCCCCCACAGCATTTCGGACATCCGCACGGGCGTGCAGTCGATGCCCAGGTAGCTCAGCGCCATGGAAAAAACCGCCCGGGAACATTTCTGGTTCGCGCTTTCCCGCAGATCGTATTTTTTGCTCAGCCAGTAATCCTGCACAAAGGTCGGATCCGCCGGATCCTGGGCGACGAACCGGATTTTTCCTTCCTCCGCGGGCACGGCGCTGCCTTCCGTCCCCCGCAGCAGCGCGTGCGTCTCCTCCAGCTGGCCCAGCTCCAGGGGATCCGGCGGCCGGATCTCCACCGCCAGCGACGCTGTCACCGGCTTCTTCTTCGTCCCAGTGGCCGTGATCTCAACGCGCCAGGTTCCCGCCGCGGTGTCGCTTTTAAAGAAAACGTTCAGGTCTTCCTTCCTGGTCTGGCCGGCCCGCAGCGCGTATCCCGCCGCCCGCACGGCCCGCTCCCCGGACTGAACCTGCTTCTGCGTCCGGAAACCCGCGATTTCCCCCTCCGGGTTATAGACCCGCAGCGTCAGCTTCTCCGCCCCTTCCACCTCCGCGTCGAAGGTCACGGTATGGGGGATGGCGTTGGTAAAGGCCGTGGACGAGGTCGGAATCAGGCGCAGCCGGATTTCCTGGCTTTTCTCCGCTGCGCTACAACAAGCCGCGGAAAAGCCAAGCAGGCATCCCACGATCAGCAGGACGCCCCAAAACCACCGTCTCAATGTCCGCCACGCTCCTATGATGGCTTTCTTCTTGCTATTTTCAGTTTATCCTACCCCTTCTGAAAAGTCAAGACAGCGTATGGATCTCCGTCCGGACGGACTTGAACCCCAGCTCGTCCTTTTCGATGCGCAGCACAAATGGGAAGCGGTCCGCTTCCATGCAGAGCCAGAAATCCGGTTCCGGAAACACATCCTGCGTCGCGGGATTGAAAAAGTGCTCCGCTCCTTCCGTGGGCAGGCGAAGAATCCGCTCCCGCAGGTCCACCATAGGCTCCCCCAGCACCAGGCTGCGGATGTATTCCGCGCAGAGCACGTCCTCCGGCGCCCGTCTGATTCCGTTGTTTCCCATGGCCACCAGGGATACTTGCTCCGGCGCTTTCTCCCGGATATACGCCGCCACCGCCCGGGCGTTGACCAGGCTGCCGGTTACGATCTCCGTGGCGCCCTGCGCGTTGACGATGCCCTGGGTCCCAGCGCTGGTGGTGTGAAAGATGGTTTTGCCCGCCACGTCTTCCAGACGGATTCCGCTGGGGGTATTGCCGAAATCCGCCCCGTCGATCTTTCTGCCGCCCCGCTCGCCGATCATCAGGCTGCCGGGAAACCGGTCCCGCAGGGCAAAGGCTTCCTCCATGGATCCTACCGGCCGGACCAGCGACGCGCCTTTGGCGTACAGATAGCATTCCAGCGAAAAAGCCCGGAGCACATCAATAATGACCGTAAATCCCCGGGCTTCCCTCGCCCCCTCAATCAGTTCCAGAATCCGTATCTCAGGCATCCGAATCGTCCCTCCTCTTTGCTTTTCCATTATACATAATTCCGGGCCTTTCTTCAACCGGAAAACCACCTTTCCGCCCCGCCCTTTCCCTTCCAAAACAAAAACCCCGCGGCCACATAGAACCGCGGAGTGTATTTCCGGCATATTTATCCCAGCATCATGACCAGCAGCACGGCCATGCACGCCGCCGCCAGCGCGGCGCATTTCAGATCCGCCATCGTTTTTTCCTTCCGATTCATGCTGATCCACATTTCCCTGTCCTCCCAATCTTCCCCATCGTCCGCTTTGCTTAGCCGGCCAGCGCGGCCTCCCGCATGCGCAGGCTGTAGTTGACCCTTTCATCCAGGCACATCCAGATATCCGCGTCCTCCAAGCTCTCCAGCGGGGGCACGGAAGCGGGCGGCGTCAGCCCCATCCGGGCGTATTCCATATCCACGTACTGCCAGGGCTTCAGCCCGGAGGCGCCGTGCGCGTCCCCGGCATTGAAAAACAACCGGGAATTAATGTCCCGCACCGTGTTAAAATCCATCCTTCCGCGCGTCATATTCTCATCTCCTCCAGCATCTCCAGCTGCGCTTCGGTGGGCCACATGTCCGGCTCCACTTTTCCAAGCACCCGGCCTATACACCGGACATCGTTTCCTTCATAAAAGCGCATCGTCGGGTAGGCGGGATTGTGAGAATGCAGCCCATCCGCGTGGTACTCCTTGACATACCCTTCCCCGTCCACCAGGAAAATCCCGATCTCCCCCTCCCGGAGGGAATCCGTGTGCTCCACCAGCAACGCGTCCCCGTTAAAGAAGGTGGGCTCCATGCTGCGGCCGTTGACGGTGATGATCTCATCGGCCCGGGCCGTCCGCTCGTCCGAAAAGATCCAGACCGGCTCTCCCCGGGCGGCTTCCAGCGTCCCGCCGAAGCCGGCCGCCGCGCTCAGGTCGCTTCGGTACAGGCGGATCACCCGGCGCTTCAATTCCTCCCGGCGCTGGGACCGGCGCTTTTCCATCAGGGCTTCCGCCTGCCACAGGAGGGCCTGCCGGTCGCCTTCCTCCATCCCCCGGAAGGCCAGCAGCAGGCTTCGTTCCGCCTTGCTGATCCCTTCCTTCACGCCGAAGAAGGAAGCAAGGCTCAGCCCCAGCGCCCGGCTCAGCTTCGGAATCAGATCCAGATCCGGCCGGCTGTGCCCGGTCTCCCATCCCGCGATGGTGGCCCGGCTGACGCCGACCCGCTCCGCCAGCTGCATCTGGTTCAGCCCCGCGGCCGCCCGGCCCTCCCGGATCACCTGACCGTATCTTTCCGCCCCCGCGGGCGCCCGATCCTTCATCCTGTCTTCCCTCCCTTTGACTGGCATAATCTTATCACAGGATGTTTCATTTGTCAACATTAATTTAAAATTTTGTTACATTTTGAAACATTGCTGTTTTTCTTTTTTTCTGCTATACTCACTCCGCCCTGGGAAGGAAGCAGGTCCGAAGCCTGCGCGAGCCCGTCGCCGTAGGGTGGGTCACCGCCCTGTCTCACGCTCCGCCGCGGGAGCGGAATCTCGCCATTGGATCAGCGCTTTCCGCGCCTCCGAGAAGGCGATGACAGGGTCCGCCGAGCCGGAATATTTTCCATGGCTGCAAAAAAGCTCTTCCTCTGCGCGAGCGCCGCGGGGGTTTTCCCCGGGAAGAGCCGGTCCGCCTATTTTATTTTGGTAAAGGAGATGCAAAGAGCATGAGAAAGTTCAAGTCCTGGCTTTCGCTGGTCCTTTGCCTGGCGCTGCTTGCGGCAGCCGCGCTGAGCACTGTGTCCCTGGCGGAAACTGCGGTGGAACCCGCGGAGGAAACGGTCATCCTGATGACCGGTACCCAGGAGGAGCCCGTCGTCCTTGGGGAAGGCGAGCTGTCCTTCGACTTTGAGGTCATCGACCTGGAGGGTCAAGAAGCCTGGTTCCGCATCCTTACGGACGCGGAAACCGTCGGCGCGGCCCTGCTGGAAAACGGCCTGATCGCCGGCACGGAGGGGGACTACGGCCTGTACGTCACCGCCGTCTGCGGTCAGGAGCTGATCTGGAGTGAGGAAAACCCGCATTACTGGGCCTTCTACGTGAACGGCGAGTACGCGCAGACCGGTGTGGACTCCACCGAAGCGGAGGAAGGCACCGTTTACCTCTTCAAGGCGGAGTAAGCGGATCAGACAACCCGGAACAAAAAAACAGCCCGGAGCGAAGCGACCCCGCGTTTCTTTCGAAACCGCGCCGCGCCCTGCTCCGGGCTTTTCTTTTGCCTGTTCCGTTTTCCGGGCTGTCCGTCCAACGCCGGCCGGGGAATGGTCCGGGGAACCAGCCCGCTTCTCCCGCCGCGCCGCCTGCCCCCGGACGCTTCCGTCCCGGGATTCCGCGGCGGACACACCGCCTAATCCGTCAGCTTTCCCTGATGTTTTTCCGCCGGGATCCAGCGAAGAATCAGGTCCCACATGCTGGGGGTTATATGCACATAGTTGGGACGGAAATGGGCTTCGTAGCCCTGTTTCTCGTACAGCTGGATGAACCGCTGCTGATGTCGGGCCACATAGCTCCGGGCGGAAAAGCGCACCTTTACCTCGTACTGCCCCTTTTCCACCGCGTCCTCAATCCGCTGGTTGATGATGCCGCAGTACCAGGTTTCCAGCCAGAAATGCTTCTCCCGCCCGGCGGTTTTGGTCCGCTGTTCCGCTTCTTCCCTTCGCACGCTTCCGCCCCCTTTCCGTAAGAACACGCAGAGGCTCCGTACCCTTTCAGGTGCGGAGCCTCTCTGATTTTAATAGAATGTCGCCACCGGTTCCTCCGGCTCGACGGCCGGCTTTACGCTTTCCACGTCGATCACGGGCGTTTTCCCGCTGAACAGCCGGTTCCGCTGCAGCCGGATTTTCCCCCGCAGGATGAACCAGGACCCGGCCTTCGGCTTTTCCACCTTGCCGCGGTAGCAGGCCATCCCGGCGAACTGGGTGTCGGCGGCGCAGCAGTTCATCAGCATCCGTCCCGCCACAAAAACGCTGTCGGGCATGGGCTTGCTGCTCTGGGGGTAGAGTCCCTTGAACTCCACCTTTTTCCCGTCATACTGCTCCATGTTTTCCATCAGGTCGCTGAAGAAGTAGGCGTAATCCCGATCCTCGATCTTCACCACCGGGGCGTTCACATCGAAGGGCAGCGGATCCACCTTCTCATCCATGACGCTGCGCCCGTCCGGATATTCGTAGAAGATGTTGCAGCGGCGATTGGCCTGGCGGACGATCTTATGCAGCGCGTCCAGATCGGTCTTCTCCCCGCAGCGGTTGAACACGATCACATCGCAGGTCTGGATCTTGTCATACACCAGGTTCCGCATGTTGGCGTTGAAGACGGTGAAGGTGCCGGATTCCGCGAAGCAGATTTCCTGCACCACCATCCACCCGTCGGGAATGTTGTCATACAGGGTCTGCATGGGCCACATGCCGTTATATTCAATGATGACCCGGTCGCAGGCAGTTTCATCCGCTTTTTTCTGCAGCGCGGCTTCATTGAATTCATCTTCCTCCTCCAGGCTCAGCAGGTGAACATTTTCCCCGCTGAAGGTGGAAAAATCGTATTCCACCTCGCCATCCTCACAGCGGATCAGCAGCGTCTTCTCCCCGCTGTTGAAGCGCTTGTCCTCCAGGGTGCTCTGGATGAAGGTGCTCTTCCCCCCGTCCAGAAAACCGGTGAACAGGTAAACAGGTACTTCCCTGGCTGCCATTTTATTACACTCCAAACAAGGTCTTCAGGTTCTCTTCGTTAATCTTTGAGCCGATGACGCACAGCCGTCCGGTCACCTCGGCGCTGCCATGGCGGACATCCGTCTCGCCGGGCGTGTAGTCGAAGTGGATCCACCGGCCGTCCACGGAGGGCACAATGCCCTTCGCCCGCAGGATCATGCCGTAATCCGCCTCGTTCTGCAGCTTGTCCAGCATCGCCTTCAGGCCGTCCTCGGTGAACTGCTTCGGCGTCTCCACGCCCCAGCTGGTGAACACCTCGTCCGCGTCATGATGGTGGTGATGGTGATGCTCATGATCATGGTCATGATGATGCTCGTGGTCGTGCTCATCATGGTCGTGCTCATCATGGTCGTGATCGTCATGATCATGGTGGTGATACTCGTAGTCATGATCATCATGATCGTCGTCATGATCATGGTGGTGATGATGCTCATGGTCGTGATCGTCATCGTCATCGTCATGGTGATGAGGCTCATGATCATGATGATGCTCGTGGTCATGGTCGTGATGATGGTGGCAGGAGCACTCCGGATCGTCGCACTCGTCGTCGTCATCTTCCACTTCCGCCAGGATCTGGGCCATTTCCTGCTCCAGCGTGTCCGCCTTCTCCATGGCCTTCAGAATCTGCATGCCGTCCAGCTGATCCATGGGGGTGGTAATGACGGTGGCGTTCTGGTTATGCTCCCGGATCAGCCGGACGCAGTCCTCAATCTTCTGCTGGCTGGCGATGTCCGTCCGGCTCAGGATGATCGTGGCCGCGTGCTCAATCTGGTTGATAAAGAATTCGCCAAAGTTCTTTACATAAATCTTGGCCTTGCTGGCGTCCACCACGGCCACCAGCGCGCCGATCTGGCAGTCCTCCCCGCAGACGGCGCTGGCCGCGCGGACCACGTCGCTCAGCTTGCCCACGCCGCTGGGCTCGATCAGGATCCGGTCCGGATGGTAGGTCTCCAGCACCTTCTCCAGCGCCTCGCCAAAGTCGCCCACCAGGCTGCAGCAGATGCAGCCGCTGTTCATTTCCGTCACCTGGATGCCGGCTTCCTTCATGAAGCCGCCGTCAATGCCGATCTCGCCAAATTCGTTCTCAATCAGCACCACCTTCTGGCCCGCGTACGCGTCCTTCAGCAGCTTCTTGATCAGGGTCGTTTTTCCCGCCCCCAGGAACCCGGAAAACACATCAATCTTCGTCATGGCAAAATACACCTCTTTCTGGCAATCCCTTTGCCGCTCGGTATTTTACTCCCCTTGTCAAGGAAGGTCAAGCCCCTTTTTGACCTTTTATTTTCCTTCCTTCCGCCCCTGCCGTTCCATTTCTTTCGTGCCTTTCGCCCCGCGGGCGAAAACGGACCCGCGGGCCGTCTCTCCGCCCGCGGGCTGTGCCGTTTTCAAGCCGTGTTTTTCCACTCAGCGCATGGCGTTCAGAATCGCCAGCAGGCATACGCCCACATCGGAGAAAACCGCCAGCCACAGCGACACCACGCCGAAGGCCCCCAGGATCATGACCATCACCTTCACCGCGATGGAGAAAATGATGTTCTGCTTCACGATCTTCTGGGTCCGCCGGGCCAGCCGGATGCCCTCCGCCAGCTTCAGGGGATCGTCATCGATCAGCACGATGTCCGCCGCCTCCACCGCCGCGTCGGATCCGGCGGCGCCCATGGCCACCCCCAGATCCGCCGTCGCCAGCACCGGCGCGTCGTTAATGCCGTCCCCTACGAAGAGGACTGTTTCCTTTCCGGCTGTCCGCGCCGCCATCAGCTGCTGAATCCGGCTCACCTTGTCTTCCGGCTTCAGCTCCGCGTGCACCTCATCCACGCCCACAGCCTTTCCGATGGCTTCCGCCGCGCTTTGGCGGTCGCCGGTCAGCATCACTGTTTTTCGGATACCCAGCTGCTTCAGCTGACGAACCGCCTCCTCCGCGCTCTCCTTCACCACGTCCGCGATGACCAGATGTCCCTCGTACCGGCCGTCCACAGCGATATGCACGATGGTCCCGGTCAGATGGCAGTCCCTGCTGTCCACGCCCTCCGCCGCCATCAGCTTTTCATTGCCCGCGGCCACCCGGCGGCCGTTCACCATGGCGATGACCCCCTGGCCGGCCACCTCCCGGCAGTCCCGGATGTCCATTTCCTCCCAGCCCAGATAACTGCCGCGGATCGCGTCCGCGATGGGATGGGTGCTGTACTTTTCCGCCGCCGCGGCCAGCTGTACCAGTTCCTCCTCGCTCATCTCCCGGGGATGGATCGCCACGACTTCAAACACGCCCCTGGTCACGGTGCCGGTTTTATCCAGCGCCACCATGGAGGCCTGGCTCAGCTCCTCCAGCACATTGCTTCCCTTCACCAGGATGCCCCGACGGCTGGCTTTTCCGATGCCGTTAAAGTAGCTCAGGGGCACGGAGATCACCAGCGCGCAGGGGCAGCTGATCACCAGGAAGGTCAGGCTGCGCCGCAGCCATTCCCCCCAGCTGCCGGTGATCAGCCCGGCAATCAGGAACATCGCGGCCGCCGCGCCCACCACAACAGGGGTATAGACTCTGGCGAACCGGGTGATGAATTTATCCGCGTGGCTCTTATGCTCCGTCGCGTTCTCCACCAGCTCCAGAATCCGGCTTACCGCGCTCTCTCCAAAGGGCCGGGTGACACGCATCTTCAGCACGCCCCGCTGGTTGACGCAGCCGCTCAGGGCCTCATCTCCCTCCCGGGCGGACCGCGGCACGCTTTCACCGGTCAGCGCCACCGTATCCAGGAAGCTTTCCCCTTCCGTGATTACGCCATCCAGCGGGATCCGCTCGCCGGGCTTCACCAGAATGGTCTCACCCACCTGAACGGCTTCCGGGGATACCGTAAGCTCCTTTCCATCCCGGATCACCGTCGCTTCCTCCGGGCGGATGTTCATCAGCTCCGCGATGGAATCCCTGCTGCGGTCCACCGCCAGGTCCTGCAGAAATTCGCCCAGCTGGAACAAAAGCAGCACCAGCGCGCCTTCCGTCGCTTCCCCAAGAATAAAGGCGCCGACGGAGGCGACGAACATCAGGAACATCTCATCCAGCAGCTCCCGGTGCAGGATGTTCTGGATCGCCCCCCAGATCACGTCGTATCCGATGGTCAGGGCCGAAGCCAGGGAAAACAGGAAGCGTCCGGCCCCGCCCTCCGGAAAGAACAGCCCGATGATCAGCAGCACCGCGGAGGTAATCAGCCGGCCGATCATCACGTTCCGGTTCTCCTCCCCGTGCTCGTGATCATGGTGGCAGTGCCCGCACCCGCAGCTCAGCCCGTCGTGGTCATGATGGCAGTGATCGTGGTCATGGTGATCATGCGCGTCATGGTGATGGCTGTGTTCATGGCCATGGTGATGGTCATGTTCATGATCATCGTGATCGTGCTCATCATGCTCGTGGCCGTGATCATCATGATGACGCTCGTGGTCATGTTCATGCTCGTGATCATGATGTTCTTCGCGGGTATGCTCCGTGTCCGGATGGTTCTGTATCATTTCCGGGTCCCGCTGGTCCTTTTCCGATTGAAGCTCCTTTTCCAGATTGCTCATGGTGATGCCTCCGACTTATGCTTTTGGGCTCCCCGGTTAGTCCTGACGCGCGCCTTCGATCAGGTGCTCAATCCCCATGTCCAGAATCGTCCGCACGTGGTCGTCCGCCAGGGAGTACATGATTCCCTTCCCGTCCCTGCGGGAACGGATCAGCCGGGAGTCCTTCAGGATCCGCAGCTGATGCGAGATGGCCGAGGTGGTCATCTGCAGTTCGTTGGCCAGCTCCGTCACGCCCACATCCTTTCTCATCAGCTCATTCAGGATGCGCACCCGGGTGCTGTCCGCGAACATCCGGAACAGATCCGCCAGATCGTAGAGCATCTCATCATCCTGTCTCAGCTCCGCCATCTCTTCTTCCTCCGTTTTTCTCAATTCGCATTTGAGCAAATGTTCAAATGTTCAGTACGGATTATACACTTCTTATGGCTGTTGTCAATAGGCTTTCTGAAAAAAGTTTGACCTGGCGCTTCCGATTTTCCACCCGCGCGTTTTTTTCTCCCTGGCAGGAAACCCGGAGGGGGCGTGACGAATAAGAAAAACAGTGGTAGAGATCGTTTTTTACAGCATGAACGTTCTATATGGAGGACAGAAAAATGAAAAAGCTGTTTCTTTGCCTGCTGGCCTGCTGTCTGCTGGCCGCCGGGCTGACCCTGGGCGAGTCGGCGTCCCAGGGAGTCGTTGTCAAAACCCACAGCGAACTGCTTTTCGCGGTGAACGAGAAAAAGGCGGACCGGATTCTGATTTCCAAAGACTACCGGCATAACAGCAAGGTGCCCTTCAACCTGGAGGTGGAAGCCGGCCGCACCGTCACCATTCTTCCCCAGAAAGGGGACAGCCTTGTGATGTCTCCGCCACCAGGGACGCCAACGCGCTCTGCGCCATGGGCGGCCGGATCGAGGTGACCGGCGCCGTACGGGCCGATAAAAACGACGGCTACCCCACCGTCTATGCCAGCGGCGGCGAAACCGTGATTCACGGGGAGATCCGCTCGGAGGGGAACGCCAGCGCCATCCATAACAAGGGCGGCAGCATCCTGGTGGAGGGCAATGTATACAGCGATACCGTCAAGCGGTTTCCCATCCGCCTGACCAGTACCGCCGGAACCGTCACCATTCACGGCGACCTGTCCGTGAAGCGGGAGGCGGCCCGGGCGGAAGGCGGCGTCCTGACCATCGATGGGGATCTGATCCTCCGGACCCGGGATTCCTGGGCCCTGTACGCCACCGACGGTGAAGGCCAGGTCATCCTCACCGGCACCGACCGCAAGGAAGCGCCCTGAAGCCTCCCCGCGGCGGATCTGCCGCACCGCGGGAGATGCCGGAACACCCCTCCGTCCGGTCCGCCGCCCGACAAAAAACGCCCATGCGGGAGATTGTCCGCATGGGCGTTTTCTATGGTTTTGTTTTGGGGAGGAAGGGTCCCGTCTTACCGGCTTTCCTTCAGCTCCGCGATGCGGCTTTCCAGCGCCGCGGCCTTCTGCTCGTTGGCGGCCAGCTTTTCCTTTTCCGCCTCCACCAGCTGGGCCGGCGCCTTGGCCACGAAGCCCGCGTTGTTCAGCTTGCCCCGGGCCCGGTCCATTTCCTTGCCCAGGTTGTCCAGCTCCTTCTGCAGCCGGGGGATTTCCTTCTCGAAGTCCACCAGGTCTCCCAGGGGGATGAACAGCTCACCGGCGGCGGTCACGGCGGAAACCGTCTTCTCGGTCACCTCCGCCCGGTCCCCGATCAGGGTGACTTCGCTGGCGCCCGCCAGGCGCTTGAAGTACCCCTCACCGTTCTCCAGGGCATCCTGCCAGCCCTCCGCGGGCAGCAGCATCAGCCGGGTCCGCCTGGAGGGGGCCACGTTCATTTCGCTGCGCAGATTCCGGATGGAGCGGATGATTTCCATCACGCCCTGCATCCGCTTCTCTTCCTCCGGGAAGTCGAAGGCATCCCGCGTTTCCGGCCAGGGCTGCAGCATGAGGAAGCCTTCGCTGCCCGGCAGGTACTTGTACACCTGCTCCGTCAGGAAGGGCATGAAGGGATGCAGCAGCTTCAGCAGCGCTTCCAGCACGTACAGCAGCACCGCCTTGGCCGTGTCCTTGCTCTCCCCGTCCTCGCCCAGCAGCCGGGCCTTGCTCAGCTCGATGTACCAGTCGCAGAATTCGCTCCAGGCAAAGTCGTAGATCTTCGTGGCGGCCAGGCCGAAATCCCCGTCCTCCATGTGATCGCTGATGGCCCGGATGGCTTCCTGCAGGCGGCTGAGAATCCACTGATCCGCGATTTCCAGCTTCTCCGGACGGATTTCCAGCTTTTCGCTCACATTCATCAGCACGAACCGGCTGGCGTTCCAGACCTTGTTGGCAAAGTTCCGGGCGGACTCCACCCGGTCCCGACTGTAGCGGGTGTCATTGCCGGGGCTGACGCCCATCACCAGGCTGAAGCGCAGCGCGTCCGCCCCGTACTGGTCAATGACCTCCAGGGGATCCACGCCGTTGCCCAGGGATTTGGACATCTTCCGGCCCTTCTCGTCCCGCACCAGGCCGTGGATCAGCACGGTTTCAAAGGGGGTCTCCCCCATGTTCTCGATGCCGCTGAAGATCATCCGCGCCACCCAGAAGAAGATGATGTCGTACCCCGTCACCAGCATGGTGGTGGGATAGAAGTATTTCAGATCCTCGGTCTGCTCCGGCCAGCCCAGGGTGGAGAAGGGCCACAGTGCGGAGGAGAACCAGGTGTCCAGCACATCCTCATCCTGCCGGATCTTCACGCTGCCGCACTTCGGGCAGGCGGTGGGATCCGTCCGGCTCACGGTCATCTCCCCGCAGTCGTCGCAGTACCAGGCGGGAATCCGGTGGCCCCACCACAGCTGCCGGCTGATGCACCAGTCCCGGATATTCTCCATCCAGTTGTAGTAGATCTTGCTGAACCGGTCCGGAACGAATTTGGTCTTCCCCTCCTTCACCGCGGCGATGGCCGGCTCGGCCAGGGGCTTCATCTTCACGAACCACTGCTCGCTGAGCCGCGGCTCCACGACGGTATTCCCATGCCGGTAGCAGAAGCCCACGTTATGCGTGTAATCCTCCGTCTTCACCAGCAGGCCAAGCCTGTCCAGCTCCGCCAACACCGCTTCCCGGCAGGCCAGGGGATCCATCCCGTTGTAGGCGCCGGCGTTCTCGTTCATGGTGCCGTCGTCATTGGTCACGGTGATGATCTCCAGGTTGTGCCGCTGGGCCACCTCGAAGTCGTTCGGGTCATGGGCGGGGGTCATCTTCACCGCGCCGGTGCCAAAGTCCATTTCCACATAGTCATCCGCCACCACCGGGATTTCCCGGTTCATGATGGGCAGGATCACCTTCTTGCCCACCAGGTCCGTGTACCGCGCGTCGTTCGGGTTCACGGCCACGCCGGTGTCGCCCAGCATGGTTTCCGGCCGGGTGGTGGCCACGATCACGCCTTCCCCGCCGTCCGCGCCGGGATACCGGATGTGCCACAGATGGCTGGCCTGCTCCCGGTATTCCACCTCCGCGTCGCTCAGGGCACTGCGGCAGCTGGGGCACCAGTTGATCATCCGCTGCCCGCGGTAGATCAGGTTCTTCTCGTACAGGCGCACGAACACTTCCCGCACGGCCTTGCTGCAGCCCTCATCCATGGTGAAGCGTTCCCGGCTCCAGTCGCAGCTGACGCCCATGCGCCGCTGCTGGTTCACGATGCGGCCACCGAATTCCCGTTTCCAGTCCCACGCCCGCTCCAGGAACTTTTCCCGGCCCAGCATTTCCTTGGTCAGGCCTTCCTTGCGCATGGCGTCCACAATCTTCACTTCCGTGGCGATGGCGGCGTGATCCGTCCCGGGCAGCCACAGGGTGGGATCACCCTTCATCCGGTGGTACCGGATCGGCGCGTCCTGCAGGATGCAGTCCATGGCGTGGCCCATATGCAGCTGCCCCGTAATGTTGGGCGGGGGCATCACGATGGTGAAGGGCTTCTTTCCCTCTTTCCGGTGCGCCGTGAAGGCGCCGGCCTGTTCCCAGGCCTGATAAATGTCGCTTTCGATGGCCTGCGGATCAAACCGGGTTGCCATTTCCGCGCCGGTCATTTTCTTCTCCTCCATGGTCATCCTCCTTCAGCTTGATTTCGAAAAAAATGTATGGAAAAAGCTCCGGCCCGAAGGACGGAGCTTTATCTGACCGAAAAAAGCGGTCGACAATCAGGCGTCCTTCTTTTCGTCCTTGTTGACGACCTGGACGCCGTTATAATAGCCACAGTTCTTGCACACACGGTGCGCCAGCTTCATCTGGTGGCACTGGGGGCATTCCACGATCCCCGGCAGCTCCAGCTTCCAATTGGCGCGACGGCTGTTTCTGCGAGCCTTGGATATTTTACCCTTCGGTACAGCCATGTTTACACCTCCTCCATTTGATCAAGCAATTGCCTCAGCCCCGCGAAGGGGTACTGGATCCCGGTCTCCACGGGGGCCGCTTCCGGGTCCGTATACATAAGTCCGGGACAGTCCTCCCGGCACAGGAAGCGGATCGGCAGAGCCATAACGGCGTAGGACATGACCAGCTTCTCCATGGAAACGAGATGCCCCTCGTAGGAAAAGATCTCGTCATCCTCTGGGTCGCCGTTCCGGATGAAGTCCTCCTCAAAATCGTTTTCCACGATGGCGGAGGCATCCTTCAGGCAGTTGGCGCACGGCGCGTGCGCCACGGTCCGGAGCTGTCCCTTCACATGGATGTTCCCCTGATCGTCCGCCAGGAAGGTGCCCTCCACGGCGCAGTCGTCAATCCGGACGACGCTGCCGTAAATCTCCTGGTCCGCAATGGCCTGCGCACCGGAGAAGGAATATTCCTGGCCGGGATGGGATAAAGCCGTGGATACGTCCAGCTCCATGTCCTCACCTCAAAAGAGACCGTTTAGCATTATAACGGTTCACAAACCGTTTGTCAACAACATTTTTAGGGCTCAGGGCGGGAATCAGTTGTCCCGCACCTTGCCGGTGGTAACCAGGTCCAGGGTATCCCGGGCGATCATGATTTCCTCGTTGGTGGGAATCACGCAGACGGTCACCCTGCTGCTGTCCTTGCTGATGACCTTTTCACCCTTGCCTCTGTTCTTCTCCGGATCCAGCTCCGCGCCCATGAACTCCAGGCCCTCGATGACCTTCGCCCGCAGCACGTCGTTGTTCTCGCCGATGCCGGCGGTGAAGCAGATGATGTCCACGCCGCCCATGGACGCCGCGTAGGAGCCGATGTACTTCTTGATGCCGTAAACCAGCATCTCCTGCGCCAGCTTCGCGTCGGGATCGCCCTTCTCGGACAGGTCGTCGATATCCCGGCAGTCGCTGCTCTTGCCGCTGATGCCCAGCAGGCCGCTCTTCTTGTTCATGATGGTCAGCACCTCATCCACGCTGATGGGGTGCCCCAGGGGCGTGCCGTCGTCCTTCAGGGGATTGTTGGCCATGAACTGCACCACCGCGGGATCGCAGCTGCCGCAGCGGGTACCCATCAGCAGGCCTTCCAGAGGCGTCAGGCCCATGGAGGTATCCTGGCACTTTCCGTCCTTCACGGCGGAGAGGCTGGACCCGTTGCCCAGGTGGCAGATGATGATCTTCTTTCCCTCGGGGCTGATGCCCAGGAACTCGCACACCCGGCGGCTCACATACCGGTGGCTGGTGCCGTGGAAGCCGTAGCGGCGGACATGCAGCTTTTCCTCATACATTTTCGGAATGCCGTACATGTAGGCCTTCGGCGGCATGGTCTGATGGAAGGCGGTGTCGAAAACGGCCACCTGAGGGGTGCCCTTCATGACCTTCTCGCAGGCCTCGATGCCCATCAGGTTGGCGGGATTGTGCAGCGGCCCCAGGGGGAAGCACTCCCGGATGGCGGCCTTGACTTCATCATTTACCAGCATGGAGGCGGTGAACTTGTTCCCGCCGTGCAGCACGCGGTGGCCTACGGCGCCGATCTCGTCCGTGCTCTTGATGACGCCGTATTCCGGATCCTGCAGAATTTTCAGCATCAGCTGTGCCGCGGCCTCGTGATCGGGAATCGCTTCCTCCACCACGGTGCTCTTCTCCCCGGCGGAATGCTTCAGCCGGCTGCCCTCAATGCCGATGCGCTCCACCAGCCCCTTGGCCAGCTCTTTCTCGCCGTCCATGTCAATCAGCTGATACTTCAGCGAGGAGGACCCCGCGTTCACAACCAGAATCTTCATCCTTCATCCGTCTCCTTTTCGTATTCAGGGATAACCCGCAATATTATACACGACTTCCGCCCAAAAGGAAAGGAAAATCTGAAATTCACGTCTTTTCCGCCCGGTCCGTTCCGTCTTCGGCGGCGTGTCGATCCTCAGGCCACGGCTGTGACCGTTTGCGGACCGGCCCGTCTCCGGCCGCGGAGGCGTCCTTCCAGGCCGCTCATCATCCCCCGCGGCCGCGGGACCGCCAGGTTTCGCGGCCTTCTGAAAGCCCTTCAGACTGTCACCACCCGCTGCCGGTAAAACCAGCCCGCCGGCAGCCCGGCGCACTGCGCCCAGAGGTCCCAGGCCGGATCCGGCGGCATATCCTTCAGGGAGGCGTGAATCCGGATTTTTCCATCCCGCCACAGCCCGGACATCTCCGTGTTCCGCCGCAGGCCCAGCAGCAGCGTTTCCCGGGGCAGCGGCGCCCGCTCCACCGTTTCCGCGGTGCCCCCCAGCATCGCCCAGGCGCACAGGCGGCTGATCCGGGCCCGGGGATACCGGCTGGCGCAGGCCGCCGTCAGCAGCGCCTCCCGGCCGCCCGCCTCCCGCGCCGCCCGGAGCACCCGGTCCTCCAGCCCTTCCGACAGGTCCGGCAGCCGTACCGCCTGTTCCCGGGGCATGGTTCGCAGGGTATGAATCAGGATCGCGTCCATCGTCTTTTCCGAGGGCGTCCGCCGCGCCAGCATCGCCTCCCGGATCCGCCTGGCGCTTTCCGCCGGCACCGCCGCGAAGGCCCCGCCGTAATCCCCCCGGGCCAGGGCCTGCCGGATGGCGGAGGCGGAAGGATTCTCCGGTGAGATCTCCGCCGCGTGATAATCCCCGGAGCGGGGAATCAGCACCGGCTCCATCTCCGCGTCCAGCCGCAGCATGGCCCGCAGATAGCAGATGGCCAGCGTATTGTTGGGGGCGCGGAGCAGCGCCCCCAGATCCGGGCGCGTCTCCGCCATGGCGTTTTCCATGGCCCGGGGATATCCCTCGCCCTGCCGCAGCCGCTGCCGCAGGGCGTCCCGCAACGCCGCGGCGGGCTTCTCCAGCAGCTCCGCGGCCGCCCGCAGGCCCGCCAGGTCCGCTGTTTCCGCCCCGAAGGCCAGATGGGTGGCCCCCAGTCCCGCCAGCAGGGAAACCGCCCCCAGGGCATAGTGTTCCGCGTCCCGCAGGGTCCAGACCGTGGGCAGGCAGAAAACCGCGTCCACCCCGGCCGCCAGGGCGCACGCCGCCCGGTCATAGGGAGACAGCAGCGCCGGCTCACCCCGCTGCTTGAAGCACCCGCTCAGCGCCACATATGTGAAATCAGGCTGAACCCGTTCCCGGGCCAGCCTGAGATGCTTTTCATGCCCCCGGTGAAAGGGGTCATACTCCGCGACAACGCCTAAGATGTTTTTCATGCCATCCGCTCCAGGATGTGCCGGGCCACATACACGCCGCTGGCGCTGGCGTGGCTCAGGCTGTGAGTCACCCCGCTGCCGTCCCCGATGACGAACATGCCCTCCTGGGCCGTTTCCAGGTGTTCGTTCAGCGCCACTTCCATGTTGTAGAACTTGACCTCCACCCCGTACAGTAGCGTGTCATCGTTGGCGGTGCCCGGCGCGATTTTGTCCAGGGCGTAGATCATCTCGATGATCCCGTCCAGAATTCTTTTGGGAATCACCAGGCTCAGATCTCCGGGCGTCGCGCTGAGGGTGGGCGTCACAAAGGATTCCTCGATCCGTCCCGGCGTGCTGCGGCGGCCCCGGATCAGGTCCCCGAACCGCTGCAGAATGACGCCGCCGCCCAGCATGTTGCTGAGCCGCGCGATGCTTTCGCCATAGCCATTGGAATCCTTAAAGGGTTCCGAAAAATGCTGGCTGACCAGCAGGGCAAAATTCGTGTTGTCCGTATGCCTGGCCGGATCCTCGTAGCTGTGCCCGTTGACCGTGACGATGCCGTTGGTATTCTCGCTCACCACCGCCCCATAGGGGTTCATGCAGAAGGTCCGCACCCGGTCTTCAAATTTCTGCGTCCGGTAAACGATCTTGCTCTCGTACAGTTCATCCGTCAGGTGGCTGAAAACCGACGCGGGCAGCTCCACCCGAACGCCGATGTCCACCCGGTTGCTGTGGGTCCGGATCCCCATCTCCCGGCAGACACCCTCCAGCCATTTGCTGCCGCTGCGTCCCACGGAGATCACCAGCTTCGGCGCCGTGTGGGTTTCCTCTCCCGCGTCGATCTCGTACAGATCCCCCACATGCCGGACATCCCTGACCTGGGTGTCAAAGTGGAAATCCACCCTGTCCTTCAGCGCCTCGTACAGCCGCTCCAGCACCACGTAGTTGATGTCCGTGCCCAGATGCCTTACCTCCGCGTCCAGCAGGTGCAGCCCGTTTTCCAGGCACCGCCGGCGGATGCCGGTGTTGGCCGTGGAATACAGCTTTGTCCCCGCCCCGCCGTACTGCATGTTGATCTGGTCCACATAGCGCATCAGCTCCAGCGCCTGCTTTTTCCCGATATATTCGTGCAGGCTGCCGCCGAAATCGTTGGTGATGTTGTATTTGCCGTCGGAGAACGCGCCGGCGCCGCCGAATCCGCTCATGATGGAGCAGGAGGCGCACCGGACGCAGGTTTTCACCTTCACCCCATCGATGGGGCACTTCCTTTTGGCCAGCGGGCGGCCCATTTCAAACACGCCCACCTTCAGGGGGCGCTCCGCCCGGTTCACAAGCTCGTAGGCCGTAAAGATTCCGCCAGGCCCCGCGCCGATAATCAGCACATCATACCGCATTGTTCGTCCCTTTTCTTTCTCCGTAATGATTCCCCGGTTTCCGGGTCCGTCACAGCGCCCGGATCTCCGCCTGCCCGCCCTTTTCCAGGATGTCCACCACCCGGGGGCTCCATTCCGCCCGACCGGCCCGCCGCTTTTCCGTTCCCTTCAGGGCGATCAGGCTGGCCCCCAGGCCGATGGCCGCCCCGGCCATGGTCCAGGCATCCGCCCCGCCGGAAAGCAGATGACCGAGGATCATGCCGCCCAGCAGTCCGGCCAGCGGCAGCCCGTAAGCGATGACGGACGCGCGGACCACCATCCGGTCCGGCATGTCCACGATGGCGATATCTCCCACCCTGCCCTCTCCCCGAATCCAGATTTTATGCTCCCGCTTTCCGCCCTCACAGGCGTTGCAGGCGGCACAGGCCTCCGGCCGGCAGAAGGTGACTTCCATCATGCCCCCGCGGATCTCCGTGATTTCTCCAGGCTGTCTCATCGCTTACGCTCCTTTATGCTTCCGTTTCGCCCGGCCCGCGGAACCCTTTCCGCGGTTCCGTGACAGGCTACATTTCGTCCAGAATATCCTCGATGGTGATCGGGAAGGTCAGCAGCCGCCCGCTGTCCTCCGCGAACCCCGGCTGAAGGTAGAAAACCGGATTTCCAGTCTCATCCAGGTAAAAATCCTCTTCCGGAAAGAACCCGTAGTCCAGATCCTCCTTTTCCAGATCCGCCCGCGTCTGGATGTCTTTCCCGGCCGCCAGCCTGTCCCATACCATTTCCCGCACCAGGTCATTCGCCCGTGCCGTCTGCCGGTCCTGCAGCCAGGTATCCGTCTCCCCGCTTTCCAGCATTCCCAGCAGGTAGGGCAGCGCCACGGAGGATCCGGCCCGGAGGCCGGCCCGGCTGAAGGTATGCCCCGCGAAGGTTTCCAGGTCCCCCTGCTTCATGTCGGTCAGTACGGAGAAGTAGTCCTCCCCGTTGCAGGTGACTTCATACCCGATCTCCACCCGGATGTCCTCCGCGGGATCCTGGGTCCGGTAGTAATCCGCGTTCATGGGGATCTCGAATTCCCGCGCGTCGCTGACCCTGTACTGGTAGAAGGAATTGATCAGCTCCCCGGAGGGATCCGTGGGATCCACCTGGGGATAGGCGTAGGTATATACATAGCTGGCCCGGTCGTTCAGCGCCACCGTGACCGTATCCGCCAGGTCCTCCCTCTGCCGCAGCGGCTCCGCCGCTGCGCGGGAAACCAGCGCCGTCAGAACCAGCAGGACGCAGAGCGCGCGCTTCATCCGTTTTCCTCCCGTTTACTTCGTGTAGGTATACCGGGCATTGAGCCAGGGCATGCTGTTATAGGTGGAATAGGCGTCCGCGTACAGCCGGTAGTACTGGCCCACCTCCCAGGTGGTCCGGCTGTAGTTCTGCACCAGCACCGGCTGGCTCTTGCCGTCCTCGCTGGTGTTGATGACCACCATCTGGGGTTTCTCCGACACGGTGTACTGCACGATGCCCGTGACCACGTACACCTGCCCGTAGCTGGCGCGGTAGGCCGTATTGCTCAGCAGCTCGCTGTATCCCTCCGCGCTCAGAGGCCACGCCTTGACCGTGTATTCGTCCGCCGGCGGCACGTAGTACACCGTATGCTCCACCGTGGAAGGCTTTTTCCCGGGATAGGTGGCGGTAATGGAGATCGTGTTGTTGCCGATATGGTCAAAAATCGCGTTGAAGCTGAATTTCCCCGTGGAATCCAGATTGGTGATGTCCAGGTCGGAATAAGGCGATCCCACCTCAATGTAGGCGCCCGGCATGGTGGTGGCGCTGACCTTGATGACCTTTTCATAGGTATTGCCGTAGGTGCCCACCGCCAGATCCAGCGGGATCTCCTGCGGCGCCCGGTACAGGGTTACGTTCAGCGTGTTGTCCCGGCAGTACTGGCTGCGCACCACGATCTGGAACAGGTTGTCCCCGATGGGCTGCACCGTCGCGTTATAGCTCATGACCCCCGTCTCGGAGGAAACCGTGTCCGAGCAGTCCACCCCGTTTACCAGGACCCGGGATCCGGGCCGTACGGTGATCTGAATGGTGCTCATGGTGGTGGCCACCTCGGTCCGCACGGAATCCGGACTGTCCAGCGTGATGGGGCTCAGGGGAATATAGATGGTATAGGTGATGGGCTCCAGCGGCGTCTGTTTGCCCGCCGCGCTTTTCAGGAAGGGGGTCATGGTCACGTCCATGGTCTCCTCCAGGGTGCCCTCATAGTTGTCGTACCAGGTGTGATCCGCCACCTGCACCGTGGCGAATCCGCCGGAAACCACATAGCTGGCGTGCAGCTCCCGGATATAGATCTGCTGGCCGTCCTCCCCGGGGATGAGAATCGTGTGGGCCGCCAGGTCGTCCATCATGCTGGCGGTGACGGAGGCGGACATGCCCGTATTCACATACCGGGGCTTCTCGGCGAAGTACCGCCAGGTAAAGTATCCCCCCGACCCCAGCAGCGCCAGCAGCACCAGCACCCCAAGGACGCGGAGCAGCTTCCGCCGCCGCCGGCTGCGGGACGGCATCCGTTTGCCGATCTCGGGAGCGTAGGAATAATGATGGTTCGCCATCGGGTCGTCGTACACCCGGTCATAGCTGCGGGCCTCGATAAAGGCGCCGTTGTCGTCCATGTACCGCACCCGGTGGCGGATTTCCGCCTCCTGCTCCGCGGCGATGCCTTCCGGGGAAACCCGTTTCATGCGGATGGTGCCCTTCTTTTCCGTGGACAGCTCCTGCCAGGAGGAGCTTTCCTTTTCCCCCCCGGCGTCCTTTCCCGCCGCCGTCCCGGCGGCCTGACGCATCTGCTTCTGTTTTTTCTCGCCTTCCCGTTTCCGTTTTTTCAGGTCCTGCATTTCCCGGGCCAGCACATCCCGGGCATCCGGGGTGCTGTCCGCGTTGCCGAACTCGTCCACGCGGATGTAAGCCGTCCCCGGCCCTTCATCCCGCAGGCTTTCCTTCCAGTCCAGCCGGGAGGCCGCGTCGATATTCAGCTTCGCGCCGCATCGCACGCAGTGCGGCATGGAAGCGCGGTTCCACTGACCGCATTCCGGACATTTCATCTCGTATCCTCATTCCGCGCCGGTTTTCCGTCCCCGGTCCGCCCGCGCGTCTTAATCCTCGTCCTCCACCAGGAAGCTGCTGGCCAGGTAATGGGCCATCGCCTGGCGGCAGGCTTCCCAGTCGATCTCCTGCACCGCCATGGAGGCGTAGGTAATGGGCGTCGCCGCCCCGTCCGGCGGGATCCGCAGCTCCTCAATCGTGCAGTCCCGCAGGGAGTAGGCGTATCGCGCCGCCTCCAGCATACCTTCCAGGTTGATGTTGGTCATGGTGTTGTTGTCCATGACGTTGTTCACCAGGGCCTCGGCTTCCTCCCAGGTAATCTCCCGGCACTTGTCCGCCAGGGTGCTCAGCACGGTCCGGACCCGCTGGGTCCGCATAAAGTCCCCGCCGCCCCCGGCCTTCCGGATCCGCATGTAGATCACCGCGCTGTGGCCCCGGAAGTGATACAGCCCCGGCCGGTGCGTCCCGCCGGACCGCAGATCCACCCCGGTCTCCACGCTGCGCACCGATCCGTCCGGCACCGCGTACCGCCGCAGGTACTCAATTTCCTCCCGGTTCAGCTCGATATCCACGCCGCCCAGGTAATCCACGATGTTCGCGATCTGGGTGAAGTCGAACAGCAGGTAATCCTCCACCTTCACGTCAATATGCTGGCTGATGACCCTGCACAGCGTCTCCGGCCCCAGCCGCTTGGCAATATAGTTGATGCGCCCGATCCCCATGACCTCGCCGGTTTCATCCAGGGGCCTTTCCACCAGCGCGTCCCGGATGAAGGAGGTCAGCATGATCCGGTGCCCCCGGGTGTCCAGCGTCACCAGCACCATGCCGTCCGTGTTGCCCAGGTTATCCGGATTCCCCTGCCACACGTCCGTGCACAGCAGCAGATAGTGATGCTGCCCCTCCCGCGTGGGGGTAATCTCATCATAGGGAATCGTCTGTATCGGCTTTGGGGTCCGTGTCTCCCCCGCGGCCCCGCCCATCATCAGCAGGCAGATCACCATCATCAGCCAGAAGCCCCTGCGCCTCATCCGTTTCTCTTCCTTTCCCTTCCCTGCCCGTCACGGGCCTGATTGATTATAGCCGATCCGGCTCCCCCTTGTAAAGCGAGGGCTGGCCGCGGCTCAGAAGGGCGCCCTGATCTGAAACACCTTTCCGTCCAGCTGCGGCATGGCTCCGCGGGTGTCCAGCCTCAGGCTCACCGCGCAGAGTTTCAGGCATCTCGTTTTCTTCTCCCGGTTCCACATCCGGTCCCCATACACGTCGTCCCCCAGGATCGGATGTCCCAGGGCGGCCAGATGGGCGCGGATCTGGTGTGTCCGGCCTGTCATCAGGTGCACCCTCAGTCGGGAGACCGGACCCGCCTCCAGCGTCTCATAGCCGGTGGCGATGGCCTTCGCCCCCGGCGCCGGGTGATCCAGCACCCGCACCCTGGCCGCCCGGGCATCCTTCACCAGCCAGGCCTCGCAGTCCGCCCGCGCCGGCTTTGGGATGCCCCGCACCAGGCACTCATAGTATTTTTCCAGCCGCCGTTCCCGGAACACATCCCCCAGGATTTCCCAGGCCTGCCGATTCTTCGCGAAAAGGCAGAGCCCGCTGGTCTGATTGTCCAGCCGGTGGCATGCCGCCGGGAATGCCGGTATATCCGAAGCGCCGTCGTCCTCCGCGTCCGCTTCCCGGAGGGGTGCCTCCCGGGCAGGCGTTCCGTCGTCCTTTTCCGGCCCGGGGGTCTTTCCCCGGCATGGCGTTCCCGCGCCATGTTCCGGGCTGCCGGCTTTCTCCGGAACCTGCGCACCGGCATCCCGTTCCGCGCCGCCGTTTTCCTTCTTCCGCAGGTACCGGGCACACAGATCCGTCAGCGTGACGCCGCCCTTCCCGTCCGGCTCCACCGAAATCCCAGCGGGTTTGTTCACCAGCAGCACATCCGCGTCCTCGTACACAACCCGCAGGGGCTCCGATTCCACCTCGTCCTCCCGCAGATAAATCCGGATCTCCTGCCCGGCCCTGGCCCGGGTCTCCCGGGTCACTCTTTTCCCGTCCAGTTTTACGTCCTTACGCAAAACAGCCGCTCGGACGCTACGTTCCGGCAGCTCTGGAAAATACTTCTGGATCAGCCGATCCACCCGTTCCCCCTCCCCGGAGGGGGAAACCGTGCCCTGTTTTAAAATCATTGCACCCTTGTCATGTTCAGCGAGAACCACTTCGGAACCCGGTCATGTATGTCCGCCAGCGCGGACAGCATCTCCTCCGTAGGCAGGCAGATAATCCGGGAAGCCAGCACCTCCCGCATCTGGCTCACGGGTGCTCCCTGCTTCGCCAGCAGCATCAGATCCTCCACCGTGTCCTCCGCTCCGGCCTCCGGCCGCGCCACATCCTGAACCAGCTCCAGCATACGCTCGTAGAAGGGATCCTCCACATCCATCAGGCTGGCGTACAGGTCTTCCATTTCCTCCTGATCCGCCCCCAGGGACAGGCCCCCGGGCCGCTTCAGAAAGCTGTAGGGATCCGCCAGCCCGGGATGCGCCAGCATCAGCCTGCCCTCCCGGTCCACCAGGGTTTCAAAGGTGGCAAGCAGCAGCCGCCGGGCCAGATGCGGCCGATCCGCCGCCGAGGTCCCCTGCAGCCGCCATTCCAGATCCTTCTGCGCCGTCTCCGCGGGCATCATCCCCGCCAGGTACAGCGTGTTGTCCACCATGTCCACCACCGCGTCCACGGTTTCCCGGATCCCCCGGGTCTCCTCCGCGGCCAGCATCAGCACCACGCCCAGGCACAGGGACCGGGGCATGAGCAGTCCGTTTTTCCGTCCCGGATCCGGGCGGCACCACAGCCGCCGGATCAGGCTTCGGGCCGGGATCAGGTCGTTCCAGTCGCTCAGCACCAGCCGCCCGCCCGTCATCGCCAGCTTCACCGCCAGCTCATATTCCTCCGGGCTCAGCAGCATGAATTCCGCCGGAAAGTCGCTCAGCACCCGCGTCCGCAGCTCCTCGATCGTGTGCAGCCGCGGCTCCCTTTCTTCCGAGGCCATCCAGCTGCGTTCGAAAAGCCGCTCGGCTTCCAGGTCCGTGGTTTCCGGGTCAAAAAGGCCAGACCCGCTGAGCCCTGCGAGTTCCTTCTCGCAGGACTCCAGCCGGCTGGCCCTCAAAACGCTCAGCGTCCGATCCGTCCACCGAACCGGACGCTGCTTGGCTTCAAAGAACATGCTTCTCCTGTCTGATCTCTCAGATCTTCACAACCCACCCGTTCTCGTCCGGGATCCGTCCGTACTGGATACCCGTCAGGGTGTCGTACAGCTTCTGGCTGATGGCACCGATGCCGCCGTCGCCCACGGTCACCTTCTCCTCCCGCAGGGCCAGGGTGCCCACCGGGCTGATGACGGCCGCGGTACCGGTGCCAAAGGCTTCCGTCAGCTTGCCGCTCTTCGCGTCGGCAAAAATCTCCTCCACGTTCAGGCGGGCTTCCTCCGCCTCGTATCCCAGCTGCCGGGCCAGCTTCAGCACGCTGTCCCGGGTAATGCCGGGCAGGATGGATCCGTTCAGCTTCGGCGTCACAATCTTATTCCCGTAGGCGAACATCATGTTCATGCTGCCCACTTCTTCCACGTATTTCTGTTCCACGCCGTCCAGCCACAGCACCTGGCTGAAGCCCTTCTTCTCCGCGATGTCCCCGGCCAGGATGGAGGCGGCATAGTTGCCCGCGCACTTGGTGAAGCCCACGCCGCCGCGCACCGCGCGGACATACGCGTCCTCCACGTAGATGCTCACCGGCTTCAGCCCTTCCTTGTAGTAGGCGCCCACCGGGCTCAGGATGATGTAGAACAGGTAGGTCTTGCTGGCGTGCACGCCCAGGCCCACGTCTGTGGAGATCATGGTCGGCCGGATGTACAGGCTGGTCCCGTCCCGATGGGGCACCCAGTCCGCGTCCACCTTCACCAGCTGCTTCAGGCCCTCCAGCGCGGTTTCCTCATCCAGGGCGGGCATCCCCATGCGCTGGGCGCTGCGGGTCATGCGGGCCAGGTTGTCCGCCGGGCGGAACAGCTGCAGCCCGCCGTCCTCCCGGCGGTAGCACTTCGTGCCCTCGAAAATCGCCTGGCCATAGTGCAGCACCATGGCGGCCGGATCCATGTCAAAAGCGCCGTAGGGCACGATACGGGGATTGAACCAGCCCTTCCCTTCCTCATAGTTCATCAGGAACATGTGGTCGGTAAAAATGCGGCCGAATCCGAGGGCGCTTTCGTCCTGGGGCTTCGCCTTCGGGGCGGTGGTTTTCGTGATGGTGATCTCCTGCATGGTGATTCGCTTCCTTTCCGTCTTTCTGGAAAGATTATACTCCATCTTTCCTTTCTTGGCTATGTTTTTTCACTGTATTCAGCCCGCTTCCGGCGCGTCCGTCCGTGCTGGCCCGGATCACCAGCCTGCCGGCGAAAGTGCGGCTGCGCTGCGCCGCTTCTCCCTCCAGCGCGGCGGTCATCGTCCGTACAATATGGTCACAAAGGGCCCGCAGCTGGTTGTCCACGCTGGTGATCTCCGGCTCGCAGCAGCGGCACAGCAGGCTGTTGTTGTATCCCACCACCGCCAGATCCCCCGGGATCCGTTTTCCCCGGCTCAGGGCGTACTTGACGGCGCCCACCGCCAGGATATCCTCACTGCAGAACGCGGCGTCAAACCGGGTCCCTTCCGCCTCCATGTCCCGCAGCATTTTCATCACGTGATCGATGCTTTTCCGATCCTTCTCCACGGAGCGCACCAGGGCCTCGTCATAGGAAATCCCGGCCTCCTTCAGCGCCGCCTGGTACCCCCGCAGCTTCCGCCGGCCGGAGGAATTCATGGCGTGGTAAAGGTGCAGAATCCGGCGTTTCCCGCCCTCGATCAGGTGCCGCACCGCCTCCCGGGCGGCCTTCTCGTCGTCACACAGGGCGCTGTACACCCCGGGGGCGTCAAATTCCCCGTTCAGCAGCGCGACGGGCATGCCCTCCGCCGCCTCCCGCAGGTAGATGTTTTCCTCCGGGCGCTCGCCCACGAAGGAGGAGCCCATCAGAACCATGCCGTCCACGTGCCGGCCCTTCAGGTTCTCCACCCCCGCCTTCCGGGCCGCCAGGCTCGTCCCGGAGCAGATCAGCAGGCAGTCGTACCCCTGCTCCCGGAAGCTGCTCTCCAGATAGTTCAGCGCCGCCGCCTGATAGCCGTCGCTGGCGTCCGGGCTCAGCAGCCCAATGGTCCGCATGGTGTTCAGCCCCAGGCCCCTGGCAAAGGCGTTCGGCACGTATCCGCTGTCCGCGATCACCCGCAGCACCCGCTCCCGGGTTTCCGCGCTGACATGGGGGTTCTGGTTCAGCACGCGGGACACGGTGGCGATGCTGACCCCCGCCCTGCTGGAGATATCGTAGATGTTCATCCGATTCCTCCGTCCCTCATGAAAGCATTTCCACGGTATTATAAGCTTTTTCAAATCCCTTTTCAATCCCCTTGACGCTATACGGGAAAAGTTGTATCATGACAAGGTCATGTAATTGCTTACATGATGGCATTTTCAACCGATTTTGATAAAAACGGAGGGTTTTCCCATGGATCGTCTGACTGCTTCCATTGCTCCCGCCCCCGCCCGCCCCGTAAAGGTGCTTCAGTTCGGTGAGGGGAACTTCCTGCGCGCCTTCGTGGATTATTTTATCGACATCGCCAACGAGCAGACGGATTTTAACGGCTCCGTGGTGCTGGTGAAGCCCATCGCCTTCGGCAGTCTGGACCGCTTCCACGAGCAGGACTGCCGCTACACGGTGGTGCTCCGCGGCCTGGAGGATGGAAAACGGGTGGAAAAGACCCGCCTGATCACCTCCGTTTCCGACGCGGTGGACGCGGTGAACGAATACGAAAAGTACGCGGCCTACGCCAAGGAGCCCACCCTCCGTTTCGTGGTCTCCAACACGACGGAAGCCGGCATCGTCCTGGACCGGGAGGATTCCTTTGATCTTTGCCCGCCCCGCTCCTATCCCGGCAAGCTGACCAAATTTCTCTTCCAGCGGGCGGAAGCCTTTGACTACGCCGCGGACAAGGGGCTCATCATCCTGCCCGTGGAGCTGATTGACGACAACGGCATCATGCTGAAGAAGTGCGTCCTGGAGCTGGCGAACCTCTGGAACCTGGGGGATCGGTTCATCTCCTGGCTCAATGAAGCCTGCGTCTTCACCTCCACCCTGGTGGACCGGATCGTGACCGGTTATCCCCGGGACGACGCGGAGCAGCTCTGGCAGTCTCTGGGCTATGAGGATCAGCTGGTGGACACGGCGGAGCCCTTCGGCCTGTGGGTCATCGAAAGCCCGAAGGACATTTCCGCGGAGCTGCCCCTGCCCGCCTGTGGCCTCCCTGTCATCTTTACGGACAACCAGAAGCCCTACAAGCAGCGGAAGGTCCGCATCCTGAACGGCGCCCACACCTCCTTCGTCCCCGCTGCCTTCCAGATGGGATATGACATCGTGCTGGACGCCATGAACGATCCCCTGATCGCTGGCTTCATGCATGACACCCTCCATGAGGAGGTCATCCCCACCCTGACCCTGCCGAAGGAGGATCTGCTCTCCTTTGCCGACGCGGTGACCCAGCGCTTCCGCAACCCCTTCATCAAGCACGCGCTGCTGTCCATCTGTCTGAATTCCGTCTCCAAATGGCGCGCCCGCTGCATGCCGTCGCTGCAGGTTTATCAGCAGCAGACCGGCCGCCTGCCCGGGCAGCTCACCTTCTCCCTGGCCGCGCTGATCAGCCTCTACCGGGGCGGCACGCTGAAGGACGGCAAGCTGGAATGCCTGCGGGACGGCAAGCCCTATACCCTGCAGGATGACGCCGCCGTGCTTTCCTTCTTCGACAGCAATCGGGAAACCGCCGCGGAGGACCTGGTGCCCGCCTTCATCGGCCGGGAGGATTTCTTCGGCGCGGAGCTGAAGGCCATCCCCGGCCTGGTGGAAAGCGTCATCGCGTACCTGAAGGAAATTGAGGCCTCCGGTGTCCGCGCCGTGATGGAAAAGCATTTCGCCTGATTTCTTCACGCTTTCCCTCTCCGGAGGGAAGGCGTTTTTTGTCCGCGTCGGGGTTCGGCCCCGAAAAACGATTTGGGAGGTTTCATCATGCCCAGTTTCCTGCGTATCAACGCCGCTGACAACGTGGCGGTCGCCCTGGAGCCCCTGGCGAAGGGCAGCGTGCTCACCCTGCCGGAGGGAGAGGTCACCGCGCTGGAGGATATCCCCGCCGGCCACAAAATCGCCCTGCGGGATATTCCCGAAGGGGAAAACATCATCAAGTACGGTTTCCCCATCGGCCACGCCACCCGTCCCATCCCCCGGGGCTCCCATGTGCACATCCAGAATCTGAAGACCAACCTTTCCGAAACCCTGACCTATACCTGGCAGCCCGCCCCCGCGGCGCCGCTGCCCGCTGTCGCGCCCCGCACCTTCCTGGGCTATCCCCGGAAGGACGGCAGGGTGGGCATCCGCAATGAGCTGTGGATTCTGCCCACCGTGGGCTGCGTCAACGATATCGCCCGGGCCCTGGAGCGGGACTGCCAGTCCCTTGTGGGCCCCGGCGTGGACCATGTGTACGCCTTCCCCCATCCCTACGGCTGCTCCCAGATGGGAGACGATCAGGAGAACACCCGCCAGATTCTGGCGGACCTGTGCGTCCATCCCAACGTGGGCGGCGTGCTGCTGCTGGGCCTGGGGTGTGAAAACAGCTCCATTGCTGAAATCCGGAAGCATCTGCCCGCGGACGCGGATGAAAGCCGCTTCCGCTTCCTGGTCTGCCAGGAGGTGGCGGATGAGTATGAAACCGCCCGCGCCCTGATTCAGGAGCTGGCGGAGCGGATGCGCCTGGAAGTCCGGGTTCCCTGCCCGGCGGAGAAGCTGGTGGTCGGCCTTAAGTGCGGCGGCAGCGACGGTTTCTCCGGCATCACCGCCAACCCGGTCATCGGCGGCCTCAGCGACCGGCTGGCCGCCCTGGGCGGATCCTCCATCCTGACGGAGGTGCCGGAGATGTTCGGCGCCGAGACCATCCTCATGTCCCGCTGCGGCACCCGGGAGCTGTTTGACAAAACCGTTTCCCTGATCAATGACTTCAAGCGCTATTATCAGGAGAACCACCAGACCATCTACGAAAACCCCTCCCCCGGCAACAAGGCCGGCGGCATCTCCTCCCTGGAGGATAAGGCCCTGGGCTGCACCCAGAAGAGCGGCTTCTCCCCGGTGCGGGGCGTCCTCGCCTATGGGGAGCGGGTCACCCTCCCCGGGCTGAATCTGCTCTCCGCCCCCGGGAATGACCTGGTGGCCGCCACGGCCCTGGCCGCCTCCGGCGCCCAGCTGGTCTGCTTCTCCACCGGCCGGGGCACGCCCTTCGCCTCCCCGGTGCCCACGCTGAAAATCGCCACCAACCCCACCCTGGCGGAGAAAAAGGCCAACTGGATCGATTTTGCCGCCGGCGATCTGCTGAAGGGAAAGACCCTGGACCAGCTGTCCGACGCGCTGCTGGACCTGGTGCTGGAGGTTGCCTCCGGCAAGCCCGTGGTCAGCGAGACGAAAGGCTTCCATGACCTGGCCATCTTCAAAACCGGCGTCACCCTGTAATCTCATCAAAAAACGCCTTCCCGCGGGAAGGCATGAAAACGCCCGGGAGGATTTCCTCCCGGGCCCTTTTTTTACTTCAGTTTGTTCCGGTCTCCGAAGTACACGATGGAAAACAGCCCCGGCCCCGTGTGGGCGCCGATCACCGGCGAGATGATCCGCTTCTCGATCCGCGCGTCCTTTACGGCGGAACGGATCTCCCGCTCCACCATTTCCGCCTCCGCGAGGCAGTCCCCGTGCACGCTGTACATGTTCCGGTCCTGCTTGTCCCAGGTGCTCTCCAGCAGCAACCGCAGTTCCCGGACAGCGCTCTTCTCGCCCCGCTTCCGGTCGATCACCTGCAGCTTTCCTTCCGCGTCGATGATCAGGATCGGCAGCACATGCAGCACGGTGCCCACCACCGCCGTCGCGCTGGAAATCCGCCCGCCCCGGCTCAGATGCATGAGATCGCTCACCACGAAAACGTGGCAGACCTTTTTGGCCAGCTCCCGGATGGCCGTTGCCGCTTCCGCCGCGTTCAGGCCCCATCCCCGGATCGTCACCGCTTTTTCCGCCAGCAGGTCGATCCCGCCCGTGGCGGAAAGCGTGTCCACCACGTGCACCCGGGCGGGCGCGTACTTCCGGTTCAGGTTTTCCGCCGCCATGTTGGCGCTTTCCACCGTGCTGGTCAGCCCGCTGGACAGGGCCAGGTAGACGATGTCCTGTCCGGCCTCCAGCACCGGCGCGAAGGCTTCCTCGTACTCCCCGGGGGTAATCTGACTGGTGGAAAACATCGCCCCTTCCCACATCATGCGGTAAAAGTCACGCAGTTCCTCGTCGCTTTCGTATCCGGTCAGCGTCCTTGGCTCTTCTTCCCTGCTGAGGCAGGTCATGGGCAGCACGCGGATATCCTCCGCCCGCAGAAACGCGGGGTTCAGGTCCGCGCTGGCATCCGTATAGATCACAAAGGGTTGCATGCTGGATATCCTTTCTTGTTCCGATCGAACAGGTGCCCCTTCTCAGGCGATGTGCATGCAGCAGAGCATCTTCTTGTTTTACTTCCCCGCGGGAAGCTGAATCCCCAGCTCCTTCGCGCAGTCCACCAGGGTGTCCAGCGCGCAGAGGATTTCCTCATCCGTATGTTCGGAGATCACGTTGAACCGCAGCCGGGCTTCGCCCTTCGGCACGGCGGGGAACACCGCCGGCGGCACGCAGACGTTCTTGTCCCGCATGGCGTTGGACAGCACATAGGCGTCCAGGTCGTCCCCGATCAGCACCGGAATGATGGCGGATTCGCCGGCCAGGCAGATGTTCAGATTCCGCTTCTTCGCCTCGTCGCAGAATAGGTGGATGTTATGATGCAGCCGCTCCATGATTTCCGGCTCGCCGCGCAGCAGCTCGATGGCCTTGCGCACCGCCGCCGCCAGGGGCGGGGAAATGCCCACCGAAAAAGCGAACCCGGGCAGCATGTAGCGCATGTAGTCGATGATCGCCTGGCTGCCCGCCAGGTATCCGCCGCAGGCGCCCAGTCCCTTGGAGAGGGTGCCCATATGAATGTCGATATCTCCGGGCTGCAGGTCGAAGTACTCATCCACGCCGCCGCCCGTCGGCCCCAGCACGCAGCTGGAGTGCGCTTCGTCCACCATGAGGAAGCAGCCATACTTCTTTTTCACTTTCACCAGCCCGGGAATGTCCCCCACGTCCCCGTCCATGGAGTACGCGCCTTCGGCGATGATCAGCACCTTGCCGAATTTTTCCCTCCGGGTGGAAAGGATCCGATCCAGCGCCGCGATGTCGTTATGCGGGAAGGGCCTGCAGGTGGCCCGGCTCAGCTGGCACCCCTGCCACACGGAATTGTGGGACAGGGAATCGTAAACGATCAGATCCCCTTCCCCGCAGAAATTGCCCACGAAAGTCACGTTGGTGGCATGGCCGCTGACCAGCACCAGCGCGTCGTCGGAGCGCTTCCAGTCCGCGATCTCCCGCTCCAGCTGGCGGTAGATCGTCTTCTCCCCGGCCAGCAGGCGGCTGCCGCTGGCGGACGTGCCGTACTGATCAATGGCTGCCTTCGCCGCCTCGGAAACCTCCTTCCGCCCGGACATCCCCACGTAATTGTAGCTGGCGAAATTCAGCTTCCGCACCCCGTCCACCAGGGAGGTGTCCGTCAGCGCGGAATCATGCCGGATAAAGTAGGGATCCCGGTCATGGGTAGCGGCGGCCATTTCCTGCCGCCGGGCCAGAAACTCCCTGTACTCCGGAGCATCCTCAAAGCGGGTGATGGACTTGGTTTCCATCTCTGTTCCCTCCTCGCGCGTTTCTGTTCCTTAAAAGTTCGCAACGGGGCTATTGTATAAAGCATTCCGGCATTTGTCAATCTTTTCACCCCTTCCTTTTTGTCATCCATTCCCTCTTTTTTGTCAATTCCCGGAATGATTCCTTTCCTTGACGGTGACCCGTTTCTTTGTTATCATGCTCCTGTGTGTGAAAGAATGTGATGAAAGAAAGCTCCGCCTTTCTTCCGTCTTCTGTTCCGGAGGTTTGATTCATGCTGTACATTCGCTCTGCCCCCGTCCCGCGCCGCTGTGAGCCGCGGGCACGTCTGCTGGCCGCTGGCCTGACATTGATTCTTCTGCTTTTCGCATTCTCCGGCACCGGCGCGTCCGCCGAGGCACAGATGAACACCGTCTCAGGTTCCTCAGCCCTGTCCGATCCCTTTGTGCCGGCCAAAGCCTATGTGCTGGTGACCGGCGTTGAGGAGCGGGGCTTCCTGCCCCTGCCGGAAGAGGAGGATCTGGTCTTCCCCTTCTCCCAGGTGCTGTCCGACGGTACTTGCACGGAAAATGTGATCCATCTGACCCCGGAAGGCGTCTATATGGAGTCCTCCTCCTGCGCGGATCAGGACTGTGTCTGCCAGGGCCTGGTCACCCTGGAAAACCGGGAAACCCGGCTTTATGGCAATCTGATCCTCTGCCTGTCCAATCAGGTCTCCCTGGAGCTTTTCACCCCTGAGGAAATTCTCCAGCTGTATGCGGACACCGCGCCTCAGGGATAATAATGAAAACCGCCGGCTGCGCGGCGGAAAATAGCATTGCTGAAAGGAAGGTTTGAAACCATGTCGAAATATCGCCGCGTTTTTGTGATTGTGCTGGATTCCCTGGGCGTCGGCCCCATGCCGGATTCGGATGCCTTTGGTGATCACGGGGTGGATACCCTGGGCCACATTGCCCAGAAGGCGGATCATCTGGTGATCCCGAACCTCCGCCGCTGGGGCATGGCCAATCTGCATTCCCTGGCCGGCATCGATCCGGTGGAGCATCCCCTGGCCTATTACGCGAAGCTGAGGGAGCGCAGCGCCGGAAAGGACACCATGACCGGCCACTGGGAGATGATGGGCCTGCACACGACAAAGCCCTTCATCACCTTCACGGATACCGGTTTCCCGCCGGAGCTGATCGCGGAGCTGGAAGCCCGCACCGGCCATAAGGTCATCGGCAACAAGGCCGCCAGCGGCACGGAAATCCTGGATGAGCTGGCCGAGGAGGAAATCGCCACCGGCCATATGATCGTTTACACCTCCGCGGATTCCGTCCTGCAGATCTGCGGCAATGAGGAAACCTTCCCCCTGAAGGAGCTGTACCGCTGCTGCGAGATCGCCCGGGAGCTGACCATGCGGGATGAATGGAAGGTGGGCCGGGTCATCGCCCGCCCCTATCTGGGCCGAAAGAAAGGCGAGTTCGTCCGTACCGCCAACCGCCATGATTACGCCGTGAAGCCCTTCGGCCCCACCGTCCTGAACGCGCTGAAGGACGCGGGCTGGGATGTCATCTCCATCGGCAAAATCAACGACATTTTCGTCGGGGAAGGCATCACCGAAGCCTATAAGTCCCAAAGCTCCGTCCACGGCATGGAGCAGACCATCGACGTGGCCGGGAAGGATTTCCATGGTCTCTGTTTCGTCAATCTGGTGGACTTTGACGCCCTCTGGGGCCACCGCCGGAATGTGAACGGCTACGCTGGCGAGCTGGAGCGCTTTGATGAAAAGCTGGGCCAGCTGGAAGAAAAGATCGGCCCGGAGGATCTGGTGATTCTGACCGCGGACCACGGCAATGATCCCACCTACACCGGCACCGATCACACCCGGGAAAAAGTCCCCTTCCTCGCCTACTCCCCCAGCATGCGGACTCCCGGTCCCCTGCCGGAGACGGATACCTTCGCCGTCATCGGCGCCACCGTGGCGGACAATTTCGGCGTCGCCATGCCGGAGGGCACCATCGGCCATTCTCTCCTGGATCAGCTGGTCTGATCCGCTCCAAAGCCTTCCCGCCGCGCCATTCCCCATGCTGAAAGACCTCTGAACCGGCCCAAAAAGCCGCCACCTGTCCCCTTCGTTCCACGGATGTCCAAAAAATGCATTTGACATTCCGCCGCACCTATGGTAGAATACCATCCGTTGAGCGCTCGTAGCTCAGTTGGATAGAGTGTCAGACTCTGACTCTGAAGGTCACAGGTTCGAATCCTGCCGGGCGTACAAACCCCAGATGCCTTACAAATCAAGGCTCTGGGGCTTTTTCATGTCAAAGAGAAAACCGCCCTTTTCAGGCGGTTTGTCGTTTATTTGCCGTTTACTCGCTTTGGGGTTCTTGATTTCCACTCTTCGCGCTTCTCCTGATGTCAATAATTCCGGATTTTTCCCTCACTTTCTGGAGCTCACTGCTCATGACATCCGTGGTGTGTCGTGACGCTTTTTCGAAAAGGTGGGTATTCTTGTCCAAGGTTGTGCTGGTCCTCGAATGCCCCGCGCGTGCGCTCACTTCCTTCACATCACACCCGGCGGCGATCAGTAGTGAAATCCCCGTGTGCCTGTAGGAGTACAGCGGTACATGTGCGTTTGAATAATACACATGTGGAAACCGCAGGTGCCGAAACCAATCAGCAGTTTCCTGTAATCCAGATCGGCGAGCGCCTGTTTCAGCGTGTCCCCGATGGCCGCGGCTGCCCGGTCCTCCTTTACCGCGCTTCCAGGCGCGGAGACACGCGCGATCCAGAGGCAGATCGGCAGCAGTATAAAAACGGGCACGCTGAGGATCATCAACACAGATTCTTCGACGGCTGCCGCGTCTGAAAAACGGTCCGCAGGGCAGCGTCCGCGCCATTCGGGCGCCGGCCGGGCCCATCTTTCCGTTCCCTTTTGCCGGCCTTTGTGCTATACTGTATGAGAAAGTCATAGAAAGCGATTTCCTTCGCGCTGTGTTTTGGCCTTTGGAGGGAATTGAAAGGAGAACTGCCTGTGAAACGGTTTATTCCGGAGGAGTATCGGCCCCTGGCAAAAATGCTGATCGTCGTCAGCGCAATCTGTGTCCTGATGGTGGCCGCCCTGGTGTATCTGGATCGGATTACCGGCTTCCTTTCACAGCTGATGGGGATTCTCTCCCCCTTCCTGGTCGGCGCCGCCCTGGCCTTCATCCAGATGCCCATCGCCCGGCGGATTGAGTGGTTCCTGAACCGCTTTCTTTTCCGGCGCCATCCTCACGGGAAGGCCGCCCGGATGCTCTCCGCCGGTCTGTCCATCGTGATCCTGTTGCTGCTGCTGGTGATCTTCCTGAATATTCTTCTGCCCCAGGTCATCTCCTCCGGCAATTCCCTGGTCCGCCAGGTGACCACCTTTGTCAATGAGAATGACGAAACCGTCAACAATCTCCTGAAGCAGGCCGGCCTCATCGGGGAGGATGTGGATCCGCTGAATTCCGTCTGGCAGAATATCCTGTCCTCCCTCACGAATTACATCAGCATCGTTCCTTCCGTCCTGCTGACCTCCTATAACCTGGTTTACTCCATTGTCTTCAAGACCCTGATCGGCCTGATCATTTCCTTCTATTTCCTGGCGGATTCCCGCCGGATCAGCAGCATCTGCAAGAAAACCACCTACGCTGTCCTGGAGCGGGAGCAGGCGGACCGTTTCATCTTCTGGTGCCGGAAAGCCAACCGCCTCTTCGCCGGGTTTACCACCGGCAGAATTGTGGATTCCATCGTCATCGGCATCATCTGCTATCTGGGGATGCTGATCATGGGGCTGGAATATCCCCTGATCATCTCCGTTGTCATCGGCGCCACCAATATCCTGCCCTTCTTCGGGCCCTTCATCGGCGCCGTGCCCAGCGTGCTGATCCTGCTGATCGTGAATCCTATCTCCGCCCTGAAGTTTACCATTTTCATCCTCATCCTGCAGCAGCTGGACGGCAACCTCATCGGTCCGAAGATTCTGGGGGACTATGTGGGCATCTCTCCCCTGCTGACCATGGCCGCCATTCTGCTGGGCTCCGGGCTCTTCGGCTTCGTGGGGCTGATCGTTTCCATTCCGCTCTGCGCCCTGATCTACGCCATCATCCACACCGTTGTGGAAACCCGGCTCGCCGCCAAATCCCTTCCGACGGAGACGGCGGCCTACGATGCCATTCCCGCGCCGGAGGAAAAGCCGGGAAAAACCGGTCTCGGCCTGTTCTCCCGGATGAAGAAGCTTGGCAAAAAAAGCTGACCCCTTTCGCGGCCGCGGCGCGGGATGGCTCCGGTTTTTATTTCCCCTCCCCGGTGTAAGGATTCTCCTGAAGCAGCGGATATTTCACCCCGTCCAGATAGGCTTTCAGCGCCGCCCGCTGATCCTCGGCAAACAGTTCCGGCATTTCATCTTTTCCAAAGAAGCGCAGTTCAAAGGATTCCTCGTCGATCCTTGGTTCCCCGCTGATGATCGACGCGGTAAACATGGCGGTAATCACATGCGCCGCGTCGCCATTGCTCCAGACCATGTCGTGATTGTGGAAGATGCCGAGGAAGCTGTCCAGTTTCACTTCCAGCCCGGTTTCCTCGCGGGTTTCCCGCAGCGCGGCCTGCGCGTAGGTTTCATTCATTTCCACAAGTCCGCCGATGAGCCCCCATTTTCCGTTGTCCGTTCTGCGCTGAACCAGAATCTGATCATCCCTGATAATCAGCGCTCCGGCGCAGTTCAGAATGATCTTCCTGGGCCCGATCACCTTCCGCAGGTCATGGATATAGTCCATGCCGTTATCCCTCCATTCTGCTGAACTGGAACCTTTTTGGAAACGCTGATTTATTCAAATCAGCGTGAAAGCGTTCCGCGTACTTTGTTGATTAAAAGGGAGGCCTGCCGCAGCTGTTCCACGATCCGCGACCGATTTTCATAGTCACGGTCCCGGAGAATCACGACAGATTCATCCTTTCCCGGAGAACGGCTCTGACGGATACGCATTTTTACAGGATCCTTTCCATCGCGGCCCCGTTTTTCAGGCTTTGATCAGGCTTTCAAGCGTCTCAAACAGCAGATCCGGCTGTACCGGCTTGGACAGGTGGGCGTTCAGGCCGGCCTGCATGCTGCGCTGTACATCCTCATCGAAAGCGTTGGCTGTCAGCGCGATGATCGGAATGTCTTTGGCGTCGCCCCGATCCATGGCGCGGATCGCGCGCGTGGCCTCCAGCCCATCCATCTCCGGCATCCGCACATCCATCAGAATCGCATCGTAGAACCCTTCCGGGTGCCCGGCAAACAATTCCACCGCTTTCCTGCCGTTTTCAGCCCGGTCCGCTTCCATCCCCCGCATCCGTAGAACCATCTGCATGATCTCCGCGTTCACGTCCATATCCTCCGCCAGCAGGATATGCCTTCCGGCAAGATCCGCCCTGTTCTGTTCCTTCCTGGCGCGGAGATCCTTTCGCTTCAGCGCGGATTTGAATTCGTCCAGAACCGCCGCGGCGAAGAGGGGTTTCGGCAGGAAACTGTCCACGCCGGCCGCCAGCGCTTCCTCCAGCACATCATCCCAGCGGTACGCGGTCAGGATGATGATCGCGGATTCCTGTCCGATTTCGGCCCGAATCCGGCGCGTGGTCTCCACGCCGTCCATCTCCGGCATCTTCCAGTCCACAAGGATCAGGTTATAGGGCTGCATCCGGGCGCGGCGCAGCCTGACCATCTCCACCGCCTGCCTGCCGGAGTTCGCCATCTCCGACGCGATACCGGCCTTCTCCAGCACCAGCTGCGCGTGCTGACAGGCAATCGGGTCGTCGTCCACGATCAGCACGGTCATTTCGCCGGGGTTGATTTCTTCCTCGCCCTGCATGTCCGTTTTTCCGGAATCGGCCAGGGTTACCGTGACAAGGAAAGTCGTGCCGACACCCTTCTCGCTGGTGACGTCGATATGGCCGTTCATCATCTCCACGATGCTCCTGGTGATGGCCATGCCCAGGCCGGTGCTGCCATATTTGTTCGTCGTGGAGGAATCCTCCTGGGAGAAGGTATCAAACAGCCGGGGCAGGAATTCCCTGCTCATGCCGATGCCCGTGTCGGAAATCGTAAAGCACAGCGTGGACTTTCCGTCAAACCGGGCGGTCCGCTCCACCTGCAGTTCAACCTTTCCCCCTTCGGGAGTGAATTTGACGGCGTTGCCCAGAATGTTGATCAGCACCTGCCGCAGCTTCAGGTTGTCGCCAATGTAGTAATCGTCCACCTCCGAGTTGAGCTGACACCGGTACTCCAGTCCCTTGTCCTGGCACTGGCCGCTGAACATGGTGTTGACCGCCTTCAGCAGCTTCCGGAAGGAGAACTCCTCATTTTTAAGCGTGAGCCGGCCGGACTCGACGCGGGACATGTCCAGAATGTCATTGATCAGCCCCAGCAGATGCTCGGCGGAGGCCCCGATTTTCTCCAGATACTCTCTTGTCTTCGGTGAAATCTCCGGGTCGTTCAGGGCAATGCTGTCCAGGCCGATGATGGCATTCATCGGCGTCCTGATCTCGTGGCTCATGTTGGACAGGAACGCGGTTTTGGCCTTGCTCGCTTCCTCCGCGGCCGTCAGCGCGTCGCTGAGCGCCTGCTGCTGCTCCATGGCTTTGCGGGTGGTCGCGTCCACGTCCACGAAGCAGGCGCCCACGCTGTCGATCCGCTGTTCACTCTGATCCCCGTCATATCGGACACGGGCAAAGCGGACGGTCTCATAGCTTTCCTTCCCATGGCGCTTCACCATGTAGGTGTAGGAAATCACCCGCTGCCTGCTCAGTCCTTCCCGGATGGCGTCCGGCTGGATGAAACGCAGGAATTCCTCCCGGTACGGCTCCGTGATATACTGTCCGGCATAGGCCGTCACGGAGGAAAGATACGGAAAATGTTCTCCCACCGCGAAGCCTGGCGTGTCCAGATCGGTATGCGCCTGGTAGCACACGCCCGCGTCCTTGTCCAGCTCCAGGAAATACACGCTCCAGTAGTCCGCGGCCAGGGCGGTGATCATTTTATCCTGCTGCTCCCGCTGGCGTTCCTCGTCCAGCAGCTTTTCCTGCAGGGCCAGGCGGTGCTCCAGCTCCTCCTGCTTCACCCGGCTGGTCGCCTCCGCGGTCTCCTGTTCCAGCTGGAGTTTGCTGTTTCTCTTGGTCTGCCCGATGATGAAGCCGAACATCAGCAGCATGGCCACCACCGTCAGCGCCGACTGGATGACGCTCCGCCGTACCGTTCCTTCTGAAATCGAGCTGATCCGCTCGCTGATGACGCTCTCCCGGATCAGGTAGGTAAGCTGCCAGTCCGTTCCGCTGACCGGGATATAGGTCAGCGTCTCCCGGATGCCGTTGAAGGTGAAGGAAACGACGCCGCGCGTGGCGGACTGGAATTCCCCCGTGAACTGATCATAGGAGTAGGGCTGCTCGAAGACAGCGGTCTTCATGGCGTCCAGCAGGTTGTCCTCCATGGCCAGGCCGCCGAGGACGGAATCCGTCAGGGCTGTGCCATTTTTTGTATAGATATTGCAAAAGGTGGCGTTGCCGGTATGGGTCGTCATGGAAACGCCGGAGAGCATTTCCTGCATGTCGATGGCCATAAAGCATACGGACAGCTGTTTCCCTTCAAAGAGAACGCTGACCGGCGCCGCGATAATGACGCGTTTTTCCCAGCTTTCCGGGTTGAAGATGGAAATCTCCGGTTCTGAAAGCGTCCGGTAATCAAAGCTGTAATCCCCGATGTTGTTTTCGACGCCTGCAGAGGTGTAGATCAGGCCCTCCGTGTCCACGAAGGCAAACCGTTCCAGATGGTAGAGCTGCTTCATGCGGGTCTGATAGGCTTCCAGATGCGTCTTGTCCGAGATATCCTCCTCGGTCATCAGGTCAATGGCCACCCGGATGGTCTGGATCTTTTCCCGCAGGTTGTCCTCCACAACCTGCTCCCTGCGGCCTGCCAGCTCATCCAGGTACAGAAGGCTTACGGAGCGGACAGCCTCCTCCGTGTCGCGTCGGGCCTGCGTGCCCATCCACATGGTTCCGGCTACCAGGATGATGGTGAGCATCAGGCTTCCGAATATCGCGATGGTCGCGATATAATTCTTTCTGGCCGGTTTCATCAGGGATCCACCCCTTTTTTGTATATTCAATATTCCATATTTGACCATCCATCATTTCAAAATTATATCACAGAAAGCCACGGTTCGCAATTCCGCTTCCCGAAGCAAGCAGCGGATGCCTCACCCCCTCAAGGCAGGCTTTCATCGCCGCCCGGTGATCCTCTTTCTGAGGATTATGCGTTCCGCTCGCATGCACGGAGAACGCTGAGCGTTTGTCCGCGTCTACCGGAGGGTTTTCAGGTACTGCTTATGCTCGTCGGAAACGCGGAAACTTTCGATCGCCTTCTGGATCGCCTTTTTATGCGTCCATGGATCAAGCCTGCGATCCTTGATGTAGATGACGCTCTCCTCGTATTGTTTCGCCAGCGCCATCGCAAAATACCACGCGACCATCATTCTGATATAGTAATCCTGGCCGGGAACCCTGGCGACCCACTCCAGATACACCGGGCTGAAATCCTCTCCGAGGAATTCGTTCATCAGCATCCGGATCCCGAATCTGACGGTGTATACATGCTCCGATCCCATCCATCTTTGGATCATCGGGAGGAGTTTTTCGTGGTTTTTTGAGAAGACCTTTGGGCTTGACTGATCGCATACCGGCCAGCAGTCCACATACGGCAGGAAGATTTCCACAGCCTTGACGCATTCATCGAAATCACGGATCATCGCGATCAGGAAGAAATGCACCTGGTTTTCCTCATAGTATCTGTGCGGAAGTTCCGCAAGAAACGCCTCCGCCTCTTCTGTTCCCCGGATTTCTTTCGCGATCCGTCGCAGATCAGACGTTTTAACCCCCAGCATCGTTTCCTTTGGAATGCCGGGAACCAGTTTGCTTTGAAAGTCCCTGTATTTCTCGCTGCCGAATGCCGCAAGCCTTTCAGATACGCTCATTTTACGGAATCCCCCTCACAGGCACACATTGTCAACGGGATGGACACAATCAAAAACCATTATAGCGTGAACCGGAAAACGCGCTTTTTCCAATCAGCGTGAAAGCATTCTGCCAGCTTCGTTGGTCCCGCGGGTATGCTTCTGAGCCCGGCGTCCTTTTTTAACCCATCTGAAATTGTAGCAGATCGGCTTGAAAATGGCAACGGAAAACGCGTAAAAGCCCCTGCACTGCCCGAATGGGCGTAAGGCTCGATTCATCGTCACGATCAAAAACCCCGTCACCGGCGTGACTGGCTCCGATGGCGGGGTTTTATGATGCTTCATTCTGTCTATGGGACTGCCGCTGTCCGGAATCGGACGGGCTTCATGGTGGGAAAATCCTTCGTTCTATTTCATAAGTCTACACAAGCCTGTGTATCCCTATTTTTCAAGGTGTCCCGCATGGCCGTTATTATACAACTCTACGTAGTGTCACCTGCACAAATGCCCTCTATCAGGCTGTTTTTTGCAAGACCGAAATGCAGAAAGTTGCAGAGCGGTCATGTAGGTTGTTGCAGCTACAAAATGTAGGTAATTGCAGAAGGTCCATCACGGACGGGTAATCCGAGGCCCCACCGGCACACACGCCATACCGGTGGGGCAATCAGTTAATCAAAACGGCAAATCATCGCCGTCAGATCCTTTGGAAGGAACCCGGTCGGAAACGGGCTCATCAGGATGCCCGCGGTAGTCTTCCGGGTTTTTCAGGTATTCCTGGTATTCATTTTCCAGGAAACGCAGGGCATTAATGAAATCCATCGGGCCACCGGATTCAGTGGCAATGAAGTCGCCGTTCTCGTAGGGACTGTGACCGCTTCGAACCCAGCTGTGCAGAGCCTTTTTCTCTTCCGGAGTAGCATCAGGGAATTGTTTCAGATAACTCCGCATATCGCTCCAGTTCTTCCGACGGAATTCTGCTTCCCATTTCTTCAGCGTTTCGGCATCAACATGGTCGTAATCGAAATCATTGTATTCGGTTTCCCAGGGGCTGGTAAGCTGCTGCCTGCTCATGAGCTCACCCCCTGACGGCTGTTGGTCCGGGCAAAGGCCTGGTTAATACTGGACTCCCGGAGCCGGTTGTTTTCGCCGGGGAAAAGGATGAGTTCCACATGCTGGATCAGCCGGCCAATCAGTGCAGTGGTCATCCGCTTGTCATACAGGACATTCACCCACTGCGAGAATTCCAGATTGGTGTTCAGGACAATGGATTCCGGCCCGCGGACCTTCATGTTCGCCCTCGTGCCGGAGCATATCACCGGGAAACTGGTGAATGAGGCGTAAAAAACGTCACCGACGGCAGCGTCGGGCCCTGGGCCCGGCGCTCTTTTCTTATGCTCCTTTACGTCATCTTCCAGAACCTGGTGTAGTCGTTCACCTTCACCTCCGCCTGCAGGTACCTGATCAGGATCTCGGCGCAGGCATGGCTGTCGCTGTCCGCCTGATGATGGTCCAGCTCAATCTCGTAGTAGCGGCACATGTCGTTCAGCCTGTGGCTCATGTTCGGGAGCACGGCCCGCCCGATGCGGACCGTGCAGACGTAAGGCGCCTGCTTTTTCCAGGAGATGCCGTAATCCAGCAGGCATCTTTTCAGTACCCCCATGTCGAAGGGGGCGTTATGGGCCGCCAGGGTGCCGCCGGACAGGAGAGGTCGGATCCGCGGCCACAGCTCCCGGAAGGTCGGGGCCCCGGCCACCGTCGCGGCGCTGATCCCGGTCAGCTCCGTATTGAAGGAATCAAAGGGTTCTTCCGGATTGACGTAGCTGAAGAACTCCTCTGTAATCCGTCCGTTCTCCACCACGGAGATGCCGATGGCGCTCATGCGGTCGTTCCTGGCGTTGGGCGTCTCCACGTCAAAGCAGACGTACCGGTGGGCGTTCGCGGCGGAGGGCGGCAGGGAAAGGACCGGCGACGGGGCCGTCTTTCCGGCCAGCCGTTCCGCCAGCAGGGTGTTGCGCCCGTCCACCGTCACGTTTTTGACGCAGTACGCGACGGCCTTTTTCTCCCCCACCAGTACCAGAGCCTTCCTGGCCCGCGTAACCCCCGTGTAAAGCAGGTTGCGCTGGAGCATGGTGAAGTGGGTCATCATGACGGGCATCACCACGATGGGATATTCCGCTCCCTGGGCTTTATGCACCGTCGTGGCGTAGGCCAGCACGATCTCATCCAGCTCCGCCGCGTCATATAGCACGCTGCGGTCGTCGAAGAGGATAGTCAGTGTTCTTTCATCCGTGTCCATGCGCTGGATGGTGCCGATGTCGCCGTTGAATACTTCCTTTTCATAGTTGTTCCGGATCTGCATCACCTTGTCCCCGGGCCGGAAGGCGTATCCGCCCCGGCGCAGCTCGGGCGCCGCGCCGCCAGGGCTTCCCGGAGCAGCCGGATTGACGGCGGCCTGCAGCAGCTGGTTCAGATTCACCGCGCCCACCGCCCCGCGCTGCATGGGGGTCAGCACCTGGATGGCCTGGGGGTCCGTGCCGTAATACCGGGGCAGCCGGTTTCTGACCAGATCCACGATCAGGGTCGCGGCCTTCTCCGGATCCTCCGATCCCTGAAAAAAGAAGTCCGTTCCCTTTCCGTTGGACAGATCGGGATATTCCCCGTGGTTGATCCGATGGGCGTTGGTGATGATCCTGCTGGTCGCCGCCTGGCGGAAAATCTTTGTCAGGGTTACCACGGGAAACACACCGCTGGCGATCATGTCCCGCAGCACGTTTCCCGCGCCGACGGAAGGCAGCTGGTCCACGTCCCCCACAAGGATCAGCCGCATGGAATCCGGAACCGCCCGCAGCAGGGCGTACATCAGCACGATATCCACCATTGAGCACTCGTCGACGATCAGCAGGTCCCCCTCCAGGGGATTGTCCTCCCTCCGGCGGTAGCCCTCCGGCGGCTTGAATTCCAGCAGGCGGTGGATGGTTTTCGCCTCCATCCCGGTCACCTCGGACAGGCGCTTCGCCGCCCGGCCCGTAGGCGCCGCCAGCAGGATCCGCATGCCCCGGAAGGCGCGGATAATGCCCATGGTGGTCGTGCTCTTGCCGGTGCCCGGCCCCCCTGTCAGGATCATGATCTTGCTGGTTCTGGCGGTTTCGATGGCCTGGCGCTGCACCTCGTCATACTCGATGTCTTCTTCCGTCTCCATCTGCGTCTGCACCGGCCGGACCGGGCTTCCTTCGCGGATGCTCCTCAGCCGGTTCTGAACCCCTGTTTCCGAGTAGAAGAGGGGCGGAAGATAAATGGCGAAATCCTCGGTATCCGGAATGGGGGTGACGATCACGTCCTCCGCCTGGATCATTTCGTCCAGCGTCTCCGAAAGGGCCGCGGCCTCCGCCTCTAGCAGCCTGGCTCCCGTCTCCAGCAGCTGATCCCGGACGGCGTAGCAGTGCCCCTCCTCCGCCAGCTTGTTCAGGGTGTAGATCAGGCCGCTGCGCAGCCGCACGGGGGCGCTCTTTTCGAAGCCCAGCTTCCCGGCGATGGTGTCCGCCGTTTTAAATCCGATGCCCCAGATATCGTCCGCGAGGCGGTAGGGATTCTCCTGCACCACCTGCACGCTGTCCGCTCCGTACTGCTTGTAAATCCTCGTGGCGTGGGCGGTGCTCACGTCATGCCCCTGCAAAAAGAGCATGATGTTCTTGATTTCCTTCTGCTCGGCCCAGGATTTCCTGATCATCTCCACCCGGGTCTGCCCGATGCCGGGCACCCGGGCCAGCTCCTCCGGGCGGTCTTCGATAACGTTCAGGGTTTCTTCGCCGAATGCCTGTACGATGCGCCGGGCGAACTTGGGGCCGATCCCCTTCACCAGCCCCGATCCCAGGTATTTCTCGATCCCGTGGACGGTGGCCGGCATCGTTTCCTCGAAAGATTCAATGGCAAACTGCCTGCCGTATCTGGCGTCCACCTTCCAGTTTCCCTCAAGCAGCAGCACCGCCCCCGCGTGAACCTCCGGCATCATGCCCACGGCGGTAATGAGATCGCTGTATCCCCTGGCGGTACATTTGATGACGGAATACCCGTTCTGTTCGTTCTGATACGTGATCCGTTCCACCACGCACCGCAGCCGTTCCATTTCCGTCACCTTCCCTTCCGTCGCGGCGGTCATAGCAGTGAAAAGCGTTTCAGGGAGTCGGTTTTTCCCGGCTCCCTGCTTTGCTGGTTCTTTTTTATTCGTAACTGTTCAGTCGCATAACTAGTAATAAAAATGTAACATTTTACCAAAAGGATCCCCAAAACCGTAGGTCGAATACTTCTATCATAAGGAAATCAAGGGATGGAGGTGTTCGAAGTGGATCAGTCCGAGCTGCTGCAAATGCTGATAGAGCAAATCAGAATACTGAACGAATCGAACGCCGCCAAGGATGCGCAGATAGCCGCACTGACAGAGCAATAGCGAAGCTAACCGCTCGGATCGAGGAACTGACGCACAAGAAGAACAGCAACAACAGTTCCAAGCCACCGTCCGAAGATCGGCTGGAGAAACCAGCGCCGAAGAATCTTCGCGGGAAGAGCGGTAAGGAGCAGGGCGGACAACCCGGTCATAAAGGAACCGGGATGAAAACTGACCGCAGACCAGATCTGGTTGAGGAACATGTTCCGGATCCGGATGCTTCAGAACCGAGAAAGGTGCCGAACAATTTGCACGTGTGCTGAGCTTCATCTCAACAGCGGTGCGTCATGGCATCTCTTCTTTTGATGCCTGTCTTTCCCTGCGAAATGGCACTGCTCTTGCGCTGGTTGAAGGATGGGACGACTGAACAGATACCCTGTCTTTATCTAAATGATTATGCCATGAAATCTGTCTCAGGTCAATTTTTTCCGGCTTTTTCTGTCTTCCTCAGCAGACAAAATCGCAGCAGCCAAAGCCGGCTGCCGCGGTAACGCAAAACGCTCATTAATCAACAAATTCCTTGCACTTGATGGGGCATGCTTCTCATAGACTCCAAAATCCCCGCTCTCATCCACAAAAATACTCAATTCCCGCATATCCGTAATCGCCTTCTATCCGTATAAAAATAGCGGGGAGTCCCCCCGCCAAGAAGGTTGGACCTGGGGCTTCCGACCAGCCCAAACCAGTATGATCAACTGGTTTTACCTAGTTAGAGTTTACACTGAAACGGCATATTAGTCAAGTGGTTTTTCGCATAATTCACTCAAAACAGCCTGCTGATCGCATACCGGCCAGCAGTCCACATACGGCAGGAAGATTTCCACAGCCTTGACGCATTCATCGAAATCTCGGATCATCGCGATCAGGAAGAAATGCACCTGGTTTTCCTCATAGTATCTGTGCGGAAGTTCCGCAAGAAACGCCTCCGCCTCTTCTGTTCCCCGGATTTCTTTCGCGATCCGTCGCAGATCAGGCGTTTTAACCCCCAGCATCGTTTCCTTTGGAATGCCGGGAACCAGTTTGCTTTGAAAATCCCTGTACTTCTCGCTGGCGAACGCCGCAAGCCTTTCAGATATGGTCATTTTGCGGATCCCCCTCACAGGCGCCCATTGTCAACGGATGGGCACGATCAAAAAAACGCCATCGGCGTGACTGGCTCCGATGGCGGGGTTTTATGATGCTTCATTCTGTCTATGGGACTGCCGCTGTCCGGACTCAGACGGGCTTCATGGTGGGGAACAGCAGCACGTCCCGGATGGCGGCGCTGTCGGTCAGCAGCATGCACATCCGGTCAATGCCGTATCCGATGCCGCCGGTGGGGGGCATGCCGATCTCCAGCGCGTTCAGGAAATCCTCATCCGTGTGGTTGGCTTCCTCATCGCCCTGGGCAAACTGCTCTTCCTGGGCGGCGAAGCGGGCCCGCTGATCGATGGGGTCGTTCAGCTCGGAGTAAGCGTTGGCCATTTCCCACCCGTTCATGAAGAATTCGAAGCGCTCCACGTAGTCCGGATCCTCGGGCTTCCGCTTGGTCAGCGGGGAAATCTCCACCGGGTGATCCATGACGAAGGTGGGCTGAATCAGGTGCTCCTCCACATATGCTTCGAAGAAGAGATTCAGGATGTCCCCCTTCTTGTGCCGCTCTTCGTATTCGATGTGATGCTCCTTCGCGGCCTGCCGGGCTTCCTCCAGGGTGTGGATCTGGTCGAAGTCCACGCCGGAATACTGCTTCACCGCGTCCTTCATGGTGACGCGGGCAAAGGGCTTGCCCAGATCCATCTCCACCCCGTTGTACACGATGGTGGTGGTGCCCAGGACTTCCTGCGCCACGTAGCGGTACATGTTCTCGGTCAGGTCCATCATGCCGTGGTAATCCGTATAGGCCTGATACAGTTCCATCAGGGTGAACTCCGGATTGTGCCGGGTGTCCAGGCCCTCATTCCGGAAGACGCGGCCGATTTCGTAGACCCGCTCCAGGCCGCCCACGATCAGGCGCTTCAGATACAGCTCCAGGCTGATGCGGAGGCGGAAATCCTCGTCCAGGGCGTTGAAGTGGGTCTCAAAGGGCCGGGCCGCGGCGCCGCCGGCGTTGGCCACCAGCATGGGGGTCTCCACTTCCATGAAGCCCTGGGCGTCCAGGTAGCGGCGGATAGCGCTGATGATCCGGCTGCGCTTGATGAAGGTGTCCTTGCTTTCCGGATTCATGATCAGATCCACATAGCGCTGGCGGTAGTGAAGATCCACGTTCGTCAGCCCGTGGAACTTCTCAGGCAGGGGCTTCAGGGATTTGGACAGCAGCGTGAAGCTTTCCGCGTGCACGCTGGTCTCCCCCGTCTTCGTCTGGAAAACGGTGCCCTTGACGCCCACGATGTCGCCGATGTCGTCCTTCTTGAAGGCGGCGTAGGATTCCTCCCCGATGATGTCCCGGGCCACATAGACCTGGATGGTCCCCTGCAGATCCTGCACATGGCAGAAGGAAGCCTTGCCCATGACGCGCTTGGACATGAGCCGGCCCGCGATGGTGACCTCCCGGCCCTCCAGCTCCGCAAAATGCTCCCGGATCTCCGCGGAGTGATGATCCGTGTCAAAGCGGCGGATCTGATAAGGATCCTTCCCCGCCGCCTGCAGCGCCTGCAGCTTCTCCCGCCGAATCTGTTCCTGTTCGCTCAGCTCCTGAGCAGTCCTGATATTCTCTGACATCGATTTCTCCAACTGTTCTTTTCTTTGATCGCCCCGGCCTTCGCCGGGGCGTCCCGCATCCGGAGGGCGCGCCTCCGGGAATGGTTAAATCTTGCGGATGCCCATCACCTTGTAGCGCAGGGTGCCGGCGGGAACAACGATGGAAACGGTCTGATTCTTCTTCGCGTTCAGCAGGCCCTCGCCCACCGGGCTTTCCACGGAGATCTTGTTTTCGAAGGGATCGGCTTCATTGGCGCCCACGATGGCGTACTCCACGACCTCGCCCTCGTCCATGTCCTTGACCTTCACGATGGTGCCGATGGAAACCTTGTCGGTGGTGATCTCATCGTCCGCCACCACGGTAGCCGTCCGGATGGTGGCCTGCAGGCGGGTGATCTCCGCCTCCACCTTGGCCTGCTCCTTCTTGGCCTCGTCATACTCCGCGTTTTCACTCAGGTCCCCAAAGCCGCGGGCGATGGCAATCTGCTCGCTGACCTCATTCCGCCGGACGGAAATCAGGTAATCCAGCTGTTCCTCCAGCTTCTTTTTGCCGCTTTCGGTCAAGATCGTTGTTTTCTCTTCCGCCATGATGATCCACTCCATTTCATAATCAAGGCGCACCTGGCCGCGGTCGCGGAAGGTGCGCTCAAATATCCCTCTTCAGGACGGGTTGCATTATACCGGGTAAACCCTTATATGTCAAGGGGTTCTACTTATTCTTCAGCCGTTTGTCGGTCTTTCTGGCCAGCCAGGTGCCGAAGGACTGAATCACCTGGGTGATCAGCACCAGCACGATCACCGCCAGATACAGCACCGCGTAGCGGTACCGCTGATAGCCGTAGGCCAGGGCCAGCTTGCCCAGGCCGCCGCCGCCCACCGCGCCGCTCATAGCCGTATAGCCCATGATGGTTGTAATGGCCAGGGTGAAATTGGTGATCAGGCTCGGCACGCTTTCCGGCAGCATCACCCGGCAGATGACCTGCATCGGGGTGGCGCCCATGGCCTGGGCGGTCTCAATGATGTTGGGGTTCACTTCCCGCAGGCTGCTTTCCACCAGCCGCGCGATGAAGGGGAAGGCGGCGATGGCCAGGGGAACGATGGAAGCCACCGTCCCCACGGAGGTACCCACGATCACCCGGGTCAGGGGGATGACCATCACCATCAGGATGATGAAGGGCACCGAACGCAGCAGGTTGATCAGCACGTTCAGGAAGCTCATGAGCGGGCCGGGCAGGGGGCGGATGCCCTTCTTCTCCCCGGTGACCAGGATGATGCCCAGGGGCAGCCCCAGCAGAATGGCGAAGAAGGTCGCCACCAGGGTGGAATAGACCGTTTCCCAGACCGCAAAGGGAAACTCGTTCAGCAGACAGGTCCAGGCTTCCTGCAGTCTTTCCGGGGTAAACGCGCTTGTGAAATTCATGCCCTGGCCCCCTCTCCGGTGTACTCAGCTTCCACCTGCACAATGATGTCCGGAATCGCGTTCAGATAGGACACGATTTTCGCCATATCCTCCGGGGATCCGGGCACATCCAGCAGCATATAGCCATACGCGTTTCCTCCCACCGTCCGCGTGGACGCGCCGACGATGCTGGGCAGGATCCCGGTCTGGACTGCCATCTTCGCGATCAGGGGCTCCTGGGAGGGCTGTTTCCCGTTGAAAATGATGCGGATCCGCTGCCCGCTGTCGGAGAGCAGGTTCTCGTTGTCCGCCATCTCCGGATAAATCAGGTTCCGGCTGGCCCGGGTCTTCGGGTTGGAGAACACCTCGCTGACTTCCCCTTCCTCCACCACTTCCCCGTTCTCCAGGATGGCGACCTTGCTGCAGATCTCCTGCACCACGCTCATCTGGTGGGTAATCACAATGACCGTGATTTTCATTTTCCGGTTGATATCCCGGATCAGCTCCAGAATCGCGTGGGTGGTTTTGGGGTCCAGGGCCGAGGTGGCCTCGTCGCACAGCAGCACCGAGGGCTCCGTCGCCAGGGCCCGGGCGATGGCGATCCGCTGCTGCTGGCCGCCGGACAGCTGCGCGGGATAGGAATTGGCCTTATCCGGCAGGTCCACCAGCTCCAGCAGCTCCCTGGCCTTCTTTTTCGCCTCCGCGTCCGGCACGCCGGCCAGCTTCAGCGGCAGCATGATGTTCTGCAGGCAGGTGCGCTGCATCAGCAGGTTGAAGCTCTGAAAAATCATGGTGACCTTCCGTCGCATCTCCCGCAGCTGCTTTTCCTTCAGGGTGCCCAGATCCTGCCCGTCCAGCAGCACCGTCCCCTCCGTGGGGCGCTCCAGCATGTTGATACAGCGGACCAGGGTGCTCTTCCCGGCGCCGCTCATGCCGATGATCCCGTAAATATCCCCATCATGGATCGTCAGATTGATATGTCGAAGCGCGTCCACCGGCCCGTCCAGGGTCGTAAAATGCTTCGACAGATTTCTCAGCTCGATCATGCCTTCTCCTCCATCCCGTCCTTTGTTGGAACCGGTCCGCGCCTATTATATCCGTCCGCGGGGAAAAGCGCAATCAAAAAAAGGGGACCGGATGCATCCCATCCGGTCCTCCCTGGTTTTTTTGATCGGTTTACTGGATGCCCAGCAGGCTCAGATCAGCGCTCTTGCCCGCGTACAGGCCCATGGGCTCCACATGGACGCCCGCAATGGTGGTCAGGTTGGTGCCATTTTCCTCGTTGAAGTTCTCCTGATAGGGGGCGTGGGCGAAGAAGTTGGCGAAGGCGTCACCGGCGTCCACGATGGTGTTCGGGGTGATGTAATCATCCACGACGGTGTACTCCAGGGTGATGTCCTTGGCCGCCAGGATTTCCTTGGCGATGTCCAGCACGTAGCTGTGGGGATCCAGGGTGCAGACCACCTTGATGGTGCTGCCCTTCAGGGCTTCGTAATCCACGTCGGGATCATAGCCGTCCGTGGGATTGTCGATGGTGGCGATGGCGCCGTTGGTGTAGGTAGAGAAGAAGTCCACCACCTGCTGGCTCAGCACCGCGGCGGCCAGGGCCTTGGCTTCAGGGGTGTCCGCGTTCTCGGCCTTGACGGAGACCACGTTCACATAGGGGCTCTCGCTGTTCTCAAACAGCAGGGCCTTGTCCAGGATGCCGGCCGCCAGCGCGTAGTTGCCGTTGATGATGCCGAAATCCACGTCCAGGAGCACGTTGGGCACCATGGCCGCTTCCACTTCCTGGAACTCGATGCCCAGGGGGTTTTCAATGATGTCCGCCTTGGTGGCGGTGATGCCCGCTTCCTCGTTCAGGGTGATCACGCCGTTGGCCTGCAGCAGCAGCAGGGCACGGCCCTCGTTCGTCGCGTCATTGGGCAGCGCGATGGTCAGCGCCAGGGCGCTTCCGAGCCCGCACACCAGCAGAGCCACAACACACAGCAGAGCAGCAAACTTCTTCATCTTTCTTTCCTCCTTATGCTTGACCGTTTCATGGGATAATGGCAGTATAGCCTCTTTCCGGCCGGATTGCAATCCGCGCGGCCGGGGAAAACAATCGAAAAACAACCGCGTCACATTCGGTTTCTGCTCAGCAGCACGGCGATGCGGCGGCGGATTTTTCCGGTTTCCCTCATGGCTGAGCCCCCTCTCTCCTTCGGATTGGGGCCATGATAGCACGAAAAAAAGCCCTTGTCCAATACAAGGGCTGAATGGTTTGTCATAGGCGCAGTCTATGACTTCGCGTCTGCCGCGGCCGCCGGACTTTTCCTCAGGGCCCGGGGATGGATTACCCCTGGTTTCTCAGCATTTTGAGCACGGTTTCCACCAGTTCGCCCACGGTGCCCGCCTTCCGGATCATCAGCTTGATGGCTTCCTTCTCCAGGAAGGTGATCTGATGGTTCTGATTTTTGTCAAACCAGTCCGTCAGCAGCTGGATGTCTTCCTTCGTCATGTTCCTTCCTCCTCCGGTTCCAGATGCAGGATAATCAGCTCACAGGGATTGTTGATCCGCGGAAAGCGGGCGCCGTTGGTCATGCCCCGGGAAATCATCATCCGGCCCCCGTCATGCAGGCCGTGGGTCAGCTTCGGAAAGAAGCCCTGCCCCGGCGCGTAAAGGCCCTGCCCACGGATCTGAATCTGCCCGCCGTGGGCGTGCCCGCAGATGGTGAAGTCAATGTCCCTCCCCCGGACGTAGTCCCGCCACATCTCCGGATGGTGGCACATCAGCAGCCTGTACCCCTGCTCCCGCTCAAAGGCATCCAGGAAATCCCGGTTCGCCAGGCCGTAAGGCTGGCTGGACAGGCCCCCGATACGGATGCCCTCAAAATCAACGCTGGCGTCATCCAGCAGGGTTACCTCGCTGTCCGCCACCAGGCGCATCCATTCCTCCCGGTAGGCGCATTTCCGCTCATGGTTCCCCAGGGAATAGAACACCGGCGCGGCCTTTGGCGCCTCCCGCAGGAAGCGGGCCGCTTCCCGGTACTGCCTCCGGTGCCGGTTCACCAGGTCCCCGGGCACCAGGATGGCGTCCGCTGCCGCCAGGTCCGGCATCACGTCGTCAAAGGGCGCCGTATGCAGATCCGCGGCCACGGCCAGGGTCAGCTTCCGGGGAATCTTCGGGCTCCGCAGGGTGTGATGCACCCGGATCCGCGTCATGCGGCCCTCCGCCGGGTCCGCGCGGCCCAGGCCATGAGCAGCCCGCCCAGGATCAGCGCCGCCGCGGCGGCCCCCATGACCTCCAGGCTGAGAATCCGGGCCAGATGGCTGTACTGCGCCTCCAGCGCCTGGGAGGCCTCCCCGATCATGCCCCGCAGGTTCATGGTTTTCATCAGGATCAGCGTCAGCAGCATCAGCAGTCCGCAGCCGGACAGGGCGCCGCCAATATACTGGCCCGCGGTCTGAATCTTCCGGCTCATCATCAGGGCGATCAGGCCCGCCAGCAGCAGGCTGGCCAGGCCGCAGACCAGGGGAACCTGGCGCAGCAGCTCCATGGCCTGGGGCAGGTTGACGGATCCCCTGACCCGCTGCAGGCCGGCGTTCACCAGCTGATCCCGGAACAGGACCGCCGTTTTCCGGACCGTCTCGCTGATCCGGTTTTCGATGGTCTCCAGGGTGTTGTTCACCATCAGGGGATTCAGTCCCTCCATGAAGGCGGTATCCGCCCGCAGGATTTCCTGTACATCGGCCGTGAAGACCGGCGCGTCCGTCATCTCTCCCGTGGCGAACAGCCCGGTCCACCAGGCTGTCACCTGGCGGTCCAGCGCCTCCACCTGCTCCCTGGTCACCGCTTCCGCCACCGGCTCCGCGGAAAAACCGTATTCCGCCCCCAGGGCGTCCACGCCCTCACGGATCCGCTTCATCTGCAGATCCACCGCGCTCCGGTCCAGGGACACCCGCTCATGCAGGCTCACGGAGGTCAGCCCGCGCAGGCCGAACAGACCCAGCTGCGTCCCCCAGAGGGTCACCGTCAGCAACACCGCCAGCAGCGCCGCGGGGATGTGCCACGCCCCCGCGGGCATTTTCACTTTGCTCATTTGATCACCGCCAGTTTGATCGCCACATGGATCAGATTTTGAAGGGTTTCGCCGTACCGGATGGCGGCGAAGGCCAGCGCCGCCGCCATGGGCAGCGCCAGCAGAATGGGGGTCAGGATCATCCAGGGGCCCTGTTTCCGTTTCATGGGTTTCTTCGCTCCTTCTTTGGCCGGGGCCGCTCGCCGCGGCCGGCTCAGTATCCGCTCTTGCGGGTCCGTTCCCGCCGGCTGTGCCGTTTCTGCTGGGTATCGTCCTTCATGGGGGCTTCCCCCCGCAGCTCCAGCAGGCGGTCCCGCAGCTTCGCGGCCCGTTCGAATTCCAGCTCTTTCGCGGCGGAGAGCATCTCCTCCTCGATCTGCCGGGTCAGGGCTTCCAGCTCCTCCTCCGTCAGCGCCTGCCCGGAGGTTTCCTCCACCTTCTTCGTGATTTCCAGCACGTTCCGGATGGCTGTCCGCACGCTTTCCGGCGTGATGCCGTGGGCCTCGTTGTACGCTTCCTGGATGGCCCGGCGGCGGTTGGTCTCCGTCATGGCCTTCTCCATGCTCTCCGTCAGCGTATCGCCGTAGAGAATGACCCGGCCGTCCACATTCCGGGCCGCCCGGCCGATGGTCTGGACCAGGGAGGTCTCCGACCGCAGGAAGCCTTCCTTGTCCGCGTCCAGGATGGCCACCAGGGCCACCTCCGGCAGGTCCAGCCCCTCCCGCAGCAGGTTAATGCCCACCAGCACGTCGTACTCACCCAGCCGCAGGTCCCGCAGCAGGCGGGTCCGCTCGATGGTCAGGATGTCGCTGTGCAGGTACCGGACCCGGATCTCCAGCTCCTTCAGGTACTCCGTCAGGCTTTCCGCCATGCGCTTGGTCAGGGTCGTGACCAGCACCCGTTCCTTCCGGGCCGTGACCTGGCGGATTTCGCCCACCAGGTCATCGATCTGCCCCGTCGCCGGCCGCAGGATCACCTTCGGGTCCAGCAGGCCGGTGGGTCGGATAATCTGCTCCACCGTCTGCTCCGCCCGCCCGGTCTCGTAGGGGCCCGGCGTAGCGGAAACATAGATCACCTGGCCGATCCGCTCCTCAAACTCGTTGAAAAGGAGGGGGCGGTTGTCAAAGGCGGAGGGCAGGCGGAAGCCGTAGTCCACCAGCACTTCCTTTCTCGCCCGGTCCCCGTTGTACATGGCCCGGATCTGGGGCACCGTCACATGGCTTTCATCAATCAGGGTCAGAAAGTCCCCGGTGAAGTAGTCCAGCAGCGTGTAGGGCGCCTCGCCCGGCTTCCGGCCGTCGAAGTACCGGCTGTAGTTTTCGATGCCCTGGCAGTAGCCGATCTCCCGCATCATCTCGATGTCATACCGAGTGCGCTGGGCGATGCGCTGCGCCTCCAGCAGCCGCCCCTGGGCCTCGAACTCCGCGATTCGCTGCTGCAGGTCCGCCTCGATGTCCCCGATATGAGCCTCCAGGTGGGCCGGATCCGTGGCGTAATGGGTGGCGGGAAACAGCGCCGCGTGCTCCAGGGTCGCCAGCACATGCCCGCTGACCGCGTCGATCTCGCAGATGCGGTCGATTTCGTCCCCGAAGAGCTCGATGCGCAGGGCCTTTTCGTGCTCCCCGGCGGGAATCACCTCGATGGTATCCCCCTTGACCCGGAAGGTTCCCCGGGCGAACTCCACGTCGTTCCGCTCGTACTGGATGTCGATCAGGGAGCGCAGCAGGGCGCTCCGCTCCACCCGCATGCCCGGCCGCAGGGAAAGCATCATGCCCTCGTACTCGCTGGGATCCCCCATGGAGTATATGCAGCTGACAGAGGCCACGATGATGACGTCCTTCCGCTCCCGCAGGGCCGCCGTGGCGCTGTGGCGCATGCGGTCGATCTCGTCGTTGATGGAGGCGTCCTTCTCGATATAGGTGTCCGAGGAGGCGATGTAGGCCTCCGGCTGATAATAATCATAATAGCTGACGAAGTATTCCACCCGGCTGTCCGGGAAGAAGGCCTTCAGCTCGCTGCACAGCTGGGCGGCCAGCGTCTTGTTATGGGCGATGACCAGGGTGGGCTTCTGCACCTTTTCGATGACGGAGGCCATGGTGAAGGTTTTCCCGCTGCCGGTGACCCCCAGCAGAATCTGTTCCTTCATGCCCTTCCGCACGCCCTCCGCCAGCGCGGCGATGGCTTCCGGCTGGTCACCGGAAGCTTCATAGGGGGCCTTCAGCACAAAACGATCCATGCGCGTCCTTTCTTTCGGTGCTTTCGCTTCCATTCCGTTATCTTTACGCGTAAAGGCGTCAGCCGTCCTCACAGCCGTCCGCCCACCAGTCTTCCTTCTGCCTGTATTCCACCGCCGCGGGCTCCCGGTCTTTGGGATACCGCAGAGTCAGGATCATGCCGTCCCGGCCCGCGGCCGTTTCGGGAAAAATCGCCCGGGCGGTCGGCAGGCCCTCCTCCGGCTCATCCAGGCTGGTGCTGAAATGGGTCAGTACCAGCTGGTGCGCTCCCGCGTCCCGGGCGGTCTCCGCCGCCTCCCGGAACAGCATATGGTGGTTCTTCAGCGCCTGGGGCAGCTTCTCCTCCTCGGCGTACATGCCCTCCAGGATCGCCAGATCCGCCTCCGACGCATATTTCTGCAGCGTCTCGCAGGGGCGTGTGTCCGTGGAGAACACCAGGGAGATGCCCTTCCGGGCTTCCCCCATGACCTCCTCCGGGCACACCCGGCGAAGCCCCACCCGGACGCTTTCCCCCTGCTGCAGGGTTTTCCAGTCCCGGACAGGCACCTTCAGCGCCTTGGCTTTTTGGGGATCGAATACCCCTTTCCGGGGCAGCGTCATCCGGAAGCCGTAGCAGGGCATCCCGTGATTCACCGGAAAGGCCCGGATGTCCAGCCCGATGAGCTCGAACCCGCGCCCCTCCGGCGGAAACTCATGCAGCCGCACCGGATAGCTCAGCTTCGGCACGATGACGCAGAGGCCTTCCACCACCCGCTTCAGCCCCGCCGGGCCGTAGATGTCGAAGGCTTCCGTCTTTCCCGCCTTTTCCAGGCTCAGGAGCAGCCCGGCCAGCCCCGTGCAGTGATCCCCGTGAAAATGGGTCAGCACCAGCCCCTCCAGGCACCGGAACCCCCAGCCCAGCCGGCGGATGCCCACCTGGGTTCCTTCCCCGCAGTCCACCAGCATGGCGCGGCCGTTCACCCGGACATACAGCGAGGAAAGCGCCCGCCCCGGCATGGGCAGCGTGCCGCCGGTTCCCAGCAGGCAGCATTCCAGCATTCTCGGTTCCCTCCCCCGCGCGTCCGTTCCCAAAAAAGCATATCATATGTATGATATCGCTAAAGGCGGGAAAAATCAACCACCGGATTCCGTGCCGCCGGCGGGCGGCCAGATGAAAAAAGCCTCCGGATATCCGGAGGCGGACGGCAAGGCGTCCTTTTCTCAATGATCCTGAATGGACTGCAGGAAGGCCTGGGCCCGCTGGGTCTGGGGATGAGTAAAAAAGCTTTCCGGGCTTCCCTCCTCCAGGATGCTGCCGTTTTCCATAAAGATCACCCGGCTGGCCACCCGGCGGGCGAAATTCATCTCATGGGTCACCACCAGCATGGTCATCCCTTCCCGGGCCAGCTCCGTCATGACGTTCAGCACCTCGCCGATCATCTCCGGATCCAGCGCGCTGGTGGGCTCATCAAAAAGCATGGCCTTCGGATGCATGGCCAGGGCCCGGGCGATGGCCGCCCGCTGCTGCTGGCCCCCGCTGAGCTGGGCGGGCACCTTGCGCGCCTGATCGCCGACCCCCACCCGCTCCAGCAGGCGAAGGGCTTCCTCCCGGGCCTGCTTTTTCGGGATCCGCAGCACGTCCACCGGCGCGATGGTCACGTTGTCCAGCACGGTCCGGTGGGGAAAGAGGTTAAAGCTCTGAAACACCATGCCGATCTGGCTCCGCAGCCGGGCCAGGTTTTTCCCTTCCCGGGGGATCCGCTCCCCGTCGATCCGGATTTCCCCGCTGTCGATGGTTTCCAGCCGGTTGATGGTCCGGCACAGGGTGGATTTGCCGCTGCCGGAGGGGCCGATGACCACCACCACTTCTCCCCGGGCCACGGACAGGTTGATATCCTTCAGCACGTGCAGTTCCCCAAAGTGTTTCTCCACATGCCTCAGCTCAATCACGGGATGTTCGCTCATGCCGTTTTCCTCCTGCTCTCCCGTCCGGCCAGGTTTTCGGAAAGCCTGTTCAGACCGTAATTGATCAGAATATAGATCACCGCCACCACCAGGTAGGTGGAAACCAGCGCGTCATAATTGGAGATCAGCACCCGCGCGTTCTGCATCAGGTCCGCGCAGGAGACGATGTAGGCGAAGGTGGTATCCTTCAGCACGATGACCAGCTCCGCGATCAGCGTGGGGATGATGTACCGGAAGGCCTGGGGAAAGAGGATCCGGTAAAAGGCGCGCCGCTCCGTCATGCCCAGGCTCAGCGCCGCCTCACGCTGCCCCCGGGGCACGGCGTTGACGCCGCCGCGAAAAGCCTCCGCCACCACGCCGCAGGCGGAGATCGCCACCGGCAGGGCGATTTTCCAGAAGGCGCTGAGTTTGACGCCCGTCCTGGGCACCACCAGGAAGAAGAAGTAGATAAACAGCAGCGTGGGCACGCCGCGGGTGAAGGAAATCAGCCCCGCGCTGAGGCGCCAGAGGATGGCGTGCCGGCTCAGGCGGCCCCGCATCAGCAGGAATCCCGCCGCGAAGGTAATGGCCGCCGCCGTCAGCGCCACCTCCACCGTGGTCAGCAGGCCCTGCCCGATGAACCGCCAGGTGGTCCACCGGGAGAAGAAGGACCAGTATTTCGCCTTCAGCTGCCCCGTGACCGCAAACTGGTGAATCACCGCGTAAACCAGCGCCGCGATCAGCCCCAGGGCCAGCGCGGTTCCGACCCGGATCCATGTCCGGGTCCGCGGGCCCGGCGGCTCATACAGATAATCCCGGATGGAAGGTTTCTTCGTCTTGCTCATCGCAGAATCCTCACTTTCCGGTCAATCCGGCTGCCCGCCAGGCCGATCAGCAGGGCCGTTCCGCAGTAGAAGGCCGCGGAGATCACAAAGGCGGTCACGCCGCCGGTGGCGTGGGTGTTGATGTAGGAGACCAGTCCGGTCAGTTCCCTGGGATTCAGCGGCACCTGAGACCCCAGGGAGGTGGTCAGCATCGTGGCCACCATCAGATTCGTCATGGGCAGCACGGAGAAGCGCAGCGCCTGGGGAATCACGATCCGCCGGATGATCTGGAAGAAGCGCATGCCCAGGGCCCGCGCCGCCTCAATCTGCCCCCGGTCGATCATGTTCATGCCGCTCATCAGGTACTCGGAGCAGAAGGCGGAGGGAATCAGCGTCGTGGCGATCAGCACGCAGGTTTCATAGGCAAAAAGCACCTTCAGGTACGGCAGAGCGTAGACCAGCAGAATCAGCAGCGCGGCGCCGGGAATGTTCCGGAATATCTGGACATAGAAGTCCCCAAACCGGCGCAGGGGCCGGATGGGGCCGACCCGGGCCACGGTGATGAGGATGCCCAGCGCGAAGGCCAGGCCAAAGCTCAGGGCGGTCAGCTTCCAGGTGGTCAGCAGGGCCAGCAGGTACTGGCTGCCATACTGATCCCAAAGCGCGGAAACGCTCATGCCAAAAACCTCCAAAGGGGGCCTTCCGGCGCGCAGCGCCGTGAAGGCCCCAATGCGTATGCTTTTCCGGAGCGGTCAGGCGGGTGCCCGAAAGCCCCGGCAGATTCCTCCGGCCGGAATATGCCGGCCGGGAAGCGGTCAGTCCTCGATGGCGGGGGCTTCCGGCGCGGTGTCAATTCCGGTCCGGTTGCCCAGCGAAACCTGCCACAGCTCCGCCCACAGGCCGCTGTCCTCAACCTGCGCCAGGAAGCCGTTGATGAAGGCCACGCCGTCGCTGTCCAGCGGCACGCCGATGCCGTAGCTGTCCTCCGGGCCGAACACGTCGCCCGCGATCTGATACTGGCCCGGATTCTTCACGATGGAGTTCAGGATCAGGGTGTAGTCCGTCACATAGGCGTCCGCCCGGCCCAGCACCACGGCCTCCCGGGCTTCGTTGTCGGTTTCAAACTCCTGCACGATGGCTTCCGGCGCGTATTCCGCCAGAATCGCGGGACCGGTGGAACCCGCCTGAGTCGCCACAGTCTTGCCCGCCAGCGCGTCCACGCCCGTGATGTCCTCATTGCCGGCCTTCACCAGCACCGCCTGCTGGGACACATAGTAGGGGCCGGCGAAGGAAATCACCTGCGCCCGGGCCTCGGTGATGGAATAGGTGGCGAACACCGCGTCCACCTGATCCTCCTGCAGCACGGATTCCCGGGTGCTGGAGGTCACCTGGGTCAGCTCATACTTGCTCTCGTCCCCCAGGATGTACCGGGCCAGCAGCTGATACAGCCCGGCGTCAAAGCCGCGGACCTTCTCATCCGTCTCGTCCAGCTGGCTGAACAGGAAGGAGGTACGGGTGCCGCCCACGCGCAGCACGCCCGCGTTCTTCACCCGGGTCGCCCACTCGCTGTCCGCGATGGCTTCGTCCGACGCGACAGGACCCTTGGCCAGCAGCGCGTCAAAGGCTTCCTTGTCGATGGGGGTGGCTTCCGGCTCTTCCGCCAGGGCGGAAACCGCCGCGGTCAGCAGCAGCGCCAGCGCCAGAAGGATGGACAATGCTTTCTTCATGATTCTTTACCTGCTTTCCTCACAAATTTGTCTTTCCCAGACAAGCGCACTTTATCATGTTAAACCTACTAAGTCAATTGTTTTTTAGCTCAGCTGCCCGGAAAAACAGGGAAAATGCAATTCTCCTTCCCTTTTGTCCGCCGTGGATGCTATAATGAGAATGGTTCCGATTCCGGCTGGCCCGTCCGGCGGGCGGCCTTCATTTTTTTGCGGAAAGAGGCTTTTTCATGTCCAGACCCCGTATCGGGATTCCCCCTTATTTTTCCTACGACCGCGGCGAGGAGTACATGCCGGAGGGCTATCTTCGGGCGGTCGACTACCTGAACGCCGACCTGGTGACGCTGCATTATGACACGCCCCTGTCCCACCTGCCCGCGCTGGTCAAGACGCTGGACGGGCTGATTCTCTCCGGCGGGGTGGATGTGGATCCCCGCCTGTACGGGCAGGAGCCCACGCCCCGGTGCGGCCCCCTGGATCCGGTCCGGGACCGGATGGAGATGGCGCTCCTGCGGGAGGTGCTCGGTTCCCGGCTGCCCATCCTGGCCATCTGCCGCGGGATGCAAATCCTGAACGTGGCCCTGGGCGGCACCCTGGTGCAGGATATTCCCACCCGCTTTCCCGGCGCGGATCATGATCAGAAAAACGGCCGCCACAGCCTGAGCCATGACGTCAGGCTGCTTCCGGGCGGCACGCTGGCACGGATCTACGGCGGCGCGGAAACGCTGATGACCAACAGCTTCCATCACCAGGCGGTGGACCGGCTGGCGGAGGGGCTCCTGCCGGAAGCCCTGGCGGCGGAAGGGTTCCCGGAGGCCTACCGCGGCGCCGGCGGGCAGTGGATCCTGGGGGTTCAGTGGCATCCGGAGGTATCCTTCAAGGTGGAGGCTAATTCCCGCCGGATTATTGCCAGCTTCCTTCAGGCTTTATAAATATTCATTTATACATTGATTATGCGTATAATATGCATGTTTTTTTCCGATTATCCCTTGACATGGATGTATAAAAGGTGTATATTTCACCGCGTACTCATTTTATGAAGGAGGTTTTCGCATGAACAAGGAAAACATCAGGAAGGTCGTCCTCGCCTATTCCGGCGGGCTGGATACATCCATCATCATCCCCTGGCTGAAGGAGAATTACAACAATCCCGAGATCATCGCCGTCTCCGGCAACGTGGGCCAGGCGGGCGAGCTGGACGGTCTGGAGGAAAAGGCGCTGAAGACCGGCGCCTCCAAGCTGTACATCCTGGACCTGACGGACGAGTACGTGGATGAGTACATCATCCCCACCATGAAGGCCGGCGCCGTGTACGAGGATTATCTCCTGGGCACCAGCCACGCCCGTCCCTGCATCGCCAAGGGGCTGGTGGACATCGCCCTGAAGGAGGGCGCCGACGCCATCTGCCACGGCTGCACCGGCAAGGGCAACGATCAGGTCCGTTTCGAGCTGGCTGTGAAGCATTTCGCCCCGAACATGCCCATCATCGCCCCCTGGCGGGAGTGGACCATCCAGAGCCGTGACGAGGAGATCGATTACGCCGAGGCGCACAACATTCCCCTGAAGATCACCCGGGAAACCAATTATTCCAAGGACAAGAACCTCTGGCATCTGAGCCATGAGGGGCTGGACCTGGAGGACACCGGGAACGAGCCCCAGTACGAGAAGCCCGGCTTCCTGGAGATGGGCGTTTCCCCCATCGACGCGCCGGACGAGCCCACCTATGTCACCCTGGATTTTGAGAAGGGCATCCCCGTGGCGCTGGACGGCGAGAAGATGTCCGCCAAGGAGATCATCCTGAAGCTGAACGAGCTGGGCGGAAAGAACGGCATCGGCATCATCGACATCGTGGAGAACCGGCTGGTGGGCATGAAGTGCCGCGGCGTGTACGAAACCCCCGGCGGCACCATCCTGTACAAGGCCCATGAGGCGCTGGAATCCATCTGCCTGGACAAGCTGACCATGCATGAGAAACAGAAGCTTTCCATCACCTTTGCCGAGCTGGTTTACAACGGCCTGTGGTTCTCCCCCCTGCGGGAAGCGCTTTCCGCCTTTGTGGACAAGACCCAGGAGCATGTCACCGGCAAGGTCCGGCTAAAGCTGTACAAGGGCAACATCATCAAGGCCGGCCTGTGGAGCGATTATTCCCTCTACTCGGAGGACATCGCCACCTTCGGCGCCAGCGATTACAACCAGAAGGACGCCGCGGGCTTCATCACCCTCTTCGGCCTTCCCACCAAGGTACAGGCCATGGTGGACGCCCAGCATCAGAAATAAAAAAAGAGGAGCTTCCCGCTCCCCTGTTTCCGGAAGGAGGCAGCCGCCCGGCTGTCTCCTTTTCCTTTTGCCTTATCCGAGTTCCACGATAAACCGGGTCCATCCGTCCATCTCGCTCTCCGCCCGGATTTTTCCCCGGTGCAGCTCCACGATGGAGCGGGCGATGGCCAGGCCCAGCCCTTCCCCGCCGGTTTCGCTGTTCCGGCTGGCGTCCGTCCGGTAGAAGCGGTCAAAGATCCGCTCCAGATCCTTCGGGGCGATGCCTTCCCCCGTGTTCTCCACCCGCAGCTCGCAGCCGTGCGCTTTGCGGCTCAGCCTGACCCGGATGGCGCCCCCGTCATTGGAATATTTCAGCGCGTTGCTCAGCAGGATCACGGCCAGCTGCTGCAGCATGGCCTCATTCCCGGTGCAGCGCACATTTTCCTGAATCTCCGTTTCCAGGGTCTTGCCCGCCTCGAAAACCGTGCTTTCAAAGGGCAGCAGCACCCCCAGCAGCGCCTCGCTGAGGTCCAGCTCCCGCATTTCCTGGCTGCCTGTGCCCCGGTCCAGCCGGGCCAGGATCAGCAGATTCCGGACCAGGTCGTCCGTCCGCCGCACCTCGGACTGAATATACTTCAGATACTCATTCTCCCCGATTTCTCCTTCCAGCACGTCCGCGTTGGCGGAGATCACCGCCAGCGGGGTCTTCAGCTCGTGGCTGGCGTCCCAGACGAACTGCTGCTGCCGGACAAAGGCATCCTCCACGGGCCGAACCATCCGGCGGATCAGCGCCCAGGCGCCCAGGCTCAGCAGCAGGCAGGCGATCCCAGCCACCAGGGCCGTGGCCCGCAGCACCCGCTGCCCCGCCTGCAGCTCCAGCCGGGCATCCAGCACGATCAGCTTCCGCCCGTCCTCCCCGCTCAGCAGCCGGTAAAACTGGGTGTCCTGCCGGCCCCCGCTCTTTCCGTCCGCCAGCACCTGATCCGCGAAACGCTGCAGGGTCTCCTGGTCATACAGGTTTTCCCGGTCGCTGGTCCAGGACATAATCTGCCCCTCCTCGTCCAGCGTCAGGGTATAGGAATTGGACAGGCTGGCGACCTCCTCCAGGCTCATGGAGCGGTCGCGGAAGGCGCCCGGACCGTTTCGCCCGGTCCCCGGGCTGAAGGGTTCCCTCCCCGGGCCGTCCGGCGGAGCGTCACGGCGGGCCTCGTCCGCCGTACCCTCCTTTTCCGTCTCATCCGGCTTTGGCGGCGGGGTCTGCGTCCCCGTGTCCGCTCTCTCTCCGTTTTCCGTCCCCTCCGGCCTGGGCGGCGGCGTCTGCGCGTCCCGTTCCCCCGGCATCCCCGCGCCGGCGGGAATGGTGCCGCCGTTCTCCGCCAGCAGATTCAGCGCCGTCTCCGCCTGGGTGACGATATTCCGGTTGTTCACCGCATAAATGCCCAGCACAATGCCCACGGATACCAGGATCAGCACGCTGATCACCAGCAGCGTCATGCGCAGGCGCAGTTTCCGGATCATCCTTCCACCTCCAGCGCGTACCCAAGGCCCCGGCTGACCCTGATCCGGACCGCCGACCCCAGGAAGGTCAGCTTTTTCCGCAGGAAGGAGATATACACCTCCAGATTATTGTACTCCGCCTCGCTGTCGTACCCCCAGACCCGTTCCTGGATGGTTTCCTTCTCCAGAATCTGCCCCGGGTTACGCAGAAAGAGCTCCATCAGCTGGTATTCCTTTGCTCCCAGCCTGATTTCCTTGCCAGTGGCCGTACATTTCAGCCGCGCCTCCTGGGGCACCAGCTCCACATCCCCCGCGCCCAGGGTCATCTGAGGCGCCACGCCGCCCCTTCGGGTGATCGTCTTCAGGCAGGCCATGAGCTCCGCCGTGTCAAAGGGCTTCGGCAGATAATAATCCGCGCCGCTTTCCAGCCCCCGCACCCGGTCCGTAACATCTCCCCGGGCGGTCAGCATCAGCACGGGCAGGCTCATTTTTTCCGCCCGGACCCGGCGCAGCACCTCAAAACCGTCCATGCCGGGGAGCATCACGTCCAGGATCATGGCGTCGTAGCTCCCGGTCAGGGCATAGTCCAGCCCGTCCAGCCCGGTATAGACCGCGTCCACCTCGTACCGCTCCTGCTGCAGCAGCTTCCGCAGCGCCGCGGACAGACGTTTTTCATCCTCCACCAGCAAAACCCGCATTCCGTTTACGCTCCTTCCGGCGCGGGCAGCTTCTCCGCCACCCGCATTTTGGCGCTGTGCGCCCGTGGATTCCGGCTGATCTCCTCCTCGGAGGGTTTGATGGCGCCCCCGCCCAGCACCCGGACCACCGGCTTTCTCCCGCAGGTGCAAATGGGAGCCTTCGGCGGGCAGACGCAGGGGTTCTGCAGCCGCTGGAAGCATCGCTTCACCAGCCGGTCTTCCAGGGAGTGAAAGGTAATGACGCAGAGGCGCCCCCCCGGCTTCAGGCAGTCCACCAGGTCGCAAAGCGCCTGATCCAGGGGGCTCAGCTCGTCATTCACCGCGATGCGGACCGCCTGGAAGGTCCGCCGGGCCGGGTGTCCCTCCTCCTTCCGGCGCACCGCCTTCGGAATGGCGGCATCCACCGCGGCCACCAGGTCAAAGGTGGTTTCCAGCGGTTTTTCCGCCCGATGCTCGCAGATCATCTTCGCGATGCGGGCCGCCCACTTTTCCTCGCCGTAATCCCGGATGATCTCCGTCAGCTCCCGTTCATCGGCGGTGTTCAGCAGCTCCGCCGCCGTCCGCCCCTGGCTGCGGTCCATCCGCATGTCCAGCGGCGCGTCCTCATGATAGCTGAAGCCCCGCTCCGGCGTGTCCAGCTGGGGGCTGGACACCCCAAGGTCCAGCAGCGCCCCGTCCAGCGCCGGCGCGCCCGCCGCCGCCAGCAGGGCTTTGGCATCATGAAAATTGCCGTGAATCGCCTGAAAGCCGGCGAAGCTGCCCAGCCTTTCCGACGCCGCGGCGATGGCGGTCTCATCCCGGTCAATGCCGTACAGCGCCGCGCCGGGCCCCGCCGCCTCCAGGATCGCCCGGCTGTGCCCGCCGCCGCCCAGCGTCCCGTCGCAGTAGACGCCGCCCTCCTTCAGGGGCATCCATTCCAGCACCTCCCGCAGGAGGACCGGTTCATGAACAAAATTCCGCATGTTTTTCCTGCTCCGTCTTTCTATCCTTCCGTGAACAGCTTCTTCAGCCGCAGCGCCGCCTGCTTCACGGCGTTTTTCTTTTCGCCCTCCAGCGCCAGCTCGTTCTGCGCGTCCCGCAGGGACAGGCCACGCAGGGCCATTTCTTCCACGAGCCGGGCCTCCAGGGACCCCGCCCGGGGCGCCTCCGCCGGCGCGGGCAGGGGCACCTCGTGCAGATCCAGCACCAGGCAGTACTCCCCTTTTTCCGTCTTCGGATTATCCCGCAGCGCCTGCAGCACCTCCGCCGGGCGCCCCCGCAGCGTCTTCTCGTGCAGCTTGGTCAGGTCGCAGCTGACGCTGAGCGCCGCCTCCGGCAGCTCCTCCGCGATGGTCTCCACCAGCTCCGTCACCCGGAAGGGAGATTCATGCACCACCGCCACGCGAACACCTGCAGCGATCTCCCGCAGTTTTTCCCGCAGATCCTTCTTCTCCCGGGGCAGAAAGCCGTAAAAGGCAAACTCCCGCGTGTCAAAGCCGGAAACGCTCAGGGCCGCCACCGCCGCGCAGCAGCCCGGCACGGGCTGCACCTCGATGCCCCGCTCCAGGCAGGCCTTCACCAGCCCGTATCCCGGATCCGAGACGCAGGGCGTCCCCGCGTCCGTGGTCAGCGCCACCGTCAGATTCTCCGCCGCCATCCGCTCCGCCAGGGCTTCCCCCTTGGTGCCCTCGTTATGCTGATGGCAGCTGGTCAGCGGGGTATGAATGTCAAAAACCTGGCACAGTTTTCCCGTCACCCGGGTATCCTCCGCGGCGATCAGATCCGCCCCCTTCAGGGTTTCCACCGCCCGGGGGGACCAGTCCCGCAGATTCCCGATGGGGGTCGCCACCACGTACAGCACCGGCATGGTTCTCCTCCGTTTCCGCTCGCTCCGCCTGTTTTCCACTCTTCAGTATAAGCCCGCCGCCCCTTCCCCGTCAAATACGCCCGCGGGAAAACCCGGACAGCGCAAAAAAACGGGAGTGTTGCCACTCCCGAACGGAAAAAGCTTATTTGCGGATTTCCAAAGGCTTCTGCCCGGTCAGGGCCGCGCTGCGGGCGTCCGGCTGGCTCAGCCCGGCGTACAGCGTGCCGTGCGGCGCCGGCTGACGGTCGCCGTTTTCGTCCACCACGGTCCAGGTCAGGGGATCCAGACGTACCTGGATCTCCTTCTCCTCCCCCGGTTGCAGGCTGACCCGACGGAAGCCGCAGAGCCGCGGATGAACCGGCGCCAGCGGGCTGTCGCACCGGACATAAACCTGGGCCACCGTTTCACCCGCCCGGTCCCCGGTGTTCTTCACCCGCAGGCGGACCGTTTCCGCTTCGGCCTGCGCGCCAGTCACCACAAAGGTGGTGTAGCTCAGCCCATATCCGAAGGGATACAGGGGCATGCCCTCGAAGTAGCGGTAGGTCCGGTTCCGCATATCGTAATCCTCGAAGGGGGGCAGCTCGCTCACATCGTGATAGAAGGTCAGGGGCAGCTTTCCGCTGGGGTTCACCTCGCCGAAGAGGATTTCCGCCAGGGCGGTTCCGCCGGCCTGCCCCGGATACCAGGCGAAGATCTTCGCGTCTCCCTCGGGCACATTCAGATTGCTGCCCGCGGCGATGACCGTCACCAGCTTTTTCGCCTTGTCCCGCAGCAGGGCCAGCAGCTTCCGCTGGCTTTCCGGCAGGTTCAGATCCTTCTTGTCCCCGCTGAAGTACTCATTCCCCGTGTCTCCCTCTTCGCCTTCCAGCCCCGCGTCCAGGCCCACGCAGGCGACGGTCACGTCCGCGGTCTCCGCGTACATGGCCGCCTCCGCCAGGCGGTCATCCGCCTGGGCCAGGCCGCTGGTCCGGTCCTTGAACAGATGGCAGCCCAGGCTGTACAGCACCCGGATGCCATGCTTCTCCGCGTACGCGCGGATCCCCGCCAGGAAGGTCACGTAGCGGCTGCTGGTGCCGTTGTAATTGCCCTCCAGCGCCATGACGCTGTCCGCGTTGGGCCCGATGACCGCGATGGTCCGGACCTTCTCCGGGTCCAGCGGCAGGGTGCCGTCGTTCTCCAGCAGCACCATGCTCTTTTCCGCGGCTGTTTTCGCCAGCGCCGCGTTGGCGTCGGTGTCCACCTCCGTCACGGGAATCGCGTTATACTCGCATTCCTCGTCAAACAGCCCCAGCAGCACCCGGGTGGTCATCAGCCGCACGCAGGCCCGGGTAATGTCCTCCTCGGTGATCAGGCCCTCCTGCAGCGCCTCCAGCAGGTGCAGATAGGTGTTTCCGCAGTTCAGGTCACACCCGTTCTTCATGGCCAGCGCCGCGCTTTCCGGCGCGGTCCCGGTCACATGGTGATTCTCGTGGAAATCCCGGATGGCCCAGCAGTCGCTGACCACATGCCCCTGGAAGCCCCAGCGGTCCCGCAGGATATCCTTCAGCAGCGTGGCGGAGCCGCAGGCGGGCTCGCCGTTCACCCGGTTGTAGGCGCCCATGACGCTTTCCACCTGGGCCTCCTTCACCGTGGCCTCAAAAGCGGGCAGATAGGTTTCGAAAAGATCCTTCCGGCTGGCCCGGGCGTCAAACTGATGCCGCAGCGCCTCCGGCCCGGAATGGACGGCAAAATGCTTGCTGCAGGCGGCGGTCTTCAGGTATTTGCCGTCCCCCTGCAGGCCCTGGATGAACCGGATGCCCAGCCGGCTGGTCAGATAGGGATCCTCCCCGTAGGTTTCATGCCCCCGGCCCCAGCGGGGATCCCGGAAAATGTTGATATTCGGGCTCCAGACGGTCAGTCCCTTATAGATATCCCTGTCCCCGTGGGCGCTCTGCCCGTTGTACTTGGCCCGCGCCTCCCTGGAAATGGTCTCGGCGATTTCCTGCTGCATGTCCTCGTCAAACATGGCCGCCAGACCGATGGCCTGGGGGAAAACCGTCGCCGTGCCGGCGCGGGCCACCCCGTGCAGCACCTCGTTCCACCAGTTGTAGGCGGGGATCCCCAGCCGGGGAATCGCAGGCGCGTCGTATTTCAGCTGGCTTGCCTTCTCCTCCAGCGTCATCTGGCTGACCAGGGCTTCCGCTTTTTTCCGGGCTTCCTCTCTGTTGCGCATGTGCTTTCTCCTTTATCACGGTTTCGCGGCAATACCTTCGTTTTTCATGTTAACACAGGGAAACCGGTTTTTCAACGCCAGAACGCAAAAAACCTGCGCAGTGCTTGCGCTGCGCAGGACATCCGGGTCATGTTTCCGGCACCCGGTACAGGGTGGCCTCGCTGTTTTCAAACACGATCGGATACATTTCCGCCAGGGTTTCCTCATCCACGTCATAGCTGGACCGTTCATAGGAGGAAACATAGATATACTCCGCGCCGTACTTCGCCGGCACGTCGGAGAAGGAGGCCGGGTCCTCGTAGAAGCAGGAGAGGTCCACCTTTCGCTCCGTGGTGTCAAAGCCGTGCCAGTACAGCCAGAGGTCCGGCCCGCAGACGATGGTGCGCCCGGCGATGGAAGACACCGGATTCAGGTGCTGGGTTCCCGTCAGGAAAACCGCGTCCGGCTCCGTATGGTCCCGAACATACTGTCCGGCCTCCACCGAGGCGGCGGAAAAAGCCTGATAGCTGGAAACCGCTTCCCTGGCCAGCGTCAGGCCCGCGCTCAGAAACAGAACCACCGCCGTGGCCCCGGCCAGGACGCCCCGTCCCGGCAGCCCCCGCAGCCTGCGCCAGAGCCGGGCCGCCCAGTTGGCCACGATCATGCATCCGATCATCCAGGCCAGGTAGAACAGCTTGTTGTTGTCATACTCGTTGGGCTGGAAACGGATCAGCTCCGCCGCCAGCACGATGGGCAGCATGCCCCAGAACATCCGCCGCTGCCTCGGATCCTTTTCAAAGGCCGCCGCCAGCAGCATCAGGAAGGGCAGGCCGATGTTCTTGACATAGAACCAGAGATAGAAATCCCGCATGCCCAGCCCGCCGGGATTGTTCACCCAGTTGAACTGGAAGCGGAGAAAGCCGGTATGGGCGGTCTCCGTCTGAAAGGTCTGGGCAAAGGTAAAGCCGATCAGCTGCGGCAGCGCCAGCGCCGCGGCGGTGGCGCCGTAAATGGCATAGTCCGCCAGCATACGGCCCCTCTTCCGCGTTCCGGACGGATCCCCGTGGATCAGGTCATAGCCCAGGTTGCCGGCGGAGCACAGGGCCAGGGCCACAAAGGTATGGGTATGAATCAGCGGCAGCGCGCCCGCCCAGATTCCCAGCAGCAGCAGGCCCCGGAGGCGATGGGTGTCCGAAGGTCTCCCCGGCCGGAACAGGGTCTCCAGCAGGTAAAAGCAGGGCAGCCCCATGGCCCAGCCGCCCAGCAGCGTCCGCTGCGGGATCATCAGATCCGCGATCACGTTGCTCCAGCGAAGATTGTTGGGCTCCGGCTGGTTGGTCGGGGTTTTGTAATATCCCTCCATTATATGGCGCAGCCTCGCCATCAGGGTCAGCCCGCCATCCGCTTCGTAACCCGCGGCCTGGTCAAAATCGTACAGAAAACCCAGCCCGCCGTTCAGGAAAAAGAGCAGGGCCGCCAGCACGACGGTTTTCCGTCCGATGGTCATCTCCCGCCCCAGAATCATGACCCCCATATAACACAGGAGCATCATGAAGGTACCGGGCAGGATCACCGCGGCCTGCAGACCGCATCCCATCAGATAAAAGCTGGAGCTGAGGCTGTCCGTCAGGAAGGGATAGCTCAGCCGATGCCCGGGATAAAACGGATAGTCCGCGGGAAAGCGCTTCCCCACCAGTCCGGTGATAAAGCTCAGATGCATGGGCAGATCCCCGTAGGTGCTCTGGCCCACGTTCCAGTTGCCCCCCGCGTCCACGCGCATGACGTGGGTATACTGCAGGTACGCGCTGAAGATCGTCAGCGGGAGCGCCACCAGCAGCATCTGGCGGAGGAGGACGCGTTCCGACGCGTCCCAGCCCCGGCATGGCCGCCGGTCCCGGACAAAATAGCACAGCGCCGCCAGCAGCGCCCCCGCCCCCAGCGCCAGCCAGTGCGCCGTCCAGGTGAAGGACCAGCCGAAGGCAAACAGCGCGGGGAGCCAGGTCATTTCCAGCAGCCCCAGACTCATGCCAAGCCAGGCCCGGTCCAGTGCCCGCCGCCCGGGCAGCAGCCATCGGACGCTGAGCGTTCCCAGCGCCTGAAAGCATAGAAAATACATCACGGAAAGCAGCATTTTTCCTCCAGGTTCATTTCCGCCCCGGGTTACGCCAGCGTCTTTTCCAGCTCCATCAGCCGCCGCAGCCGGTGATTCACCGCGCTTTTGCTGATGGGCGGATCCAGCATCGCCCCGATCTCGGCCAGGGAGCAGTCCGGGTTTTCCATTCTCGCCCTGGCCACCTCCCGCAGCGCGGGCGGCAGGGTAAACAGGCCGATCCGCAGGCTGATGTTTCGGCAGGCTTCCGCCTGCTTCTGGGCCGCGTCCAGCATCCGTTCGCTGTTGTGCTCATCGCAGTTCGCTGCCCGGCTGGCCCGCAGCCGAATCTGCCGTTTCACCCGGATGTTTTCCATTTTCAGCACGCTGGTGCCCGCGCCCATCATGGCCAGCATATCGCTGATCTGCTCCGCGCCCTTGAGATACACGACGGTCTGCCCCTTCCGCTCGTAAGTGTGGCAGGGCAGATCGCTCTTCTCCAGCAGCCGCCGCAGCATCCCGCTCAGCCGCTCATTTTCCGCCTTCCACTCCAGGTGGTATTCCTTTTCGGGATTCGTCATGGTGCCGGCCCCCAGGAACGCCGCCCGGAGAAACGCCCTCCGGCAGCACTGCCGGGTCAGCGGATGCCGGGGCACGGTCTGCCGCAGGCTCATCCGTCCCTGCTCATCCGTCTCCGCCATGTGCAGCGCCATGAGCAGCGCGCGGCTGTCCTGCTCGCTCAGCGTCAGCACCCAGGTTCTCCGTCCGCCAAAGCGGCGGGTCTGGGTGAAATGCAGCATGGGGCTGACCTCCAGCCGGGTTTTCAGAAGCTGGAAGAGCCTCCGCGCCGCGCCTGTGTTTTCCATCCGGTAGGTCACCGTCAGGCTTCCCCCGCTTCGAAACCGCAGATGCCCGGAGGTCTGGGTGAAAGCCCCGATTTCGCTCAGCTGGCAGCAGCTTTTTCCCATGGGAAGCCGCACCAGCTCTTCCTTCACGCCGGCGGCAAAGCTCTGGTTTTCGTCCCTTGGCATCGCCGGTTATCCCTCCTCGATCGGCGTGCTCCACCGGGCCTGCTCCAGCTGCAGATCCCGATGGCTGACCTCTGTGGGCAGGCCGGTCTCCCGCAGGAAGGCCCCGATGGCTTCCGCGATGGCCACGGACCGGTGGGCGCCGCCGGTACAGCCCACGGCGATCACCAGCCGGTGTTTTCCCTCCTCCATGTAGTGCGGAATCAGAAAACGCAGCATCTTCTCCCACTGGGACAGGAATTCCCGGGTCGTGGGGTTGTCCATGACATAGCTGCGGACATCCTCGTCCAGCCCGCTGTGGTGGCAGAGGCTTTCAATGTAGAAGGGATTGGGCAGGAAACGGACATCCATGACCAGGTCCGCCTGCCGGGGCAGACCCCTTTTGAAGCCGAAGCTCATCACCTCCGCCCGCATGACGGGGGTTTCCTCATTCAGCCCGCCCAGGGTCTTCTTCAGCAGCGCCGTCAGCGCCCGGCTCCGGAGCCCGGTGGTGTCAATGACAAAATTGGCGGTCTCCCGCAGGGGCTGCAGGCGGGTTCTTTCCTCGGTGATGGCCTGCATCAGCGTCAGGCCCTCCTGGGTCAGGGGATGATCCCGCCGGCTCTCCTTGTAGCGGTCCAGCAGGGTTTCATCGCTGGCTTCCAGAAAGATGATATCAATCCGGTTGCCCATTTTCCGCAGCTCGCTGATCATGCCCGCCACCGCGTCCGCGTCAAAAAACTCGCCGCTGCGGACATCCATGGCGATGGTCACGGAGGTCTGGCGGATCGGCGCGGAGTTGAAGGCCTCCACCAGCCGCGGCAGCATCATGGGGGGCATATTGTCCATGCAGAAGCTGCCCTGGTCCTCCAGATAATGGACACAGGCCGTTTTACCGGCGCCGCTCTGCCCGGTGACAATCAGGTATCTCATGCCTCATCCTCCCCCAGAATCCGGATCTCCGGCTCAAGCCGGATGCCGGTTCTTTCCTCCACGATACGCTGCACCGCCCGCATCAGGTCCAGAAAGTCCCGGGCCCGTTCCCCGGTGTTGACCAGAAATCCCGCGTGCTTCGGGCTCACCCGCGCGCCGCCGATGGCATACCCCTTCAGCCCGCACTGATCAATCAGCGCCGCGGCGTACGCGCCTTCCGGCCGTTTGAAGGTACTGCCCGCGCTGGGCACATCCAGGGGCTGGCTTTCCGCCCGGCGCCGGTTCAGATCCGCCATGGTTTCCCGGATCACCCGGGGATCCCCTTCCTCCAGCCGGAACCGGACCTCGCTGATCACCAGGCCGTTCTCCTGCATGGCGCTCCGCCGGTATCCAAAGCCCAGGGCGTCCCCTTCCAGGGTGAGAAAACCGCCGTCCGGGGTGACCCCCGCCACGGAGGACACCACCTGGGCCATTTCGCCGCCGTAGGCGCCGGCGTTCATGAGCACGCCGCCGCCCACCGTGCCGGGGATGCCGGAGGCAAACTCCAGCCCCGTCAGCCCGTGCTCCGCCGCCGCGGACGCCACCGTCCCCATCATGGCCCCGGTCTGGGCGATGATTTCCCGTCCCCGGACTTCCACCCGGTTCATGCCCCGGCCCATGCGGATCACAAGGCCGCGGATGCCCCCGTCCAGCACCAGCACATTGCTTCCGTGGCCCAGGATCGTCACCGGGATTTCCCGGCTCCGGGCCTCCCGCATCAGGCCGGCAATCTCCTCCCGGGAGGCCGGCAGCGCCAGCCAGTCCGCCGGGCCGCCCAGCTTCAGCGTGGTATAATCCCGCATCTGGGCGCCGGGTAAGATCTGATATCCTTCAAACAAAGCGTTCTTCCTCTTCTTTCAGGCGGATGTCTCATCGGCTTCGCGGTATTTCCCGCCGATGAGCGGCGCGGATTTCCGCGCCGGGCGGCCGGAAATCATACGGCCCCTGCCGGAGCGCTCTCCGGCCCCGCCGGTTCGCGCGCGCCGCAAAACTGATTATACAATAATCCGCCGCTTCCTATCAAGCGGACGCGGATAAGAAAAAACGCTCCGAAAGCGGAGCGTTCCATCATAAAATCAATCCTGCTCAGCGGATGAACAGCAGCAGCAGGCTCAGCGCCACAAAGACCGCCGCGGCAATCTTTGTCCCCAGGGCCAGGCGGGCTTCCATGGTCTTGGCCTTGCTCTTGCTGAAATAGCTGTCATTGGACCGGCCGCTCAGGGCGCCCATGCCGTCATCGTCAGAGCTCTGCATCAGCACCGTCACGATCATGAACAGCGCGTCAATAATCAGCAGGATGGAAAGTACGGTAGCCATAAGAATCAAACCTCCTCATCGTTCAGCGGGGAATAGTCTATCATACCCGCCTGCAAAATGCAAGAAGAATTCCGGATTTTTGGGATTTTTGGCGCATTTTTTCGTGGCACCCTTCCCGCCCGGCTTTAAATCTCCCGGTTCTGTTTCTGGGCGGCCAGGACGGTGAGGCAGTTCTCCATGCTGCGCTCGATATGCTTCCTGGTCAGCTCCGTAAAGTGGTCCAGATCCTTCGCCTCCACGTAATCCACCAGCCGGTGGTGCTCCTTGTGGGCGGCGCTGCGGCGGTTCTCCTGCCGGATGGCCATGGCGGAAAAGCGGCGGATATATTCGTCCTGTCCCTCGATGACCCGCAGAATCCGTTTCTGCCCGCAGATGGAGGTCAGCTGCCAGTGGAATTCCCGGGCCAGGGGGCTCAGGCCCTCCACGTCGTCCTTCTCCTGAAGCTTGTCCATTTCCGCCAGCTTCTCCCGCAGGGAAGCGATATCCTCCGCGGTGGCGTTTTCCACAATCGCCGGCAGGGTCAGCATTTCCAGCGCGTTGCGAATGGTATAGATTTCCCGCACGTCGTCGATGGTAAAGGCCCGGACCACCACGCCCCGGCGCATCACGTACTCCACCAGTCCATCCCGCTCCAGCTTCCGCAGCGCCTCGCGCAGCGGCGTCCTGGAAATATGCAGCCGGTCAGCGTAATCCGTTTCAACAATGCGTTCCCCGGCCGGAATCTCTCCCGTGATGATCGCCTTTTTCAGCACCTCGTAGGCAATCTCCCGGATCGGCCTGCTCTCCATCATCGGCTGAAACGTCAAAGACATCAAAAGCCACCTCCACCGTGCAGTCGGAATGAATTGCTCCTGCACTTTGGATGCAATCTACACCAAAAAAACAATTTTGTCAAGCTGCGGAAACGGTATGTCTCCAGCCATTTTTACCATTTTTCGCGCCCGCTTTTTCCGCGCCGTTTTTTCGTTGATCCGCGGCGGTTTCTTCCCATTCCGGCGGCCCCGGATCTTTCGGAAATCAGGGTGCGGGCCGCCATGCCGGTCATTCCTCGATGCCGTTGATCGTGAACCGGAGGCGGCGGGCGGGAATCCCTTTTTCCGCGCCAAGCTGATACATTTTTTCCATCAGCCTGGCCTTCGCCACCCGTTCCGTCACCTCCGCCGAGCTGATGCTCACCACCAGGTCGGGATAATCCGGATGCTGGCTCACCAGCATGTATTCGCAGGGATCCTTTTCCCGGTCCACATGCCACCGGATCCGGATCAGATCTTCCTCCGCCATGTTCTTCCCTTTCCTTCCGTCACCAGGATCTTCCGCGCCACCTCCGCGCACTGGGGAATGCCGGCGCCGCTGGCCAGATCCGGACGTCCGCCGCCCCGGCCGACCCGCCTGATCAGCTGATTCATGTCGATATCCACATCGACGCTCCGGGCAAAGGTCAGCCGCTCCCCGGCGCACAGCAGCAGAACCTTCCCCGCCTCCGCGATGTACCGGCTGACCGCCTCGGACACCGGCCTGGCTTCGCCCTCCGCCAGCAGAGTCACGCTGAGGCCCACATCCTTCAGGCTCTCCCGCTCCTCGTTCTTCCGGATTTCGGTCAGGATCCGTTCCGTTTCGAACCGGTTGACCTTTCTTTCCGCCTCCGCCAGCCTGGCCTTCAGCTCCCCGGCGGCGGAAGCCAGCCGGTCCATGGGGCAGGACAGCACGTTTCCCGCCTTATGCGCGCTGCGCATGCACTGGCGGAACAGCCTTTCCGCCCGCTGTCCGCAGACGAAGCTCACCCGCACCTTCCCCTTGCTCGGGATGGCGCTGATGATTTTGATCTGTCCAATCCGCCCCGTGGAGGCAGGGTGCGTGCCCCCGCAGGCCACCATCTCGAAATCCCCCATGGCGACGACGCGGACATGCTCCGTCACCGTCGGCGCCTTCCGGAGCGGCAGGGTTTTCAGTTCCTCCTCCGAGGGAAACCAGCAGCGGATGGGCGCGTCCTGCCGGATCCGGCCGTTCACCAGATCCTCCAGCGCCGCGGTTTCCTCCTCCGTCAGATGGGTCCGTCCGTCCGGCAGAGCCACATCGATGCTGCTGTCCTCCTGCCCCAGGTGCAGCCCGATGGTGGTGCCGCCCAGCTTTTCCCAGATGGCGCCGGCCAGCATATGCTCGCCCCCGTGCTGCTCCATGTGGTCCCGGCGCCGTTCCCCGTCGATCTCCCCGTGGACGGGCGTGCCTTCCGGGATTCGCTTCTCCACCCGGTGCCAGACCACGCCCTCCCGGTCCACTTCCACATCCGTGACCGGGACGCGTTCTCCCCCGGCGGTCAGAAAGCCGGTGTCATACGGCTGCCCGCCGGAGGTGGGATAAAAGGCGGAGCGGTCCAGGGCCACCCAGCTGCCCTTTTCCTCCCGCGCCGCCACAACCGTTCCGTCAAACTGCCACAGGTACGCGTCGTCATAATACAGCCGTTCCGTCATCTCGTTCCAGCTCCTTTTTCTTTCCTCCGCGCCTGCTTTTCTTCCGCCGGCCGCGGCGCCGCCCCGCGGAGGCCTTTTCGGGGCACCTTGCCTCCGCCGGGGCCGGGTCAGGCTTTTTCCTCCCCCGCGCCCTGTTTCCGCGCTTTCGCGGCGGCCCGCAGCGCCTCCGTCTCGTTCTCCAGCCGGCCGTCCATGACTTCCTCCAGCAGGCGCCGCAGCTCCTCCCCGATCTCCTTCTCCCGGAAGCCGATCTCCATCAGCTCCGTCCCGCGGATCCGCAGGTCCTTCAGGGTGAAGCAGGGCCGCTCCGCCAGCAGCGCGTCCAGCGCGGCGTTCAGCTCCAGGAAGTGCGCCCGGGCATGCTCCGGGTTCCGCGTCCCGGTGGCGATCCGGTCCGCCAGATGAATCCGGAACAGCGCCCGCAGGTCCTTTTCCCCATAGCGGTTCAGCCGCCGGAGCAGCAGCTTTTTCTCCGTGCTCAGGGGGATATCGTGCCCCTCCACCAGCCGGATGATCCGGTCCCGGGTCTCCCGGTCAAAGCGCAGATGATCCAGCGTCTCCGCCGCCAGCCGGGCGGAGTATGCCTGATGCCCCGCGTAATGCCCCACTCCCCTGGCATCCGTCGTGCGGGTAAAGGGCTTGCCGCTGTCATGCAGCAGCATGGTCATCCGCAGGACGGGATCCGCCGGCACGTTTTCCACCGCCCGCACCGTGTGCTCCCACACGGTATAGAGATGGTGCGGGTTCTCCTGATCGTACCCCACCGCGGGCTTCAGGCAGGGGATCAGAAAGGTGATCACCTCCGCGTAATCCCGCAGGATCCGTCCGGCCCCCGGTCCGCAGAGCAGCTTCACCAGCTCCTCCCGGATCCGTTCCGCCGCCACCTTTTCCATCGTCGGGTACAGGTCGCGGATGGCCCGGTCCGTTTCAGGCGCGATGGTGAAATCCAGCACGGAGGCGAAGCGCAGCGCCCGCAGAATCCGCAGCGCGTCCTCCCCGAACCGCCTGGCGGCTTCCCCCACGCAGCGGATACAGCCCCGCGCCAGATCCGCCTGTCCCTCAAAAAGATCCATTATTTTGCCGTCCCGGTCACAGGCCATGGCGTTGATCGTAAAATCCCGCCGGGCCAGATCCTCCTCCACCCGATCCACAAAATCCACGGAATCCGGATGCCGGTGGTCCGTGTAGGCGCCGTCCACCCGGTAGGTTGTAATCTCGTAGGGCACGTGGTGGATGACCACCGTCAGCGTCCCGTGTTTGAGTCCTGTCTCCACCACCCGTTCCCCCGCAAAGATCCGCTCCATCTCCTCCGGCAGCGCGGAAGTGCAGAGATCCCAGTCCTTCGGCTCCGCTCCCCGCAGCGAATCGCGGACGCAGCCCCCCACCGCGTAGGCGGAAAAGCCCGCCTGATGCAGGCGGTTCAGCAGGTTCAGCACGTCTTCCGGCAGTCGCATGTGTCCCTCCGTCCTTTTGATGCCCGCATTATACCATATTCTGCCCGCAAAAGATACCGCCGCGGGGCGCTGCCCTTTTTCTCCCCGCGAAAAAACCGCCGCCCATTGTGCGGATGGGAGGCGGTTTTGCTTGCTTGATGTGTTTTCCGATTTATATTCTCTTAGACCAGTTCCAGAACCACCATCTCGGCGGCGTCGCCGCGGCGCGGACCCAGCTTGTAGATACGGGTGTAGCCGCCGGCGCAGTTCTTTTCCGCGTTGCGGGCCTTGTACTTGGGCCCGATTTCCCGGAAGAGCTTCTCCACCACGGGATGCTTGTTGTCCTTCGTCCGCTCCTTGTACTCGGCCTTGTTCTCGTCGTCCTTCTTGGGCTCCTTCAGGTCGTACAGGTAGGACATCATGATACGGCGGGCATGCAGCTTGCTGGGGGCGTCATTGGTGACTTCCAGCGTAACCAGCTGTCCCTTGTCATTGTGCGTTTCCTTGGTGACCGAGACCGTGTTGTCGCATTCGCGAATGGCCAGCGTGATCATCTTGTCAGCGATCCGCCGCACTTCCTTCGCCTTGCTCTCCGTGGTCTGAATCCGGCCATACCAGATCAGATTGGTCACCTGGTTGCGAAGCAGCGCCTTGCGCTGATCAGCCGTGCGACCCAGCTTGCGTTGGTTAGCCATGGGATTGTTCCTCCTTCTGGTAATGCGCGCGGGAACGCGTCCCCGGGCGCTGAAAACTTATTCTTCGATGGGACGCAGGCCCAGCCCGAGGCCTTCCAGCTTCTGCTGTACCTCTTCCAGGCTCTTGCGGCCGAGGTTCCGGACCTTCATCATGTCGTCCTCGTTCTTGGTCACCAGTTCGGCGACGCTGTTGATGCCGGCACGCTTCAGGCAGTTATATGCCCGGACGGAAAGATCCAGTTCCTCGATGGTCATCTCCAGAACCTTGTCTTTCTTGTCTTCCTCCGGCATCACCATGCTCACGGGGATCACCTGATCCGTCAGCCCGACAAAGAGCTCAAGATGCTCCATCAGGATCTTGGCCGCGCCGCTGATGGCTTCCTCGGGCTTCAGGGTGCCGTTGGTCCACAGCTCCAGGGTCAGCCGGTCATAGTCGGTGATCTGCCCCACACGGGTGTCCTCCACCGTGTAGTTCACCTTTTTCACGGGAGTGAAAATGGAGTCGATGGGAATCACGCCAATGGGCATGCTGGGATTCTTGTTCTTTTCGGCGCTGACGTAGCCGCGGCCGCGTTCCAGCGTCAGCTGCATCTGCAGGTGCGCGTCCTCATTCAGGGTCGCGATGTGCAGATCCTTATTGACGATTTCAACCTCATCATCCGTCCGGATGTCACCGGCCGTCAGCTCCATGGGGCCTTTAAAGTCGATGTTCAGCGTCTTCGGTCCCTCGCCAAACATCTGGCAGGCCATGCTCTTCAGGTTCAGGATGATCTCGGTTACATCCTCCTTCACCCCCGGGATGGTGGAAAACTCATGCTGTACGCCTTCGATATGCACCGAGGAAACAGCCACGCCGGGAAGGGAGGAAAGAAGCACGCGCCGCATGGAGTTGCCCAGGGTGTGGCCAAAGCCGCGTTCCAGGGGCTCGATGACAAACTTGCCATAGGTCCCATTCTGACCCAGCTCGACGCACTCGATTCGTGCCTTTTCGATTTCTACGATCATTGGTACCCTCCTCAATTGTTTCCTGGCAGCGGGGCGTTCCGCCCCCTGTCATTAACGGCTGTAGTACTCGACGATCATGTTCTCGGCCACTTCCAGGTCAATATCCTCCCGGGTGGGCAGAGCGGCTACATTGCCGGTCAGGTTCGGGGCATCGAAGCTCAGCCACTTGGGCGTCAGCACGGTGGTGCCTTCCCGCAGGCTCTTGAACATTTCGCTCTCGGCGGAGCGGGGACGCAGGGTGATCACATCGCCCACCTTCACCTGATAGGAAGGGATGTCCACCTTCTGGCCGTTGACACGGATGTGGCCATGGCCAACCACCTGGCGGGCCATCCGGCGGGTCTTGGCCAGGCCCAGACGGAACACCACGTTGTCCAGCCGCAGCTCCAGCAGCCGCAGCATGTTCTCACCGGTGATGCCCTTCATGTGGGCGGCCTTCAGGTAGTACTTATGGAACTGCTTTTCCTGTACACCATAGACAAACTTGACCTTCTGCTTTTCCTTCAGCTGCGCGCCGTATTCGGAGACCTTCTTACGACGGTTGCCGCCGGGATTGCGGGTAGATTTTTTATTGCCATAGCCCATGACGGCCGGGGAAATGTCAAAGCTCCGGCACTTCTTGGCGATAGGTTCTTTATTGACAGCCATTCTTGCTTGTCCTCCTTCACTTTACACGCGACGGCGCTTGGGCGGACGGCATCCGTTGTGCGGGATGGGCGTGACGTCCTTAATCATGTTCACATCCAGGCCGGCAGCCTGCAGGGAACGAATCGCGGCTTCACGGCCGGATCCGGGACCGTTCACATAGACCTCAACGGTCTTCAGACCATATTCCATCGCGGCCTTGGCGGCGGTTTCCGCGGCCATCTGCGCGGCGAAGGGCGTGCTCTTCTTGCTTCCGCGGAAGCCCAGCCCGCCGGCGCTGGCCCAGCTCAGGGCGTTGCCCTGGGTGTCGGTGATGGTAACGATGGTGTTATTGAAAGAAGAACGGATATGGGCGGCGCCGCGTTCGACGAGCTTCCGCTCACGGCGTTTCCGCGTAACCTTCTTAAGCTTCTGCTTAGGTGCCATTGATTTTTCTCCCTCCGTAGCCCGCGAAATCCGCGGGCGTCAATTCGTATTACTTGGTAGCCTTCTTCTTGCCGGCAATGGTCTTCTTCGGGCCCTTGCGGGTACGGGCGTTCTGCTTGGTGTTCTGCCCGCGGACAGGAAGGCCATGACGATGACGAACGCCACGGTAGCAGCCGATTTCAATCAGCCGTTTGATATTGAGGGACACCTCGCGGCGAAGATCGCCTTCCACCTTCAGGTGATGCTCAATGTATTCACGCAGCTTGCTGATCTCGGTCTCGGAGAGATCCTTTACCCGGGTGTCGGGGTTGATGCCGACTTCCGCCAGCAGCTTCTGCGACGTGGTCAGGCCGATGCCGTAGATGTAGGTCAGGCCGACTTCAACGCGCTTTTCTCTGGGCAGGTCAACGCCTGCAATGCGTGCCATGTGTGTGTTACACCTCCATCAATTTTTGACCCATGGTCAAATAGGGAAAAGCATGGAGCCTCTCCATGCCGGCCCGGACAAACCGGACCCGGTTGACCCCTCCCGCAGCCCTGAAGGAAGGATCCCTCGCCCTTCGGAACATCCGAAGCGCGGCCGCCCTCACTTCCCGCGGCAACCCACCGCGAAGAAAAAGGATCAGCATGCGTCGGCCCCTGGTGAAAGCAGGCGCACGACAACGCCACCCCACCGCTATGGAAGGCGCGGCAGGACAGCGCAAAAAAAGAGACGTAGATCAGCCGTCGGAACATGGGCTGAAAGAAACCCATGCAGCCGCCCGACAGCCAACCGGGCTAACTGTGAAATACTATCATAATCTTTGGGCAAAAGCAAGAACCCCGGTGGAAAATTTCTTAAATTTCTGTTAAATATTCATTTTCTTTCGTTTCCCGTCTCCGGCTTGTTTTTTCATCTTCTTCCGGCGGAAAGGGGCCCGTGCCAGCTCCGGCGGACGGGTGTCGCCTGCTTCCGGCGGAAAAACCCGCCCCGTTCCCTTGTCACATTCGCCGTTTTCTGCTATCATCTGCCCGGAAACGATTCTTGTTTCGCACAGGAGGTTGCTTGTCATGCAGGCTTTGTATCAGGAAAAGGATTATACTGCCCTGAACGCGCAGATCCGCCGCCGTCAGCTGCTGCTGCTGCTCATCGCCCTGCTCGTGCTCGCCGCCGTGGGGCTGACCCTGGCGCTGGATGACCACAAGGAGCACCGTCCGGAGCTGTGGACCACGCTGCTGGTCATTTTCGGCGGCGGCGCCATGATCTTTTTCTGGGATCTGATGATCCGGCCCCTGCGCTGCTACGCGCGGCATATGAACGCCTCGCTCCACGGCCGCTCCCATGAGGAAACGGCGGTCTTCGAGCGTTTCGGGGAAGAGGTTTCCCTGGTGGACGGGGTCCGCTTCCGGGATCTGATCTTTCTCGGCAGTCCCGACAAGCACGGGGACCGGGAGCGCCTGTACTACTGGGACGCGGAGCTGCCCCTTCCCGATTTCCAGCCCGGGCAGTCCTTCCGCCTGACCTATTATGACCGTTTCCTGACCGGCTATGAAGCCATGTGATTTTCCGTAAAAAAAGGAGCCGCCGCCCGCGGCTCCTTTTTTGGTCCCGTCAGAAGGCGCTCTCCAGCCCGCCCTTGATCAGATAAAACAGGGTCCATCCGTCCACGGTCACCGCGTCATGCAGCGCGTCAAAGGGGCTCAGCTCCAGGATATGGGTCTGCCCGTTCAGGGTATGAAAAGTCGCCCGGGTTTCCGTCTCCTGTTTCTCCCATCCATCCGGCAGGCGCCCGCTCACCGTGACCACCATCCACCGCTCATAGGCGGCGGAGAATGTCTCATAGCTGTAGTTTTCCCCGTTCCGGGTGCAGGATACCCGCGTCCCCTCCTGGTTTTCCGTCTCCTCCCCCGTCGCCGCCTCATAGGTCAGCACGTATTCATCCCGCTGTCCGTCCGCCTTTTCAATCACCAGGCGCTGCAGGGAGGTCAGCGGCGTCGTCACCGGGTACCGCGCCAGCGTGCTCATGGGATCCACGCCGGTCAGCGTCTCGATGGTGAAATGGTTCATGGTATAGATCACGTCTTCATACAGCACGTAATCCGTCATCTCGTTCCGGCTGGCGCCGATCACGAAGCGCAGGGTCTCCTCCGGCCGGTCCGTGACATTGTACGCGCCTTCCTCCGTCACCTGGCCGGTGCTGCCCGCCCCCAGATGCAGCTCGATCATGCCCGTCGGCGCGTCCAGGCCGTACAGGGCTCTGTTTTCCGCGTTGTCCTCGCCCACATACAGTCCCAGCCGCAGGTTGCCCGCGTTCTTTTTCAGATTGCTCATCTGATCCTGATCCGCCGGATACCGGATGGGGGCGTTCAGGATCCAGTTGGCCGGGGCGTCCGCGTCCGTAATCGCTCCCCGCAGCGTCCATTCGTACCGGAGCGCCCCCGCCCCGTCCAGGACGCTGATGCGGTCCAGCCGGCCGGTCTGGATCTCCGGCTGGGTGACCGGATGCAGCAGCTCCTTTTCAAAGGCCAGATCCTCCATCAGGCTGCCGGCCACCGCGTACAGCCGGTCATCCCCCTCCAGGATCAGGAACCGGTAATCCGCGTCCTCCAGCCCGGAGGCATCGCCCACATGAAAGGTGATCTCCGTTCCGTCCGTGTATCGGACCGTCGCGGTCAGCGCCGGATCCGCCAGGCCGAAATCCGCCAGCTGATCCGCGTATTCCGACCGGTCCTCCGTCAGGATGTCCTCGTAAACCAGGTTGGCCAGCGCGTCCTCCACCCGCTCCCCCAGGGTCGGATCCAGCGTCCAGTCCGCTCCGTCGTCCAGGGTCAGGTTTCCCTCTGCGTCCCGGCTGGCGCTCCAGGGTTCCCGGCCCCGGACCTGGATCGTCATATGGGCGATTTCCCCCTTTTCCCGCGCCTGCAGCACGCCGCCCGTGTTCTCCCGAACCGGGATCGGCGTTTTCTCTGTCCGCGTCAGCAGAAAAGCGGCCGTCCCGCCGCCTGCCAAAAGCAGCGTCAGGATCAGGATGACCGTCTTTTTCCCCCCGCCGTGTTTTTTCCGTTTCTGAACCCGCAGCATCTGCTCTCCGGTTCCTTTCTGCTTATCGGTTTCTCCGCCGCATCAGCACGATCAGCGCCGCCAGCAGCACCGCCAGCGGCATGGCGGTCACCAGCACCGCGCCCACGCCGTTGCTCCTGGCGCTGAGGGCCGGCCGCACCGCGTTCCGCGCCGCGATGTCCATCTGGGCGCCCTGCTGTCCGGTCAGATACTCCACCATGCGCATCACCAGCTCCCGCGCGTCCGTCATGGCGTAAACCTGGGTTTCCGTCAGCATGGCGCTGCTGCCGCAGAGGAAGGCCCGGCTGACGTACCCCCCCGCGGTGATCCGCTGCGCCTGCAGCGCCAGGGTGAATGGCCCCGTCGGGTCACCCTCCGCCTGTTCCAGGCTGCTCATGTCCATGCTCAGCGCTTTCAGGTAGGCCGTTTCGCCGCTCTTCAGTACCGGAAACACCGTCAGGTTCCGGTCGGTATCCTCCGGCGTCTCAAAGGCCCGGCACCCGGGCATCAGCACCGTGTCCGCGCCGGAGGCCACCAGATCCATGGTCACGTCCGTGCTCAGCATCTCGGGGATCAGGTCGATCCGGATGTTGTTGTAGTAGCTGTTCCCGTCCTTCGCGTCCGCCACCACGATGCCGTCCAGCGGCAGAAAGCCGTAGGACCGCAGCAGCGCCGCGTAGTTGGGCATCTGGCCGACGGGATCCGTGTAGTCGCAGGTGATCAGCAGGCTGCCCCCCTGGTCCGTAAAGGCATTCAACTTCGCCAGCTCCGCGTCACTGATGTCCCGCATGGGGCTGAAAAACACCAGCAGCTCCGACGGATCAGGCGTATAGTCCGCGTCATCCAGCCGCTGATAGCTGACCTCGTAATGGTTTTCCGTCAGCAGGCTGTCGAAAGCCTCCAGCGTCTGTCCGTCCAGCTCTCCATGTCCCTGCAGGATGGTTACCCGCGGGATCTCGTCCCGCGTGACATAGGCCAGCGCGCTGGTGATCGCCCGCTCGTAGGTATATCCCGCATAGCTGTAGTTTCCGGTCTCCGGATCCATGCTCAGGCTGATGAACGACGCCGGGCTGAGAATCCGCCAGCGGTTTGTCGCCGCGCAGTAAACGATCAGCGAATCGGAGCTGACGCTCTCCGTCTCCGTGGAAAACCGGGTTACCAGCGACGGGTTCAGGGCCGGATCGCTCTGCTCCCAGGTTACCCGGGAGGACCCCGCCGCGTACCGGTCCAGCAGCTCCATCAGCGGCGCGTCCTCCTGCCCTTTGGAAAAAAACGCGTAGATATGCACGTCATAGGGCAGCGCCGCCAGCACCTCCCGGGTGGCCGCGCTCTGGGTCGTAATCCCGTTGAAGGACAGATCCAGGCGCCACCCCCGCTGTTTTTCCAGCGTGGTTACGGTGATATTCACCGCCGCCAGCGCCAGAATCAGCAGCATCAGGATCCCGGTGTTCATCCCCCGGATCCTCCAGCGCCCGCCGGATTCCTTTCCCGCGTTTTTCTTTCGGTTCGTCATGTTGTTCCCGTCCCCATACTCCTCCCGGCGCGCCCCCGCGCCAGTCGGATTTCACTCCTTGTCCTTTTTCCCCTGTTCCGCCGGAAACTGGGCACACCCCTGTCAGCTTTTTCCCGTGACGCGGCGGGCTTCCAGATGATGCACGGTCATGGCCAGGAACACCGCCGCGAAGCTCACCTCAAACACGATGCCCGCCCAGCTGAGCTGCCCCATCAGGAAGGGCTCATTCCGGCTGTACAGGCTCAGAAAGGCCATAGCCCTGGACAGCCATCCGATGGTAACCTGATCCCGCAGCAGATCGATCATCCAGACCAGAAAATTGGCCCCGAAGCCCAGCACCGCCGCGATGACCGGTGTCGCCGCGCATCCGCTCAGATACAGGTCCATGGCGACGAAGGCGCATCCCTGCAGGATGAACCCCAGATAGTTGACCGCCAGCTCTGCCGGGAAAACCTGTCCATAGACCGCCACCACCGCCGCGTACAGCAGGGTCAGGCCCGCCGCCGCCATCAGAACGGTCACCGCCGCCAGGTACTTCCCGACCACGATCCCGCTCAGGCTCACCGGGCTGGTCAGCAGCAGCTGATCCGTCCGCTTCTGCCTTTCCTCCGCCAACAGCCGCATGGTCAGCACCGGGCTGAGCAGCATCCACAGATAGCTCATCTGCCCGATAAAGGTCGGCAGATCCCCGCTGTGCTGCCGCAGGATGGAAAGGAAGAAAAGCACCGAGGCGATCAGCAGAAAAACGCCGATGAAAACATAGCCCACCGGGGTATAGAAATAGCTCTGCAGCTCCCGCTTCCAGATTGCCTTCACGCCGCCTCACACTCACCCGCAACAAATAATCCGGCGGGTTTCCCCGCCGGATAACAGTATAGCACAGCCCTCTTCCCTCCGACTGTGAACATCCAGTAAATTTTCATCCCGCCGTTTTCCGCCCTTTTTCTTGCATTCCCTTTCTTCCTTGGATATAATCATCCCCGGCCGCCTGTGGCGGCCAGACCCCCACGGATATCGAAAGGGAGAGCATTACGGCATGAAAAAACACCTTTCTGCGGTCACGCTGCACTATATGCTGATCACCGCCGGCTTCTGGATGTCCTTCTGCCTGGTGTCCACCAACGCCGCTGTTTTTCTCCAGGCCATCGGGTATTCCAATGTGCAGCTGGGGATCATCATGGCCCTGGGCAATATCGGCGGCGCGCTGCTCAGCACGCTGCTGGGGGATTTTCTGGACCGGCATCCGCGGGTCCGCCACATCCAGGTGCTTCGCTGGCTGTCCCTCGCCCAGATCCTGACGCTGGCGCTGCTCCGTCTTTTCCCCCGCAGCGGCCCTTTCGCTTCCGTCACCTACACGGTTTACTGCTCCGCCCTCATGGCCGTCAACGCGGTGAACCTGGATCTCTGCGTGCGCCTGGAGCATGTCGGGGCGGATCTGAATTTCGGGCTGGCCCGCTCCATGGGCTCCATCGCCTTTATGGTGGTGTCCGTGCTGATGGGGGTTCTGGTGGAACGTTTTTCCCACCTGGTCCTGCTGTACGCCGGGCTGGCCATCATCCTGTTTCAGCTTTTCAGCAACCGCCTGGTCGACCGTGACCTGAAGGAAGCGGAAGCCCACGCGCCGGCCTGGGCCGCCGCCGCCCGCCAGCCCTCCGCGTCCCTGCCGGCCTTCATCCGACAGAATCCCGCCTTCGCGGTTCTGCTGCTGGGCATTATCCTGATCTTCACCGCCCACAACATGGACGGCAATTTCATGATCAACGAGATTCGCGCCCTCGGCGGCGGCACGGCTGACATGGGCATCATCGCCGCCTTCCAGGCCCTGATGGAGGTGCCCGTCATGGTGCTTGCCTCCCGCCTGCCGAAAAAGTGGAGCCATGCGCAGTACATCCGGCTGTCCTTCCTGTTCTTCGTGATCAAAATTCTGGCTTACGCCCTGGCGCCGAGCCTTCCCTTCTTCTTCGCCGCCCGCGTCCTGCAGGCCCCCAGCTACGCCCTGTACATCGTGCTCATCGTGTCCTACGCGGATCAGGTGGTCCCCCACCAGGATTCCGCCAAGGCCCAGGGCCTGCTGGTCAGCGTCACCAACATCGGCGCCGTGCTGGCCAGCCTGGCCGGCGGCGCCATGTTCGACACCCTCGGCGTCCGCCCCACCATGCTGATCGCCACCGGCATCGCCCTCGCCGGCGCCGTCATCGGCTGCCTCGGCGCCCGGGACGAGCGCAGGCAGCCCACTTTGTCCTGACCGTGCGAAAGCCGTCAAATTCTCTGTCCGTTACAGTGAATATGATAAGAATTCAGACCTCAGACCTGCTCTGAAATCTGTTCCGTAATCACCAGATCCATTGGAACATCCGTGGCTTCTGTGGGAATCGCCTGCACGATCTGCGTGCGAAAGCAGAGGCACACTTTTTTCGCCGCGCGGTTCCGCAGAAACCAGTCATAGTATCCGCCGCCGTGGCCAAGCCGCGCGCCGCTTTCCGTGGCGGCGACGCATGGTACCAGAATCAGGTCCGGTTCCGGCACGGGCGGATCATTCGTCTTCCCCGGGATGGGCTCAAGAATTCCGAAGGGACCGGGACGAAGGAACGCCTCCCCCCGCCATGGCCACGCCTCCATGCGGGGCGCCTGAAGGCACCTCGGCAAAAGGACCATCTTTCCCCGGGCCATTGCCTCCCTGATAATTCCCCGGGTATCCGGTTCTGTCGGAAGCGTCCAGTAAGCCATGACCGTATGTGCCTCCTGGAACCATGGGGCCGATATAACCTGCCGCGCGATGCGGATGCTCGCTGCCTCCTTTTCCGCCGCCGTCATCGCCCGAACCCGTTTCATCACTTCCCCGCGCAGAGAATGCTTGTCCATGTTTCAAGCCCTCCTTCCACTGAAAACCAAAAACGGTTGTCTGCCCGCTACGGATAAAAGCATCGTGAAAAAGCATACCATTTCCTCTGTACATGTTCAAGGCTTCATTTCTTTCAAAAGCAAACTCTCCTCTGCTTCGTTCTCATTTTCTGTGATATAACCATATTGATTTATCACAAAAAATGTGATAGTCTGATCATGAAAGGTGGTTTTCGCGCATGAAGGAATATGCTGTGGCCAGGGAACTGCATCCGGAAGATGTCCGCCGCATCCGAGAGCTACTCGGCATGACACAAAAGGAATTCGCAGCTTTTGCCGGCTGCTCGAAACGCGCTGTGGAATCCTGGGAGGAGAAAAACACGCCTGTTTCCGGCCCCGTTGTCACGCTGCTGGATCTGCTGTGGAGGCAACCCGCACTGGCGCTTCAGATGTCCCTGCCGGAGAAGAAAGGGAACCTCCGCGTCTGGTATATGTACAGAGATATGGTCTGCTCTGTCATCGACGTGGATGACCGGCTTCGCCATATTGAAGTGAAAAACTATATTGGAGACCCGCTTTATTGTGCCTTCGGCTCCAAGCTTACCCCTGATTATGACGACTATCTGGCTTTCCTGGAATCCCGCTGTTTTCCACGCACACGGGATAAAATGAAGCTGCAGCTTCGGGAGCTCGGCCTTCCTTTCTATGATCCGATCATGATCATTCGAAAAACAGACGGACGCATGGCCGAGGATGAATTCTGGTTAAGGATGGAACAAAACAATGATTGAGCTTTTCAGTAAGGATCGCATCAACGCAAGGCTTCAGTCTTCCAAGGGAAACCAGTTGAAATTTTCAAAGGGGTTCATCAATGCAATCAACAAAACTGAAGACTTTAATTGTTGAAAAGCAACTATATTTTCTCTCTTTGCAAAAGGGTTTTTATCAAGATATGATAACTCGTTTTTGCTGTCGCTTCGTTTTTATGCAAGCTTGCCTGCCAACGCCAGAGCAGGTTCCTCCTCATACACACTCTGTACCACCGCCAGCTTCCCGTTGTCATCCAACGACAGCACGACCTGAATCCAATACGCCTGATCGCTGTATCGAATCCACGTATTCGGGTCAATGCGATCTGTGCCAATGCCTTCAGGCGCTTCTTCCGTCAGCTTGTACCAGAACACGGCTGTGCCATTGTCTCCTGCATGAGTGAGGAAATCCTCATAAGTGTATTTGAGATTCAGCGTGAAGGCGCCGGTTTGATCATTCTGTCCGCTGAGAATGTTTCCCTGCGGCAGGCCCGGGTATTGATTCTCTGTCTGCCTTGCCGGCTCCAATGTAAAGGTAAACACATCGCTCTCGGCGAGATCCCGGCCAAGCATCTGCTTGGTGCCGGAAATAGGGAGGGTAATATCCTGCGGGAGATTATAAATGCTGAAATCCGTGCTTTGTTCGCTGTTAACGAGTTGAACCAGCGAATTTGTCGCCTTTCCACCATTCTCGTCCGTAAGCTCTACGCCCCCGCCGGAGGCTGTCCCTATACCGCCTATAACAGTCACCGTCCCGCCATCCACCTTGAAATAGATCGGCAGCAGACCTCTGTAGCCCTCCGGAGTTGTGGTTTCCTCCAGCCTGTATGTACCTTCGTAAAGTTCAAGATCCGCTTCTCCGACGGTGACATCCCATGTCAACGCTTTGGCGGGCGGATTACCGTCCGCGTTTTTCAGCATGGTGATGGTCAGTTCCGCACCGTCCAGCGCATTTTCGTTCATATCCTTTTTGACGAAGTGAATCGGCCATTTTATAATGCGGTTTACAAAGGTAATCTCCGTAGTCAGTCCGTCATTAGAAACCACTCTAGTTTTGCTGACGTTAAAATAATGTGACGGTATGATTTCATCCGCGTCGTAGTCATACCAGCCTTCATTCTGATTGGTGTCCCCGTAGCCGTTAGGTCTCACCAGCACATCGCTGTATGTTTCCGTCCACTTGTCGGCAGCAACCTCCACCCACTCCGGTTCTGTTTCATCGTTCCGCGCGGTAGCCTGTATAGCGGTGATATCCTTTGACATTCCACCCTCAACATCCAGATAACCCTGATTCAGTGCCATCTGAAACGTATTATCCTCGCTCTTTGTACTCGAGGGACGAATGCCCGTTTCATTATACCAATCCATCCAGATCTTGTTGATGATCACCTGCGCAGGATAAATGATGATATACGCGTCGCGTTCCAGTGTAACAGGATACCCGTTCACCGAGCAGATTGCTGTGACACGCACATTATAAGTGCCCGGCTGCGTTCGGGTGAATGTAGAACTCTCTACCGCTTCCCCAAGCGTCCCATCTTCATTATATAACTGATAGGAAGTTCCGGTAATCTGAAAAGTTCCGTCTGAGATAAATTGTTCAATCTCCTTTCTGTATCGCGTATTATTCCCAGCCAGGGTTCCCACGTTGAGGAATTTCTGAGCTGTAATGGTATGCGGCTGCCCGTCATATGGAACAATCAGACTGTTCACATCAATGCCGCACCAGATCGCCTCCAGGGTAAAGCGGGAATTGTTACTGTAAGGGTATTTTATTTTTTTGTTTTCTAACAGATCACTTCGGCTGTATACCGTTGCGTCTCTTGTGCCTGGTCTGTCTTTATCAAACCATCCGACAAAATAGTAGCCTTCCGCTTCGGGAATATAAACCGCACTAAGTGTTATCTCTTCATTCTTCGTATACTGACGATTGGAATAGTACATCGGAGCGCCCGCCCCTGAAGAAATATACCAGTCCCGTGGGCCATTCCACACTACGGTAGCCTGGGCAGCCGTCAGATTCATATTGTAACCTGTATATCCTCCGGTTGTGCCTTTCTCCCGGTAAAACACGGCGTAATAATCCGCGTCCTTCAACGAATCGCCGGATGGGATAAGTTCGGGTGTTTTTGAATTGGCAATCACGTTGAAAGTGGTCATTGTATCATCGGTATATTCAATCCATCCGCCAAAGGTGTATCCTGTCTTTTTGACCGATGCCCTGGAACCTTGCACATTTGAGGTATCTGACCCTAACCATACATCCTGGTCATTGTCAATCTTGCCCGCTTCAAGATCATTATCGCTTACGTGGATATGATAATGTATGGTGTGTTCCTGCACATTGGTGTTCACGCGATAATGCGCGATCAGTTCGCTCCATTCGCGATACGAGATATATGATGAAAGATCAAAACCTGCGGGAATCGTCGAGCCCAAAGGGACCTCTTCGCCGTCAGTGATTCGTGTTACAGTTTGCTCATTCAGCGTCCAGTGGTCAAACACATACTCCTCATAGGCGACAGCCTCAATTGTCGCGGGTGCAGTACCCGCGCTTCCAATATACATGGTGGACACCCGGCCATTGATCGTGTTGTCATAATCCGGGCTGATAATATAGCCATACGCAGGATTTTCAGGGGTGATATGCATGTATCGATGATAAGCGGACGGTTCAAAAAGAGCGATATAGGTTGCCCCTTCCACAATCTGATCCTCCGCTGGCACAAATGTGGAATCGGTCGAGAGAAGCACGCCGTTCTGATCCACCCAACCCACAAATCTGTAGCCTGTTTTTGCTGTGGCGGTAGAGCCGGTCGCGTTCATGCCAAGGGTCACGGTCTCCGAAGTTGCTGAGATCTCACCCCGCTGTTCATCTACCTGATAATATATCGTCGCTTCGGTGATTTTTTCAAAAAACGCCGTCACAACGATATCGCTGGTCACGGTTGACGTGTTATAGATTTTCAGTACTTCATCCGTCGTCAGCAGATTTCCATCTTCATCATACCAACCCTTCAGCCGATACCCTTCATCTGGCTGCACGGTAATATTCTGGTTGGCTGCGTCTTTGGTAGACAGGGCATATACCAGGCCATCATCGCTGTAACCGTCATTCGCTTTATCAATGATATGACCGCCCTCGGTGGCCACGAAGGTAATCAGATAGTAACCGTTTTCCACAAAGTTTGCCACAAAGGTATCTGTCGTATAGTAAGGAATTATCGATAAATAACTTGTGCAAAAAGCACTTATGTGATATAATGTATGCATGAGCACGACGACCCTGTCGGAGCACATTGCAAGAGTGCTTCCCTGGCTGGATGAAAGCCAAAAACGGAAGTTCCTGGCATCC
>JAFUGS010000026.1 GCA_017469265.1 Clostridia bacterium
GGATCGGGAGAAAAATATCGATAACATTGTTAAAAACATAGCAAATACAAGGCGCAAAATAAAGCGCAAATAGGAAAATTCTATTTTTGAAAGTTAGCCAAAGCTAACAAAAATCAACAAAAATCATCTGTTAAAAATTCGTCAAAAAAGCTTTTCAATTCAAAACCTTTATGATAGAATAACTTGAAGCGCAGAATGCTTTATGTATTGCGTATGCCTCAAATTATACAAGGGGGTTGGATGGAATGCCTGAAAACAAGGAAAAGTATGCACAGCTGCAGGAAGCCATCGCCAAGCACAAGGGTGAGCGCGGCGCGGTGATGCCCGTCCTGCAGGAAGCGATGAACATCTTTGGCTACGTCCCGCAGGATGTGCAGGAGATGATCGCTGATGGTCTGGGGGTAACGCTGAGCGAAGTTTACGGCGTGTCCACCTTCTACAGCCAGTTTTCTCTGGAGCCCAAGGGCGAGCATGTGATCGGTGTCTGCCTGGGTACGGCGTGCTACGTGAAAGGCAGCCAGAAGGTGCTGGACCGCCTGTCGGAGGAACTGAAGATCGAAGTGGGCCGTACCACGAAGGACGGAAAGTTCACCCTGAACGCCACCCGCTGCTTGGGTGCCTGCGGCCTGGCCCCGGTCATGATGATCGGCGAAGAGGTCTATGGCCGGCTGACGCCGGATCAGGTGCCCGGAATCCTGGCGAAGTACTAAGCTGGGAGGTCGCGCATGCGGGACTTGAGCCTTCACCTGCTGGATCTGGCGCAGAACAGCATTACGGCCGGCGCGAGCCTGGTTACCATCCGCATCACGGTGGATGAACAGGGCTGGCTGACCATGGTGCTGAAGGATGACGGCAAAGGCATGTCCCCGGAACTGCTGGCCCGGGTGACCAGCCCCTTTGCCACCACGCGGACGACCCGGAAGGTAGGCCTGGGTATCCCCATGATGATGGAAAACGCTGAAAAGGCCGGCGGTTCCCTGACGCTTCGCAGCGAAGTGGGAAAGGGGACAGAAATGACCGTCACCATGGATACCCGGAATATCGACTGCCTGCCGCTGGGCGATCTGAGCGGTACAGTGCTGAGCCTGATCCTGACCAATCCAATGAAGCCCGAATTCCTGTTCGAGGGGAAAACCCCAAGGGGTGCGTGTTCCTTCGATACCCGGGAGGTGCGGGCCGCCCTGGGGAGCGATATTCCCCTGAACGAGCCGGAAGTGGCCGCCTGGCTGCAGGAGGCCCTGAAAGAAGAAATGGACCCGATTTTTGGAGGTGTGTCGTAAAATGAAATCCCTGGCTGATCTGCAGGCGATTCGCGCCAAAACCCTGGAAAACATTAACATGCGCAAAGAGGACGACAAGGCGGCCCGCGTTGTGATCGGCATGGCCACCTGCGGCATTGCCGCCGGCGCCCGTCCCGTAATGCTGAAGTTCCTGGAAGAAATCAAGGAACGGGATCTGCAGCACGTGACGGTCAGCCAGACCGGCTGTATCGGCATGTGCCGTCTGGAGCCCATGCTGGACGTGATCCTGCCCGGACAGGAAAAGGTGACCTACGTTAAGGTGAAGCCCGATATGGTTGACCGCATCGTGACGGAGCACCTGATCGGCGGAACGCCGGTGACGGAATACACCATCGGCGCGGCGGAAGGCTAATTAGAAAGAGGAGGAAAACCCATGGATCTTTATCGCGCACATGTGCTGGTCTGCGGCGGCACCGGCTGCACGTCTTCCGGCTCCGCGAAGCTGATTGAACGCTTCGAGGAACAGATCGCCGCCAACGGCCTTGACAAGGAAGTCAAGGTGGTTCGCACCGGCTGCTTCGGTCTTTGCGAAGCCGGCCCCGTGGTTATCATTTATCCCGAAGGAACCTTCTACAGCCGCGTTAAGCTGGAGGATGTGGACGAGATTGTGACCGAGCACCTGCTGAAAGGCCGCAAGGTACAGCATCTGGTTTACGTCGATCACAAAACCCACGAAAGCTCCGTACAGAAGAGCCTGAATGAAATCGGCTTTTACAAGCAGCAGATGCGTGTCGCGCTGCGGAACTGCGGCGTGATCGATCCGGAGAACATTGACGAGTATATCGCCTTTGATGGCTATCAGGCGCTGGGCAAGGCCCTGACGGAAATGACCCCTGATCAGGTGATCGACGAGATCCTGAAGAGCGGGCTGCGCGGCCGCGGCGGCGCGGGCTTCCCCACCGGCAAGAAGTGGCAGTTTGCCAAGGCGAGCCAGGCTGAGCACAAGTATTTCGTCTGTAACGCGGATGAAGGCGACCCCGGCGCGTTCATGGACCGGAGCCTGCTGGAAGGCGATCCGCACGCGATTCTGGAAGCCATGGCCATCGGCGGGTACGCGATCGGCGCGGATGAAGGCTGGATCTACGTCCGGGCGGAGTACCCCATCGCTGTCAAGCGGTTGGAGAAGGCCATTGAACAGGCACGGGAATACGGCCTGCTGGGCAAGAACATCTTTGGCACGGATTTCAGCTTTGACATTCATATCCGTCTCGGCGCCGGCGCCTTCGTCTGCGGTGAGGAAACCGCGCTGATGGCCTCCATTGAGGGCAAACGCGGCGAGCCCCGGCCGAAGCCCCCGTTCCCGGCGGTTCGCGGCCTGTTCGACAGCCCCACCAATATCAACAACGTGGAAACCCTGGGCAACGTGGCGCAGATCATTCTGAAGGGCGCGGACTGGTTCCGGTCCATCGGAACAGAAAAGTCCACCGGTACCAAGGTCTTCGCGCTGGGTGGCAAGATCAACAACACCGGCCTGGTGGAAGTGCCCATGGGCGTTCCGCTGCGGACCATTATCGAGGATATCGGCGGCGGTATCCCCAACGGCAAGAAGTTCAAGGCCGTGCAGACCGGCGGTCCCTCCGGCGGCTGCATCCCGGCCAGCCTGCTGGACATTCCGGTGGAATATGACACGCTGACCAGCGTTGGCGCCATGATGGGCTCCGGCGGCATGATCGTCCTGGATGAGGACAACTGCATGGTGGACATTGCCCGCTTCTTCCTGGATTTCACCGTGGATGAAAGCTGCGGCAAGTGTACCCCCTGCCGGATCGGTACCCGCCGTATGCTGGAGACCCTGGAGCGGATCACTGAGGGCAAGGGTCAGGAAGGCGACATTGAGCGGCTGGAGAATCTGGCGGAAAACATCAAGAATTCCGCGCTGTGCGGCCTGGGCCAGACGGCGCCCAACCCCGTGCTGAGCACGATCAAGTTCTTCCGGGATGAGTACGAGGCGCACATCAAGGAGAAGCGCTGCCCCGCGCATCACTGCCAGGCCCTGCTGAATTATGTCATCACCGACAAGTGCCGCGGCTGCACCCTGTGCGCCCGGAAATGCCCGGTGAACGCCATTTCCGGTACTGTGAAGGAAAAGCACGTGATCGACACCAATAAGTGCATCAAGTGCGGTCAGTGCATGGCGAACTGCAAGTTCGGCGCCATCATCAAGGACTAATCGCGCAAGGAGGAAACAACACATGGAGAATCTCGTGAAGCTGACCATTGACGGCGTCAGCGTGGAAGTTCCTGCCGGCACGACGGTTCTGGAAGCCGCGAAGCAGGCTGGGATCAACATCCCGACGCTGTGCTATCTGAAGGATATCAACCAGATCGGCGCCTGCCGGATGTGCGTCGTGGATACCGGCGCCAGGGCCTTCGGCGCGGCCTGCGTGCTGCCCGTGTCCAACGGCATGAACGTGAAGACCAATACCCCCAAGCTGCGGGACGCCCGCCGGGTGAACCTGGAGCTGCTGCTGAGCAACCATGACAAGAAGTGCCTCTCCTGCCATCGCAACCAGAAGTGCGAGCTGCAGCAGATGTGCATGGATCTGGGCGTGGAGGATGAAGGCGTTTTCGCGGGCAAGATGAATACCTACGAAATTGACGACCTGAGCCCGTCCATCGTTCGGAACAACAATAAATGCATCCTGTGCCGCCGCTGCGTCGCGGCCTGCATCAACACGCAGGCGGTCGGTGTGATTGGCCCGGTGAACCGCGGCTTCAAGACGCAGATTAAGAGCGCCTGGGACCAGAGCCTCAATGAAGTGGCCTGCATCAACTGCGGCCAGTGCATCGCGGCCTGTCCCACCGGTGCCCTGTATGAGAAGGATGGCACCAAGGAAGTCTGGGATCTGCTGGCGGACGATGATGTCATCACCGTGGTGCAGCCCGCTCCCGCCGTGCGCGCTGCCCTGGGTGAAGAGTTCGGCATGCCGATCGGCACTTCTGTGACCGGCAAGCTGGCCGCCGCCCTGCGCCGCCTGGGCTTCAACAAGGTCTTCGATACCGACTGGGGCGCGGACCTGACCATCATGGAGGAAGGAACCGAGCTGCTGGGCCGCCTGCAGAATGGCGGTACCCTGCCGATGATCACATCCTGCAGCCCCGGCTGGATCAAGTTCTGCGAAACCTACTATCCGGACTTCATTCCGAACCTGTCCTCCTGCAAGAGCCCCCACCAGATGGAAGGCGCCATGATCAAGAGCTACTGGGCGGAGAAGGAAGGCATCGATCCTCACAAGATCCGCACGGTTTCCGTGATGCCCTGTACAGCTAAGAAGTTCGAAGCCAAGCGGCCGGAAATGGGCCGTGACGGCATGGCGGATGTGGACGTGGTCATCACGACCCGGGAACTGGCCCGCATGATCAAGGAAGCCGGCATCGACTTCAACAACCTGCCGGATGAGGACTTCGACAGCGTCCTGGGCGAAAGCTCCGGCGCAGGCACCATCTTCGGCGCCACCGGCGGCGTGATGGAAGCGGCGCTGCGTACGGTGTACGAGAAGGTTACCGGCCAGACGCTGAATCCTGTGGAGTTCCATGAGGTGCGCGGCATCCAGGGCGTAAAGGAAGCCACCATCAAGGTGGGCGACCTGGACGTCAGCGTGGCCATCGCCCATGGCACCGCCAACGCGGCGAAGCTGCTGGACAGCATCCGCAGCGGAGAGAAGCACTACACCTTCATCGAAGTCATGGCCTGTCCCGGTGGCTGCGTGACCGGCGGCGGTCAGCCCATCGTCAGCGCGCAGAAGCGTATGGAGGTGGATCCCAAGGTGCTGCGGGCCAAGGCTCTCTATGACGAGGATGCCGGCAAACCCATCCGGACGAGCCATGAGAATCCTTCCGTCATGGCGGCCTACAAGGACTATCTGGGCGAGCCCAACAGCCATAAGGCTCATGAGCTGCTGCATACCACCTATGTGGCCAGGGCCAAGTATACCAAGTAATTCCGGGCTTTTATCTGACTTCCGGGCGGCTTGCCGCCCGGAAGTCTTTTTAAAACGGCAGGTGAAGCAATCGTCCGCCCGCTGATTCCGCCGTGGACAGCGCTGCCTGGCGCGTATGGGTCACGGCCTGCCCGGCATGGACGGAACAGGAAAAGGGAAAACAGCCTGGAAACGGGAGTTGAGGAGAGCTGGTTGTTGTATCCGGTTGAAAATAAGCAATAATTCAAGGGTTGAGGAATGGTCGCAGGATATGATAAAATTAACTTTATCCTGAGTGGGGAGGAACGGAACGGATGCCGGAAATCAGGGAGCTGATTCGGGAAGGAAAAGGCAAACGGGTTTATGCGACGGAGGATCCGGATCTGGCGGTTGTCTACTACAAGGATGAAGCCATGGCCTATCATGGGCTGAAACGAGGCCGGATTCTGGGCAAGGGCGAGATTAATAACGCCATTTGCCAGCATCTTTTCACGCTGCTCAAGGAGCGGGGGGTGGACAATCACTTCGTTCGTACACTGGATGCCAGACAGAGTCTGGTGCTCCGATGTGAGATGATGCCTTTTGCCGTCAAAATCCGGAACCGTGTGGCCGGAAGCCTGCATGTCCGCACAGGGCTGCCTGTGGGGATGAAGCTGGAGCAGCCCGTGATCGAATTTGTGCTGAAGGAAAGCGAGCTGGATGTGGACGCGCTGGTGAATCACACCCACCTGCTGGCCATGAAGGCGGCGACCCTGGAAGAGATTGAAGAGATTCGGGCCCTGAGCAAGAAGATCAATGAAATCCTGTCCGTGTACATGAGCGAGATCAACATCGAGCTGATTGATTTCCGGATAGAATTCGGACGCTTTCAGGGGAAGATTCTCCTGGCGGATGAGATCAGCCCGGATACGGCCCGATTCTGGGACAGCAAGACCCATGAGCCGCTGGACATTGACCGGTTCCGGCGGGATCTGGGGGATGTGAAGGAAGCTTATCAGGAAGTGCTGCATCGGATGATGGGCATGACGGACTGACAAGCAGACAGAGAGAGGAACGTGGTTCAGCAGCCGCTCCCACGAAAGTCGAAGGGCGGGGATAACCCGCCGGAAGGAAAACCGGGATGAACAATCAACGGGTGAAAAACGGACGGACAAAAGCGCGCCGCAGCTGGTTCCGTCCTTTCTGTTTTTGGCTGATCTTCTGCATGCTCCCCCTGGGAGCGCTTGGCGCGGAATCGGATTTTCCGGAGCTGAATGCGGAGGGCTTCCTGGATGAGGGCGAATTCGTGTACTTTGGGGATGACGAGGGGCTGTGGCGCTATGCCAGCGCTACCCTATGGGTGGAGGTCCGGCGGATCATCCAGGAAAAACCGGCCCGCACCTGGTACGAGGCGGAAATTCGCTGCGCGGAGGGAGCGGACGTGCCTCATATGATCGCCAATGATCCGGAAAAAGGGCTGAAGAGCACGGAATATCCGCACAAGATCGCCAGGAAAAACGGGACGGTGATCGCTGTCAGCAATGATTACGCGCAGCTGCGCTACAAGCAGAAGTCCAGAATGGGGATCGTCATACGGGACGGGAAAATCTGGAGCGAGAAAACCCGGAAAAAAGGGGCCAATCAGTTTCCAACGCTGGATACGCTGGCCCTGTTTCCGGATGGGGACATGCGGGTATTTGACAGCGACGAGCTTACCGCCCAGGAATATCTGGAAATGGGGGCCAGGGACGTGCTGGCCTTCGGACCATGGCTGATCCGGGATGGGGAACTGAACGAGACGGCGCTTGCAAAGTATGGAAAGAGCAAAGCGGAGCGGGTCGCCGTGGGCATGGTGGAGAAAGGTCATTACTGGTTCATGATGCTGGAGGGACGGATTACCCGAAGCAAAGGGGATGGAATCACCTTCCTGGCGGAAAAGCTGCGGGATAAGAGATGTACAGTGGCGTTCAACCTGGACGGGGGTCAGACGGCCTGCATCGTTTTCATGGGGCATCAGCTGTGCAAGATGACCAACAGCAAGGGTAACAAGGCGTCCAGAATTACAGCGGATATCCTGGGCGTAGGGGTGAGCGAGCTGACGCCGGCAGTGGGGGATCCCTGGTGACGCCACCGGCAGAAATGCCCGGATTGTATATTGCCAAAGGGTTGACAGATATGCTATACTATGCTTTGGCGCGCCAGGCGCGTCCAAAGGATTCGCGCAAAGACGCAGGAGGGTTTGAATTCCATGAGCTATTCGTATGAAAAGATTTCCAGCAACAAAGCGAAGCTGAGCTTTGTGTTTCCGGCGGAGGCGTTTGACGACGCGGTGCAGAAGGCGTTTTTGAAAATGCGCAAGAGCATTAATGTTCCCGGCTTCCGGCGGGGAAAGGCGCCCCGGCGGGTGGTGGAATCCATGTTTGGCGAGGGTGTTTTCTACGATGACGCGGTGAATCTGCTTTTCCCCGACGCGTATGAGGCCGCGGTGAAGGAGTATGACCTGTATCCTGTGGATCAGCCGGAATTCAACCTGGAAGAGATCGGCGTGGGCAAGGATCTGAAATTCAATGTGGAAGTGTATGTCCGGCCGGATGTGGAACTGGGACAGTACAAGGGCCTGGAAGTCGAGGTGCTGAAGCAGAAGGTTACGGATGAAGCCATTGACGCCGAGATTGAACAGGATCGGGAAAAGGCCAGCCGTACGGTGGATGTGGAGGACCGCCCCGTGCAGGATGGAGATATCGTGAACCTGGATTACGCCGGTACCGTGGACGGGGTTGCCTTTGAGGGCGGTACAGCGGAGAATCAGACCCTGACCATTGGCAGCGGGCGGTTCATTCCCGGGTTCGAGGAGCAGATGATCGGTATGAACCTCGGGGAGGAGAAGGATCTGAACGTGACCTTCCCGACGCCCTACCAGTCAGAAGAACTGGCGGGGAAGGACGCGGTGTTCCACGTGAAGGTGAACGGCATCCAGTTTGTGGAGAAGCCGGAGCTGGATGACGACTTCGCGCAGGACATCAGCGATTTTGATACCTTCGCGGCCTATAAGGAAGACATCGTCAGGCGGCTGACTGAGCGGGTGGAAAAAAACAACGAGAACATGGCGAAGAACGCGCTGGTGGAAAAGGCGGTGGAGAATGCCAAGGTGGACATTCCCCAGGCCATGATTGACAGCCAGAGCGACTATATGATCCGCGAGATGGAAATGCAAAGCGCGTATCAGGGCTTCCGCCTGGATGATTACCTGAAGTATATGGGCATGACCCGGGAAAGCCTGAAGGCGCAGAACGAGCCGGAAGCGATCCGCCGGGTGAAGAACGAGCTGGTTCTGAACGCGATTAAAGAAGCTGAAAAGATTGAGCCCGGCGAGGAAGACATTGAGAAGCAGATCGCCGAGCAGGCGGAACGCTTTGGCCAGGATGTGGAGGATTTCAAGAAGAGCCTGACCGATGAGCAGCGGGAATACCTGAAAGAGGACGCCGCCATCTCCCTGGTGCTGGACCTGCTGATGAAGGACGCGACCATCAAGGAGAAGCAGCCCGAAGAACCCGTGAAGGAAGAAGAAACCAAGGCGGCAGCCGCCGATGAAACGGAAGCCTGAGGACAAACCCGCGAGGGAACATAAGGATCAGGAGAATGGCGCCTGCAAGGGCGCCATTCTCAGAATCAGGAGGTAAAAATGGTAACCATCCCCTATGTAATCGAACAGACGAACCGGGGCGAACGCTCCTACGACATTTTCTCCCGGCTGCTGAAGGATCGGATTGTTTTCCTGGGCGGGGAGATTGATGACACCGTGGCCAACCTGGTTGTGGCACAGATGCTTTTTCTGGAGATGGAAGATCCGGACGCGGACATCAATCTGTACATCAACAGCCCGGGAGGTTCTGTGACAGCCGGCATGGCGATCTATGACACGATGCAGTATATTAAGCCCCAGGTCCGCACGGTATGTGTTGGCATGGCAGCCAGCATGGGCGCGTTTCTGCTGATGGCGGGGGAGAAGGGCAAGCGCCTGGCGCTGCCCAACGCCGAAGTCATGATTCATCAGCCCCTGGGCGGCGCCCAGGGCCAGGCGACAGATGTGGCCATCCGGGCGGAATGGCTGATGAAGACCAAGGAAAAGATGACCCGCATGATGGCGGAAATGACTGGGCAGGATCTGGAGAAGGTCAAGGCGGACGTGGAGCGGGATTACTTCATGAGCGCGCAGGAAGCCCTGGAATACCACATTATTGACGAGATTTATCAGCCGCGGAAAAAGGAAAATGCGTAACATCCGGGACGCGTTCTGAAAGAAAGGACGCGCCCTGTCACCTTTGGCGAGGGCAGAAGGAGAAACATGGCAAATTACGGAAAGAACAATCAGCCTCCCCGCTGCAGTTTCTGCGGCAAGGAAGCGAACATGGTGGAACGCCTGGTGGCGGGGCCTGGGGTGTATATCTGCAATGAGTGCGTTGCGCTTTGCAACAGCATCCTGGAGGAAGAATTCGACTTCAACCCGACCGCGGAGGAATCGGTGAAGACGGCGCGGAGCGGCCGAAACGCTCGAAGCGGCGAAGCGACGGTACAGCTGGCGCTGCCCACGGAGATGAAAAAGACCCTGGATGAATATGTCATCGGGCAGGAACGGGCCAAACGCGCCATGTGCGTGGCGGTGTACAACCACTATAAGCGCATCACCCATAAGTCCAGGAAGGACGAGGTGGAGCTGCAGAAAAGCAATATCCTGATGGTGGGCCCCACGGGCAGTGGGAAAACCTACCTGGCGCAGACGCTGGCGCGGATTCTGGATGTGCCTTTCGCGATCGCGGACGCGACCAGCGTCACGGAAGCGGGATATGTGGGCGACGATGTGGAGACCATCCTGCTCCGGCTGATTCAGGCGGCGGACTGGGATATTGAAAAGGCGCAGAAGGGGATTGTCTATATTGATGAGATCGACAAGATTGCCCGGAAGGGCGAGAACATGTCCATTACACGGGATGTCAGCGGCGAAGGCGTGCAGCAGGCGCTGCTGAAAATCCTGGAAGGCACGGTGGCCTCTGTGCCGCCCCAGGGCGGACGGAAGCATCCCCATCAGGAGATGGTGCAGATCGATACCACCAACATCCTTTTCATCTGCGGCGGCGCCTTTGACGGACTGGTGCCCATCATTGAAAACCGCATCGGCAAGAAAGTGCTGGGGTTTGGCGCGGAGGTGCAGAGCGCCCGGGATCCTGAACGGATGGACGCGCTGAAGGAAGTGCGCCCGGAGGATCTGACCAGGTATGGGCTGATTCCCGAATTCGTGGGCCGGCTGCCCGTGGTGGTGACCCTGGACGGGCTGGATGAGGACGCGCTGATCCGCATTCTGCAGGAGCCGAAGAATGCCCTGTGCAAGCAGTACAGCAGGCTGCTGGAGCTGGACGGCATTCAGCTGACCTTTGAGGAGGAGGCGGTCCGTGAGATTGCACGGCAGGCCATTTCCCGAAAATGCGGGGCCCGGGGTCTTCGGGCCATTATCGAGGACTGCATGCTGGATACCATGTTCGAGCTGCCGGGGATGATGGATATCAATGGCTGCGTGATCGACAAGGACGCGGTGACCGGCGGAAAGCCGAAGCTGATCCATGGCCCGCGCCGCAGAGCGCTGAAGCGGGGAGAGAAGAACCGGCCCTTGCCGGAAAGCGAAGTATCCTGAAACACGGGAGGAAAAAATGGCGAATCCAAAGATGATGGAGCTGCCGGTGCTGCCTCTGAAGGGCATGCTGGTTTTTCCCGGCATGGTGCTCCATTTTGATATTGCCCGGCCCCGCAGCATTGCGGCGCTGGAGCAGAGTATGATGGTGAAGCAGAAGCTTTTCCTTATGACCCAGAAGGATGAGGAAGCGGAAGAACCAAAGCCGGAGGAGTTGTTTCCGGTTGGAACCATCGCAACGGTCCGACAGGTGATGAATCTGCCGGGGGAAAACATCCGCGTCCTGGTGGAAGGTGAAAGCCGGGGAGAGGTGGAGGAATTCCTGCCGGAGAAGGATTGCCTGAAGGCGGCGGTGCGGGTGTGCAGAGACCGGGTGGTGCGCAGCAATGAAGGCAAGGCCATGGTCCGCACGGCGCAGGATCTGTTTGAGGAATATGCCAAGTCCAGCCAGCGCTTCAGCCAGGAAATGGTAGCGGGACTGCGGAGCCTGGAAAAGCCCGGAGAAATCGCGGATCTGCTGGCGGCGCATATCCTGCAGAAGTGGCAGGAGAAGCAGGAGATTCTGTCGGAGCTGGATCCCCTGAAGCGGCTGGAGAAGGTGTGCGCCGTACTGGTAAGGGAAACGGATCTGGCGGATACGGAAAAGGAGATTCAGAGCCGTATCCGCAAATCTGTGGAACGGAACCAGAAGGACTACTACCTGCGTGAACAGATGCGCGCGATTCAGACGGAACTGGGCGAGGATGAAACAGAGGACGACCGGGGTTATCGGAAACGCATGGAGGAAACACCGCTGAATGAAGAGGCGCGGGCCAAGTGCGAAAAGGAGATTGACCGGTTGAGCCGGATTGCCCCAGGGAGCCCTGAATACATTGTTTCCGAAACATACATTGATTGGATCCTGGATCTGCCCTGGGGAAAGGAAACAGAGGATAATCTGGATCTGCAGCGGGCCAGAGAGGTGCTGGACCGGGAACACTATGGACTGGATAAGGTGAAGGAACGGATCATCGAGTACCTGGCGGTGCTGCGGATGAAGAAGAACATGAAAGGTCCGATCCTTTGCTTTGTCGGCCCGCCCGGGGTGGGCAAGACCAGCATCGTGAAGGCCATTGCGGAGGCAGTGGACCGGAAGTTTGTGCGGATGAGCCTGGGCGGCGTCAGAGATGAGGCGGAGATTCGAGGCCACAGGAAGACATATATCGGCTCCATGCCGGGACGGATCATTACGGGCATGAAGCAGGCGGGCAGCATGAACCCCGTGTTTCTTTTCGATGAAATCGATAAAATGGCCAGCGATTTTCGGGGGGATCCCGCCAGCGCCATGCTGGAAGTGCTGGACGCGGAGCAGAATTACGCTTTCCGGGATCACTACATGGAAATCCCCTTTGATCTGAGCAAGGTCATGTTTATTACCACCGCCAACAGCCGGGAAAGCATTCCGGAGCCGCTGCTGGACCGGATGGAACTGATCGAGGTCCCGAGCTACACCGAAGAAGAAAAACTGCAGATTCTCAAGCGGCACCTGATGCCCAAGCAACTGGAAGCCCATGGGATGACCGGGGATCGGGTGGAGATGAGCGAGGAAGCGCTGAAAAGTCTGATTGAGGGATATACCCGGGAAGCGGGCGTACGGACCCTGGAGCGGATGGCGGCGAAGGTGTGCCGGAAAGCGGCGGTGTACCTGCTTGAAAACAAAGCGGACCGCGTTCGGGTAGACACAGACCGGCTGCATGCTTTTCTCGGCGCGGTGCGGTACACCCGGGAACCGCTGGAGAAAGAAGCGCGGGTAGGCGTGGTGAACGGCCTGGCCTGGACCAGCGTGGGAGGCGAAATCCTGGAAGTGGAGTGCATCCCTATGCCGGGAAAAGGCAATCTGAAACTGACCGGTCAGCTGGGTGACGTCATGAAGGAGAGCGCGGAGGCTGCCTTCAGCTGGGTGCGCGCCCACAGCGCGGAGCTGGGACTGGCGGAAGACTTCTATACGAAAATGGACATCCACGTGCATTTGCCGGAAGGGGCGGTGCCAAAGGATGGACCCAGCGCGGGTGTCACTCTGACTTCAGCGCTGGTCAGCGCTCTGACGGGGCGAAAAGTCCGGCAGGACGTAGCCATGACCGGAGAAATGACCCTGAGAGGAAGAGTGCTGCCTATAGGCGGACTCAAGGAGAAGACGCTGGCGGCCTATCGCGCGGGAATCCAGATCCTGGTGATTCCGAAGGAAAACCACAAGGATCTGGAGGAAATTCCGGCCTACGTGCTGGACAGATTCCAGGTGATCGAAGCGGAAGAGATTCAGCAGGTACTGGATACGGCGCTGGTGAGGACTGCGGATGGAGATTAAGAAGGCGGAATTCATTACATCCCTTGCGGATTACGGCCCCTTTGACGGAAGGGGCCTGCCCCAGATCGCGGTAGCCGGAAAAAGCAACGTGGGAAAGAGCACGCTGATTAACAAGCTGTGCCGTCGGAATAAGCTGGCGAGAACATCCTCCACACCCGGCAAGACCAGGCTGATCAACATTTTTCTGCTGAACGACAGCTTCCATCTGGTGGACCTGCCGGGCTACGGCTTCGCGAAGGTGGACAAGAAGGAGAAGCAGCGTTGGGGCAGAATGATGCAGGATTACTTTACAGGGGCCCAGGAACTGCGGCATGTGCTCTGCCTGGTGGATATCCGCCATGAGCCCACAGAGGACGATATCACCATGAACCATTTCCTGCGGGAAACGGGGATTCCATTCAGCGTCATTGCCACAAAAGCTGATAAGATCAGCCGGGGAGCCAGGAGCAAGTATCTGGCGCCCATCTGCCGCGCGCTGCTGGTGCAGCCCTGGGAGATTATCTGCTTCAGCGGGGAAGACGGTACCGGCCGTGAAGAGCTGCTGACGCGCCTGGAAGAAATTCTGACAGATGCGTAAGGAAATGGAATTTTCCAGTTGCACAATGAGGATTTCAGTAGTATAATCACCACGCCAAAGAGGACGGCAGTCCCAAAAAGGCGTATAGAAAGGGAGAAGAGAACTGATAAGTGAAAGAGAATCCCAAATAAATGGGTCTTTTATGCTGTAGTTCTGTTTTTTTCCCCTGATAGAATATCGGTTTTGGCATGAAAGTGGGAAAACAGACCAAAAACACGCCAAGACCGGTTTAAAGGAGGAATCCTCGTGAACCTGATGAAATGTCCCCGCTGCGATCTGAATTACATTACGCCGGATCAGAAATACTGCAAAGTATGCCTGCGAGAAATGAAGGGCGAAGGCGGCGCTGATGAAGTAGAACTCTGCAGCGTTTGCAATGAAGCGCCCGCGCTTCCGGGGAAGGATGTATGCCTGTTCTGCCTGCGGGAGATGAATAAGAGCAATAATGACGAAAATGAGTCCAGTGAGGACAGCGTGGACGCCAGCAACATCGGCGATATGGATGATGTGAGCGCCATGGACGAGATCATCCCGGACGATGAAGCCGATATGGCCGGACAGGGATATGGAGAAATGGAAGAGGAGCTGAGCCTGGAAGAGGTCCGGGAAGACGAGGAAAGGGAAGCGGATGACGAGGAGGAAGAGGAGATCTGACGGATGAACCTGTTTGCCATTGGGGATCTGCACCTGCCCGGCGGTCAGGACAAGCCCATGGAAGTATTTGGGCCGCAATGGGACAGACATTTTTCGCGGATTTCCGAAAACTGGCGGGAACAGGTACGGCCTGAGGATCTGGTGCTGATTCCCGGGGACATCAGCTGGGCCATGACCATGGCGGACGCGATGCCGGATCTGGAAGCGATCGGCGCCCTTCCGGGACGGAAAGTAATGATCCGGGGAAATCATGACTACTGGTGGAGTGGTATTGGAAAGGTCAGGGCCGCACTGCCGGCGGATATGTTCGCGCTGCAGCAGGACGCGATGGAATGGGAGGATTTCGTGGTCTGCGGAACCCGGGGATGGATGATTCCCACGGAGGAAGCACCGCTGGATCCTCGGGAGGAGAAAATCTACCGTCGGGAACTGGTGCGGCTGGATCTGGCACTGGACGCGGCAAAACGCCTGGCAAAGGGACGGCCCATTGTAGTGATGCTGCATTACCCGCCGCTGTACCTGGGACAGCGGTCCAGCGGCTTTACGGAGCGGATGGAGCGGGCGGGAGTTCGAATCTGCGTATATGGGCACCTGCATGGCGGAGGCATTGCCGCCGGCTTCAATGGGGAACAGGGCGGTATACGCTACTGGCTGACTTCCTGTGACAGCCAGGACTTTAAGCTCAGAAAAATTAACTTTTTATAACAAATCGGGAAAAGCAGGATCATAAACCGGAGCCTTAGCAAAGGCTCCGGTATTTTTTTACACAAAATGTGGACACAGGTGAAAATGACTGGCACAAGCCCAAAATCAAAGATTACAAAATTGTTAAAAAACAGTTAAGAAACATAGAACGAATTCGCGCTTTTCAGCCCCAAAATGAAAGACAGAGGGGTTGAAACCGGATAAGAGATGTGCTAAATTTGTGGGGCAAAAGGGTAATTCATCCCAAAAATGTGTAAAAAAGTGGGGGAAAGGGGGGTGCTGCCATGGATACACATCCGGATGATGTGAAGCCGACAGAGCCCCCCAGGCCGTCCCGTTCCACAAGGTTCATTGGCAGTTTTAACCACAGCCTGGACAGCAAGGGGCGTCTGGTTATCCCCCAGACTTTCCGGGAAAAGCTGGGAGATACCTTCTGCATCGCGCCAAGCTATGACTTTCAGAGCATTGCTGTCTATCCTACCGAGATGTGGGAGAAACGGAACGAACAATATGAAAAGCTGGGCAGCCTGAATCCTGCGCTGAACCGGTATCTGGAGCAGTTTTATGCGTTGAGCTTTGATGAACAGTCCTGTGACGGGCAGGGGCGGATTCTCCTGCCGGTCAATATCCGGAGTAAGATTCTGAGAGATGACCGGGATGTGGAAATCACCGGGGCCAACGATCATGTGCGCATTGTGTCCGCATCGATGAGCAGGGACAGCTGGGATGGCTTCCGGCAGGAGCTGCCAAACCTGCTGGAGCTGATCGCGGCGCTGGATCAGGGAGAACAGCGGTAAGGAACCAGGAAAGAAAATGGAAAGGAGGGGTCAGGAGATGACTGCAGCCGCAAACGGAAGAATCCGCAGAAGCGTACGCTTCGCGCAGATGGACGGGCTGGATGGCGTCCGCCAGCATCAGGGCGCGGTCCGGCGGCAGCGGATTACGGTGGCAGATCATCTGGCGTCTCCTTCCTTTCAGCATACACAGGACTGGACAGGCGGCATGGGAGTCGGTCCCAGCGGGCGTTTCCAGGTGGTTGAGGACGGAAAAACAAAAAACAGAGCCGTTTCACGAAAGGGAATTCGGCAGGATTGGGCCAGAATACTTCTGCTGGTTATGCTGACGATCCTGATCGGGACGATGCTGGCGGAACTGGCCGCCATAGGAGCCAGCCGGATACAGATCCAGAAGCTTAATTCGCGGATTGCCGCGGTAGAAAGCAGAAATCAGGCCCTGGAGGAAGTCCTGGCGCAGCAAAGCGGGGATATCAGTGTATGCACGGAGGCTGTGAAACTGAATCTGGTCAGCTCCGGCGGCGTACGGCCCATTTCCCTGACCGCGCCAACGGGGGCGCGTATGACCCTGGTGGAGACAAATCTGACGCCGGAGAGCTCAGAAACCCATACCATCACTGCTGCCGCGACGGGAGGGCAGGGAGACTGAAATGTTCGGTCTCCCTGTTCGTGTTTGCGTCGGGCGGAAAAAAGACAAAGAGGTAAGGACCATGAAGCTGCGGGAATTGATTGCGGAGACGCCATATGTGCTGGAGACCCGGGGGAATCTGGATACAGAAATCCTGGAGATTACATCGGGCAGCCGGGATCGGACGGACCACGGGCTTTTTTTCTGCATTGTCGGCGCGCGGTTTGACGCGCATGATTATGCCTGGGAGGCCGTGGAAAACGGCTGTGTTGCGCTGATCGTGGAGCGGTTTGTGGAGCTGGACGTTCCGCAGGTCCGGGTAAGCAATGGCCGCGCCGCCATGAGCAGGGTGGCCATGGCGTTTTATGGCTATCCTGCCCGGAGCCTTCGGATGGTGGGTATCACCGGCACGAAGGGAAAAACGACCACCACGTACCTGCTCAAGAGCATTATCGAGAAGGCGGGCATGAAGTGCGGCCTCATCGGATCTACGGGCTCCATGATCGGGGAACGGCATCTGGACGGGAAGCTGACGACCCCGGATCCCATTGACCTGCAGAAAATGCTTCGACGCATGGCGGATGAAGGGGTACAGGTTGTCTGCATGGAAGTCAGCGCCCACGCGATTGACATGTACCGGCTGGACGGTATGGTCTTTGAGGTAGGCTGCTATACCAACCTGAGCCAGGATCATCTGGATTATTTCTATACCATGGAGCGGTACTTTGAGACGAAGAAGCAGTTCTTCACCTCCGGCATGGTGAAAAACGCCGCGGTCAACGCGGATGATGAAAGCACCGCCAACCTGATTTCGGATCTGCAGATGCCCTTTGTCACCTATGCCATTGCCATAAACGCGGATGTGTTTGCCCGGGATATTGAAATCACGGAAGAGGGCGTGCATTTCAGTATTCAGATGCAGGGGATGGATGATCTGCGTGTCCGTATGCGGATGACAGGCATGTTTAATGTCTACAATGCGCTGGCAGCAACCTCCTGTGCCCTGATCATGGGCATTGAGCCGGAAAGGATCCGGGAAGGGCTGGAGGCGGTGGCTTCCGTTCCCGGACGGATTGAGATGCTGCAGACCGGCACGCCCTATAAGGTCATTCTGGACTATTCGCACGCGCCGGAAGCGCTGCGGAACATTCTGAAGACGGTGCGCCAGTTCACGCGGAACCGCGTGATCGCGGTATTTGGCTGCGGCGGCGACCGGGATAAAGGCAAGCGCCCCATGATGGGCGAGATCGGCGGAAAGCTGGCGGATTACTGTATCCTGACCTCCGATAATCCCAGGACGGAAAACCCGCTGGTCATTCTGGCAGCGATTGAAAAGGGCATCAAACCCACGGGCGGAAAGTACGAGGTGATCGAGAACCGCCGCGAGGCCATCCGCCGGGCCCTGGAGATGGCGGAGGACGGGGATGTTATCGTCCTGGCCGGCAAGGGCCATGAAACCTATCAGGAGATCATGGGCGTAAAGCGGCCATTTGATGAAAAAGTGATTGTCAGTGAGCTGCTGGTGGAAATGAAAAAGGAGGGGAAAGCATGATCTATCGGATGATGGCAGCCCTGCTTCTGTCCCTGCTGCTTTCCCTGGCCGTGGGGCCCGCTCTGATCCGACGGCTGAAGAAACTGCACTTTGGCACGGTGATCTACGAGCTTGGCCCGGCGCACCAGCAAAAACAGGGGACCCCTGTCATGGGCGGGCTGATGATCGCGCTGGGAATGGTTGTAAGCCAGCTGCTGCTGCATCCCTGGCCCTGGCGGGGGGGATGGGACCTGGGCCTGGGACTGATGGGCGTCAGCCTGCTGAGCATGGCGGTAGGATTTGGCGATGACTGGATTAAGGCTGTAAAAAAACGCCATGAGGGCCTGACGCCGTGGCAGAAGATCGCGGGACAGGTGATTGTGGCGGCTGCCTTCAGCTGCTGGTGTTATTTCCACCCGTCCATCGGTAGCCGGATTCGGGTGCCTTTCACGGGCGCGGAATGGGATCTGGGAATCTGGTACCTGCCGGTCATGGCGCTGCTGATTATATTTTATGTCAACTCCACCAACCTGCAGGACGGACTGGACGGGCTGCTGGGAAGCATCAGCACGGTGTCCAACGGCGCGTGGGCAGCGGTGGTGCTGGTGACGGTGCTTCTGATGGGTGGAGACGTGGAGCTTTTTGCCCCGACGGGCATTTTCGCGATGGGCCTGGTAGGCGGCTGCGCGGGCTATCTGCGGTTTAACCGCTATCCGGCGAAGGTGTTTATGGGGGACACGGGCAGCATGTTTCTGGGCGGCGCGGGCATCGGCCTGGCCCTGGTGCTGCGGCAGCCCCTGCTGCTGGTACTGATCGGTTTCTGTCCGATCCTCAGCAGCGTCAGCGTGATCCTGCAGCGGTACTATTTCAAGCTGACCAGGCGCTTCAGCAAGGATCATCAGGGCAGGCGCATTTTCCGCATGAGTCCGATTCATCATCATTTTGAGAAAAAAGGCTACAGCGAAACGCAGATTGTCAGCATGTACGCGGGGATTACGACGATCCTCAGCTGGATTGCCGTGCTGAGCCTGCTGACAGGGACGCGCTGAACGAACGGTCTGAAACGGAAAGGAAAACCCTGACAAAGGGGGCAGAAGCCATGGAATATGAAGGAAAAAAGGTGCTGGTTGTGGGCATGGCCCGCAGCGGAGTGGCCGCGGCGCAGCTGCTGCGGGCGCATGGCGCGGTGGTGACCGTCAATGACAGTAAGCCTGAAAGCGAGCTGGAAGGTCTGGAGACCCTGGAAGGACTGGCGCTGGAGCGCAGGTTCGGATGTCCGGCCATGGAATTGCTGAATGGGCAGGATGTGCTGGTCATCAGCCCCGGAATTCCGGATACGGCTCCTTTTGTGGTGCGTGCGCGGGAAATGGGCATTTATGTCATCGGAGAGCTGGAACTGGCCTGGCAGCTGAGTCAGGGTACGCTGGTAGCGGTGACCGGAACCAACGGCAAAACGACGACGGTCTCCCTCCTGGGGGAGATTTTTCAAAATGCGGGACGTGTGACACATGTGGTAGGGAATATCGGATATCCATACTCCCTGGCCGCGCTGGTCAGCCGGAAAGAGGACGTAATTGTCTGTGAGGTGTCCAGCTTCCAGATGGAAACCGCGGATACCTTCCATCCGCATGTTGCGCTGCTGACCAATATTACGGAGGATCATCTGAACCGCCATGGTACCATGGAAGTGTATACGGAGATGAAGATGCGCCTTTTCAGCCAGCAGCAGTCCGGGGACTGGGCCGTATTCAACGCGGATGATCCCGCGCTGCAGGGACTGAGCAGGCAGGTCAGAAGCCATGTGCTGAAATTCAGCCGGAAGAAGACGGTGAGAGAGGGCGCTTTTGTACGCGACGGCAACATTGTTCTGCGGATGGGCGGAGAGGAAAAGACGATCTGCGCCGCTTCGGAGGTTCGGATTCCCGGGCCGCATAACCTGGAAAACGCGCTGGGCGCAGTATGCTGCGCGGCGGCCATGGGTGTACCGGCTCCTGTGATTCGCCACAGCCTGAGGACTTTCCAGGGCGTTGAGCACCGGATCGAAAGCGTCCGGGTGCTGGATGACGTGGAATATTTCAATGACAGCAAGGGAACCAACGTGGACTCCACCCTGAAAGCGGTGGAGTCCATGGAGAAGCCCACGGTCATTATTCTGGGCGGATATGACAAGCATACCAGCTTTGATCCTCTGAGCCGTCGGATGATGGAGCGAAAGGAGATTATTCGCGAGGCGGTCCTGATTGGCGAGACCGGGCCGCAAATCTCAGAAAGTCTGCATCGGGCCGGATTTGAGCACATCCACTGGGCGCAATCCCTTCGGGAAGCGGTGGAAAAGAGCCGGGCACTTGCTCAGCCAGGATGGAATGTCCTTCTGAGCCCGGCATGCGCCAGCTTCGATATGTTTAAGGACTACGAGGAACGCGGTCGAATTTTTAAGCAAATCGTTCGAGAATTATAAACAGACCGAAGTCTTGCTCCCCACGGAGGCGGACTGTTCTTCAGAGCGAGATGGCCCGGGACGCGGGGAAAGGCCATGGCGGAAAGGGGGATCCGGGAATGGGAGAAGAAAACCATTCGTCCTGGCCGACGGACAGCCAGACACCGCTGCGGGACTGGCAGAAGGACAGCTGGTATGGACCGACGCTGGTCAGTGAAAATCCCTTTGACGAACCGGAGGACGCGCCGGAGCTGCGGGAGATGCGGAGTGAAAACCTGAACAATCGCAGCGGCGCGTTCTGGCAGCAGAACGCCGGACCGCAAATCACGGGAGGATATCACTTTGGCGGGCGGACGACGCAGGATACGGCCACGGCGCCCGCTGCCAGAGAGCCGGAAAAGAGACATCCGCTGCTTCTGACGCTGGTCTGCCTTGTGGCGGCCGGCATTCTGGCGGGGGTATTGTACTACGGCGTATTCTCGATCCGGAATATTCAGGTCATTGGAAACAGCCAGGTTCCCACCAGTGAGGTGATTCGGGTAAGCGGCCTGCGCACGGGAATGCCCATTCTTTCCGTCAGCGCGGAACAGGTGGAGCAGAAGCTGCGGCAAAACCCGGTGCTGAAATTCCGTTACCTGCAGAAAGACATGCCCGGAACGGTTGTTCTGGCGGTCAAGGAAAGGGAAGTCTGCTGCTGGATAACATGGAATGGTATCATGTATACAACGGATAAACAGCGCATGGTGCTGTATGAAACAGAAGATCTGACGATCCGGCCGGCCAATCTGGTGCGGGTGGACGGTCTGAGCATCCGCTCCGGCGCACTGGTGGGCCAGACGCTGGTACTGGACAGCGTGGAACAGGAAACCATCTTTGGCAACCTTTTTCTGGAAATGAAGGTGCTTGGCTGTACGGAGCTGATCGAGGAAGCGGATCTGAGCAATGTTTCCTCGCTGCTCCTGACCACCCGGGACGGTTTTACGGTGGCCATGGGCGATGCGCAGAACCTGCACGCGAAGCTTCGGGCTATGCTGATCACCCGGGAAGAGCTGCTGTCCAGAGGGTACCAGGGAGGGGTCATCAATGTGATTCTGCCGGAAACCCCGGTTTACTCACCCGCGGTTTAGGGGGACCGGATGGAATCAAGCGGAAGCAAAGCATCATTTTTCCGCGATGGACAGGGGATGCCAGGGCCTTGTCTGCCTGTCGGAATGCAAAAATGTTAAAAAAACGCAAAAAAATCGTAATACAATTGGGCGAAATGCTTGCAATTCCCCAAAGATGGCGCTATAATGAGCAAGGTTACATATATTTGAAGGGATCCGGCCGCCGTGCCGGTTCGCAGGGGGTAAGAAAAGGCAATGAAAACCACCGTTGCTACCATCGACTTCGGGACGAGCAAGATCGTCACCCTGGTCGCCGAGAACAGCGGGAGTCAGCGCTGTGACATTGTGGCCGCCGGGATCGCGAAATATGACGGCTATCTGGACGAGGGGTGGAACAACCCGCAGGAGCTGGACACGGCCATCCGCCAGTCCCTGGCTGACGCGGAGGAACAGAGCGGCGCCAAGATCCGCGAGATCAACGTCGGGGTTCCAGGCGCTTTCACCCGGGTGTACGCGACAAAGGTTACCGTTCCGCTGAAAGGAACGGATCCCCGGGTTACCTCCCAGGATGTGAAAACCGCCTTCAAGATGGCGGCGGAAAATCTGGAGGAAATCCCTGGAGTGGTCATCCACTCAAGCCCTGCCTGGTTCATGGTGGACTCCAGCAAGAAAACGCTGGAACCTGTGGGCATGAAGGGCCGGGAAATGACGGCCTACATCAGCTTCGTGGTGGGCAACCGGTACTTCATCGATGATGTCAACACCCGGATGGCGGAGCTGGGCATTCAGGTGAGCGGTTTCTTTTCCACAACCGCCGGAGAGGGGATGCTCTACCTGGATGAGCAGGCTCGGGATCATACCAGCGTGCTGATCGACATGGGATACCTGAACACCGAGATCATCGGCATGGAAGGGGACGCGGTGGTCTATCACAAGATTATCAACGCCGGGGGCGGGGATATCGCCGTGGCTCTGGCGGATGGACTGGACATCAGCCTCACCGCCGCGGAGGATATTAAGCGCAAGTTCGTCTATGGGATCGAGAGCGGGGACGAGAAATACGAGGTTCCCGGCACGGATGGGGAAAAGGCTTCCGCCTTTACCCGGGAGCAGGTAAAGCCCATTATCTGCAAAGCGGTGGACGAGATTGCCGATGAGATCAAGGATGCGATCTTCAATGACTTTGGCAGCCTGGGCAACTGGAGCAGCATCTACATGACCGGCGGCGGCCTGAGTTTCAACCGGGGCGGCAAGGAATACCTCAGCGGACGTCTGGGCTTCGCGGTGCAGGAGACGCCCCGCCGGACCACCAAGCTGAACAGTCACTGCTTTTCCAGCGCCCTGGGCCTGATGGATCTGATCATTGACACGATTGAACAGCAGCGGGCGCCGGCGTCCGGCGGCAGGCTGCTGGGGTTCTTCAGAAATCTGCTGGGCGGCTGATGCCAGACGGAGAGAAAACATACGGAGGGAAAGACCATGATTGAATTCCAGAACGAAGAACAGGACAGCTTCGCTTCCATTAAGGTTGTCGGGTGCGGCGGGGGCGGCAATAACGCAGTGAACCGCATGGTGGACGCCGGGCTGCGGGGCGTAGAGTTTATCTCCGTCAATACGGATCGGCAGGCCCTGAACCTGTCCGACGCCCAGGTCAAAATCCAGATCGGCGAAAAGCTGACCAAGGGCCTGGGTGCCGGGGCGGTGCCTGAGGTGGGCCGCCGGGCCGCGGAGGAAAGCCGGGAGGAAATCGCCCAGAGCCTGAAGGGCGCGGATCTGGTTTTTATCACCGCCGGCATGGGCGGCGGTACCGGCACCGGCGCGGCGCCGATCGTGGCGGAAATTGCCCGGGATCTGGGCTGCCTGACCATCGCTGTGGTGACCAAGCCTTTCAATTTTGAAGGCAAGCAGCGGATGAAGAACGCTGAAAACGGCATCAACGAGCTGAAGCAGCATGTGGACACCCTGGTGGTGATCCCCAACGACCGGCTGCTGCAGGTGGTCAACAAGGGCACCACCATGCTGGAAGCGTTCCGCATCGCGGATGATGTGCTGCGCCAGGGCATCCAGGGAATCAGCGATCTGATCGCTGTGCCCGCCATGATCAATCTGGACTTTGCCGATGTGAAGACGGTCATGGAATCCGGCGGCATGGCGCATATGGGCATTGGCCTGGGCAGCGGCGAAAACAAGCTGGTGGACGCGGCGAAGAACGCCATTTCCTCCCCGCTGCTGGAAACCAATATCGACGGTGCGCGCGCGGTGCTGATCAACGTGACCGGCGGCGCGGATATCTCCATTGTGGACATCAACGAGGCGGCCAACCTGATCATGGAAGCGGCCGATCCCGACGCGAATATCATCTTTGGCGCGGGAATTGATGAAAACATGGGGGATGACGTCCGCATCACCGTCATCGCCACGGGCTTTGAGAAGACGCCCTTCCCCGCCCGGGAACCGGCGAAGAAACCGCGGGAAATTGAGCACGACCGGCTGTTTGGCAGCTTCGGAACCTCCGGGTTTGCCCGGAAGGAACAGGATCAGGCCGCGGCTTCTCCCTTCAGCGGCGGATCGGCTTTCAGCGCGACGGGGGAAACGCCCACCTTTATGGGAACCAGCCGGCCCAGCATGGGCGTGCCGGGTGGCCTGAACGCCGGGTCCTTCCAGACGGGCTTCAGCTATCAGCAGACGCCTGCTCAGCCGGCCATGGCACAGCAGACGCGCCCCTTCCAGGCGCAGCAGCCGCAGCAGGAGACAACGCCCTACGGGCAGGGACAGGTGTTCCAGAACACCGGGGCCCAGCAGCCGTACCAGCCCGCTTTTAACAGCAACGGACAGGTGACGGGCGGCTTCACCCCCATTCCGCAGACCCAGGCCATGAGCACGGACAGCCATGGGGTGCCCGGGTTCCTGCACCGGAAAAAATAACACATGAATGCCATGCGGCGCCGAAGGCGCCGCTTTTTTCACGCGGATTCCATGGTTGAACTTTTCCGGCCTTCCTATTATAATAACAGATTGAAAGACATTTCGAGGAGGAACGCCGGATGATTCGAAAGATCATTACGCTGGCGCTGGCGGCGCTGATGCTGGCCGGGATGGCGGGCGCGCACGCGGAGGAGGGGCTTCATGCTCCGGATTTTCTGATGGAGGGATACGACGAAGCCAGCCATGACTGGGAGACCAACCGCTTTTTCCAGCGAATGCAGGAAAGGACAGGCATTGTGCTGGAACTGCGTCAGCATACGGATCTGGAAGCCTGGACCGAGCGAAAGAAGGCGATCGCCGCGGGAGAGGATCTGCCGGACGCGTTGTTTAAGGCCCAGCTGACCCCGGCGGAAACCATGGACATGGCGGAAAGCGGGATCCTGATCGATCTGAAACCCTATCTGGCGGAATACGCGCCCGATCTGTGGCGGCTGCTGGAAGCGAACCCGGATTATCTGGCCGCGGTTACGCTGCCGGACGGGACCATTCCCGCGCTTCCGGCCATCAATGAGCTGGCGCCCAACGATCTGATGTGGATCAATACATCCTGGCTGCAGACGCTGAAGCTGGAACTGCCTGCCACGGCGGAAGAGCTGACGGAGGTTCTGCGGGCATTTAAGACCGGGGATCCGAACCGCAACGGCCGGGCGGACGAAATCCCGCTGACGTTCATCGGCATGTGGGAGCTCCGTTTCCTGGGGCACGCCTTCGGGCTCGTGGACAATGATTATTACCTTCACGTGAAGGACGGGACGGTTGCGTCCGGCCTGACCACGGAAGAAAACCGGGCTTTCCTGACCTGGCTGCATCAGCTGTGGGAGGAGAACCTGCTGGACCATACGGGATTTGTCACCATGGATTCCCTGCGGCAGATCACGGACAGCAAGGCGGCGATTCCCTATGGACTGATCCTGTCCAACACGCCCCTGTCCGTTGTTCCGGCAACCGCGCTGGAACAGTATGCCGCGCTGATGCCGCTGACCTGGAACGGACAGCAGACCTATCGTGAGCTGGTGGGCCCGCTGACCCGGGGGACCTTTGCGCTGACCCGGGCCTGCGTGTCTCCGGAGAAGCTGGTTGCGTGGGTCAATACCCTGTATACACGGGAAGGCAGCCTGTTGCTGCAGGTTGGCCAGGAAGGGGAAGAATACTTCTGGAACGAAGACGGAACCTGGGACTGGATGGCGGATCTGGAGACGGTAGCCAATGATGTGCTGCCCAACAGTACCCTCAGTGACGGCGGCGTCGCGCCAGGCCTGGTGGAGCGGGACTTTCAGAGCAAATACACGGACAGTGCCACGCATCGGATCGTGGAGGATATGAGCGCGGTGGCGGAAAAAAGTGAACTGCCCTTCCCACAGGTATTCCTGAGCGCCGAGCACCGGGAACGGGTTGCCGCGCTGCAGGCGCAGATCGCTCCCTTCGCGGAAGGACAGATGGCTGCTTTTGTGACCGGGGACACAGCCCTGACGGATGAAAGCTGGAACGCGTTTATCCAGGGACTGACGGATCGGGGGCTGCCTGAAATGATGGCCATCTGGCAGGAGTATGTGCACTGAAGCGGAAACGGAAAAGCACGGACGGAGAGATGGCCCCTTCCGCTGCATGACGGGTTACAGTCAATCTGCCACAACGCTCCTTCGCGGAGAGCAGGAGGAATGAGGATGAATTGGTTTGAGAAGAAAGCCGAAAAGCTGAAGGCCCCCGAAACGGAGGCGCATCTGCGGGATCTGTACGGCCGGGACACGGAAACACAGCGGGCACAGCAGGACCGCTATCTGAAGCTGCTGCGGACCTATGAACAGCAATTTGGTCCGGCGGAGAAACTCTGCTTTTTCAGCGCGCCGGGGCGTACGGAGATTGGCGGGAATCATACGGATCACAATAACGGGCGGGTGCTGGCGGCCAGCGTGAATCTGGATGCCCTGTGCCTGGCGGCCCCAAGAGAGGATAGGATGGTGCGCTTCCACAGCGAGGGATACGCGCCTGTAAGCCTGGATCTCTCGGAAACGGAGGTGAACCCGGCGGAGGAAGGAACCACCGCGGCCCTGATCCGGGGCGTGGCGGATGGCATGAAGCAGGCCGGGTACCGGATCGGCGGCTTCGACGCGGTCGTAACCTCCACCGTGGCGGGGGGCAGCGGGCTCAGCAGCTCCGCGGCTATCGAGGTAATGCTGACGGGCGTGTTCGACGGGCTGTTCAACGCCTTTGAGATGCCGTTTGCTGAGCGGGCGCAGATCAGCCGGCGGGCGGAAAACCTGTATTTTGGCAAGCCCTCGGGACTGCTGGATCAGATGGCCAGCGCCGCGGGTGGTCTGGTTACCGTGGACTTCGCGGATGATCAGGCGCCGAAGGTGGAGGCGCTGCAGTATGATTTCGCGAAGAAGGGGTATGCGCTGGTGGTCGTGGCGACCGGCGGCAGCCACGCGGATCTGACGGATCATTACGCTGCCATTCCGAAGGAAATGAGGGAAGTGGCGGCGTTCTTCGGACAGCCAGTGCTGCGGGGGATCCAGGAGACGGATCTGCTGGACAATATCAGCGCGCTGCGGGAGCGGGTTTCGGACCGGGCCCTGCTGAGGGCGTTCCACTTTATCGCTGAAAATGACCGGGTGCCGGCTCAGGTGGCCGCGCTGAAAGAGGACCGGATCGGCGATTTCCTGCGGCTGATCAATGAAAGCGGCCGTTCCTCCTATATGTATCTTCAGAACATCTACGCGACCAACGCGGATCAGAGCCTGAGCCTGGCGCAGCGTCTGGCGGAGAGCCTTTTGACCGGTATTGGTGCCTGGCGGATCCATGGCGGCGGCTTCGCGGGAACCACGCTGAACTTCGTTCCCCTGGAAAAGGTGGAAAACTTTGTGGCCCTGATGGAATCCGCTTTTGGAAAAAACGCCTGCCATGTGCTGAACATCCGGCCCATCGGCGCGGATCGGATTCCACTGTGATTCCGCCTTGACACGGGTGAAGCGCGGTGATATGATGCGGACGGCAGAGCGAAAGCTCTGACTAACGTACGGATGCGTCCGTTTGAAGCTTCTTCAGGGCAGGGTGAAAATCCCGACCGGCGGTACAGCCCGCGACCCCTTGAACCCCTTTGGCTTTCAAGGGCTGATTCGGTGAGATTCCGGAGCCGACAGTGACAGTCTGGATGAAAGAAGAGCCACGATAAACCATGATGAGCGGCCCCTGATCAGCTTAGCGGCTTCAGGGGCGCGTCTGTTTATCGGAGGATGCAACCATGACCCAAACCAAGAAACGCAGCCTGTTTTCCACTTCGAACCTGGCGAGAATGGCCATCCTGGCGGCCATCGCTTCCGTGCTCTTCCTGATCGAGATCCCACTGGGGATGCCATTTTACAAGCTGGACCTGTCCAATATTCCGGTTCTGATCGGCGCCTTCAGCATGGGCCCGGCGGCGGGATCCATCATCCTGGGCCTCAAGAGCCTGATCGGCCTGACGCATTCCTCTTCCGCGGGAGTAGGGGAGCTGGCGGATTTTATCATGGGTCTGGCCATGATTCTGCCCGCAAGCCTGCTGTACCAGCGGAACAAGACCCGGAAGACCGCGCTGATGGGCATGCTGACCGGCATGATCTGCGCGGTGGTGGTCAGCGTATTTGTCAATAAGTGGATCATGCTGCCTTTTTATATGGGCGCTTTCCACATGACCATGGAGGAGCTGGTGGCCGCTGCGCACTGGGGCGGCGTGGACAGCGAATGGAAGCTGCTGCTGCTGATTACGGCGCCATTCAACCTGATTAAAGGTCTGGTGATCAGCGTTCTGACGGCGATCCTGTACAAGCGGGTGTCGCCCATCCTGCATGAGAAAGGATAAGCGAAAGTGCGATCCGCAAGCGTGGAAGAAACCAGAGCATTGGGCGAAAAGCTGGCGCGGGAGCTGCGGGCCGGGGATGTGATCCTGCTGGAGGGCCCTCTCGGCGCGGGAAAGAGCGAACTGGCCCGGGGTATCGCCAAGGGGCTGGGGGTGGTGGAAACCGTCACCAGCCCCAGCTTTACGATTCTGAATGTTTACGACAGCGGCCGCCTGCCCCTGTATCATTTTGACTGGTACCGGCTGGAAAGCGCGGAGGAACTGTACGAAATGGGCATGGAGGAATATTTGGGCGGGGATGGCGTAGCCCTGGTGGAATGGCCGGGACAGGCGGCGGAAGCCCTGCCGGGAGATTTCCTGATGATTGAGCTGCTGCCTGCAGGCGACCGGGAACGGGAGCTGCGGATAAGACGGCACGGATCTTTTCGAGCTTTGGAATGGGACGGAGAGAAAGCATGAAACTGCTGGCAGTGGATACATCCGGACCGGTCTGCGGTGTGGCGGTCATGGATGGGGACAAGGTATTGAGTGAGATGATCTCACAGAACAGGTATACCCACAGCGCCAGCCTGATGCCCATGGTGGAGCAGAGCCTGCGGAGCGCGGGCGTTACCCTGGCGGAGATGGATGCCTTGGCGGTGGTAACCGGGCCGGGCAGCTTTACGGGCGTGCGAATCGGTGTGGCCACGGTTAAAGGTCTGGCCCATGGCAGCGGAAAGCCCTGCGTTCCGGTGGACGCCCTGGAGGCGCTGGCCCGGAGCGCCTGTCCAGGGTGGGGCGAAATCCCGGTTTGTCCCATGCAGGACGCGCGGGCCGGGCAGGTTTACGCCGCGGCCTTTCGGAAAGACGAGCGGCTGATGGACAACGCCCCGCTGAAACTGGAGGACTGCCTGGAACGTCTCCGGACGCTGGATGACGGCAACTGGCTCTTTACGGGAGACGGCGCCGCGGTACACCGGGAAAGAATTCAGGAGATTTTGGGTGACAAGGCGGTTTTCGCGGAGGGAGATTTTGCCTGCCTGCGGCCTTCCGCCGTGGGATTGCTGGCGCAGGAAAAGGGGTCGCCAACGGACTATCTGACCCTGCGGGAAACCTACCTGCGCCCGCCGAACGCGGAGAAGAACAAAAAGCTGCTGGAGGCCATGCGCCATGGGTGAGCGCGTTGTGATCCGCCGGATGGAGGAAAGAGACGTGGCCGAGGTGGCGGCCATTGAGCGGGCTACTTTTCCCCGGCCGTGGAGTGAGGAAAGCTTCCGGCGGGAGGTTACGGTCAATGTGGCGGCGCGGTATCTGGTGGCGGAGGAAAACGGAACGCTACTTGGATACGCCGGCGCCTGGGTGGTGCTGGATGAATGCCATATCACCAACATAGCCGTTGCGGAAAACGCACGGGGCCGGGGAATCGGCAAGCTGCTTGTGGCCGCCCTGATGCAGTACTGCAGCAATCTGGGAGCGGCCTGGGCTGATCTGGAGGTGCGGGTCAGCAATATACGGGCGCAGCACATTTATGCCGGCGCGGGCTTCGTGTCCGTCGGGAAACGGAAACGTTACTACGAGGATAATGGCGAGGACGCGTACCTTATGGTCTGTGAACACATGCCCGCGGCGGATCCGGACTTTCAGGAGCAGCCCCATCCCGCCAGCGGTACCGATACGGAGGACGTCGGCGGCGGGCAGGAGGAAGAATTGTGAGCAAAGCAAGGAAAACCATGGCGGCGATGCTGGCGCTGCTGCTCTGCGCCGGCACCGCGCTGGGGGAAGGGACGCAGGCGACAGCGCAGGCGGACACGCCGCTGCAGCAGGCCCTCGAGTCCGAAACAGCCGCGCAGACGGATCCGCTGTCTGAACCGACGGAGGACAAGACGGAGATGCGGATCGGTGAGGAGACGTCCCCCGAGACCTCCGCGGAAGCAAAGCAGGACGAAAACGCCGCGGCGAACACCGGAAACGCCACCGAAGCGCCGGATATCACCGCCGCCTGTGAGATTAAGCTGTGCTCCACGCCGTGGAATACGACCATGATCACGGATCAGCAGTACACAACCTACTGGGACAGCTACAAGATCCGGAATCCCTGGGTCGTCATCCATTCCGAGACGCCGATGTACGGCCTGTACCTGTGCTTCCGGCGAATGCCGGAATCCTTCGAACTGCAGATTCCCGGAATGGAAGAGGGCGAATGGATCCCCCTGCGCCAGGGGGACACCCGCTTTCAGCATACCTTCTATCCCCTGGAGGGGCTGCATGACCTGCGGATCCAGTCCACTCAGACCGGTACCCACAAGATGGGGTTCAACGAGATCTTTGTATTTGGCCAGGGCGAAATCCCGGACTGGGTGCAGCGATGGGAGCCGACGGAAGAGAAGGCGGACATCCTCTTCTTCTCCGCTCACCCGGATGATGAACTGCTGTTTTATGGCGGCGCGATTGCCACCTATGCCGCGGAGAAGCGGAAACGGGTGGTGGTGGCCTACCTGTCCTACAGCAACACAACGCGGAGGTCTGAGGCGCTGAACGGACTGTGGACGCTGGGGGTCCGGCACTATCCGGAATTCGGCGGCTTCGCGGACGGGTGGAGCAACAAGCTTTCCGCGGCTTATGACAAGGCTGGGAAAAAGAAAGTGCTCACCTGGGTGACGGAAATGTACCGGAAGCATCAGCCGGAGGTGGTGGTGACCCATGACCTGAACGGGGAATACGGCCATGGCCAGCACAAGATGATGGCGGACGCGGCCATCCGCTGCTACGAACTGGCGGCGGATCCGGCCGAGGATCCTGCGTCCGCCTCGGCCTATGGGACCTGGCAGGTGCGAAAGCTGTATGTGCACCTGTGGGGGGACGAAAGCAGCCAGACCCGGTTTGACTGGCATGTGCCCCTTGAAAGCATGGGCGGCAAAACCGGGCTGGAACTGGCGGAGGAAGCGTACGCCCTGCATGTGACCCAGGCCAGCGCGAAGGTAAAAATCGGCGGGAAATGGCACCTGCTCAGCGTTGAGGAAACGGGCACCGCCTTCTCGAATACCACCTTTGGCCTCTATGCCTCCCAGGTGGGGCCGGATGAGAGCCATACGGATTTTCTGGAACATATAGAATGATCGGAGCGAAACGCATGAAAAAAGGGTCCCTGCTGCTGATCGTGACCATCCTGCTGCTGGCTCTTGGCGCCGCGGCCATGGCGGAGGAAGCGCTGGAGATTACCTCGGGATGCCAGATGGAGCTGACCGGGGTGAAAAATCCCAAAAACCTGACGGACAGGAAGTTCACTACCAACGCGGAGAGCAAGTCCGTCAAGCATCCGATGCTGACCATTGAAGGGAAAAGCGAGATCTACGGGCTGTATCTGTGTTTTCAGAAGAAGCCGGATCAGTATGAAATCCAGGTCAGCCGGGGTGGCGAATGGGAAACCTGGTGCGAAGGCAGCGAATACATCCACGCGTTTTACACGCTGGACGGGGTAAAAGCCGTGCGGGTCTATGCCCAGGGAGACACAAAGCAGACCATGGGCTTCAATGAAGTCTATGTCTTTGGCGAGGGCCGTGTGCCCGGATGGGTGCAGCGCTGGGAACCGACACCGGAAAAGAGCGATCTGCTTTTTGTCGTGGCGCATCCGGAGGAGGAACTGCTGTACTACGGCGGCGCGATTCCTTACTACGCGGTGGAGCAGGAGCGCTCGGTGGCGGTGGCCCTGATGAGCTATGCCAATACGACCCGGCGCAGCGAGTTTCTCAATGGCCTCTGGTCCATGGGCTACCGGCAGTATCCGGTGATCGGCAGCTTCAAAACCGCCAAGGCGAAGGGCCTGAAAGCGGCTTATAAAACCATTGACAGCCAGAACGGGGAGAAGACGCTTCTGGCCTGGCTGACGGGGATCATGGACCGGACCCGGCCGGAGGTGGTTGTGGGGCCGGATGCCCAGGGCGAGGGGAACAACGGCCAGCGCCTGATGCTGGCGGATGCCTGCCGGAAGGCTTTCCAGCAGCCCGGCGCCTGGCAGCCGCAGAAGCTGTATCTGCACCTGTACGGCGGCAGCGACGACCAGACGGTATTTGACTGGAACGCCCCGATGGAAAAGCTGGGCGGACGGACGGGCATGGGACTGGCCTATTACGCGTATCTTTTCCATAAAACACAGGACGATCAGGAAAAGAGCGTCTATCAGGAGGGAATCACCTACGCCAACAATACCTTCGGCCTGGCGGAAAGCCTGACAGGACCGGATCTGCTGCATACGGACCTGCTGGAGAACATTCCCCTGGAGGACCGGACGGCGCATCCCGCGCAGGCTGAGGAAAGCTGGACCCTGGCGGATGTGCCGGGGCTCCCCGCCCTGAACGCGGACGGATATCTGGACAGCGGGGAATTCATCTGGACGGATGACGCCCGGGGGCATTATGTGTACATCAGCTCCACCCTGCGGGTGGTGATTCAGCGGAAGTTTGACGGCAGTCTGCCTCTGACCTGGTTCGAGACGGATATCCGCTGCGATGTCGCGGCCGGGGAAAAAATGGTCAACGTGGAGTATACGCCGGAAAAGGCCGTGGGCAAGAAGAGCCGGGTGGACGCGGCCAAAAACGCCCTGGAGAATCATCTGGTCTTTGCCTGCAACAGCGATTATTATACGTACCGGGTCGGCAGCAAGAACGGACATCCCGTGGGCATTGAGATTCGGGACCGGCAGGTTTACTTTGACGCGGGCTATTCCGAGCTGGTGAACAATTTCTTCCCGAATCTGGATACGCTGGCCTTCTATGAGGACGGGCGGGTGGACGTTCACGCCTCCATGGAAAGGAAAGCGCAGGACTATCTGGACGCGGACGCCTACATGGTTTTCAGCTTCGGGCCTTACCTGATCCGGGACGGACAGCTCAGCGCCTGGGTGCAGGATCCGGGCAAGAGCCGGGCCAAGAATCCCCGGCATGCCTTTGGCATGATTGAGCCGGGGCACTATGTGGACATCATGTGCGAGGGAAGACTTGGCAGCCGCAGCGAGGGCGTGACCATGCCGCAGCTGGCGTTCCTGTGCCAGGCGGCAGGCTGTGTGGAAGCCTGTGACCTGGACGGAGGCCAGACCGCCGTGGTGGTTTTCATGGGAAAACAGCTGAACCAGATTGGCAAGTATGACGGGAAAACCAACGCGCGGGAAACCTGCGAAGTGCTCGGCGTCGGCTTCAGCGATCAGGTTGGCACGTTCGAGATCGAGTGAAAAAATCCTTGACAGGGTCGGGGATTCGTGATAATGTATCACGGTGAGCCGCTCGGGAGGGGTCTGTTTAATGCGCTCCGGCGCAACCTCAGTTTCCCGGCGAGTATTTATCAGGAGGTGCTGAAGCATGTATGCGATTATCGCGGCAGGCGGTCGGCAGTATCGGGTTTCCCAGGGTGATGTGATCTATATCGACAAGGTGAATCAGGAAGCGGATTCCGCGATCTCCTTCGACGTGCTGATGATCGGCGGCGAAGGCGAGGTCAAGGTTGGCAGCCCCGTTCTGGACGGCGCCAAGGTCGAAGGCAAGGTGCTGGCCCAGGTGAAGGGTGAAAAGATCCGGGTTTACAAGTACAAGAGCAAGAAGAACTATCATCGGACGCAGGGCCATCGTCAGCCCTACACCAAGGTGGAAATCACCGCGATCAACGCGTAATGATCTCCGCCATCCTGTATCGGAAGAACGGGTCTTTCACAGGATATCACGCTTCAGGCCACAGCGGGTACGCGGAGGCCGGGCAGGATATCGTCTGTGCCGGCGTGTCGGTTCTCGGATGCACCTGTGTGAACGCGATGGAGAGCCTGCTGGGGGTGCTGGTTACGGTCCGGGCCAATGAGGACGGGCTGCTGGCCTTCGACCTTCCGGCGATGGAGCCGGATCAGTCCGCCGGCGCGCAGCTGCTGATGGGCGCGCTGGGGCAGGGACTTTCTGATTTACAGGAAGCATATCCCGGATACTTGAAATTCGAAATCAAAGAACGGAGGAAATGACCATGTTGAAGCTGAATCTGCAGCAGTTTGCGCATAAAAAGGGAATGGGCTCCACCCGGAACGGCCGGGACAGCGAGTCCAAGCGGCTTGGCCCGAAGCGGGCTGACGGTCAGCTGGCTCTGGCGGGCAACATCCTGGTCCGGCAGCGCGGCACGAAGATTCATCCCGGCCTGAATGTGGGCATCGGCAAGGACGACACCCTCTTTGCGAAGCAGACGGGGATCGTCCGGTTCGAGCGCCTGGGCCGCGATAAGAAGCAGGTTTCTGTCTACCCGGTGGAGACCGCGGCCGAAGCTCAGTAATGATTCGGAAATCCGAGGGCTGTTGCGGCGCAACAGCCCGTTTTTCTATTCAGCAGGGAGGGACGACACATGACAGCGACCAATGGAAAGAAAACTTTCTACATTACCACACCCATTTATTATCCCTCGGGCAACATGACCATCGGCCATACGTACACCACCGTCGCGGCGGATACCATGACCCGCTTCCGGAAGCTGCAGGGATATGACACCTATTTCCTGACCGGGACGGATGAGCATGGCCAGAAGATCGAGAAGAAGGCGGCGGAAGCCGGCATTACGCCGATCGAGTATGTGGACCGGATCGTCGCGGAAACCAAGGAGCTATGGAAGCTGATGGACATTCAGTATGACGACTTCATCCGGACTACGGAGGAGCGGCATATGAAGGTGGTTCAGAAGATCTTCCGAAAGTTCTATGAACAGGGTGATATCTACAAGGCCGAGTACGAAGGCATGTACTGCACGCCCTGCGAGAGCTTCTGGACGCCTACACAGCTGGTGGACAAGGATGGGGTGAAAGTCTGCCCGGACTGCGGGCGGCCCTGCCAGCCCATGAAGGAGGAGAGCTATTTCTTCCGGATGAGCAAGTACCAGGACTGGCTGATTGACTATATCGAAACGCATCCGGACTTCATTCAGCCGGCGAAGCGGGCGAATGAGATGCTGACCAACTTCCTCCGCCCGGGGCTGCAGGACCTGTGCGTCAGCCGTACCAGCGTGAAATGGGGCATCCCGGTGGACTTCGATGAGAAGCATACGGTGTATGTCTGGATTGACGCGCTGAGCAACTACATCACTGCGCTGGGATACAGCACGGAGCATGATGAGCTGTTCCGGAAATACTGGCCGGCGGATATTCATCTGGTCGGCAAGGAAATCGTGCGCTTCCATACGATCTACTGGCCCATCATGCTGCACGCCCTGGGTCTGCCTCTGCCGAAGCAGGTGTTCGGGCACGGCTGGCTGCTGTTCGGGGCGGACAGGATGAGCAAATCCAAGGGAAATGTGGTTTATCCCGGCCCCATCGTTGCCCGGTACGGTGTCGACGCGCTGCGGTATTACCTGATGCGGGAGATGCCCTTCGGCGCGGACGGAAACTATACCAATGAATCCTTCCTGATCCGGATGAACGCGGATCTGGCCAACGACCTGGGTAACCTGGTCAGCCGGACCGTGGCCATGATTGAGAAATACTTCGGCGGCGTGCTGCCGGCCTGGGACAAGAACATCGAGGAGCCCATCGGCGCCGAGCTTCGGGAACACTGCGCGAAGCTGCCGGCCCTGGTGGAAGAGCAGATGGATAAGCTGCAGTTCTCCCAGGCCCTGGCGGAGACCTGGAAGGTGGTCGGGGAATGCAACAAGTACATCGACCAGACGCAGCCCTGGGTGCTGGGCAAGGACCCGGAGAAGAAGGGCCTGCTGGGGAATGTGCTGCTGACGCTGGCGGAGTGCGTCCGTTTCGTGGCGGTTCTGATTCAGCCGTTCATGCCTTCCACACCCGCGCGGATTTTTGAACAGCTGGGCGTGACGGACGACGCGCTGAAAACCTGGGACTCCCTGGGCCGCTTCGGCGCGCTGCCGGAAGGCATCCGGGTGCACAAGGGCGACGCGCTCTTTCCTCGCATTGACGTGAACAAGGAGCTGGAAGCGCTCAGTGACGGAGCGAAGGCCAAGGAGGCGGAGAAGGCGGAGAAAAAGGATGCCAAGGCCGCCGAAAAAGCCGCGAAAAAGGAAGCGAAGCACGAGGAGCCGGAATTCCCGGAGGAGATCAGCATCGATACCTTTGCCCAGTGCAAGATGCAGGTGGCCCGGGTTCTGTCCTGTGAGAAGGTGGAAAAGAGCAATAAGCTGCTGCAGTTCCGCCTCAGCTTCGGCAAGGATGGGGAGCGCACGATTCTCAGTGGGATCGCGAAATATTATCAGCCGGAGGAGCTGGTCGGAAAGCAGGTCGTCGCCATCACCAACCTGGCGCCGCGGAAGATCGCGGGCATCGAAAGTCAGGGCATGATTCTGTCCGCGCTGGATGACAATGGGAACCTGAGGCTGATGAGCGTGGGAGAAGGCGTGGACGATGGCGCCATCGTCGGGTAAGCGGATGGAACTGTTCGACAGTCATTGCCATGTCAATGAGGAGAAATTTGACGAGGATCGGGAGGATGTGCTGGCGCGCATGACGGCGTGTGGCGTGACCCGATACGCGGTCATCGGCTCTGACATGGCGACGTCCGAAGCCTGTGTGGCCTACGTGAAAACCCATGAGAACGCTGTGTGCGCGGTGGGCATCCATCCGCATGAGGCCAAAGGATACAGGGATGGCGACCTGGATACGCTGGCGGAATGGATCCGCTCCGGGGAAGCGAAAGCCATCGGGGAGATCGGACTGGACTATTACTATGACCTGAGCCCCCGGGAAACCCAGCGGGAGGTCTGCCGTATGCAGATGGAGCTGGCCTGGGAGCTGGGAACCGCGGTCGCCTTTCACGTGCGGGACGCGCATCAGGACATGCTGGAGCTGATGAAAAGCATGAAGCCCCATCTGACGCCGGGCATCCTGCACTGCTTCAGCGGCAGCGCGGAAATCGCGAAGGAATACCTGAAACTGGGATATCATATTTCCTTTGCCGGGCCGGTCACCTTCAAGAAAGCGCCAAGGTTGCGGGAGGCCGCGCTGCTGGTGCCCCGGGACCGGCTGCTGATCGAAACCGACAGCCCCTACCTGGCACCGGAACCGATGCGGGGACGGCGGAACGAGCCGGCCAACGTCCGTTTCGTGGCGGAAAAACTGGCGGAAATCCGGGAGGAGCCGCTGGAAGAGCTGGCTGCCTGTACCTTCGCCAACGCGATGCGTATCTATGGGCTGACGCCGTGAGTCAGGCTTTGCTGACTGAGCATAAAGAAACACGCATGGAATGAAGTCCGTGCGTGTTTTTGCTAACCGGAACAGGAACGGTTTCCGGGAACGCGGCCACTGTTTCAAAAGTCATTCTGGACGATCATCACGGAACAAGCCCCAATGCCAGCCGCAGCGCCTGCTCAGCCTCGGGCCAGGTCATTCCCGGGGAAAGCGCAGGGCTGTAGAGCATATTCAGCATCCGCCAGTCCACATCACTGAGCTGCTGGGTGGTGGTCCATCCCTGATAGAGAATGCTGTCCGTATATATTTCGTGATCCCCGGGCAACCCTAATGCGCCGACCAGTTCCTCCAGAATCAGGTGGTTCCGATCCTCCTGTTCCGTCAGATCCTCAGCGATGCCGATGCGGGCGGAGATGCTGACGTTCCGGGGATGATCCACGTGGAAAAACCCCCAGTTTCCCTCTACATATCCTTCAATGTAGTGCTTCAGCAAATACCCCGGCACGAACCAGATCCGGATGTTGGCGTTCTGATCCTGACGCACCCGGCGAAGCGGGGGCAGACCATTGACCCGAAGGCTCAGCTCCGCGAGAAAGTCGTCAAGGGTCCGCAGATCTTCGACGGTGGTCTTTCCGCCAACCCAGACCCGGATTTCCCCTTCCCAGCGGGTCAGGGGCTGTTCCCCCTCCGGTCCATATTCGGGATGAAAGGCGCATTGTTCCAGCAGGGCCAGGGCCAGGCGTTCGGCGGCCTCCTCATTCGGCGGGCGGAAAACCCGTTCGGCCGAGGCGGGCAAAGAAAAAAGAAACAGCAGCGCCAGACATGCCAGGATGGCTTTTCTCTTTCTGCCCATATGATTTCCCCCTGTGTTCCTGCTTTGCTGAAACCAGTGTATCCTGTTTTGACAAAAAAAACAAGCTGAAATTGTAAAGAATATGACGTGCCGGTCAATCCGGGTAAACCCGGAGTCAGGATTTGCAAGGATGAAAGGGAATGTGATAAAATAAATTCAGGGGGCGGGACGGATGCGAAATCGGATTTACCTGGATCACGCGGCGACCACAGCGGTGACGCCGGAAGTGCTGGAGGCCATGCTGCCTTATTTTACGGAATCCTACGGTAATCCTTCCGGGGTGTATGCAACGGGGCGGGAAGCGCATCGCGCCATGGATCAGGCGCGGCGGGAGGCGGCGGCGGCCCTGGGCGCCCGGCCACAGGAGATTTACTTTACTTCAGGCGGCAGTGAAAGCGACAACTGGGCCCTGACAGGCGCTGCCATGGCCCGGCGGGACCGGGGAAACCACATCATTACCTCCGCCATTGAGCATCACGCGGTGCTGCATACCTGTCAGGCGCTGGAGAAGCAGGGCTTCCAGGTGACGTACCTGAAGCCGGATTCCCGGGGATATGTGGCTCCCGAAGCGCTGGAGCAGGCGATCCGGCCGGAGACTATCCTGATTTCCCTGATGGCGGCCAACAATGAGATTGGCACCCTCCAGCCCGCGGCCGCGTATGGGGAAATCGCCCGCAGCCGCGGAATTCCCTTTCATACCGACGCGGTGCAGGCCATGGGCGCGATCCCGATTGATGTGGAAGCGTGGCAGGCGGATCTGCTGAGCCTCAGCGCCCATAAGTTTCATGGGCCGAAAGGGGTTGGCCTGCTGTACATTCGAAAGGGAACCCGGATGGACGCGATGATTCATGGCGGCGCGCAGGAGCGGCGAATGCGGGCGGGGACAGAGAATGTGCCAGGGATCGTCGGAATGGGAAAGGCCATGAGCCTGGCGGCGGACCGCATCCCGGAGCGCGCGGCCAGGGTCGGCGCCTTGCGGGAATATCTGATCCGCGGGCTGCGGGAGGCGATTCCGGGCGTGCGGCTGAATGGACATCCTTCAGACCGCCTGCCTGGGAACGTGCATGTCACGATCCCGGACATGGACGGCGAGGCCATGCTGCTGCGGCTGGATCTGGCAGGCATTGCCGCCTCCAGCGGCAGTGCCTGTACCAGCGGATCGGTGGATCCAAGCCACGTGCTGGAAGCCATAGGCCTCAGTCCGGCGGAAACCAGAAGCAGTCTGCGCATGACCCTCGGAGAGGAGAATACCGAGGCGGAGATGAATGAAGTGATTCGCGTCCTTTCCGCCATCGTGGCGGATCTGCGCGCCATGCGGGAATAAGGGCATGTGCTTTGACGGACGGAGCCCGGGCAGATGGCATCACGGGATGTGGAAAACGCAGGATATGGAAGCGTACAGGGAACGTGCTTTCAGGCGGACGCGGAGCAGGACCGGGCAGGTTTTGAAATCAAATTGTAACATTTTTCATGGCTGGCTTGACTTTCCTGTGGGGAATGAGTATCATAAATTCTGACCGAAAGAAGGAAAAAGTCCGGAGCGGGCTTTTTCTGTTCGAAAGGAGCGACAGGGATGATGAAGAGATGGATCGCGCTGCTTCTGCTGGCGGTGATGCTCTGCGGCCTGTGGGCGGTGCCCGCTTCGGCCGCGACCTACGCCACGGTGGTAGGCGGCTGGCTTCGCCTGAGGGTAAACCCCAGCTATGACGCGGTGATTATTACCAGTTATAAAAGCGGCTCCGTGGTGACGGTGATCAGCCAGAGCGCGGGCTGGGCCCGGGTGCTGACTTCGGATTACCGGCTGGGATACATGGACACCCATTACCTGCTGATGGAAGGCGGTACGCCGCCTTCTCCATCAACCCCGGTGCCAAGCACCCGCACCTGGACCACGGTGAACCGCGTGGCCTATGTCACCAGCCAGAACGGCAAGGGCGTGCGCCTGCGCAGCGCACCGGAGGTTAACAAGTACAATGTCATGGGTCTGTACCCCGTTGGCCGTACGGTGACGGAAATCAAGGTCAGCAGCGATGGCTGGAGCTACATCAAGATCGATCAGAAATACGGTTACATGATGTCCCAGTTCCTGACCACCTGGCATTACGGGCCTGTCGACACGCCTGTTCCGCCGCCACCGGAGAAAACATCTGTGCCGGTCGGTCCGGGGCTGTCCGGCGTGCAGCTGAACAACCTGAACCCGAAGGTGGGGGATACGTTGAAGCTGACCGTGAAGCCCGAGGGAACGAAGTACTCCGTGGTGTGGTACCGGGCGGATACGAAGGTGCTGCTGAGCACAGGTAACTCTTATACCGTAACCAGCGCGGACGTGGGATCCGCGATCACCGTCCGAGTGACGGGCAGCGACGGAACCGTGGCGGAGGTTTCCACCAGCGCGGTGAAGGCGGCTTCGTCCAAGACGCTTTCGGTTGCGGAGGAAGCCAAGACGCTGGAGACGGTTCCCCTGAAGGAGCCGGAGGATGTGAAGACACAGACCGGGACAGAAACGGTGGAAATCAAGACGCCTGTCGAAAGCTCCAAGACGGAGACGGAGGACACGGAGAAGCAGAAAACAGTGGAAATCAAAATTCCTGCTGACAGTACCCAGACCAGCCAGGAATCCACGGAGGATATTCCGGATTTCGTCCGCCGTACCCTTGAGCAGGGTGACATCGTGGCGCAGCCGGTCGATTCCGCTTCGGAATCTTCAGGCGATTCCGATTTTTAAGAAAACGCGGATCGATCCTGATCAGCGTAAAAGCATTCCGCTTCCTGTGGCGATTTTAAACGTTTTTTGCTCCCCCGCTTCGCGGGGGAGTTTTAATCAGCGCTTTCAGATCAACAGAAAAACAGCGCGCCGATTTTGCCGGCGCGCTGTTCTTTTAAAAAATCATATGTAAAACAGCCAGGCTTTCTTTGCATCAGAACCGGGTCTGCCAGAGGGAAAAGGTGCGGCTGAAGTCGGAGGACACATAGCGGATCATACTGATCAGGAAGGCAACCAGCACAAGGATCAGGGCGGTGCCGATCAGGATGCCCCCCAGATCCACGATGCCGGCGGCAATGCGGAAACGACGCTTCCTGGCCTGCCGAAGGGCTTCCTCCTCCTCTTCGGTCAGGGGTTCCTCTTCTGCTTCCTCCACCTGCGGATCCGCCAGCAGTTCATCAAAACCGTCGTCATAACTGTCTTCCGCTTCCTCCCAGGAGCCCTGATCAGCTGCCTGGTCAAACTGACGGCGGTATTCCTCGGTATCCTTTCGCTCAAAATACGGCATGCCTTTCCCTCCCTGTCAGGGGCATTGTACCATAATCCGACGGGTTCGAAAAGAAAAAGTTCATTGACAGGGGTTCTCCTTCCGGATAAAATAACGGCACAAGGACGCGTATAAAGGAGGACATGGAACATGAGCCGAGCCGCGGGTGTTCTGATGGCGGTTTCCAGCCTGCCGGGAAAGTACGGAATCGGGAGCTTCGATCAGGAGGCATACCGTTTTGTTGACTTTCTGGAGCGGGCCGGGCAGACCTACTGGCAGATTCTGCCCCTGAACCCGCCGAACCATTTTCCCCTGGCCTATGACTCTCCTTACCAGAGCTTTTCCACTTTCGCGGGGAACCCGTACTATATCAGCCTGGACGCGCTGATTCAGGAAGGAGTGCTGACCCGGGAAGAGGTCGAGGCCGTGGATTTTGGCAGCGATCCGGAGCATGTGGATTACGAGAAACTGTATACCCGGCGGCTGCCCCTGCTGCGGAAGGCCTATGAGCGCAGCCGCATCGCTGAGCGGGAGGATTATCAGCGCTTCATCCGGGACAACGCCTGGTGGTTGGATGATTACGCGCTGTTCATGGCGCTGAAAGCCTTCTTCAAAGAAGCGGAATGGCCGGACTGGCCGGAGGATATCAGCAAGCACTGGGGATACGCCATTGACTACTACAACCAGCTGCTGTACTTCGACATCGAATTCCACAAATATACCCAGTTCAAGTTCTTCCAGCAGTGGAACGCGCTGAAAGCCTACGCCAACGCGAAACATATCAGAATCATCGGGGATATCCCGATCTATGTTTCCTTTGACAGCGCGGATGTCTGGGCCCATTCAGCCCTTTTCCAGCTGAATGATCAGAACCGCCAGAGCGCCATGGCCGGCTGCCCGCCGGACGCGTTTTCCGCGGACGGGCAGATCTGGGGGACGCCTCTTTACCGGTGGGAGAAGCACCGGGAAGACCGCTTTGGATGGTGGATGGCCAGGTTGTGGATGAACTTCCAGCAATGCGACCTGCTGCGGATTGACCATTTCCGGGGTCTGGATGAGTACTACGCAATCCCTGCCGGGGCCAGCGCCATGGAGGGCCATTGGGAGAAAGGCCCGGGCATGGCGCTTTTCCACCAGATGTGGCAGAACATGGGCTACAAGCCGGTCATCGTGGAAGACCTGGGATACATGACGGAATCCGTCCGGCAGATGGTCCGGGAAACCGGTTTTCCGAACATGAAGGTGCTGCAGTTCGCTTTTGACGTGGACGATATCGGCGCCAGCAATGACTATCTGGTGCACAATATTCCGGAGCATTGTGTGGTGTATCCCGGTACGCACGACAATGATCCCATCAACGGCTGGTTCGCCGGGCTGAGTGAGGCGGAGCAGAAGCTGGTCCGGGCCTACTTCGGATGTGAAACCCTGGCGAAGGGGCGGATGAATGAGGTGTTCGTGCGCGCGGGCATGATGTGCCGGGCGGAATCCTGCGTGATTCTGATTCAGGATCATCTTGGCCTGGGGCATGAAGCCCGGATCAACGACCCTTCCCACCAGGAGGACAACTGGCATTGGCGGCTGAAGCCGGGGATGCTGACGGAGGAACTGGAGAAGAAGATTTTCGAGATCACCCGCCGCTACGGCCGGCTGAACTGGGACGCGGACAGCGTCCAGCAGAGGCAGTGGGTGGTGGAGTAAGGGCGTGGGAACGCTTCGAAAAACATCAGCAAACGCAAAGAATTCCGCGGCCGGGGAAGACATCCCCGGCCGCTTTTCTGACCCTTGCAAGGGAATGGGCTTGCGGTGTATAATATCTTGTCAGATTGTGCCCGGGAGGTGGGGATTTGTACTGCCAGGTGATCGTGGATATTGTGCATGAGAACGTGGCGCATACCTTCACCTACCGCGTACCGGACGCTTTTTCCCTTTCCCCGGGCCAGCGGGTGCTGGTGCCCTTCGGCCCCAGAAACCGGGAGGGGGTTGTCCTTTCCCTGACGGAGGAAACGGATTACGATCCGGCCCGAATCCGGGAGGTTATCCGCCCCATGGAGCCCTATCCGGCGATTCTGCCGCCGCTGATGGCGCTGGCCAGGGAGATGGCGGAGCAGGCGCACTGCCCGCTGGCGGAAACCCTGCGTCTGATGATTCCCGCGGAAATGCGGGGCGGCAGGGTGCGGGCCCTGACAGAGGAATGGGCCGCGCTGGCGGAAGGCGTATCCGCGGAGCAGGCGGAGGCCGCCCTGGCTGCGGAGCGGCGGAGCCCCAAAAGACGGGAGATCCTCCGGCTGCTGCTGGAAAAGAGTCCCCGCCCGATGGAGGAGATCCGTCAGACTGTGGCCGCGCCGCGGGAAGCGGTGAAGGCGCTGGTTGGCGCGGGGCTGGTGCGGATTTTCACCCAGGAGCTGCTTCGCCGGCCGGGAACCGCACTGCAGGGCGCCGGCGCCGCATGGCATACGCTGACGCCGGAACAGCAGGAGGTACTGGAGGAGATTCTGCCAGCGCTGCGAAAGGGCAGTGGAAGATTCCTGCTGCATGGGGTGACCGGGAGCGGAAAAACGGAGGTTTTCCTGACCGCTGTGCGCCGGACGTTGGAGATGGGCAGGAGCGCCATCATCCTCGTACCGGAAATCGCGCTGACGCCGCAGATGGTCCGCTGGTTTCAGGACCGCTTCGGCCCGGTGGCCGCGGTGCTTCACAGCCGGCTGAGCCCCGGGGAAAGATATGACGAATGGCGCAGGATCCGCCGGGGAGAAGCCCGGGTGGTTATCGGCGCGCGCAGCGCCGTTTTCGCCCCGACGGAGGAGCTGGGGCTGCTGGTGGTGGATGAGGAGCATGAGAGCACCTATTTCAGCGACCATCATCCCCGATATGACGCCCGGGAGGTGGCGATGAGCCGGTGCGGGCGGGAGGGAGCAACCCTGATTCTGGCCAGCGCCACGCCCAGCATTCTGTCCTTTGCCCGGGCCAGACGGGGGGACTACATGCTGCTGGAAATGCCCCGCAGGGTGCAGGATCGGCCGATGCCCACCGTGCGTGTGGTGGACATGCGGGCGGAGCTGGAAGCGGGAAACCGCAGTGTGCTGAGCCGGGAGCTGGCCAGCGAGCTGGGGGCCTGCCTGCGGCGGGGGGATCAGGCCATGCTGCTGATCAACCGGCGGGGGTATCACTCCTTTGTGTCCTGCCGGGCCTGCGGCAGTGTGATCAAATGCCCGAACTGCGACGTGTCGCTGACCGGGCATGTGTCGGACCGCGTGTCCACGAAGCAGGAAAAACTGCGCTGCCATTACTGCGGGTATGAAACGGCGCTGCCCGATCAGTGCCCTGCCTGCGGATCCCGGTACATCAAGTTTTTTGGCGCGGGAACCCAGAAGGTGGAGGAGGAGGTGCAGCGCCTCTTTCCGGGGACCCCTACCGCGCGGATGGATCTGGACACGACCGCCGGGAAGGACGGACACGCGAAAATCCTGGAAGCCTTCCGATCCGGTCAGGCGCGAGTGCTGATCGGAACCCAGATGATCGCCAAGGGGCTGGACTTTCCCCAGGTAACCCTGGTGGGCGTGGTTGCGGCGGACATGACGCTGAATCTGCCGGACTACCGGGCGCGGGAGCGAACTTTTCAGCTGCTGACCCAGGTGGCGGGCCGGGCGGGCCGGGGTAAACGTCCGGGGCTGGTTGTGATTCAGACATACCGGCCTGAGGACTCGGTGCTGCGCCTGGCCGCAAAGCAGGATTACCGTGCTTTTTTTGAGGAAGAATTCCTCAGGCGGCGGCAGAGCCTGTATCCGCCCTTTACGATCATGACAAGGCTGCTGGTGCTCAGCCCGGCCGGGGATCGGGCGGACGAGGCTGTGCGGGAGATGGAGGCGCAGATCCGGGCGGCGCTGCTGGAACATCCCGAATGGAAGAAAAAGGTGCTGCTGCTGTCCACGGAAGCGCCGGGAGTCCGGATGCTTCGGGGCATGGAGCGGCGGCAGATCCTGATGAAGCTGCTGATCGGCCCGGAAGCGGAAAGCTTCTGCGCCTTCCTGGCGGAAAAGGCGGAGCACCCCCCGGAGGGATGCGAGGTCTTCTACGAGTATAACCCAACGTCCATGATGTAAGGAGAAAGAGTGACCCATGGCAACCAGAAAAATCGTGAAAATCGGAGACGAAACCCTGCGGAAGGTATGCCGCAAACAGGAGAAATTCGATCTGCGGCTGGCCATCCTGCTCAAGGATATGGCGGACACCATGTACAAGGCGGAAGGAGTCGGCCTGGCCGCGCCGCAGGTCGGCATCCTGCGCCGGGCGGTTGTGGTGGATGTGACGGAGGATCACTCCGGGCTGAAGGAAATGGTGAACCCGGAAATTCTGGAAACCAGCGGCAGCCAGACCGGACGGGAGGGCTGCCTCTCCGTGCCGGAAAGACAGGGGGTGGTGACCCGGCCCATGAAGGTCCGGGTCCGGTACCAGGACCGGCATGGCAAGCTGTGGGAAGCGGAGGCAGAAGGCTTTGAAGCCCGGGCCATCTGTCATGAGGTGGATCATCTGAACGGGGTACTGTATGTGGACAAGATGGATCGGGAGCTGACAGAGGAAGAGATTCAGGGAAGAATCCCGGAGGATGAGAACTGATGCGCGTTGTGTTCATGGGCACGCCGGATTTCGCCGTGCCCAGTCTGGAAAAGCTGATCGCGGAGGGCCATCAGGTTGCAGGCGTGTTTACCCAGCCGGACCGGCCAAGGGGACGGGGCAACAGGCTGATGCCGTCCCCGGTGAAGGTATGCGCCGAAGCGCATGCGATCCCGGTTTTCCAGCCGGAAAAAATCCGGAGGGACGGGGCTGCGGATCTGCGGGCGCTGGCGCCGGAGCTGTGCGTGACCGCGGCTTTTGGCCAGATTCTGAGCCAAGAGATCCTGGACATTCCGCCACGGGGAAATGTGAATGTGCATGCCTCGCTGCTGCCCAGGCACCGGGGCTCCGCGCCCATCGCCTGGGCCATCCTGCAGGGAGACAGGACAGCCGGCGTGACGACCATGATGATGGATCGGGGCATTGATACCGGGGACATGCTGCTGAAGGCGGAGACCGAAATCGGCGAGACGGAGACCTGCGGAGAGCTGACGGAGCGGCTGAGCCGGATCGGCGCGGAGCTGCTGGCGGAAACGCTGCGGCGGATGGAAGCGGGCACCCTGCCCCGGATTCCCCAGGACGAAAGCCGCATGACCTATGATCCGATGCTGGACAAAACCATGGGACGAGCGGACTTTTCGCTGACCGCCCGCGAGATGGCGGGACGGATCAACGGCCTGAATCCCTGGCCCTGCGTCAGCGTTTCCCTGGACGGCGGACAGCTGAAGCTGCTGCGGGCGAAGGCGGCGGACGGCGCGGGCCATCCGGGCGAAGTGATCGCGGCCGATCCGAAGCAGGGCCTGGTGATCGCCTGCGGGGAAAAGACGGTCCGAATCCTGGAACTGCAGGCGCCGGGCGGCAAAAAAATGAAAGCGGAAGATTATTTACGGGGACACGGGATTGTCCCTGGCACCATCCTGTAAGGAGCATACATGAGCGAGAACAGCAAACAGCCGGAAAAGACCGCTGCGGCGGAAAAGAATCAGCGCAGGGGAGCGGCCCGGCCCGCTTCCGGCCGGAAACCGGCCGGGAAGCCTGGCGACCGGAAGAATATGGACAGAGAACGGAGGCCCTTCGGGGGGCGGAAACCGGGCGAAAAAAGCGCTGAAGGCATGAAAACCTTCAGCCCCGGAAAGCCGGGGGTGGGAGATGGGAAACGCGGCGACGCGAAATCCTTCAGAACCCGGAACGGCCAGGGAGGACGAAAGCCTTCCGACAGCCCGCGCCGTGGGCCTTATGGGCGCCCCGCGGCACCGGCAAGGACAAAGCCGGCGGAGATGGAAGGTTTGGCCAGCCGCCGCGCCGCACTGAAGGTGCTGCGGGCGGTGACGGAGGAAGGCGCGTATGCCAGCCTGATCCTGGACCGGACCCTGCAGGACAGCGGGCTGAGCGCCGCGGACCGGCGGCTGGTTTCCCGCCTGGTCTATGATACGCTGGACAGAATGATCTATCTGGATCACATGCTGAGCCAGGTTATGGCCAGGGAGGATACGGATATCCGTCTCCGGAATATTCTGCGGCTGGGCGCCTGCCAGATCCTGCTGGAGGACAGAATTCCGGAAAGCGCGGCCACCAATACCTGTGTGCAGCTGTGTGTCGAAGTCGGCCTGGAGCCGCTGAAGGGAGTCTGTAACGGAATCCTGCGGAACCTGGTCCGGAAAAAGGAAGAGCTGACCCTGCCGGATCCGAAGACGGAGCCGGATCAGTATTTCGCGGTGACCAACAGTCTGCCCCTGTGGCTGGGAAAACGGCTTCGGGCAGAGTGGGGTGAAGCGGAGGGCGCGAGGATCGCGCAGTACCGGGAGCCGGAGACCGCCATCACCATTCGCCGGAACCGGACACGGGAGGCGGATGCCTTCGATCAGGTGATGGAAAAAAAGATCTGGGGGAAAACCCCGGGCAGCCTGCCGGATGCCTGGCGGATCAGCGGCGCGATGGATATCGCCCGGGACGCGGATTATCTTGCGGGAGCATTTTCCATCCAGTCTGAGGCCAGTATGATGGCCTGCCTGGCGATGAATGTGCGGCGGGGCATGCAGGTGCTGGACTGCTGTGCCGCGCCGGGCGGAAAAACCTGTTATCTTTCTGAGCTCATGGGAGACACGGGCCGGGTGCAGGCCTGGGACGTCCATGAGCATCGGGTGCAGCTGATCGCCGCGCAGCAGCGGCGGCTGAAGCTGGAAAACATCCGGCCCATCCTGCGGGACGCCACAAAGTACCGGGAAGATCTGGACCGGCGGATGGACGCGGTGCTGCTGGACGCGCCCTGCTCCGGGCTTGGCGTTCTGGCGGAAAAACCGGACATCAAGCTGCGGGTCAGCGAGGAGAGCGTGGCGGAGCTGACCGCGCTGCAGGCGAAGCTGCTGGACACGGTCTGCCGTTATGTGCGCCCCGGCGGCACGCTGGTGTATTCCACCTGCAGCGTGCTGAAAGATGAAAATGAGGAACAGGCCAGGGCCTTCCTGGAGCGGCATCCGGAATTCGAGGCGGAAAGGCTACCGGAAACAATTCCGGAAAAGTTTCGGCAGTTCGAGACGCTTGGACTGCAGCTGCTGCCCCACCGGGACGGGGTGGAAGGCTTCTACATCTGCCGCATGCGGCGGAAGGATACGGATGAATAATGGATAACATGATGCCGGACGCGGCGGGCCGGGATGACGCTGCACAGGAAAAAACAGAGCTTACCGGCATGACAGAAGCTGAGCTGACCGAATGGGTAAAGGCGCAGGGCATGCCCGCCTTTCGGGGAAAGCAGATCTTTCAGTGGATTCACCGGGGGGCGGATTTCGAGGAAATGACCAACCTGCCGGCCTCTCTTCGGGAATCCCTGTCCGGTCTGGCTGTCGCACAGCCGGTTTCCATCCGCCTGCATCAGGTGAGCCGGCTGGACGGAACGGTAAAATTCCTCTTTCGTCTGATGGACGAAAACTGTGTGGAAGGCGTTCTGATGCGCTATCACTATGGATATTCCCTGTGCATCTCCACCCAGGTGGGCTGCAGGATGGGCTGCAAATTCTGCGCCTCCACCCTGGACGGATGTGTCCGGAATCTGACGGCGGGCGAGATGCTGGGGGAAATCCTGGCCGCCAACCGCTTTCTGCGGGAACGCGGAGAAGAAGAGCGGGTGAGCCACGTGGTCCTGATGGGCAGCGGGGAACCGCTGGACAATTACGAAAATGTCATCCGCTTTTTCCGGCTGCTGCGGGAGGAAAACGGGCTGCGGCTCAGCCTGCGGAATGTGTCGCTGTCCACCTGCGGGCTGGTGCCCCGGATGCGCCAGCTGGCGGAGGAGAATCTGCCGGTAACCCTGTGCGTGTCCCTGCACGCGCCGAACGATGAGGTCCGCCGGCAGACGATGCCCATTGCCAACCGTTACAGCATGGAGGAGATCCTGGACGCCTGCCGGTACTATGTGGAGAAGACAGGCCGCAGGGTGATCTTTGAGTACGCGCTGGTGGACGGTGTCAACAGCGCTCCGGCGCAGGCCCGTGAACTGGCGGGAAGACTGCGGGGCCTGCAGTGCCATGTAAACCTGATCCCCCTGAATGAGGTCAGGGAGCGGAAGCTGCGGGGCGTCCGGGAGGATACGGTACGGCGCTTCCTGGACACGCTGACCCGGGAGCGGATTTCTGCAACCCGCCGGCGGGAAATGGGGGACGATATTGACGGCGCCTGCGGCCAGCTGCGCAGGAAAACCCTGGCGGCGGAGACGGGACAAACGGGGAAGCCGGCTAGCAGCGGCAGCGGGCAGGAAGCGTGAAACGCGCCGGAGCGTCCCGCCGAAAGATGCTAAACAGAATCCACAGCTGAATTGAGGAGCAGAATGCGAAAGTTTATTCTCAGCGATCGAATTGCGAAGAAACTGCGGGGACTGGAGAACCGCCCGCCGGAAAAGCCGGAGGAAAGCGCCGCCGCGTCAGCGGCGGAAGAAGCGCCCGTGACAGCGAAGGCTCCCGCTCTTTGGGTAACCAGCCGGACGGATGTGGGCCTGGTGCGGAAGAATAACCAGGACGCGGTCATTCTGGGCGGCAGCCTGATGGGCATCGCGGATGGCATGGGGGGCCACAACGGAGGAGAAACAGCTTCCGCCGGCGCGCGGGACGGACTGCTGCGGGAGCTGGCGGGTCAGGAGCCCACGGAGGACGCCCTGCGCGGCGCCATCGAGCGTGTCAATCTGGCGCTGTGGGATCAGCAGCTGCAGGACAGCCATCTTTCCGGCATGGGTACGACCCTGACGGTGCTCTGGCCCACGGAGACGGAAATGCTGATCGGCCATGTGGGGGACAGCCGCGCCTATCTGCTGCGGGACGGGGAACTGCGCCAGGTGACGCAGGATCACTCCATGGTGGCGGACATGGTCCGGCGGGGGATCCTGACAGAGGAACAGGCCGCGACCCACCCCATGCGGAACTATATTACCCGGGCTGTGGGTACGGAGCCGGAGATTCAGGTGGATGTACAGTGTCTGCCCCGAAAACCGGGGGACCGCTGGCTGGTCTGCTCGGATGGACTGCACGGCATGGTGGCGAAAGAACGGCTGCGGGAGCTGATGGCCATGGCGGATCCGGAGGAAGGCGCGGATCAGATGATCCGGGAAGCGCTGGATCAGGGCGGCCGGGACAATGTATCCCTTGTGCTGGCGTTGGATGAGGAGGCGCACCGGGAGGAGGCGGCGGAATGAACGAGAAAATTCTCGCGGACCGCTACCGGCTGACGGAACAGATTGGCATGGGCGGCATGGCCATCGTCTATAAGGCGGTGGATCTCCGCACGGGGCATAACGTGGCGGTGAAGGTGCTGCGGCCTGAGTTCAACGAGGACGCGGAGTTTGTGTCCCGTTTCCAGCGGGAGGCGGAAGCCGCCAGCAAGATGACCCATCACAACATCGTGAACCTGCTGGATGTGGGTATGGATGGGGAGAACCGTTACCTGGTCATGGAATACGTTCAGGGAAAGACCCTGAAGGAAGTGATTCAGGAGCGGGGACGCCTGAGTGCGCCGCTGGCCTGCCAGATAACGATCCGGATTCTTTCCGCGCTGGAACACGCGCACCGGAACGGAATTGTGCACCGGGATATTAAGCCCCAGAATATTCTGGTTCACGAGGACGGCCACATCAAGGTGGCGGACTTTGGCATTGCCCGGATCGCGGACTCAGCCACGCTGACGCGGGGCGACATGGTGATGGGCAGCGTCCATTATTTTTCACCGGAGCAGGCCCGGGGGGAGGGCGCCATGGGCGCCAGTGACATTTACTCCACGGGCGTGGTGCTGTATGAAATGCTGACGGGGCGCGTGCCTTACGACGGGGAGAACCCTGTAGCCGTGGCCATGCAGCACCTGCACAGCACCCCGGTGCCCATTCAGGCGCTGGCGCCGGACGTGCCTCCGGCGGTGGTGAAGATCTGCATGCGGGCCATGGAGAAAAATCCCGCCATGCGGTACCAGTCCGCCAGGGACATGGCCGCGGATCTGCGGGCCGCGCTGGAGGAGCGGGGCCCGCGCCCCCCGATTCCGGAGACGGATACGGAGCTTCATCTGCCCAGGCCGCATCTGCGGAGCGAAAAGAGCATGACCGACAGCGGCCGGCAGCGGGAAATCGCCGCGCGCAACCGCAGGCTGAAGAAGCTGTGGGCGGCGCTGAGCGTTGTGATGGCCATCGGTGTGGGAATCGGCCTGTATTACGGCATCTGCGCGATGATCGACCACTATACGACAACCACCGTGACACCGGATGTGGTGGGAACGGATCTGACCGAAGCGGTCCAGAAAATGACGGACAGCGGGTTGGAGGTTCAGGTAAAGGAAGTCTCCAGCGATGAGTATCCCTCCGGCGTGGTGATCCTGCAGGTGCCGGAGGCGGGGGAAACAGCCCGAAAGGGGCATGATCCGGTACAGCTGCTGGTTTCTACCGGCGCGAAGAAGCTCGAGATGCCCGCGGTAACGGGATCGGCCGCATCCGATGCCGTGAGCCTGCTGAAATCCATGGGGATTACATCCATCACCCTGGAGCGCGCGGTTTCCCATGACTACGCGCCGGAAATCGTCATGGCCTGCTCGCCGGAGGCGGGAGAGAAAATCGATAAGGACACGGAAGTGACCCTCACGGTCTGCGGCGGCGAGGTCATTGTGCCGGATCTGTATATGCTGTCCCTGGCGGAGGTGGAAGAGGCGGTCATGAACAGCCAGCTGACCCTTTCCACGACACTGAACTATGTGGATACGGACAGCCCGGCCATGCATGGACTGGTGGCGGATCAGAGCCCGGCGGCGGATGGGCGCGTTACGCTGCAGACGCCGGTGTCCCTGAGCCTCTACCGCTGCCCGGAGGCGCAGCGGAAGCAGGAGATTGAGGTCAGCGTGCCGGAGAGTGAAGCGGATCTGATCGTACGGGTGACCCTGCAGGCGGAGGGCTCCTCCGTAGAATGGACTTATGTCACCTATACCTGTGCCGCCGAGCTGGGCCGGACCCAGGTGGTCACCCTGGATCTGCCCGACGGGCGGGATTATATCTGCATGATTTATATCGACGGCGTGCTGAGCCAGCGGCTGGTGCTGTCGGAAATGTGACCTGTATGATTCAAGGAACGATAATGGAAAGCGAGGACGCATGGCGGAAATCGAAACCGGAAGGCTGATGACCCAGGGAACCATTACCCAGGGGATTGGCAGCTTTTATACGGTGAGAACCCGTGAAGGAGAAACCTTCACCCTTCGGGCCCAGAAGAAGCTGCGCAGGGCGCGGCTGAGCCCCCTGCCCGGGGATGAGGTGCTTTTCGTTCCGCCGGAAGACGGCGAGCAGGGCTGGATCGAAACCATCCTGCCCCGGAAAACCGTCTGCCTGCGGCCGCCTGTGGCCAATGTGGAAGTCCTGGTGATCGTGGTGGCACCGGAGCCGGAGCCGGATCTGCTGCTGGTGGACAGGCAGATCACCCGGGCCTTTGCCCAGGGCATGCGGGTGCTGCTGGTGGTAAACAAATGCGACCTGGAGGAGGGGCTGGCGGACGAACTGGAAGCGGAGTACGCTTCGGTGGAGATCCCGGTGTTTCCGATTGCCGCCCTGGAGGGAAGAGGCCTGCAGCCGCTGAAGGAGGCCATGGGCGGCACCCTGTGCTGTTTTTCCGGGCAGAGCGGCGCGGGGAAAAGCACAACCCTGAACGCGCTGCTGTCGCTGCGGCTGGAAACAGGGGACCTTTCCCGGAAAATCGCCCGGGGAAAAAACACCACCCGCTCCGCCGTGCTGCTGGAGGAAGCGGGGCTGCGGGTGATGGATACAGCAGGCTTTTCCCTGCTGGAGGCGGAGCGGAACCTGGCGCCGGAGACGTTGAAGGAACGGTATCCGGATTTTGCGCCGTATGAGGGGAAATGCCGCTTTCACCAGTGCCTGCATGACAGCGAGCCCGGCTGTGCCGTGGCGGAGGCCGTGGCGCGGGGCGCCATTCATCCCGCCCGGTGGCGGCGCTACCGTACGCTGCTGGCGGAGGCCCGGGAGAACTGGAAGAACCGATACAATTAAGTCTTTTCCGGCTGGACCGGGAGGAGGAAAAAAAGATGATCAAGATTGCCCCAAGCATTCTGGCGGCGGATCCGCTGAACCTGGAGCGGGATGCCCGCCGCATGATGGACGCGGGATGCGACTGGCTGCATGTGGATGTGATGGACGCGCACTTTGTGCACAATCTGGCCTTCAGCCCGGACACGGTGCGCCGCCTGGAGGAGATTACGACGGTGCCGCTGGATGTGCATCTGATGATGAACCATCCGGAACGGTATCTGGACGTGTTTCTGGACGCCGGGGCGGACCGGATCACCATCCACGCGGAGGTTTCCGGCAGCCTGCAGGCCATGCTGGATAAAATTCACCGCCGCGGCGCGAAAGCCGGTCTGGCGCTGAAGCCGGGTACGGGGATCAGCGCGGTGGAGCCCTTCCTGGATGAAACGGATCTGGTGCTGACCATGACGGTGGAACCGGGGTTTGGCGGGCAGAAGCTGAATGAGTCCGTCCTGGGCAAGATCGCGGCCCTGCGGAAGATCGGGTATCAGGGTGAAATTGAGGCGGACGGCGGGGTGAAGGAGCACAACCTGCAGTCCCTGATCGACCAGGGACTGTCCGTGGCGGTGATGGGCACTGCCCTGTTCCGCTCCGACGATCCGAAAGCGATGATGGCCCGGCTCCATGCCATGGGATGAGCGGAAAATGAAAGGATAACAGACGCATGCGCACAGATCCGGCGGACCGGGGGCTCATTTCCCCGGATACGATCGCTGCCATCGCGACGCCACCGGGACAGGGCGGGATCGGGATCCTGCGCCTCAGCGGATCGGCGGCGGAGGCGATCCTCACTACTGTTTTCCAGCGGGCCGGCATGAGCGCCGCGGAAGCCTGGGAAAGCCACCGCATGTATTACGGCTGGCTCCGGGCAGGGGAGGAAACCCTGGACGAGGGGATGGCCGTGCTGATGCGCGGCCCCCGGTCCTATACCCGGGAGGATGTGGCGGAGCTGCAGCTTCACGGCGGGGACTGGAACCTGCAGCGGGCCCTGACGCTCTGCCTGGAACAAGGCGCCCGCCTGGCGGATCCGGGAGAGTTTACCCGGCGGGCCTTCCTGGCCGGGCGGATTGATCTGGCCCGGGCGGAGGCGGTCATGGCGCTGATTGCCGCCCGGGGAGAGCAGCAGCACCGGGCGGCGGTGCGCCAGCTGCGGGGCGGCGTAACCGCTTTCGTACGCCAGGCGGCGGACGACCTGTTCGCGATTCAGGCGGGGCTGGCCGCCGCCATTGATTATCCGGAAGAAATCTCCGAGGCAGAGGGAACCGCGAAGATGATCCCCAGGCTGGAAAAGCTGATCGCCCGGCTGCGGGACGGGATCCAGGAACGCTCCTCCCGGCTGCTGGAGGAAGGCCTGCGGGTCGCGCTGGCCGGCCGGCCCAATGTGGGCAAGAGCAGCCTGCTGAACGCGCTGCTTGGGGAGGAAAAAGCCATTGTGACGCCCATTCCCGGAACGACGCGGGATCTGGTTACCGGGGAAATGAGCCTGGGAGGTGTCCGGGTACAGCTGACGGACACCGCCGGCCTGCGGAATACCGAGGATGTGGTGGAGCGACTGGGCGTGGCCCGGTCCCGCCAGGCGATGGCGGAGGCGGATCTGACGCTGCTGGTGCTGGACGGCTCCGGCCCGATGACGCCGGAAGACAGGGAACTGCTGGATCAGCTGCCGGAGGAAGCGGCGATTTTCGTTAATAAGCAGGATTTGCCCCAGCGGCTGGTGCTGCCCGGCGCACGGGTTCCTGTTTTCCAGGGATCGGCGAAGCGTCCGGAAACCCTTGACGCGCTGAAGACGTTCCTGCGGAGCCGGACAGCCCTGTCGGACCGGATGGCGGTCACCCAGCCCCGGCATCTGGACGCGCTGCGGCGGGCGGTGGGCAGCCTGGAGGCGGCGCTGGAAACAGCGCGGACCATGCCGCCGGATCTGGCGGCGACAGACCTGCAGGCGGCACAGGCGGCGCTGGGCGAAATCACCGGTGACCAGGTGGACGAGAAGCTGCTGGACGCGGTGTTCAGCCAGTTCTGCGTTGGGAAGTAAGCGGAATCCGCCGGAGTGGATTTGATTGAAAAGACAGGCGGCTTATCCCTCAATCCGAAGGAAATGGAGCGATGAAAGCATGATACAGAAAGTGATTCGAGGCCGGGACAGCCTGCGGCGGGTGCCGGAGATGCTGGCGGCGCTGGGTATCCAAAGGCCGCTGATTGTGGGGTCCAGGCATCTGGTTCCGAAGCTGCAGGCGCTGCCGGCTCTGCGGGAGACGCCGGTGTTTTCCGGGTATCATCCGAACCCGGATCTGATGGACGCGGAGGCCGGGGTGCGCCTGTATCAGGCGGAGGCGTGCGACGGGCTGATTTCCATCGGCGGGGGATCCGCCATGGACACGGCCAAGGCCATCAAAGCCTGGATCTGTTCGGACAGCGTGGAGGCCATGAAGCGGAATCAGCTGAATATCGAGGCGCCGGCCGCGCCGGCGGCAAAGATCCGTTCTCCTCAGGAGCTGAAAGCCCGGGCCAGCCAGCAGGCGGCGGCTTTTGTCATGCCGCATGTGGCCATTCCTGGTACGGCGGGCAGCGGCGCGGAGGCGACCGCGACCGGCGTCCTGTATGAAAACGGCCAGAAGCTGAGCCTGAGCCACCCGGCGCTGCTGCCGGAGGGCGTGATTCTGGACGCGGCGCTGCTGGAAAGCCTGCCCGAGTACCACAAAAAATCCTGCGCGCTGGATGCCCTGAGCCAGGGCATCGAAAGCTACTGGGCCAGAGCGGCCACGGAGGAAAGCCGGGTGCACGCGTTCCTGGCTTTCCAGGGCGTGCTGGACAATGTGAAAGCCTATCTGTCCGGAGATCCGCATGCCGCGGAACAGATGATGGACGCCAGCTACCAGAGCGGCAAAGCCATCTATGTCACCCGCACCACCGCGGCCCACGCCATGAGCTATCAGATTACCAAGCTGCTGGGTCTCGCCCATGGGCATGCCTGCGCGCTGACCCTGCCGATTCTCTGGGATCTGCTGGTGGAAAATGAGGAAACCCGTCCTGTGATGGAAGACCTGGCGGGCAAGATGCGCCTGGGAGACCCGCGGATGGGATCCCGGCTGCTGCGGGGGTTGCTGATCGATCTGGAGATGCCCCTGCCGCCCATGCCCTCGGACGAAGTGCTGGACCGGCTGACGGATTCGGTAAATCTGGAGCGGCTGGGCAACCATCCGATGCCCCTGACCCGTGACCAGATTCGCGGGATTTACCGGAAAGCTTTCACCCCCCTCTGGGAGAACGAGCGCCAGGCCTGCGTGGATATCTGGAAGTACTACGGCACCTGAAGCGTGATGACGGAAAGGAGAAACCGTCGATGGCAGAAAAGATACAGACGCCGGAACTGGAAGAAACATTCTGGTACGTGAATCCGGAAAAATGGAAGCCGGAGCATGCCCTGCGGGAGCCGGAGGAAATGACCGCGGATCCGGAAACGCCCATTTCCAACAGCGGACACCGGGCCCGGGTGCGGGAGCGCTTCCGGAAGGAACAGGGCTTTGATTCCTTCAAGGATCATGAGGTGCTGGAGCTGCTGCTGACCTACGGCGCGCCCCGGCGGGACATGAAGGAGACCGCCAAGCGGCTGATAGCGACCTTCGGATCCCTGAAGGGCGTGTTTGAAGCGAGGCCGGAGCAGCTGATGACGGTCAAGGGCGTGGGGGAAATGCAGGCCACGCTGATCGGCATGGTGCTTCCGCTGACGCGGGTATGCATGCGCTGTGAGATGGAGGCTCCGAAGCAGATCCCGAACCGCAGGCAACTGGAGCTGTACTGCAAAAGCATGCAGCTGGGCCGCCGGGTGGAGGCCTTCTGGGTTATCTGCGTCAACGCGCAGTGCCGGGTGCTGGGCAGCCGGATGATCGCCGAGGGCTCCCTCAGCGAGGTTTCGGCCTATCCCCGGCTGGTGATGGAGACGGCCCTGAATTACAACGCGCACAGTGTCTTCTTCTGCCACAATCATCCGGGAGGCACCTGCGCCCCTTCCGCGGATGACATCTCCTCCACGCTGCAGCTGCAGCGGCTGCTGGGCGGCGTGGGCATCCTCGTGCTGGATCATATGATTATCGCGGGCGGGGATGTGTACAGCATGGCCCAGCATGGGGATATTGAGTTTGGCGCGAGGGGCAGGCGGTCATAAGATGCGGAAGGAAAAGAGAAAGCATCGTTTGCTGAAAGCGGTCCTCTGCCTGGGCTTGGCGGGGATCCTCTGCTATGGCGGGCTGATCGCCTTTGTGTATATCCGGGAGAAAGAAGAGGCTGTGAGCATGGAAAGCCTGGAGAAGGATTATGACGCCATCATCGTCCTTGGCGCGCAGGTGCTGCAGAACGGGGAACCCAACACGCAGCTGGCCTGGCGGCTGGACGCGGCGCTGGAGGCGTGGCAGGCCAGGCCGGTGCCCCTTGTCACCTGCGGCGCGCAGGGAAAGGATGAGCCGCTTCCGGAGGCCGAAGCCATGAAGCGGTACCTGATGGCGCGCGGCGTACCCGAAACCCAGATCCTGACGGATCCGGATTCCTTTAATACAAGCCAGAACCTGAAAAACGCCGCGGCGCTGCTGCAGCCCCTTGGCGGCATCCGGAAGGTGCTGATCGTGACCAGCGACTATCATCTGCCCAGGGCCATGGCGCTGGCCATGGATCAGGGCTTCGAGGCCGCGGGCCTCGGTTCCCCCTGCAAACCGGAATACTGGCTGAAGAATCACGCCCGGGAGGCCCTGTCCTGGGTGAAGTACTGGCTGATGAAGGCCGCGGGCCGGGGATAAGCATCTCCGCTCCCATACGGCGATAACCCGAAAGGAAACCCATGAACGAAAAGACGATTCAGGCCCGGCTGGAAGGCAACGAGATTCCTTTCTCCCCGGATCTGCCGGCCCGGCTGGAAACGTATCTGGACCTGCTGCAGCGCTGGAATGAGAAAATGGATCTTACGGCGGTAGAGGGGGAGGAGGAGCTGCTGGACCGGCACTTTCTGGACAGCCTTACCGTGCTGAAAGCCCCATTGCTTCCTGACGCGGCAAAGCTGATTGATGTCGGCACCGGCGCGGGGTTCCCGGGCCTGGCGCTGGCGCTGGCCCGGCCGGATTTTCGCGTGACGCTGCTGGACAGCCAGCGGAAGCGCCTTTCCTTTCTGGAAACGGTGATCCGGGAAACCGGTGCGGAAAACGTCACCCTGGTGCATGCAAGGGCTGAGGATGCCGCGCGTCAGCCGGCGCTGCGGGAACAGTTTGACATTGCCTGCGCCAGGGCGGTGGCGCCGCTGCCGGTGCTCAGCGAGCTGCTGCTGCCCTTTGTGCGGGTGGGCGGCCGAATGCTGTGCTGGAAAGGCCCCTCCCTGACGGAGGAGATGGAGAGCGGTCGGCGGGCGGCTTTCCTGCTGGGCGGAAGGATGGAACCGCCGGTGCCCTGCCCCCTGGCGGACCGGGACTGGGATCACCGGATTCTGCCTGTAAAAAAGGAAAAACCCACTCCGAAGATGTATCCCCGGAAAGCCGGGATTCCAAAGAAGGCGCCGCTGGGAACGTAAAGAAAAAACGCGCTACCCGGCGGAATCATATTGGAGGAAACATGTGCTGCCGGTATTTCATTGATGCCATCGCGCCGGAGATGCAGCCCATTGTGGAGGCCATGAACCGGTCTCCGCTGCTGGGACAGTTTCCGCCGAAGGCGCTGGCCGTATCCAGGGGAGAGGTCCGGCCGGCCAATATCGCGCCGGTCATTGCCTTCAGCAGGAGCGGCCAGCGGACGGTTTTCCCCATGCAGTGGGGGTTCCGGGCAAAAACGCTGCTGATCAATGCCCGGACGGAAACGGCGGCGGAAAAGCCCGCATTCCGGGAAGCCTGGGCCCGGCATCGGTGCATCATTCCCGCCAGCTGGTACTTTGAGTGGGAACACCTGCCGGCGGCGGACGGCAAACAGCGAACCGGTGAACGCTATGCGCTTCGCCCCAGCGGCGGGACAGGTGTCTGGCTCTGCGGCCTGTACCGGATGGAGGAGGGCGTGCCGCGCTTCGTGGTGCTGACCCGTGAACCGGGGGACAGCGTCCGCTTTCTGCACGACCGGATGCCCCTGATGCTCCCTGCCGGATCGATTGACGCCTGGATTCATCCGGACGCATCCCCGGAGAAACTGCTTCCCTCCGCCCTGACGGACATCCAAAGCTGGCGGCCGGAAGCAGAGCAGATCAGCATGGTATAACGCGTGAAAAGGCACCAAACCGGGGGGAAACGGAAATCCGCCCCCGGAAAAACAGAAATCACAAAACGATCAACACGTATGGAGAAGGAGGAAAAGAACATGAAACAGCCCTGGCCCCTGGATGTGAGTGTATCTTTTGACCCGTACTACGGCGAACCCAGCCGGGACGGAGATCAGGGAGCGGAGATCCTGCCGGACGGGCGGGTACGCTTCCGGATTATCGCGCCGGACGCGCGGCAGGTGGTCATCGACCAGTTCGGAACGGTCTATCCGCTGGAAAAAGGCGCGGACGGCGCGTGGGAAGGCACTTTTGACCTGGGGCGTGGCTTTCTGTATTTTTTCCTGAAGGTGGACGGGGCGGACGTACTGTGCCCGTATCTGCCCATCGGATATGGCTGCTGCCGGCCCATGAACTTTGTGGATGTGCCCGTGGCGGATATGGCGGGATGGGATTCCCTGGAAAAGGTGCCTCACGGCGCCGTGACAAGGCATTACTATCCTTCCACCGTGACAGGCAAGCATGAGGTCTGCCTGGTTTATACCCCGCCGGCCTATGACGCCGGAAAGGCCTATCCGGTGCTGTACCTGCAGCATGGATATGGGGAAAACGAAACCGGATGGGTGTACCAGGGCCATGTGGGCCGGATCGCGGATCAGCTGCTCGCCGCCGGCGGCATGCGGGAAATGATCATCGTCATGGGCAACGGCATGGTGCAGAAGGAAAACACAGAAGACCGGACGCTCTACCCCCAGGTGCTGGTGAAGGACCTGATTCCCTTTATAGAGTCCCACTACTCTGTCCGGCGGGACAAATGGCATCGGGCCATGGCCGGGCTCAGCATGGGCAGCTATCAGACCAGCCTGACCACCCTGAGCCATCCGGAGCTCTTTGGCTACGCGGGGCTTTTCAGCGGCTTCCTCCGGGCGCCCTGGCCTACCGCGGCGCCGGAGGCGCACCTGCGGCTGCTGGAGGATCCGGAAGCCTTCGGGAAAGCCTTCCGGGTTTTCTACCGGGCCATGGGCACGGAAGATCAGTTCTGGAGCAGCTTCGAAAAGGACGACATTTTCCTGCAGGATAAGCACCTTGGCATTCAGCGGGAAACCTTCCCCGGGGGCCATGACTGGACCGTCTGGCGCAGGTGTATCCGCTCCTTCCTGCCCCGGCTGTTCCAGGAAGATCCATTCAGCGCGTAGAACAGAACAGAAGGGAAGACAAAACGAATGGGTGAACAGACGCTGGACAGCCGAGCGTTCTATCGGAAGCTGCGGCAGATGTCGTTTCCCTTTATTTTCCAGAGCCTGATGCTGGCCCTGGTGGCGGCTGGCGACGCCCTGATGCTGGGCCGGGTCGCCCAGGAAGAAATGACAGCGGTATCCCTGGCTACGCAGGTGCAGTTTGTGCAGAATATGTTCCTCATGGCCATCACCGCGGCGGGATCCATTCTCGGCGCCCAGTACTGGGGAAAGGGTGACAGGGATACGCTGCGCAGCCTGTTCATGCTGACGCTGCGCTTCACGGGGCTGCTGTCCATCCTGTTCTGCGCGGCCTGCGAGCTGATGCCCTCCCAGCTGATGCGGATCTTTACCCATGATGACACCCTGATCACCATCGGCTCCGCGTACCTGCGGATCGCGGGCTGGTCCTATCTGCTGACCGGAATCTCCCAGAGCTACCTGGCCATGATGAAGGTCACGGATCATGTGCAGCCCACCGCGTGGATCAGCTCCGGCGCCGTGGTTCTGAACATCCTGCTCAACGCGGTTTTCATCTTCGGCCTGTTTGGCGCGCCGAGGATGGAAGCCCGCGGGGCTGCTCTGGCCACCACCCTGTCAAGGGTGGCGGAGCTGGCCCTTTGTATCGGCATTTCCAGCGGAAAAAGCTATATTCATCCGGACTGGCGGAGGCTGTTCAGGGTCGGCCGCCAGCTGACCAGGGACTTTGCCAGGCAGTGCCTGCCCCTGATGGGCGGCTCCCTTTTCTGGGGGGTGGGATTCACTTCCTATACCGCGATCATGGGGCATATGGGCGTAGATGCCGCGGCGGCCAATTCTGTGGCCGCTGTTGTGCGGGACCTGATCTGCTGTGCCTGCAACGGCGTGGGAAACGCCGCGGGCATTATGGTGGGCAATGCCCTTGGCGCCGGAGACCTGGCTACGGGTAAGGCCTATGGTATCAAGCTGAAGAACATCTCCTTCGTGATCGGTTTCGCGTCCATGGCGCTGGTGCTGGCGGTGACCCCGCTGGCGGTCCGGATGGTGATCCTGACGGATGAAGCGCGGAGCTATCTGACAGGCATGATGATCATCATGGCGGTGTATATGATCGGCCGCTGCGTCAATACGGTGACGATTAACGGCGTGCTGGACGGCGGGGGCGACACGGTTTTTGACATGTACAGCCTGGCGGTCTGTATGTGGGGGATCGCCATTCCGCTGGCGCTGCTGGGGGCGTTTGTTTTCCACTGGCCGGTGCTGCTGGTGTATGCCTGCACCTGCCTGGATGAGGTGGGGAAGATCCCCTGGGTAATGATCCGCTTCCGCAAATACAAATGGGTCCAGAATCTGACCCGGGATCTTCCCGCTTCAGCTTCGGATCAGAATGGGGTGAACGCATGAAAGAATATGTGATGGGAAATGGAGCCATCGCGCTGGGGGCGCTGGCCGCGGGGGTCAACCTAGTTGCCGGATATCCGGGCACCCCTTCTTCGGAGATCATTGAAACCGTGGCGAAGTATCCGCACGCGGGCGTCCATCTGGAGTGGTCCGTGAATGAAAAGGCCGCCATGGAGGTGGCCGCGGCGGCTTCCTACAGCGGCGCCAGGACACTGGTAACGATGAAACAGATGGGCCTGAATGTGGCGGCGGATCCCCTGATGTCCGTTGCCTACATCGGGGTGAAGGGCGGCATGGTAATCGTCAGCGCGGACGATCCCGGCCCCATTTCCTCCCAGACGGAGCAGGATACCCGCCGTTTCGCGGAATTCGCAAGGATTCCGGTTTTCGATCCGTCAACGCCGGAGGAAGCCTACGGAATGATCCAGGATGCCTTCACGTGTTCGGAGAAGTACGGCACGCCCGTGCTGTTCCGCCCCACGACCCGGGTCTGCCACGCCTACGCCGCCGTGGAAGTACCGGATCATTTTGAACCGAAGGCATATCCGGGCTTTGAAAAGGACGCGGGCCGCTGGGTCATTTTTCCCCGCCTTTCCTACGCGAACCATGGCAGGATGGAACAGCGGAACGCGGAGATGGCGGAGGATTTTTCCGGGTACGCGCGCAACAGCGTGGAGGGACCCACGTCGGAAAAAGCGGTCATCACCTCCGGGGTCAGCTATCCCTATGTGCAGGAAGCCCTGAAAGCTCTGCCGCCGGTCCGGCTGATCCGGATCGCCACGGCCTATCCTTTTCCGGAGACCTTCCTGCGGCAGGCCCTGAACGGGGTGAAGGAAGTCATCTGCCTGGAGGAGTTGAGCCCCTTCCTGGAGGAAAAGACGCTCCAGACAGCGGGACGGCATCATCTGCCGATCCGGGTTTCCGGCAAGCTGGACGGCCGGGTTCCCGCGAACGGGGAAAACAGTGTGGAGCTTTCCCTTGATATCATGCGGGCGTTCCTTGGCGGAGCGGAGCAGAGCGACGCGCCGGATTTGTCCGACATGCCCCCCCTGCCGGCCCGGCCGCCGGTGCTGTGCGCGGGCTGCCCTCACCGGGCTTCCTTCTATGCGGTGAAACGGGCCATGCGCGGTAAAAAAGCCTTTTTCTGCGGAGACATCGGCTGTTACACGCTGGGCAACGCCATGCCGCTGGATATGGTGGACACCTGCCTGTGTATGGGCGCGGGCATTACCATGGCCCAGGGACTGAACCATACCAATCCGGACGCGGTCTGCGTCGCCTTTGTCGGGGATTCCACCTTCTTCGCCTCCGGAATGACCGGAGTGGTGAACGCGGTGTACAACGAGGCGGATCTGGTGCTCTGCGTGCTGGATAATTCCATCACCGCCATGACCGGCCATCAGCCGCATCCCGGTACGGGGCGGAACATGATGGGCAACGTGGTGGAAAAGGTAGACATCGAGAAGGTGCTGGCGGGAATCGGCGTCCGGACCGTCCGAACCGTGAACCCGCTGCGGCTGGAGGAAGCCATTCAGGTGGTGACCGAATGCGCGGCGGAAAAGGGCGTCAAGGCCATGATCTTCAAAGCGCCCTGCGTGGCGCTGAGCCGTCCGGAGGGAAAGTGCCGCGTGGACGCGGAAAAGTGCGTATCCTGCGGAAAATGCGTCCGGGAGATTGGCTGCCCCGCGCTGATCCTGGATCAGGGCCGGGTCAGCATTGACCCGAACCTGTGCACGGGCTGCGGCCTGTGCGGGCAGATCTGCCCCATGGGCGCCATCGGAGGTGAAAACCATGCGTAAGGATATTCTGATCTGCGGCGTGGGCGGACAGGGAACAGTGCTGGCCTCCCGGATTCTGGCCGCGGCGGCCATGGAGGAGGGAAACACCGTTCACTCCGCCGAAACCATCGGCATGGCGCAGCGGGGCGGTTCGGTCACCAGCCATGTCCGGATCGGGGCGGAGGCCCGCGCGCCGATGATCCCCTTTGGCAGCGCGGATCTGCTGCTGGCTTTTGAGCCGGCGGAGGCGGTGCGGAACCTGAAATATCTTCGGAAAGACGGCATGGCCATCGTGAACACGGCGCCGACCCGCCCGGTGATGGAATCCCTCCATCCGACCGGCTACAGCGGGGAGGGGATGACTGCCTATCTCCTGCAAAAATGCTCCTGTATTCTGGTGAACGCGGACGAGGTCTGTGCGCCGTTTGGTTCATCCCGCTTCTTCAACATCATCCTGCTGGGTATCGCCGCGGGTTCCGGCAGGCTGGAGCTGTCAAAGGAAACACTGCTCCGGCAAATCGAGAAAAGCGTTCCCGCCCGTTTCCTGGAGGTAAATCTGCGGGCGTTCCACAATGGATTTGAAATTGGCGAAAGGAAGGAATCATTGTCATGAAAATCAATGAAACGCAGCTGGCCCTCGTGGACCGGCAGATCAAGCGTATCCTGGCCAGCGGAAACTATTACAGCGAGGTATACCGGAAGGCGGGCATCACCGGTGTCTCCTCTCCGGAGGATTTTGAAAAGATTCCCTTTACGGACAAGGCGGATCTGCGGAACGCCTATCCGCTGGGAATCCAGGCCGTGCCGGATGAACAGGTGGTGCGGATCCACTCCTCCTCCGGCACCACGGGCAAGCCGGTCATTATTCCTTATACCGCGAAGGATGTGGCGGATTGGGCGACCATGTTTGCCCGATGCTACGAAATGGCCGGGATTACGCCCAGGGACCGGATTCAGATCACGCCCGGATACGGTCTGTGGACCGCGGGCATCGGCTTTCAGGCCGGCTGCGAAAAGCTGGGCGCCATGGCCATCCCCATGGGCCCGGGCAACACGGACAAGCAGATCCAGATGATGATTGATCTGGAGTCCACCGTTCTATGCGCCACCTCCTCCTACGCGCTGCTGCTGGCGGAGGAGATTAACCGGCGGGGCCTGCGGGACAAAATCAGGCTGCGCAAGGGCATCATCGGTTCCGAGCGGTGGAGCGACGCGAAGCGGAACTATATCGCAAGGGAACTGGGAATTGAACTGTACGACATCTACGGTCTGACGGAAATATACGGGCCCGGCATCGGCATCAACTGCCCCGGGCAGACCGGGATGCATATTTTCGATGACTTCCTTTATACGGAGATCATTGATCCGAAAACCGGAGAGGTTCTGCCGGATGGCGAAGAAGGAGAGATCGTGATCACCACGCTGGTGAAGGAGGGGGCGCCGCTGATTCGCTTCCGGACCCATGACCTGTCCCGCATCCTGCCCGGCGTGTGCTCCTGCGGATGCACCAGCCCCCGCCTGGATACAATCCGCGGCCGCAGCGACGATATGTTCAAGGTACATGGCGTCAACATGTTCCCCAGTCAGGTGGAAGAGATTCTGGGTCAGGTGGATGGCGTATCCAGCGAGTACAAGATCGATATCGCCCATGATGAATCCATTAACCGGGATATCATCATGGTCACGGCGGAAGCAGAGGGCCGGGTGAGCTTCCCGCAGACCGCGGACCAGATCCGGACCCTGTTCAAGTCCCGCCTGAACGTGACGCCAAAGGTAGTCATCGTTTCCCTGAACACGCTGCCGCGCTCTGAAAAGAAGACCCGCCGCGTGTTTGATCACCGGGAGGAATGACATGAGCTTACTGGATAGAATAAAGGCCTGGTTCGGAAAAAAGAACCAGGCGCCGGCCCCGGAACCGGAACTGGCGAAGCCGGAGCGGATCCGGAAAACATGCAAGGGATGCGGGAAGACCTTCAGGGTGAACCCGGAATGGGAACATATCCCAAACTACTGCAAGGAGTGCAGGCAGCGTTTCGCGAAAGAAAAGGAAGAGAAGCAGCGGGCCGGCGCGCCCCGAAAGATAAAGCGCACCTGCAAAAAATGCGGGAAGGTGTTTACCTTCCCAAGCACGCTGGAGCATTACCCCAATTACTGCCTGAACTGCAGGAAATCGCATCAGGCGGCCATGAAGGCGAAATACGGTTCCCCGGTAAAACGGAAAAAGGAAGGATAAGCATTATCCCCGCAGAAGCGCCTCGTAGGTAACGCCGTATTTTTCGGCGATGTCCCTGGCGTAGGAGGAACCTTCCGGCGGCGCGGTTTCCAGCCGGAAGGAACGCTGATGGCCTTCCGAGCGGACGATCAGAGAACAGGTTCCGGCAAAGTCCGGAGCCTTTTCTGATGCGGTCAGATCCTGAGCCAGTTTATGCATATGCGTGTTGTAAATGCAGCGGACGCCTTTTTGCAGCAGCGCCCGGACCGCGTCTGTGGCAATGTAGTACCCTTCCTCAAAGGAGGTGGTGGAGAAGGACTCGTTCAGCAGCATCAGGCTGCGCGCGGTACACCGCTGAAACAGGGCCTTGAACCGCTGGCATTCTTCGCCCAGACGCCCCAGATCCAGGGTCTTGTCCTCATCCGCGGGGAAATGGGTGAAGACCCCGTCCGCCGGTGTGTAGACAAACTGTTCTGCGGGCACATACAGCCCTCCCTGGGCCAGCAGAAACAGCTGGCCAATGGCCTGGGTCACGGTGGTCTTTCCGCCACGGTTGGCGCCGGTCAGCAGATAAATCCGGTTTTCCGGGCCGAAGGACAGATCATTCCGGACGGTGGAATCCGGCGTCGTGACCAGGGTCAGCTTCAGATTGTAAAAGCCTTTGGAGGCCATGGACGGAGCGCTTTCGGTGTCCACCGCCTCCGGCAGACAGAAGGTCCAGCCCTCCCGCCGGCGGTTCTCCCAGTATTCTGCCCAGCGCACGTAATACACCAGCTCAGGGATCAGGTCGGAAACTTCCCGGATGCTGACGGCGGCATACCTGTTGAGCACCTCCCGCAGCTTTTTGACCAGGCCGGACAGCAGGTGCGTCAGGGCGGAATCCATCGTGCGGGGGATCTCTCTGGCGCCATCCCCGTCCGCCACGCGGGACATGGTCATGGCCAGGAGCGGATTCCGCATGGCGAGCGTGGTGCCCGCCATTTCATTGACTTTACTGCCCAGCAGGGACACGCTGCTGTCAGCGGGCTGCCAGGACATGGAGCCGTTCCATTCCGCGGAAGGCTGCACCTGATCCCGGCGGACCAGCGCGTCCGCGAAATGCTGCAGCAGGCTGGACCGGGTAAAGGGCTTGCTGTTTACGGAGACCAGACCCGCCTGAATGGGTTCGAAACGCTCGTTCAGATTCAGCCCGACGGTCACGCTCTTCACGCTGTCCGTCGTGGCCTGCAGCGCGGAAATGTCCTTCTTCAGCCCACCGAAGCCGCTGTCCTCCCAGATGGCGTGAATCCCCTCCCGAAGATCCCGCAGGCCTTCCGACTTCAGGCTGGCATCCTTCAGGCAGCTCTCCATGGCCTCCACGGTGGTGATGTAATCCCGCAGCTCGTCCAGACGGTGAATCAGATCCCAGACGCCGATGCCTTCCTCCGAGGATCTGCGGGTCGCGCCAAAATCATTCAGAAATTTGACATGATCCAGCAGGGAGAGCAGCTTCTCCCGAATCTCCGGATGATGGAACAGATCGTCGAACACCTCCGCCCGGTACCGCGCCACCCGCGCTTCCGGGCTCAGGCTGCGCAGCACCTGCAGGATCATGGCCTGCTCCTTCGGGTCGGCGGTTACCTTTTCGCAAAGCGTGTCCAGCCCCAGGTCATGGATCGTCTCGTCGGACATGGCCTGGTAGGTAATATGCTCCTGATCCGGAAAAAGGATCGTCAGTTTTGCGCGCTGCGTCCGCATGATAAGCTGCCTCCCCAAGTCATACATTCCGGCAGACGGCCGGGCGGGAAAATCCTCACGGTTTTTCAGTGGAATGCTTTACAAGCACTGAGTATAGCATTTTCCGGATATGAAAACAATCATCTCCAAGAAGGAGATGCTTGCATACCGGCGGCTCTGCGGTGTTCCGCTCAAAGGGGGCCATGGTGTTTTTTGCACAGGCTTGCCCAAATGTTTCAAAGGGTTTATGATGAAAAAGGTTATCGACTCAGAAGACGGAGGAGAAGCGAAGTGCGGAAGCAGGGGAGAAAAATAATCAACACGCGGCAGACAGGAAGACGGGCCGGCGCATGGCTGCTGGCCGCGCTTTTTGTCTTCGGGATATCCCTGCCCGGTTTGCCGGCCCGGGGTGAAGGAAGATGGAGCACGCTCACGGAAGGGCGGGATACGCTCACGGACAGCTTCCTGGTGGATGAATTCAGCGGTACGGTGACGGCCACTTTTCTCGGAGACTGCACCCTGGGGGGAGAGGAAAAAAGCCGGAACAGCGCGCTCGGATTTCTCCGGAGAATTAAGGATAACGGAACCGCTTTCCCCATGCGCTTTCTGAAGGAGCTGACCGCTGCGGACGATCTGACCGTCGCGAACCTGGAAGGCGTGCTGACGGACCGCTCGCTGAAGAAGGTGGAGAAGAAATACAACTTCAGCGGTCCGACCGCCTTCACGGAAATCCTGACCAGCGGCGGGATCGACGGCGTTACGCTGGCCAACAATCATTCCCATGATTATGGGGACGCGGGCTACGAGGATACCCAAAACGCGCTGGACGCGGCGGGAATCGGCTGGTTTGGCACGGACGCCCCGGCGGTCTGGACAAATGAGGACGGCCTGAAAATCGGGCTGATCGGCGTGGCCACGTCCCTGAGCGGAAACCGATACAAGCGGTACAAGGCACAGATGCAGACGCTGAGAGAGCTGGGGTGCGCCGCGGTCATTACGGTGATGCACGCCGGCACGGAGTACAGCTATAAGCCGGATGAATACCAGAAGCAGATCGCGCAGCGGGCGATCGCCTGCGGGTCCGACCTGATCATCGGGCACCACCCGCACGTGGTGCAGGGATATGAAGAAAAGGACGGCGTGCCGATCGTCTACAGCCTGGGAAACTGTTCCTTTGGCGGTACGACCCACGCGAAGGATTCTGACGCGCTGGTGGTGCAGGCGGATCTGACTTTTGAGAACAGCGTGCTGAAAGCGGTTCGCCTTCGCTTCTATCCCATTTCCATCACCAGCGATCCCAGGTACAACAATTACTCCCCGATGTTTCTGACCGGGGAGGACGCGGAGCGGGTGTTCCGAAAAATGCGGGAATCCACCGGCGTGGATCCCTCCGCTTCCGCGGGAACGCCGCCCGGGGCCGCACAATGAGTTCCGCTTAAAATGACCAGGGCATATAGGCCGCCAGGACGGCCAGCAGGACGGCCGGCAGCATGTTGGCCACCCGTACCTTCTTTCCCCAGACCAGGTTCAGCCCGACACAGAAGATGAGGACGGAGCCTACCAGGGAGAGGTACGCCACGGCTGTTTCGGTCATAACCGGCGCCACCAGCCGGGCGAGCAGGGTGATGGCTCCTTCAAACAGAAGAACGGGAATGGCGGAGAAGGCGCAGCCCTTTCCCAGGGATGAGGTCATGACCGCGACAATGATCAAGTCCAGCACCGCCTTGACCGCCAGGGTGGAATAATCGCCGGAAATGCCGTCCTGGATGGCGCCGACGATGGCCATGGCGCCGATGCAGACGGTGAGGGACGCGGTCACGAAAGCGTTCACAAACTGACTGTCATTGCTGTTGCCGGTCTTTCGTTTCAGCCATTCTCCAAAGCGCTCGAAGCCCTTCTCAATGCCGATCAGCTCGCCGATCACGGTTCCCAGGGCGAGGCAGAGCACGACAAGCATGGATTTTCCGCTGAGCAGGCTGCCGCCGTCCACCCGAAGCATTCCCTGCATCGCGCCGGCGATGGCGATGAACAGCACGCTGATGCCGCAGGCCTTGGTCAGCGCGTCCTGCTGATCCTGCCGGAACAGTTTTCCGGTAAAATGACCGATGATGCCGCCGGCCACGATGGCTGCGCTGTTGATGATGGTTCCAAGTCCGATCATATTGAATGCCTTTGCTTTCTAAGAATCAGGAGCCTGAAAAGGAAGAAAAAACCGGAGCGGATCCGGTTTTTTCATGCTTACTTTCCGATTTTGCCGAGCCGGCGGAAGGCCATGGGCCAGAAGGTCATTCCTCCGGTGAGCCCCATGAAATTCGCCAGACAGGCGATCATCCCGTTCCGGGTCGCGTTGTCCGCGGTGATGGGCTTGGCATATCCCAGCGCTTTCTGCATGCCAAGCTGCAGCCCCAGCACGATGACGCTGCCTACAAGGATTTTCAGCAGCTGGACCGGCCAGGAAGCCTTCGTCTCAAAATGGGTCCGCCGGGTATCCACTTCAAACGCGCCCCAGACCGCCAGCGTCGCGCCGACCAGCTGCCAGAGATTCTTGATGCCGCTGGCGTAGAGGGCGGAGCCCTCGTCTCCCAGCCCGGTGGGCCGCGCCAGGTAAAGGACGGCCAGCAGGATGACGGAAAGGACAAAGCTGCCGGCCAGGGCGGCGCGAATCCGGGTATCGCCCTGCGCGGTGAAGAGCGGCCTGAGCAGCAGAAGCACCACCACGGAGAGCAGCGCACCGCAAAGAATATCCAGGATGGTGTGTACGCCCAGATACAGCCGGGAGAATGGAATCAGCACGGCCAGCACGATGCCCGCGATCCGCACCCATTTTTCCCGGAACCAGGCCGCCATGCCGCCGTAGGTGCCGACGCTGATCAGCGTGTGCCCGCTGGGGAAGGACCAGCCGTCCGCCCCGTCCCCCAGCAGGTTGGATTCCCGGGCAGAGGGGACCACGCGGCTTTCCATCGTTTCATCCAGCACCCAGGGACGGGGAATCCTGAACATCAGCTTCAGGGTCTGCCCGATGCTGCTGACCCCGAAACCGGTTGTCAGCATGTACAGGCCGCCGCGCTTGGAGAAGCACCAGAAAACGATCAGGGAGATGACCACGAACAGTTTTTCATCCCCCAGATAGGTCAGCTTTTCAAAAATCCAGGTCAGTACGGGTAAACGAAGATCAGCCAGCGTATGCAGAAACGGCACGGTAGAAGCAGCCAAAGATTCCATCTTCATTCCTCCTTCCAATCTTGACAAGGATATTAGCACAATGCCCCCGCAAGCGCAAGCATCCGCGTGAACGCGGCGGAAAAAGCGTGCCGCCTGAACGGAAGAAAATGCGCAAATGGCTGGACAGAAAGACGAAGAAAAAGTACAATCAACAGGTACGCCCGAAAAGCACGGCAGAACCGGAACGCAGAGGAAGAACGGATGAAGAAGCTGGAAGCACTGATCTGGGATCTGGATGGAACCCTCTTTGATTCATACGGCTCCATCGTCACCAGCCTGCTGGAGACCGCGGAGGCCTGCGGAGCGGCGGATTCGGGGGAGAGCATCCTGAAGGCGGTCAAGCGGGGTTCGGTTTCCGGATACCTGCGGGCGCTGTCCGAGAAACAGGGCTGGGATTATGAAACACTGTACCGGATGTACCGGCAGGTCAGCCACGCGCGGATGGGCGAGATCACCCTGATTCCCGGCGCGGTGGAAACCCTGCGGGCTTTGCGGGATGCAGGCGCCAGACATTTCGTCTACACCCACCGGGGCGGCTCCACCTTTCCCATCCTCCGACGCCTGGGGCTGGAAGGATTCTTCGAGGAGATCGTGACGTTTGAGAAGGGCTTCGCGCCGAAACCCTCCGGCGAGGGCGTGGCGTATCTGCTGGAAAAATACGCGCTGAATCCGGCTTTGACCGCCTATGTGGGGGATCGGGCGCTGGATGTGCTCTGCGCCAGGGACGCGGGCGTACAGGCCATCCTGTTTCTGCCGGAGGATTCCTGCGTGATCCCGACCGGAAAAGAGCATCGAATCATCCGGAAACTGACGGAGCTGGCCGAAAACACAGAAGACGGCGGCAGGCCTTTCAGGAAAGACTGACATCATGGGAGGCAAAAATGAAGACAATCTATCTCGCGGGGGGCTGTTTCTGGGGCGTCCAGAAGTTTTTTGACCAGTTCGAAGGCGTGACCGCCACGGAGGTGGGATACGCCAACGGCCCGGATCAGGCGCCGTCCTATCAGGATGTATGCGCCAGCAGCGGACATGCCGAGACGGTGAAGATTACCTACGATCCGGCGCGGATCTCCCTGTCCACGCTGCTGGATCATTATTTCATGGTGATCGATCCGCTGTCGGTCAATCAGCAGGGCCATGATAAGGGCATCCAGTACCGCACGGGCATCTATTACACGGAGGAAACCCAGCGGCCGGAGATTGAGGCGGCCATGAAAACGCAGCGGGAGAAGGCCGGCGCGGATCTGGCTGTCGAGACAGGAAAGATCCGGAACTTTTTCCCGGCGGAGGAATACCATCAGAAATACCTGGACAAAAATCCAGGCGGATACTGCCATATTCCACGGAACATGTTCCGCCTGGGGCAGAAAAAGGAAACGAAGAATCCGGAGTAAAACCCGGAAAAAAGAGGCGTGCAGCAGCACGCCTCACGCTTTATATGTAGATGCCTTCCAGAGAAAGAAGCCAGGCCTTTTTTTCCGTTCCGCCCGCGTAACCTGTCAGACTGCCGCCCGCCCCGAGAACCCGGTGGCAGGGGATGATCAGTGAGATGGCATTGTGCGCCACCGCGCCGCCCACAGCCTGCGCGGACATATGGGGTATGCCTTTCTGCCGGGCGATCCGCCCGGCGATGTCTCCGTAAGTCATGGTCTGTCCGAAGGGAATGGTCAGCAGAATCCGCCATACCTCCTGACGGAAGGGCGTTGTCCGCATGGAGAGCGGCGGGGTAAAATCAGGCGCCTTTCCGCTGAAGTAAACGGATAGCCAGCGGGCTGTTTCCTGAAAAACAGGCAGGTCTTTTTCCCGGGGAACCCCCCGAAGCGTGTCGGCAAAATATTTCTGCCCGTCAAACCAAAGCCCGGTCAGGCAGCCGCCATCACTGGCCATGGTGATTCCGCCAAGCGGCGAAGCAAAATGCCCCAGATAATCCATAATCCTTGGTTCCCTCTCTTTTTCCGGCCTTCCGGCAGCGGATCCCCGTGGTGCTTTCCACGGGTGGGAGCGCCATTCATCACAGCGTCGCGACCAAAATGTGTTTCGGCCAGATTCTATCAAAACCGTGCCCGGTTCGCAAGCGCTTTCCCCGCTGTCACTGTTCATCATTCCGCTGGCCCCGGAGACGGCCGTCCGCCTCCGGATGAGACCGGTTCGGAGCCGGATATACCCATGGGACAGGACCGCGCTTGTCAAACCAATAAACATGCGGTAAAATGCTGGATATGGACGACAGACGCGCATTCCCTGTCCTTCAAGGAGAACGAAACGTCGAAAGAAGCCTGAAATCCGGCGCTTTCCCCAGCTGAAGGCGGCAGGTTCGCGGCATTTTTCCAAAGACAGGAGGAAGATCCCATGGACCATTCCGCAATCGAAAAGCCAAGCTTTGCCTCTGACTATCAGGAAGGCGCGCATCCGGCCATTCTGGATCAGCTGTGCAAAACCAACCTGATGAAAACGCCGGGGTACGGCGCGGATGCTTTTTCTGAGGCCGCGCGGATAAAAATCCGCGCGGCCTGCGACGCGCCGGAAGCAGATATTCACTTTCTGGTGGGCGGGACGCAAACCAACGCCACGGTCATCGACGCGCTGCTCCGTTCCTATCAGGGCGTTGTCGCGGCGGAAACGGGACACATCCATGTGCATGAAGCCGGGGCAATTGAGTTCGGCGGGCATCGGGTGATCACGCTGCCGCAGGAAAACGGAAAAATCACGGCTGAGGCGCTTCAGGCATGCAATGAAGCCTACTGGAAGGACGACAACCGGGATCATATGGTCATGCCCGGCATGGTCTATCTTTCTCAGCCGACGGAATACGGTACCCTTTATTCCCTGAAGGAGCTGGAAGCCATCAGCCTTGTCTGTCATACATATCATATCCCGCTGTACGTGGATGGCGCGCGGCTGGCCTATGCCCTGGCCTGTCCGGAAAACGATGTGAGCCTTCCGGATCTGGCCCGCCTCTGCGACGCCTTCTATATCGGCGGCACCAAATGCGGAGCGCTGTTCGGTGAGGCGGTTGTGTTCCCGCGGAGGGATACCGTCCCGCATTTTTTCAGCATTGTCAAACAGCATGGCGCGCTGCTGGCCAAGGGAAGGATCGCCGGGCTGCAGTTCGACGTCCTTTTCACGGACGGGCTTTACCAAAAAACAGGGGAGCGGGCCATGGCCGCGGCGGAACGCATCCGCGCCGCACTGGCGGAAAAGGGATACCGGTTCGCATTCCCTTCTCCCACGAATCAGATTTTCATTCTCCTCACCCGGGAACAGGCGGCGGATCTTTCCCAAAAGGTGGATCTGGGATTCTGGGAAAAACCGGATGAAGACCATGTGATCATGCGGATCGCGACCAGCTGGGCGACATCCGACGATGACGTGGAGCGCCTGATCGCCTGCCTGTAATACCGCAGAAAAGGATCTGAAAACAGAGAGAGCGAGGAAAGAAACATGAAGGAATGGTTCCGGAAAATCAGCGTTTCCCTGATGCTGGCGGTGGGAGAACTGCTGCTGGGCATCCTTCTGCTGGTCAGCCCAGTAGAGCTGAACACCTTTGTGATTATGGCCCTGAGCGCGCTGCTGTTTCTCCTGGGGGCCTTCCATTTTTTCCAGTATATCCGGCTGCCCCGGGAGGAAGCGGCAAAAACCTGGAAGCTGGCCACCGGCGTGGGCCTGCTGGTTGTCAGCGTTTTTATCATGGCCAATCAGTCCTGGATGATCCAGGTTCTGGGCACCCTGACCGCGCTGTATGGCGTCATTACGCTGCAGACGGTTTTCATGAAGCTGCAGATCGCCGTGGACGCCCTGCGGAGCAAACATCCCCGCTGGTATCTGATGGGGATCAGCTGCCTGGTGACCGCGGTGCTTACCGTGCTGCTGTTCAGCGGGCTCCTGGCGGAAAGCGCGGTATGGATCGTCTGCGGGATCGTGCTGATCCTGCTGGCGGTACTGGACGCGGTGTATTATTTCCTGGGCCGCCTGAAAAAGGAAAACGAAGCCTGAATGTGGAATTCCAAATCATAACAGGTCTGTCAGAATGAACAGGAGGGCAAGGATGATGCGTCACATGAATCCGCTGCTTCGGGAACAGGATACTTCTCAGCGGTTTATTACCATGGGGGAGATCATGCTGCGGCTGACCCCGCCGAACTATGACAAAATCCGTGTGGCCAACAGCTTTGAGGCCAGCTACGGCGGCTCGGAGGCGAACATTGCCCTGGCTCTGGCGAACCTGGGCGTGGATGCCACCTTCTTCACCGTGGTGCCGGACAACTCCCTGGGAAAGAGCGCAGTGCGGGCGCTGCGCTCCAACGATGTGCACTGCACGCCGGTGATTCTGTCCACGCCGGCTGAAACGCCCACCCATCGGCTGGGAACCTATTACCTGGAGACGGGATACGGCATCCGCCCCAGCAAGGTGATCTACGACCGGAAGCATTCCGCCATCACGGAGTACGATTTTTCGCGGGTGGATCTGAAGGAACTGCTGAAGGACTTCACCTGGCTGCATCTTTCCGGCATTACGCCGGCCCTGGCGCCGAACTGCGCGGAGCTGACCCTGAACATGCTGAAAACCGCGAAGGAGCTGGGACTGACGGTATCCTTTGACGGAAACTTCCGCTCCACCCTATGGACATGGGAAGAAGCGAGAGACTTCTGCACCCGCTGCCTGCCCTATGTGGATGTGCTGATGGGGATCGAGCCTTATCACCTGTATCGGGATCCGGAGCACCCGGAAAAGGGAGACTGGAAGGACGGCGTGCCGCTGCAGCCCAGCTATGAGCAGCAGGACGAAATCTTCCAGGCCTTCGTGGAACAGTACCCGAACCTGAAGTGTATCGCCAGGCATGTACGCTACGCGCATTCCGGGTCGGAAAACAGTCTGAAGGCTTTTATGTGGTACGAGGGGCATACTTTCGAGAGCAAGCTGTTTACCTTTACGATTCTGGATCGGGTCGGCGGGGGAGACGCCTTTGCCAGCGGGCTGATCTACGCCATGACCCATGAGGAACGGCCCATGGACATGCTGAACTTCGCGGTGGCTTCCAGCGTCATCAAGCACACTATTCATGGGGATGCCAACATCGTCGATGACGTGCAGACGATCCGGAACCTGATGAACATGAATTACGACATCAAACGGTAAGCCATATTCCGCGCCGCGAGGCCGCGGAGCAATATGCCGAAAAGATGATAGAAAGAAAACGCCTGCTGTCCAGAATCAAAGGATTCGGACAACAGGCGTTTTCTGTAATATTCCATTACGGCGCTGCGCCAGGCCGGAGGCAGCCTTTCTTCTACCGTTTTCGGAACCCGGAAATCCCTTATCCTTTCGCGAAAACAGGCTGCCCGTTGACGGAAATATCCCCGTCAATGGGAATCAGCAGGTAGCTGCGGCCGTCAATAACCCGGGTTTCCAGCAGATCCGCCTGCTTTGGATCAACCTTGATGGATACGCTGGGAAGGTCAACCTTGAACTGTTTCGGCGCCACGATGTTTACGGCCGGCAGCACAGCCCCCGCGCCGAAGGTCGCGTCGAATCCATCCTGGAAGGCCTCCACCTTCTCCGCGGATACACCCCCATCCGTCAGCACCCTGGCCACATCCTGCTTGGACAGCATGAGGGGCTCATCATCCTTGCCCTGCCCGGCAATCAGATCGGAAACCACCTCGTGCATTTCCTGCACGATATCCAGGGAGCATTCGGCGCCGAGACTCTGGGCCAGCAGGGCCTGGAAGTTCTCCGTCTGCTCCGCGGCGGGCATCACGGCTTCCAGATTGAAGGCGGCCTTCAGAAACGCTTCATGGGCGTCATTGCTGTCCTTGCTGAAGAAGAGAATGGTGTTTACATCCGCGGCGCCACCCTCATACAGCGGGAAAAGGAAGCCCAGGGCCGGCGCGCCGGCCATCCATTCAGGCGCCCGGTTATGAAAAATGCTGTCGTTCGGATCATAGCGCAGGGCGGATTTTTCCTGCTTCACCGGACAGAGGGCACAGAGCATATAGCTGAAAGCGCGGTCCGAGTTTTCATAGTCAATTTCTCCGTTTCCGTCGCGCTTCCGGACATCCAGATCATCGTGCATCAGCAGGATCAGCCAGTTTTCCGCGTTCTGGGCATCCTCCACGGACTGCATGTCCGGATGCTCCGCGCGGATCCCTGCGATCAGCTTTGTGAACAGCTCGCTGACGGCATCCTCGTCATTCAGCCCGGAATCCCGGACGCGAAGGAGCAGATCGCCTTCCTCCGCCGGGTAAGCAATGGGGGTCAGCGTCTGCCCGATCTGCCCGGCCAGCACCTTTTTGAAAATGTTCATATATTTCTCATTTTCCTGGTCATACAGCATGGCCACGGGAAGCTCAAAGCTTGTAATCGGATTGCCGAGATAGTCCACATAGCATCCGCGGATCAGCGATGGATTGCGCTTCTCCGGATTCAGTCGCCGTTTGATTTCCGCCAGGTCTCTTTGGTTCATAGGTACATTTCCTTTCTCGTGTTCAATTGTGATTCGCGGTCGCCGCCTCCTGTTTTCGAGACAGATCAGCGGACACAGCATCTATTGTATCACGGGCGTCAAGCGTGGCCGTGCTGATTGATCCGGTTTTTCCGCCATGCTATAATGTACGCGCCCATGGTAGACGGGGACATTCATGAAAGAGCATCCATACAGCCGCGATAAGTGGATGGGGTGGTAGGGGGGAGCAAAGATGACCGGAATGAAAGCCTATTATCATCTGCCCGGACTGTTTGAGTTTTACGCGTTTTACAGGGCGTTTCTTTCCCTGTTCCGGGAACGGCGGGAATGGTTCTACGACTGGTGCGAAATCGGCTCCATCTACGGCGCGCCGGGGGACTGCCTCTGGGGCGGGGGCCGGGTCGGATTTGGAGACGCGAAGCCGGAGGACGTGGCGGCGCTGATGAAGGGGGCTTCGGTTTCCGCCCGGCTGACCTTCAGCAATTCGCTGCTCCGGGAAGAGCATCTGAAGGATCCGAAGGCCAACGCCCTGTGTGCCCTGTTCGAAGGGGACGAACCGGGGAGGAACGGAATCATCCTGTGTTCGGACCTGCTGCTGAATCATCTTCGGGAAAGATATCCCGGCTTTTATTTCGTTTCTTCCACCACCAAGGTGCTGACCGAATTCAGCCAGCTGGAGGAGGAGCTGAACCGGAAAGCATTCCGCTTTGTGGTACCGGATTTCAGACTGAACAAGGCCTTTCCGCGGCTGATGAAGCTTTCAGACGCGCAGAAACAGAAGGTGGAATTCCTGTGCAATGAATGCTGCTGGTTTGAATGCCCGGACAGAAAAGCCTGCTACGAGAATGTCAGCCGAAAAAACCTGGGCGAGGCGTGCGCGGATCATGTCTGCGTATCGCCGCGGGCTTCCCGGGGATACCGCTTTTCCGACGCGATGGAGAACCCCGCGTTTATCGGACTGAAGGAGATTCAGGACTTTTATCTGCCCAACGGTTTCTCCCATTTTAAAATAGAGGGCCGAAGCCTCGGCAGCGCGGTTATTCTGGAAATGATCCTGTATTACATGACCAAGCCGGAATGCCAGCTGAAGGTGCGGGAGGAGATTTACCTGGACAGCGCGCTGGATCTGTTCTGAAGCGGCATGGGTAAAGCGGCCAGCAGCCTGTCCTTCAGCAGCTCGTACCGCTCCTTCTTTTCCGCCCTGGCAAAATGGACGGCCCGGTTCTGCTCGGGGCAGTTCGCGTAGTCCAGCCTGGTATCGCCGAATTGCTCGCTGGTGAGGTCGAAAACGCAGCCCGCCACCTCGTTGAAGCAATGAAAATTCCCATCGCCCAGCGGCACGCCGTACACCTTTCCGCCGTACAGATCCTGGATCAGAAATGCCGTGATGGAACACTGGCCCAGCGTCGGATTCTCCGGCGTCCAGTCCTTCCGCATTCGCGGCGCACAAGTTTCCCGGCACCAGCATACGGAAAGCAGATCATAGTAATCGCGTGGAGTCAGCCCCAGGGCGTCCCGGACAAGGGCGTTTTCCCAGCCGTAAAAAGAATACGCTTTCATTTTTCTTTCCTTCCCAGTCTTTATCAGCTACGCGCCGGAATCAGATCCATGCTCCGGCGTCAGGGCGCTGGGGCATTATAACATGGGCACAATCCTGTTTCAAGCCGGACCGCTCACGGCAGCCTTCCGGAGCTGTCCGCCGCTTTTCCGCTGAATGGATCGGAACAGGAAAAACGCGGAGAAGGAATGGAAAAATGTGCTTGCCATTTCCCGCCGCGATGAGGATAATAGAAGGGAATAAGGCAGCAGCCTGATTTGACTTCTGGACAGAAGGGGAGGTTTTGGTCGATGATCCCTCATATTGAGAAAATGAATGGTCATCCGGTTCTGATGGTGGAGGACAGGCCCTTGATCCTGCTGGCGGGCGAAGTGCACAATTCGGATTCCTCGTCGCCGGAGTACATGGAAAAGATCTGGGATATCGCGCAGGAACTGGGCATGAACACGCTTCTGCTTCCGGCCACCTGGGAAACCATCGAGCCGGAAGAGGGACGATTTGATTTTACCCTGCCGAAGGCGCTGATCGATCAGGCCCGCGCGCGGACTATGCGCATCGTGTTTCTGTGGTTCGGCAGTTGGAAAAACGCCGAGTGCATGTACGCGCCTGCCTGGGTCAAGCAGGACATCCGGCGTTTTCCCCGCGCCCAGATCGAAAAGGGAAAGAACAAGGCCGGACGGCAGATCTCCCCGACGATTCCGGTAAAGATGCCCTATACGACGCTCTCCTACCTTGGCGAGGAGACGATGCTGGCGGACGCGCGCGCCTTTGCCGCGTTCATGGGCTTTCTGAAAGCCTATGACGCCGACAAACAGACCGTTGTGGCCGTACAGGTGGAAAACGAGACCGGCCTGCTTGGGGCGGCCCGGGAGGTCTCCGACGAGGCGGACGCGCGATTCGCCGCCGCTGTCCCGGCGGATTTTGCCGCCTATATGCGTGCCCATACCGGCACCATGACCGAGGAGATCCGCGCGGCGGTCCTCTCCGGACAGGAAGCGGGCAACTGGAGCGAGGTCTTTGGCCCGGCGGCTGATGAGCTTTTCTCCGCCTACCATGTGGCGCGCTTTGTCAATGCCGTGGCGGAGGCTGGCAAGGCCGTTTATCCGCTGCCCATGAGCGTCAACTGCTGGCTGGACAAGGGCGGAGAACCCGGCAGCTATCCCACCGGCGGACCGGTGTCCAAGGTGCACGAGGTGTGGGATTTCTGCGCCCCGAACATCGATGTCTACTGCCCGGATATTTATGTCCCCCAGTTCAGGGCCGTCTGTGATGAATATACCCGCCGGGGCGGCGCCCTCTTTATTCCGGAGAGCGCGACCCACAGCTACTGCGCGCCGCGCCTGCTATACACGGTGGGACATTATCAAACCATGTGCTATTCGCCCTTCGGCTTTGACGATATTGGCAAACCCTTTACGGCGGTGCAGGGATTCCTGTTCGGCATGGACGTGAGCGATCCGGCGCTGAAAACGCCCCAGCGCTTCGAAGAGTATGCCGCCCTTGGGCAGGCCCTCCGCGGGATGATGCCGATGCTTGCGTCCGCCTACGGGACGAAGCTTCTTCAGGCTGTTTCCGCCGAAACCGACCCGGCGATTCCCGCCCCGGACGGCAATCCTTACGGCGCGGTTCCGCCCACGATGGACTTCGGTTCCTTCCGTCTCCGGGTCGGCTTCCAGAGCCCTGTCAATCCCCGGACGGACGGCGCCTGCCTCTGCCTCGCTGTGGGCGAAAACGAATGCTGGGTGGTCGGAAACGCCTGTACCCTCACCTTCCTTTCCGGCAAACCCGATCAGCCAAACCTGGACCTGCTGCGGGTAGAGGAGGGGCACTTTGAAAACGATGGCTGGCGTCCCGGCCGGCGCCTGAACGGCGACGAAACCGCGAACCTGACCATGGGAGCCCCTTCCGTCTGGCATGTGAAGTTTTTCACCTATGGTGATGAGAACTGAGCCAATTTCCTTCCCGCAAAAAGGTGAACCAGCGCTGAGAAAAGAGACATTCACCCAAGCCGCGGAGGATCGTCCAAGATGATCCTCCCGGTATGGGTGACGGTTTTATTTTTCTGCCGCGGGCCAGAAAACAGCGGGTGAATGGAGCGTCGTGTGATGGAGATGAAGCTGAAAAAACTCCCTTATTGTTTGTCGGTCTGCAAGACGGAAGACATCTCCCGGATCCGCCTGGACGCAGACTTTTTCTTTATCGGCCGGACGGACGAGGAGCTGTCGCTGGTGTGCCGGACGGAAGATGTGCCGGCCGGCACAACCGCCCGCGACGACGGCTGGCGCGGTTTCCGGATTGAAGGGACGCTGGACTTCTCCCTGATCGGTATTCTGTCCAGGCTTTCAACCATCCTGGCGGAAAACGGAATCGGCATTTTTGCGGTTTCGACCTTTAATACGGATTATATCCTTGTGAAGGCCGGGAACTTTGACAGAGCCATGCGTGTTCTTTCGGCGGCGGGATATGAGGTCATGGAGTAGGCGCGTTTCCGCCGGAAAAGAAATGAGCTGAGGAGGTCCTGAAATCCGTGGAAGACGTTGTTCATCTTGTTCTGCAGTTTTTTGCCTATTCATTCCTGGGCTGGTGCATGGAAGTCACGCTCAAATATGTTCAGTTTCACCGCTTTATAAACCGCGGGTTTTACACGGGCCCGATCTGCCCGATCTATGGCTTCGGCGCGATCTTGATCACGCTGGCGGTTCGGTGGCTCTCTCCGCTGGAATCCGCGGTCGGGACGACCTTTGCCGTCTCCTTTGTCCTTTGCGGGGCGCTGGAATACCTTACCAGCTATATGATGGAAAAACGATTTCACGCCCGCTGGTGGGATTACAGTCAGAAGCCCATGAATCTGCATGGCCGCATTTGGATCGGTAATCTCATCCTTTTCGGACTGGGCGGCGTGGCCGTCATTCACATCATGAATCCGGTTCTTATGAACGTCCTGGCGGGCTTTTCCATGACGGCCAAGAAGACCGCGGCGGCGGGCCTGCTGCTGATTTTCTGCGCTGATTATGTGCTGACGCATTTCATGATGAAGCTGGTGAAGACCGGGGTGGAGAACAGCGCCGCGGACAGCACGGAAGCGCTGAACCAGGAGATCCGGATGCTGCTCAGCAACCGGAACGTTTTCTACCGCCGCTTCGCGAACGCATATCCCGATGTGATCTACCGGACAGAACGCATCAAATCCCGGCTGGATGCCATCCGGGAGGAGACGGACCGGATCCGCGCCGAAGCGGAGCAGCACCTGCTGGACCAGAGGCAGAAAATCATCAGCTGGGCGGAACCGTCCACGCTTGTCAGAAACAATATCATCGAAAAGCAGGGCCAGCTGCTGGATATGCTCTACGATGAATCGTCCGCCACATCGGAGATGCGGGAGATCAAGAAAGAAATTGACAGGGACCGGCAGCGGCTTGATGAACGCCCGCTGTCCAGAATGATCAATCACGGCATCTGAAGCAGGTTCCCGCCGCCGCCAGGACGCAGTCCGCGGCGCGGACGCTGCGCTTCATGATAGGATGAGTATGATTCTGAACCGAAAAACGAAAACGAGGAGGCTTCGCCATGAGCATGCATACCATTGAAAACCCTTTCCTGCGCGCAACCGTATCTGATACCGGCGCGGAACTGATCAGCGTGATCGATAAGGAGCATGGGACGGAGCGTATATGGACCGGCGATCCCGCTGTCTGGAACCGGCATGCCCCCATTCTTTTTCCCTTTGTTGGGAAAGTAATGGACGGAAAATACCGAATCCAGGGCAGGGAATACGAAATGAAAACGCAGCATGGGTTCGCGCGGGATCTGGAGTTTACCTGCGCGGCGGAAACGTCCGATTCCGTAACGCACTGCCTGGCCGCGACGGACTGGACCCTGGCGCGTTATCCTTATGCGTTCCGCCTCACGGTTGCCCATCGCCTGGAAGGAAAGAACCTTCTGATCTCGTGGAGTGTTGAAAACCGTGGTTCGGATCGGATGTATTTCGCCATCGGCGGGCATCCGGGCTTTCTGATGCCCGAGAATGTCCGGAAGGAGGACTGCCGGATTGCCTTCCCTGGCGCAGGCAGCCTCCGGTACAGAAACGCGAGCAAAGCCGGCTACGCGCTTTCCGAAACAAAAGCCCTCCCATTGAACGAAGGATGTGCCCCGTATCAGGAGGATATTCCCGACACATGGATTTTTGAGGATGGGCAGGTCAAATGCGTCGGCATCGTGCTGCCGGACGGAAAACCGTACGTCATGCTTCATTGTGATCAATTCCCGATGCTGGCGGTTTGGGCCAATCCGAAGGGGCCGTTCATCTGCCTGGAGCCCTGGTTTGGGCGGACGGATGATGAGGGATTCCGGGGAACGATTGATCAGAAGAAAGCCATCCAAAGCCTGGAAGGAGGGGAAAAGAAGGAAATCGCCTATTCCATCGCGTTCTTATGATAAACCGGCAATGCCTCACTTTGGCGCTCCGGCCGCCTGCGCCATAGGGGAGAGAACCACCGCGCCGATGATCATGACGGCTGAGCGCGGAACAGCCCGAGCAGCATGACCAGCGCAGCTGATGGCGGCGCTGCAACAAAAAAACTATTTCTGGAAAGGACAAACGGGATGAAAAAAATGAGGATAATTGCGGCATGGCTGCTGGCGGCCGTGATGATGATGCCTTCCGTGACCCTGGGAGAATCGGCGACGGATTCGGAAATTGAAGCCATCCTGAACCGCATGACGCTGGAAGAAAAGGTGGGCCAGATGATGGTCGTCTCCTTCCGGGTGTGGAAGGAGATTCCGGCGGAGACCAACGAGGAAAGCGCGACCGTCGAGAACACGGAGCAGGAGATTCCTTCCGTCAAAATTACGGAGCTGAACGATGAAATCCGGAAATGCCTGCGGGATTATCACTTTGGCGGCGCCTTGCTTTTCGCGGACAACTGCAGGGACGCTGAGCAGACGCTGCGGCTGGTGGCCGATCTTCAGACGGCGAATCAGGCGGGCGGCGGGCTGCCGCTGCTGGTGTCCACGGATCAGGAAGGCGGCACCGTGGCCCGGCTGGGCTTCGGCACCACCGGCGTGGGCAATATGGCCCTGGCGGCCACAGGCAGCCCCGAATACGCCAGCCAGATGGCAGCGGTTTACGGGGAGGAACTGGGCCTGCTGGGCATTCACGCGGATTATGCCCCGGTGATGGATGTAAACAACAATCCCAATAACCCGGTGATCGGCGTCCGATCCTTCTCGGATGATCCGGAAACGGCGGCGGAATACGGCGCTGCCTTTATCCAGGGACTGCACAGCAAAGGAACGATCTCGACACTGAAGCATTTCCCCGGACATGGCAACACGGACACGGACAGTCATACCGGCTTCCCCTGCATTGACCGCAGCTATGAGGAACTGAAAGCCGTGGAGCTTGTTCCCTTCCAGGCGGCGATTAATAGCGGCGCGGACATGATCATGACGGCTCATATTCAATATCCGCAAATCGAGACGGAAACGTACACCTCCGCTTCCACAGGGGAGCGGGTGTACCTGCCCGCCACCATGAGCAAAACCATTCTGACCGATATCCTGCGGGGCCATATGGGCTTTGAGGGGGTTATTGTCTCGGACGCGCTGGACATGGCGGCCATTCATGACAATTTCACCGATGAGGATGTACTGAAGTACACGATCAACGCGGGCGTCAATATGCTGATCCTGCCGATTATCTATGACACCGACCTGTTCCAGCGGAACAAGGATATGGTGGATGCGGCGGTGCGCCTGGCGGAAAACGGCGGAATCGACATCGAGCGCGTGAACGATTCTGTGCGGCGAATTCTGAAACTGAAAAAGAAATATGGCCTGCTGGATCAGACGGATTTCACGGTGACGGACGAGCAGGTGGCTGCCGCCCTGAATGGCGCAGGCAGCGCGGAGCATCGGGATCTTGCCTGGCAGATCGCAGGGCAGGCGCTAACCCTTGTGAAGAATGAAAAAGAAGCGTTCCCGCTTGACGTGAAGGATGGGGACAAAACACTGATTCTGTTCTCGGATTCCTGCGCCAGCCGGTTTGCGGCTGGAGAACTGGCGAAGCAATGGCTGATGGAAAAAGGGCTTCTTCATGAGAACGCAGAGATCACCACGTTGGTTCATACCCGGGAAAACGACGAGGAATGCCTTCAGACGTCCCGGGAAGCGGACCATGTGATTCTGATCAACCGGATGTACGCTTCCGCCTGTCTCGATCCGAACACGGAAGACGGTTTCTCCACGGCGATCTTTGACCGGATCATCGCGGAACGGCACGCAGCTGGCCGGACGGTCATCTTCATTTCCTGCCAGCTGTCCTATGACGCGGGGCGGTTCCCGGACGCGGATGCCATTCTGCTGGCCTACGGCTCTTCTATTATGCGGGCGGTGCCTCCCGAATCCGGCGAAGGCAGCGCCTATGCGCCGAATCTGCCGGCGGCGATCTGCGCCTGTTTTGGCGCTTTCGACGCCCCGGGAAAGCTGCCTGTGAATCTGCCGAAGCTGAATGAGCAGTATCAGCTGACCGAGGAGATTCTCTATCCGAGAGCGGAAGCTTCAGCCACGGTGGAATTGACAGCTTTTGCTTATGCGCATGATCCCAGGGACAATCCAAAGGCCATGAAGGATATCGTGGTCAATCCGGCGGCGGTGTATGGTTTCTCACCCAGCCCGGAGTCCCCCAGACTGAAGGATTACGCGGATGCCATCGACTGGACGGATCCGCAGCAGGTGGCGGAAGCGCGGGCGCAGCGTCAGGCATACCACGACAGCATGTCCGAGCTTTACCGACTGATTGAGGATATGCTGCTGGAAGCAAAACCGGTGGAAGAAATTGCCCGGGCGGTAAGCCAGCGCCGCAATGAGCTGCGGCTTGAAGCCTACGCGGACGATCCGGAGGGCCTGGAGCTGGTAAAAAAGAGCAATCTCGAAACCTATGGCGACGAGATAGGACCTTCCGCTGATTTCCTGTATAAAAAATACGGCTCCTGGCAGACGGTTCTGGAAAAGGCGCTGGGTACCAACGCCGGCATGGATGCCTGTCTGGGCTTCTATGATGCGTATTATGACTTTTATGACATAGAATGAGATGCGGGGAGCATGCTCATTCGTTGGGCGCAATGATTTCTTTCAGCGATGCGTGCTCCGCGAGGATGGGATGGCAGATAAGCCGGTGCAGTGCTTTGTAGGCTCACGCTCCGCGTGAGAGAACCTGAAGCTGATTCCCACGGACAGGCACCCTTGGCTGCATCCGCTGACGCAGGAAGCCCGGGATACACTGCTGGCCGGGCGGGCTGAAGCACTGGATGAACGCTGGCTGGAACGCATCTGGGAGATGATCTGGAGGAGGTGGCAGGCGTATGAGAATCTTTGCTATCAGGGATGAAAGCCTTTCACCGGACACCGTGCTGGGGTATCTGATTTACTATGAGCGGCCCAAGGCCTTTTATATCGAGCTTCCGGAGAATGCCGATCCTTGGGAAACGCCGCTTCTGCTGGCATCCTTCGTGAAACGCGGGAAGCACTCCGTGGGCAGCTACTGGAGCCGTCTGTGGGTACAGCAGCGGATTGTGCCGCAGGACCGGCAGAACATCGGGCAGGTGCTGAAGGAGAACGGCCTGAATTTGTCGTGTTTGCGCTCCCGGCAATCCTGCATCTGTATGACATCGTTGTAGGGTTTGGCCTTGGTATCGAGAAAAGCTATTTTCCGGTTGTACTCTTTACTGTGATCCATATGGCGTTTCTCGTTGCTGTTTATACAAAATCAAAAAAGCTATGCAAGGAAGACGACTGAGGATGAGCCCGCAAATCATGCTTTCCTGTTGCTGAAATCCATCTGATGTGGTATACTGAAAACGGATAATATACGAGCTGTATCGTGCTATATCTGCTGCTTGCAGATAATATATTATTCATAAGGGGGCCGCCATATGGGATTCACATGGGAAACACCGGAAGAAATGGACCTGGCGCTGGCCCGGCGGCTGCGCGGAATCCGAAAACGCCGGGGGCTCACACAGCAGCAGCTGAGTGAAAAAAGCAATGTCAGTTTGGGCAGCATCAAGCGTTTCGAGAGCATGGGCCAGATTTCTCTGATCTCCCTGACCCGTCTTGCCGTGGCGCTGGACTGCACAGACGCCATCCGGCAGCTGTTTGCGGATGTGACGTACAATTCCATTGAGGAGGTTATTCGTGAGCGCACATAAGGCGGAAGTCTGCCTGGAAGGTCGCCTGGTGGGCACGCTGGCGGAAACCGCAGATCATCGGGTCGCGTTTGCGTATTCGGACGACTGGCTCGCAGACGGCTTTGCCATCAGTCCCTTCTCGCTTCCGCTGGAGCAGAAGGTCTTTGTCCCGGCTTCCCTGAACTTTCAGGGGCTTTGGGGCGTGTTTGCAGACAGTCTGCCCGACGCCTGGGGACGGCTCCTTGTGGATCGAATGCTGCGCAGCCATGGCTATACGCCCGGCGACATTTCAACGCTCGACCGTTTAGCCATTGTGGGCAGTGCCGGTATGGGCGCGCTGACCTGTCGTCCCGCCTGGGATCTGTCTCATGATGATACAGCAATTAAGGATCTCGATGCCCTGGCCGCACAGTGCAGCGCCTTGCTGCAGCATGATGACACGGCGGATCCGGACGAACTCTTCCGGCTGGGCGGCAGCAGCGGCGGAGCCAGGCCCAAGGTGATGACCGAGGAATGGATCATCAAGTTTCCTGCGTCCGGGGATATGCAGGACACCGGGCTCATGGAGAAGGCATATATGGACTGCGCCGCTTCCTGCGGCATCCTCGTCCCGGAGACAAAACTCCTGCCGTCCAAACGATGCAGCGGATATTTCGCCATCCGGCGTTTTGATCGTGTCAGCGAAAAGCGCGTGCACATGCTGACTGCCGCGGCAATCCTGGAAGCGGACTGGCGGTCCGCATCCCTGGATTATCACACGCTGATGAAGATGACCACGATTCTTTCCCGCAGCAATGAGGAAGACCTTCTGCAGATGTACCGACGGATGTGCTTTAATGTGTACGCCCACAACCGGGATGATCACCTGAAGAACTTCACCTGGATTTACGATCCCCGGCACGACTGCTGGCATCCCTCTCCGGCCTATGATCTGACCTGGAGCACCACATACTTCGGAGAGCATACCACCACAGTGGACGGAAACGGACGTGATCCCGGGGAAAAAGAGTTGACTGCAGTCGGGAAAAAGGCCGGTCTCCCGCTGAAAACGTGCCGGCAGATCGCCGAAGAAATCCGGGAACGAACAGAGGCTCTCGAATCCCGTTTCCGCGATACTCGTTCCTGAGCAGACCAGATCAGGAGCCCGGACAGAAACAGCCGCCGGTGGGACCGAGCAATCCCGCCGGCGGCTGTTGCGTTGCGTTTTCTTTGCTTTGCCCCAGTGTGAACAATTCCCAGCCGTTTGGCTCAGTGATCAGACGGGCAGGCTCCCGGAGCTTTTTAGCACCTCTGGCCTGATCTACGTCATGAATCCCATGGCTTTTCATCCTTCCGCCAGGGTACTACTGATGTACAGCATATGCTTCTTTGCTGCCGGACACACATGCTGTATTCAGAGCTTCCATATTCTGCCCAAAAGATGTCGCCGGATGTCGCCAAATGTCGCGAGACGCCCATACACTTATGTGCTATAATGTAAGCTGTCAAAGAAGGTTGAGAGCACCAGTGCGATGCCGCTGGTGTTTTCTTTTGTCGGCGAAGGAGGCTTGATCATGAGCACGGCGAGCATCATCGGCATTGTGAATCAGAAGGGCGGCACCAGAAAGACCACCACTTGTGTGAACCTCGGTGTCGACCTGGTACATGAGGGCAAGAAGGTTCTCCTGGTGGACTGCGATCCGCAGGGCAGCCTGACCATCAGCCTGGGGCATCCGTAGCCGGAACAGGGCCGCCCTTCGCCGCTGAGAGCGGCCCTGCTGCGGGTCACTGCCCGGCCATCCATTCATCGTCGATGGCGACGAAGGTGTAGGCCGGATGCGTGTCGCAGAAGGTTTTCGCCGCGCTGCCGGGGAAGCCGTAGACGGCGGTCACAGCACTGCCGGCGAAGGGATCGCCGGTGATGCTGGTCACGCTGCCGGGGATCACGATTTTCGTGACAGGAAGGCCGGAGAAGGCCTCGTCCTCGATGGCCGTCAGGGAGGCGGGCAGGATGAAGTTCACCCGCACGGGGCGGAAAATGACGGTGACAGCCACCGCCTGATCCGGCATGGTGAAGCGCTTGGAGGAGGTGATGGAGTTGGCCTGCCCGCCGGCAGTCTGCCAGGTGATGTAGCTCAGCTCATAGCCGGGATCGGGCGTCACCGTCAGGAAAACCCAATTGCCCTTGGTTTGCGCTTCAATGGGATTGCCGTTAATGTCCTTCACCGCCGCAGAACCGTGTCCGTCCGTGGTTACGGCAATCGGCTTCGGCAGCTCCATGAACCCGCAGTAAAGCGTTTTATTGGAGGTGACGGGCACCGAGAAGTCCCAGCGGAACTGTTCATCGGTGGTCCGGCCATCGAACCACCCGAGGAATGCATACCCGTCCATTTCCAGCGGCTCCGGCTCCCGTGCCGGGGTGCCTGAGAGCAGGGACTGGGCTTCCGGCAGCGTGCCCTGGTACGTGCCGTCTGTGGCAAAGGTGACTTCATACACAGGAATTTTATCCCAGATCGCCGTGGCGGTCACGTTGCTTTTGAGCGTAATCGCGGCCCCTGCGAACTTGTAGTAGCCGTAGGCGGCGCCCAGGTTCCAGTATCTGAAACTATAGCCCTCCCGAACAAAGCCGCACTCGGGCAGGGTCACGCTGTCGCCATTGACAACGCTGATGGAGGGCATGGAGCCCGTGCCGCCGTCTCCGCCGTCAAAGGTGATGGTATACACCGCGTCTGCCGGCGTACGCCACTGCGCGTAGAGCCCCATATCATTGAAGACGGTGATGGTCGATCCGGCCGGGTAAACGGTTCCGGCGTACAGCCAGCCGCTGAATTCTTTCCCGCTGGGCGGGGTGAAGGTGCAGACCGGGAAGGTGAAGACGCTGCCGCTCGTTGCCTGCACAGAGCTCATAGTGCCGCTGCCGCCGCCGTGCATGAAGCTGACCGTGTACACGGTGTCCGCCCAGCGCGCATGGGCATTTTTGTCGCCGTAGATGGTCAGGGAGTCGCCCGGCATGCGGACGAGGTCATCGACCTGCCAGCCGGCAAAGGACTTGTTGGCGGGCGGGGTGAAAGCACAGTCCGGGAAGGTATAAACGCCGTTCGCGCTGGCCTGAACGACGACGGGATCCATGGCGCCGCTGCCGCCGTTTGCGTCAAAGGAGATCTTTGCCGCCCGCCAGACGGGCTTAACCGTGATGTCCTTCAGCACCGTGATGACAGCGCCTGGTTCATGATAGCCCGTGGCGTTCCAATATACGAACGCTTGGCCCAGAGGCGGGGTGAAGCCGCACTCCGGCAGGGTGAAGAGGCCGCCCTTCATCAGGTTGGTGCCGTCCATGCTGCCCGTGCCGCCGTTGGCCTCAAAGGTCACATGCACCACATCGCTCAGCCACACGGCCGAAATGGTCGTGTTTCCGGTGATGGTGACGGTGCTGCCCGGGTTGTACAGCGCCCCGCCGATCTGCCAGCGGTCGAAGGAATAATCTGCGGACGGCGGGGTGAAGCCGCACTCCGGCAGGGTCAGCTGCTCGCCCTGCCCCACGGTGAGGCTCTCCATCGTGCCCGAGCCGCCGTTCGCAGAGAAGGTCACCGTGCGGGGGATTCTTCGCCACTGGGCGTAGAAAATGGAGTCGCTGTTGATGACCACCGCGTCGCCGACGTTCAGGTTCGGGTGAGCGGCGTTGGACCAGCCGGTGAACTCGAAGTTTTCCGGGGCCTGATAGGGAAAGGCCGGCATGGTGACCTGTCCGCCCTGATAGCGGAACTGCGAGGGGATGGCGGCCTCCGTGCCCTCCGCGGAAAAGTTGGCGGTGTAGTAATAGCCGCCTGCGGCATAGGCCGGGCCGGTTTTCGTGATGCGGGTGCATTCGCTTTGGATGGCGGTCTTCGCAAAGATGGCATAGGCGGTCTGCGGGCTTTTCGCGCCGACTTCCACATTGCCGAAGAGGAACACCGTGCCGTTGGGCGCGTCGATGGCATTGTCGCCGTACACCCTGGAGGTTGCGCCGGCCAGACGGATGTTGCCGTTGGCGGAGTGAATGGCTGTGCCGGCTGGCTCGATGCCATATCTTCCGCAGTCCTGATCAATTGCTGCAATATCGACATCGCCGACGAGATTGATGTCTCCTCCCGCCTCGATGCACCTGTTGTTTTTGATGACCAGCCTTCCGCCTGTCAGCGTTACAGTGCCGCCGGTGGTGATCTCCGTACCAGTCATTTCGGATGTGCCTTGCCAGCCAAGAACGCACGATCCCTTCAGGGTGATGTTGCCCTCAGGCACATCCAATGCTGTCACAGTGCGTGAGGTAAACTCATCGGCAGCCACTTCGACGTTGCCATGCGCGGACAGGATTGATCCGGTCGACGTGCGCAGCGACGCGCCATGAAATGTGATGTCCCCTGACGCATAGATGGCGGCTATGCCATTGCCACCTTTCGTCACATCGACATTGCCGCCCATGATCAAAGACCCACTGTTCGCATAGAGGGCTGCTGAACGGCAGGTGCCGGAAAAGCTGCCGGTGACGGATATATTCCCGTTTTCGGAATAAACACCGATGGAGTTACTTGCATAATTGGTAAATTCACCGCTATTGGGTATTGAGATTGCGGCATTGATGCTGATATCGCCTTCTGCACGGATTCCGATATGCGGATTACGGCGGTTGTCAGCTTCGGGAAGCACCAGATTGACGGTTGTGCCGGTGATGGTAACGGTGCCGAGCGAATTGATGCCGACAGTGTCGTGATTGATCGTCAGAGAGCCGGTTGATGTGGAGACGAAATTCTTCACAGAAATGCCGTAATCGATCGGATTCAGCGTCAGATTCCGGTTCCCCTGAATGGTCAGGGTGTAGGATTCGCCGAGAATCGATTCCAGCATCTTGTCCTCATCGACCACGAGGATGGTGTTGTCGGTCAAGACAAGCGAGCGGCCGTCGACGAACTGGCTCGTGTAGATGGTGCCGTGAACGTATTCGTCCGCCGCCATCGCCGCCCCGCAGCCCAGCGCTGTGATCAGCGCCGCCAGGGCGAGAATGGTCCATAATTTCCGCTTCATGTTCTGTCTCCTCCTTTGGACGGTCTGTTCTCGGTGCGGTCGTCCTCGTGCACGACGACGCCCATGGCCTTGGCGTTCACAGCCAGGTCGATGCGGTTCCGGTAGCCGGTCTTCAGCAGCAGGTTCTCGATGTGCCGCTTGACCGTGTGCGGGGAGAGATGCAGCCGCTCCGCGATCTCCTCGTTGGTGAGGTTGCGTGTCAGCCACCGCAGGACATCCAGCTCCCGCTCGCTCAGGTCGGCCTTCATCGCGTCGCCGAAGTCCGGGTTGGGCGGGCTGTCCGGAAATACCCGCTCCCCGGCCATGGTGCGGTCCATGACCTGTGTCAGCGGAACGTCCGAGTATTCCTTGAACCAGAAGCTCTCGATCCCCGCCTCCCGGGCCTCGTCGATCCACTGGGCCTCCGCCGTGGAGGTGGTCAGGATGATCTTCACGCCCGGATTGTTGCGATGGATGGCCTTCGCGCAGGTGAGGCCGTCCAGCCCGGCTTTCATCATCACATCCATGATGACCAGATCCACCGGCTGTGCCATGCAGAAGGCGAGGGCTTGCTCCGCGCTGGCCAGCGACGCGGCCAGCTCATAGCCTCGGCTCATCTGCACCTGGATCTCAAAGAAGCTGCGGGACACATACTGGTCATCCGCCACAACCACACTGTATTTCTTTCCCAAATGCATCACCTCCCTGACGGGATATGCATAATCATCCACCTATATGATAGCAGACAGCCGCCCCTTCTGTCATGGGCCGATCGGCCCATTTTGGGCAGAAGGCCTCAGACTCCTTTGCGCACGGAAAAAGCCGCCCGGGAGAGCCGCGGGCGGCCTGCGCAGCGCATGACAGCAGAACACTGTCCGGAGAGCAACAATGAACGGCGAAAAAGTGTGCAGACATATCACTTTTTCGTGAGAAAAAGTGTGCTGCGGCTGCATGATTTCGCAGAAGCGGGTCGCAGCGGTTAAGCCGAGGGAAGCGTGACGATGACGCAAACCGCATGGCTGCATTCGATCCGGAGGCTTCCCCCCGCCCTTTCCGCCAGCGTCCGCAGGGAGAGCAGGCCGCCGGTCTCCCGGATGGGCGCGGCGGGCGGTTTTCCGTTGCTGCAGAGCGTAAAGGTATATCCGGCCTCCGTGCGCCGTAAATCCGCGGTGAGGCGGTCACCCTCCGCGTGCTTCACGGCGTTGGTGGCGCATTCGCGGATGGCGGCAGCCAGAATCGCGCGGGGCTGCTCCTTCGCGGGCGTGATGCCGGTCAGCTCGGTCTTCAGCCCGATGGCCTGCGCTACGCGGACGGCCTCCGCCAGGGGATCGACCGCGGTGTCGTCGCTCTCGTATTCCCGCAGCAGGTATGTGTTGGCGTTCCGCAGCGCCTGCAGCAGCAGCTCCTCGTCGATGGAGGACGGGTCGCGGAGATAATGGCGGCTTTCCAGCAGCACGCTGCCCAGCTCGTCGTGCACCGTCATCCGGGCAGTAAGCAGCTCCTGGGCGATGATGATCCGCTCCGCCTGGCGGTTGTAGATCTCCAGGCGCAGGCGGATGTCCTTCAGCTTCCGGTTCTTCTCCTGGAGGTTGGCCAGGATGCCGGCCTGTTCCGTGATGTCTGTGGTGGTGAACTGCGTGAGGTCGCTGCCGGGCGTGTCCCGGCTGCGGAGCTGCCAGACCCTGCCCTCCGCGGACACCTGATTCCCGCCCGCCGCGGTCCGGAAGATCCTCCAGTCGGTGAGCGGCTTGCCGGTCAGCGCACCGGAAAGCTGCTCCATCACCAGGTTGCGGAAGATCACCGTTCCGTCCGGCTCGCCGAAGGCGACGCCCACCGGCAGCAGGTCCATGGCCTGCTTGACGCTGTCCGGCGTGACGTGCCGCTTCCGGTAGCGGAAGGTGTTCCGCGCGGCAAGGCACAGGCCCAGGGCCATGACGGCCTCAAACGCCCAGACCGCGCTGACCGGCCAGGCAAAGGCCGCCGCGAGCCAGGCCGGAGGCTCCGGTGTCCAGTCCGGGTAATTGTTCCGCCAGGAGATCACCGACAGACACAGCCAGAAAACAGCCGCGCTCAGCAGGAAGAAGGCCAGCAGGGCCCCTTTGAACCGGCGGCTCCGCCCGTCTCGGAGGGCGGCGATGCCAACCGTCATCTGCCCGGCGACCAGCAGAAACAGCACGCCCAGCACGGGCAGACGCGCGGCGGACAGCATGGCTTCCCGGATCGTCATGCCCGCTCACCTCCCTTCGCCCCGGCGAGGAGATCCAGATACAGGATGCCGTCCTCCTCCCGCACCCGCGCCGGGACAGGGAGTCCGCTCAGCTCCGGCATGGGCGCCGCCTCCGCCGCCAGCACCAGGGCGCCGTCCCGCCAGGAAACCATCAGGGAGGATGTCTTGCCCACCAGGGCTTCCGCTACCTCCTCAAAGGCTTCGTAGAGTGCGGTCACGGCGGCGGCAGGCAGGGTCTGCTCCTCCTCCGGCGGCTGCGCGTCGGTCTGCAGCCCGGCCAGGGAGAGATAGACCGCGGATTCCTTCAGCGCCAGGAACAGCGCGCAGGTGGTCAGACTGTCCTGCTCCGCTGCCAGCAGAAGCAGGTTCGTCTTCCGCTTGACAAAGGCGTTCAGCACGGACACCTGCGCCAGCTGCGTCCGGAAGGCAGGCGTGTTCGGCTTCATCCGGCCCAGCATCACCTCGATGCGCTGCTGGCAGGGGTAGAGGGTTTCCGCAATTTCGTGATAGATGCGGTGCCGGGACTGCAGCCAGGCATCCTTCTCCCGCTGTTCCGTCTCGGCCCGGATCAGGCTGTTCTCCGATTCGATCAGCTCATTGGCTTCTTCCAGCCGATCCTGCGCCAGGTGCACTTCAGCTTCATCCTCTGCCCAGAAGGCATAGCCGCCGCGCACCGCCCGCCCGGAGAGCTTCAGATCTGGCGTCAGCCAGACCGGGGCGGAGAGCGCTGCCCGGAGCTGCTCTCTGTCCGCCTCGAGCCCACCGCCGGAGCGATAAACGGACTGCAGCGCCTCATCCGTCACCAACGCCGGTGTCCGGAGGGCGGCAAACATGTCTGCGTAGCCAGCGTTGTGCGGGATCAGGTGATGCCGGATGCAGACCTCCAGCACGCCCAGCATGCCGAACATGTGGATATCCGGGTTGTTGTACATGCGCGGCAGCGTCGTGCCGTCAAAGAACCGGGCAAAAAGCGTGAGCATGACCAGCCACAGGCCTGCCACGGCGATCAGGTACGGGAGCGCCTTCCGGACCTTCGCTCTCGTCTCGCGGAACAGCAGCACAAAGCCGGCGGCGAGGCTCAGGATCATCCAGGCGTAGATCGCGTAGAAGACCGGCCCGTGCGAATAGGTGCCGGTGTCGACGGCAAAGGCGGCCAAATCGATCTTCGGCCGATAGACCCAGCCATGGAGATCGTTGGTCAAGGCGATCAGGGAGAGCAGGGCGGGCGGAATCAGCAGCAGGGCCTCGTACCGGCGCCCCGGCTGCCTTCCCCGGCGGATATGCAGGCAGATCATCAGAAACAGCGTGGGGATCAGCGTCATGGGTGTGAAGTACAGGCAGATCAGGAAACGGATCACCGGCGGTTCCGTCGCAAAGCGGTAGCAGAACACCCGCAGCATCTGATACAGAAGCAGCAGCAGTGCCGCGCTAACCATCAGGTTTTTTGTCCGCGAGGGCAGAAGCCTGGCGCGGACGGACTGGAACCACTCGATCAAAAGACCCATATAGATCAGATAATTGCAGCCTGTGCACAGCGCCTCCAGCACCGCAATCCCGGAGCGCGACAGCAAATTCATGACGCCCGCCAGCAGGAGGAAGGCGACGAAAAGCCGGGTGTTGCGTTTTGTCCTCTTCTCCTCCATGACAGTCCCTCCGGATCAGCGCGCGGCAGCCGCCGGGCGTTCATGCAGGCCGTGCCGGGCTTTTTTGCTGGTATTAATCATTCGCCGGCAGCGCCTGTTTTCCTGCTTTCATCGGGACACGCCGCAGCGCGTTCCGTTTTTGACGCATCGCCCTTCAGACGGGTCCTTGACAAAGGAATTCATCCTTCCTATAACAACACATGTTATAGAATGCGGGGTGAAGCCTGCGCCGAGAAAGCCAGCCACGACGAGAGACGCCATCATCGAGGGCGCCTTCGTCTGATCCGCGAACAGGGCGATGAAGCGCTGACCGTGAGAAACCTTGCCGCCTTTCTGGGCTGTTCCACGCAGTGGATCATGTATCAGTTTCCGGATACGGAGACATTGAAGGAGCTGACCTATCAAAGAGCCGATAGCCGCGCGTCGATGCTGCTGGCCAATGGCGTTCTCATGAAACAGATTCAGGACTGGATGGGGCACAGTGATTTTTCCACAACGGCAAACATCTACGCCCACCTGGATTATCAGTCGAAGGTCACTTCGGCGGAAGCAATGCTGGCCGGGCTGGGGTTGAGGGCAACGGGAATTGAGCCGTTGGCAGAATAAAAGACTTCCTCTTTTCTCTCCTATCGTTCAAATCGGAAATGATCAATAATCTTTTCGCCAAGTCGAAAAGAAGTGCCCCTCAATGGGCTGCCCCAAAATGCCGAAAACCCGTCTGAAACCTACGTTTCAGACGGGTCGATGGCTAATCACTCTGATTTTGATACCAATGCAACCCGGTTCCAGTCCTGTATGGTGCAACCGGTTGCATTTTCAAGAGGGGGTTGCAGGGGGTTGCTTTCTCTGATAGGGGGTTGCATTGTAGCTCCAAAACAACATCTCCTCATGAAGCTATAAGCTTTTTTGCGCTTCTCTTCCAGTGTTAGCCAGCTGCCTTCCACGACATATTTTACATTTGAATCCTCAAAATCCCAGCTCTATCGTATTGTACTGCCATTCCTTTTGTGGTAAAATAGCCTTTGGAAAGGGTGGTGAACATGGAAGCAATCAATATCAGCTATGCTGAGATTGTTGAGTTTTACAAAAAACTCGGAATCGATACCGATAGCGACAATACCACCCCTCAGACCCAGGAACCTCCTGCCGGATGGGAAATGCCAACTGCTTTTGACAATACTCCATTGGTTTTCAGTAATTCTACGACTAATCTACCTCAAGGTCTTGGCTAACAACCAAGACCTTATGTTTTTGTTAGGGATATCATTGCTTTGCCGTCCTGGTTTTCAATAATCTTCACTGTAGCAGTTTGGTCAAGCGTAAAAATGTAGGAATGATGAAGGCTTAATACAGCATCTTGTAATGCCTGATCGGATTCCAAATCTGTAATTCTAAGTCCAATTTTCTTGCATTTTGCTATGTCAAAATGTCGATCATGTGCCTTTGAATCCTGGTGCTCATTTAATGCGTTTGCAATTCGTTCAATGACTGCTCTGTCGCTTTCTTTTGAAGCATCGAACATACATGTTCCAAGCCATTCTTTGACTAACACAGAAGAAAGGTTTATCGCTGAAACGGCTCTATACATCAATGGCGCAGGATACCTCTCAAGCAGCAGTTTCCAATATGTCAGCAGTTTCGGTTCATTGACTAATTCTGCTTTTGCTTGATTAAACATACTGAGAATGTCATAAGCAGGAATACCATTTAGTTGCGGATCTACAGGGCCAAGGCTTGAATGTTTTCCCATGACAATCTCTTTACCAGAACAAGCTATCATGGTGCCTGCAGACATTGCCATGTGAGGAACAATAATCCGTATGTCAGAATTGAACTTTGTTCTGAGGTACTTAACTATCGATTCTGCAGCGGTGGGGCTACCACCGGGAGTATGCAAAATCAGATCAAGACCTTTCGAAGTATCCGCATCCTTGAGAGCATTCATGAATCCAGACATATCACCATCGTTTATGTCTGTGTTCGGTGCAGTGGCCTTCGTCAAAAACCCGGAGTAATAAGCAATTACATTCCGGTTTGTTAATTGCGCGAGATTGTGTATGTATTTTCTACGAACCACATCGAAATTACCAGGCGTGGTTTGAATCTCTCGAAGAATCTCATCCCATCCTGCCACTAACAGCACCCCCTTCTTCTTTTGTGGACCCTTGCAATGCATAAGGGCTCAATGCAATCGACTTGAGATTCGAGAAAGATGATTCAAATCAAAAACGTTTTTTGTTCATGTCAGTTGTATGTCAGCTGCATATGAATAAGAAATGATTTCACCCTGTTGTGTGGAACAATACCCCTTTTCCTGATGAGAATAATCAGAAATCTGAACCGACCCGAAGTCCTTGAATTTTTCATATATGCGTTCTAGCACTTCAATTTCAGCATCGGACAGAGCCCTTGCAGTAACCTCGCACTCAGGTATTACATGATGCTTCTCATATCCATTATCAAATGTTACTTCAATATGGACAATGTGATCTGCAGTCATTTTACCGATGAGCATATCAAAGTTATCCGGAACAGGTCCGTAAGGAAGATGTACGTATTTTAATCCAGAGATCGAAATACCATTTTCTTTATAGAAAACCATATCTGCATAATTGAGAAGCTTCATCAGCTTTGTTTTCAGAAGCTCCGAACACTTATTGGCAAAAAACAGAACCATAGCACAAAGCTTCTCATAATCAAAGCCTTTAAAACCATTCTCTTCACAAGGGATTCGCGAAAAGAAATGATCAAAAAACTGTATTCCAACACGGAATTCTGAATCTTGTTCCAATCTATCAACAGTATCCAACAGTTTTTTCTTTTGCTTTTCATCAAGCGAAACTTCGTTTTCAGTCAGAAAGATTCTCATGTTTTCAGGCTCACGTAAAAA
>JAFUGS010000027.1 GCA_017469265.1 Clostridia bacterium
ACTGATGGGTCGATTTCTCTGGATTCTTTGTCGCTCGCAGGCTAGCACCTCCTTCAAAAATCTTGCCTCGTAGAGGCTTGTTTTCTATACCCTTCTTTGGGATCTGGGCCTGCTCGACTGGCAAACGATGTTTTCACACTACTGCGCCTCCATTTCAAACGTCCCGGAAAGGGGAATCCAGTTCAGAAATTTTTCGATGTGCCGGTTGCAGTATTCCCAGTCATGCTTTCCCTGATCCCGGATGTCCTCAAACTCCAGCCCCATCTCATGCATGCTGTCCATGACCGGATAGTTTTCCGGGGCGGTGGGATCCTGCCCGCCGCAGGCGATGTAGAACCGGGGCAGTTCCGTGCCTTCCTTCAGATGCTTCTGCAGCATGTACAGATTGTCCGAAGGCGTATTCCGCAGCTTCGCGGCAGAACCGAAGGCCGCCCACAGCGTCCCGAAGGGCTCCTCGCAGAAATCATCCCGCAGGCAGGGCTGGCCCAGCTTTTCCGTCGGGGGGATGGGTTTCCGGGGAATCATGCCAATGGGGCCGGCGAAGGTCCCGCAGGCCGCGAACATCTCCGGACGCTGCATCGCGAACTTAAAGGCCCCGTATCCGCCCATGGAGAATCCCGCCACAAAGTTTTCCTCCCGCTTTTCCGACAGGGGAAATACCTTACGCAGGTATTCCGGCAGCTCCCGGGAAATCTGTGTCCAGTACCGGTAATCGCCTTCCGCCGTGTCCATGTATCCCGCGTAGGAGATTCCGGGCATCACCACCGCCACGCCCTTCTGTGCCGCGAACAGCTCCACCGCCGTGTACCGGCACCAGTCCGAATGATCAAACCCGCCGCCGCACAGCAGCCACAGCGTGGGGTACCGATAATCGAACGGCCTGTCTGCCAGGGAGTAACCCCATTTATTCTCCGGAATAATTACGCTGACCCCCATGCGCATGTTCATGGCCGGGGAGTCATAGTCCACTCTGCAAAGCGCCATTCCTGTCACCTCTCTTTTTCTTTTCCCACAGCGGGGCGGCATTCTTTCCCACCGCGTCCGCTCTGATTTGAGGGTATCACAGGCCGCTTTTCCCTTCTATCAGATTTTTGCCCTCTTTTGTCAGATTTTCGACTTTTCCCCGCCAAAAAGGAGCGGATGTTCGTCCGCTCCTTCTTCTGATCAGGATACTGCCAGCTTCCTGGCGATGAGGCGCGCTTACGCCTCGGTGAACAGCGCCGTGGAATAATACCGGTCGCCGCTGTCCGGCAGCAGGGCCACGATGACCTTGCCCTTGTTCTCCGGCCGCCTGGCCAGCAGGATGGCGGCATGCAGCGCCGCGCCGGAGGAAATGCCCACGGAGATGCCCTCCGTACGGGCCAGCATTTTGGCCGCCGCGAAGGCGTCCGCGTTGGAAATTTTGATCACTTCGTCATAGACCTTCGTGTTCAGCACCTCAGGCACAAAGCCCGCGCCGATGCCCTGGATCTTGTGGGCGCCGGACCGGCCCTCGGAAAGCACCGGGGAATCCTCCGGCTCCACGGCCACCACCTTCACCGCCGGGTTCTGCTCCTTCAGGTACTCACCCGTACCGGTGACCGTGCCGCCCGTGCCCACGCCGGCGATAAAGATATCCACCCTGCCGTCCGTGTCCTCCCAGATTTCGGGGCCGGTGGTGGCCTTATGAATGGCGGGATTCGCCGGGTTCACGAACTGCCCGGGGATGAATCCGCCGGGAATTTCCTTCGCCAGAGCCTCCGCCTTCTCGATGGCGCCCTTCATGCCCTTCGCGCCTTCCGTCAGCACCAGCTCCGCGCCGTAGGCCTTCAGGATGTTCCGGCGCTCCACGCTCATGGTTTCCGGCATGGTCAGGATGATGCGGTATCCCTTCGCCGCGGCGATAGCCGCCAGACCGATCCCGGTATTCCCGCTGGTGGGCTCGATGATGACGGACCCCTCCCGCAGAAGGCCCTTCGCCTCCGCGTCCTCGATCATGGCCTTGGCGATCCGGTCCTTGACGCTGCCCGCGGGATTAAAGTACTCCAGCTTGGTCAGCACCGTGGCTTCCAGCGCCAGTTTCTTTTCCACATTGGCGACCTCCACCAGCGGCGTATGCCCGATCAGTCCCAGGGTTCCCTGATAAATCCTTCCCATTTCCTTTACCTCCTCTTCAAGTATTGCCGATACTCTACCACCAATTACCTACCTTGTCAATAGGTTTTTTGTTGATTTCCGGATTCCGCCATTCCGCTTCCTTTCCCTGGTCCAAATGCGCGCCCTGCCGCTCAGAGGAAATCCCATTTTCGAAGAAGCTCATGGGAGGGGCTCCCCCTTTTCCATTCAGGCTGGCGGAACCATGCTGGATTATAGCAGGTTACCCATGAAAAGAAAAGACAAACCCTGTGCGATGGAATATTTGACAAGCGCGCCTTCTTCCACTATGCTATTCCTGTTTTCAATCCGATCATACAGGAGGCTGTGCATGAACATGAAAAGATGGGCTGCGCTGCTGACGGCGCTGATGCTGATGATTCCTTTTTCCGGAATGGCGGATCAATCCGTTTCCTGGTTGTACTCCTTTTCAGCGGGTGAGGCGCTGGCCGGAGAAAAAATGGACGGTGTCCGGGAATTTCTGGACGCGGTGCAGCTGGAACTGGTTTCGGTAAGCACTGGGGACGGGATGATGGGACAGGCGGTTCTGCTCTCCTATGGGAAGCCGGTCATCACCCTGCGGGCCGCCGCCTCCGAAGCGGAAGAAGGAACAGTCGGGATCTACTGCTCCCTGCTGGGAAACTGCACGCTGATGTGTCGGCGGGATCAGATTCCGGACTTCCTGAACACCCTGGTTCAGATGCTCGCGGATCTGAACATCCTGAAGGAGGAAAACCTGGCCCAGGTCGGGAGCCTGGCGGCGAGGGCCGGCAATCTGATTATCCGGGTGCTGGACAGGCAGAGCACGGCGGATCCGGCACTGGGCATGAACCTGAATCCGTATCTGGACAAACTGAGCGGGCAAGCGTCCTCCGAAGCCATCGGGCTGGAGGAAGCCAATCCGGAGTGCGCGGGCGCGGTGCTGAAGCGGGTATGGCATCTGAGCGAAGCGGAGCTGAATGATCTGGTGAACGCGGGAATCCAGAAGGCGCAGCGGATCCCCATTCTGGGAGATGCCCTTCGGGAAAGCGGTCTGCAAATCGGATCCAGCACGGTCACGGTGGACTCCCTTCAGCAGATGCTTGCCTCCGTACACGGGGAAACGACCCTGGAAGTCTTTTACGATCCGGAAGAAAAACCGCTCCTGCTGAAGCTGATGATTCCCGATTTAGCGGAGCTGACGGAGGATCCGGAGCTGCGGAAAATCCGTGGAGCGGAGCTCGCGGTGACCCGGAGTGTTTCAGAAGCAGACGGAAAGGAGATCAGCGAAACCTCCATCGGGCTGATCGGCCTTGAAGGCAGGCTGATGACCGTGCGGATGGAAAAAGGTTCCGGAAAGCAGCTGGATCCCCTTCCGACGGAGACGGTTTATCAGGTGGGCGAAATGGACAGCGAAGCGCTTTGGGATATGCTGCAGGGGATGAGTCTCACGCTGGCCTCGAACATGCTCAACCTGATCATGGATATGCCCCGCGTCGTCTTTGACACGCTGATGAACCGGCTGTTCTGAATATAAAAAAGAAGAGAAAACTCGAAAGCGGACGAACAGCCGACACGGAAAGGAATACAGGGCCATGATTTACATTTCAGCTTTGGATGGGCAGAACACGGTGATCGCCGAAACGGCGCATGAAGACACAGCCATGCTGTGCGCGGACCGGGAATGGGCAGAGGGCGACCGGATCGAAATCAGAACCGAGCCGGGCAGCCATCTGATGGTTCGGATGGATGTAATGCTGGCGGAGGGCGAAGTTTATCTTCCGGACGGAAAGATGAGCTGGCCCGTTCCGCGGGGAGAGCACCGGCTGGCGTACGCGCCGGGCGCCTTTGCGGGCGGACGGCACATCGTCACGGCCCGGAAAATGACGGCGGAAGAGCTTTCGTCCGTCCGGGATCTGGCGCGGAACCCGGCCGATCTGCGGGGCGATACGGACTTCTTTCCCCACTGCACCGCGAACGTGGAAACGCGGAACGAGTCCGTCTTCGCTGCCCGGAATGTGATCGACGGTCTGCGGTTCAATACTTATCACGGTGAGTGGCCCTTTGAAAGCTGGGGCATCGGCGCCCGGACGGACGCCTGGTGCAAAATCGATTTCGGACGGGAAATCATCGCGCGGCGCATGGCCCTGACCCTGCGGGCGGATTTTCCCCATGACGCCTACTGGGTTTCCGGCTGCGCGGTGGATTCCAATGGGGAGGAAATCACCTTTGACCTGCGGAAAACCGGAGAGCGCCAGTGGATTGACCTGGGCGACCGGCGCGTTTGCTGGCTGCGGCTGGAACGCATGGTAAAAAGCGATGATCCTTCCGCCTTCCCTTCTCTGCGGTCCTGGGAAGTGTACGGCACGGAAAGCGAAACGTAATCCGTACGTGTTTTCCGGCAGAATCCACCGGTCATAGAACTGCTGCATGGACGCGGCGGATGATCTGCACGCTTATTTCGGCAGGCGCGTCAGGTGCATGATTCCATGCACGCGTTGACCCAGGCAATGAAGTTTTCCGTGGCGGAGCCGGTTCGCTCGGCCTCCGTATGCCCCTGGCCCCAGACGGTTTCAAAGTCCACGCTGGTTTCCTCGCTGTAGGCCGCTGCCGCCAGCGCGAGGTCAATCTCCGTGCACAGGGCGGTGTCTCCCTGGTTGATGCCGGTGCGGATGCGCCAGAAGGCCGCGGGTTCGCTGGTCCGGTATCCGTCGTAAGCGGGAGACAGATAGTACATGGGGTTATACATGTTCACCCGGACGTCCACCGTATTTCCCAGCACGTCCTGCCTGGCCAGATCCGTCATGAACGCGTCCTCATATTCGCTCCCGGCAACCAGACCCGCCAGAATCGCGTCGAAGTGCGCTCCGCTGCCGTCGCCGTAGCCGAAAAGCGTGTTTTCTCCCTGTCCCGCGTCCAGCTGATCAAAGGCGGCGATGCTCTTGGACGCGTTTTTCAGCGCCTGCGTGAAGGCGGCAACGCTGGTGATGGTCACGGTGTTCGTCTCTTCGTCCCAGGTCACCCATTCCCCGTTGGCGTTCAGCGCGTCCATATAATCCTGCTTCGTTTCATAGGTGCCGCTGAGGGACAGGGCGGAGGAAGCGCTCTCCGCGCGGGTGATGCCGTCCATTGCTTCATAGCCGCCATTGTCCGTTTGCTCCGTGTCCGGGCCGCCGAAGTCCCCGAAATCGCCCTGGGGCCCTTCTCCGTTTTCCAGATCCGGCATCTGTCCCTCCGCCTGTTCGCCAAATCCGCCGGGGGCGCCGTCAGGCTTTCCGCCGCCGAAATTGCCGCCCATGCCGCCCCGGCCGCCCATCCGTCCGCCGAAGCCGCCGGAAGAAGCCACCGTGTAAGGGAATTCCGTGTCGCTGAGGAAATGGGCCAGCGAGGTTTCAATCACGCCCTTTACATACTCATAGTAGCTGCCGCTCTGCCAGATGCCCTCTTCGCTTTCCGTGAGGGTCAGCGCGTTGCCTTCCTCATCGGTCAGCCCAAGCTGATTAATGTATTCCGCGAAGGCCAGCGCCATGCCGTCGGAGTACGCCTGATCTTCCTCGCTCAGGCCGCTCCGGGTGCTGCCCATATTCCATTCATAGGCTTCATCCGCGATGTCCAGGTTGGTAATGGGACACCAGCACATGCTGCCCTTCACGGCATCGCTTTCTGTCATGACAGCCCCAATGGCTTCCAGGTACGGATCATAGAGATCGCTGTTGCCCGTCGCGCCGATCAGGGCGCTCTGCGCTCCACCGCCGCTCATGCCCAGGGAGAAAAAGCTGTCCATATCACCGGGAAGCAGATCCGCGTTATAGCGGGTGTACCGAATGGCGGCCTTAAAATCGGTAACCCCCGCGGGAGCGCCGGCGTCACGGCCGCGGGCGCCCGCGAAAACCACGATCATGCCTGCGTTCGTATAGTCCGAAATACTGCCATAGCCCATGGAACTGCTGTAGCCTGTGGGGGCGTTCATCGCGGAATAACCGGGGGTGTTCACGGGAAGGATCAGCGGTGCGGTGAGCGCCGTGTATGACCCGGCCGTGCCGGTTTCATTCACGTCGCAGGTGTAGGTTCCGTCGCCGTTGTCCGTGGCGGAAAAATACGCGCCGGGAACAAAGATGCCCATCGTCTCATAGCCGCTGTCAGCGGGGTTGGCCGCGTAGGATAAACCCACCTGCCAGTAAACATCATCGGACGCCTCATACTGCCATTTCGTCATGTCGATTTTCGGCAGAGCGGTTTCCTCGGCGCCCGCAAAAGACAGCGTGCCAAGGTTCAGCATTGCTGCCAGGATCAGCGAGAGCAGTTTCTTCATGGTCATTTCCTCCTCTTTCTGTGAAAAATGATATCCGGTCTTACGCTTCCGCCGCTCGATATCATGCGCGTAGTATATCACGAAAACCTTAAAAACAACTTAAAAACGCGTTCAAAAATCCCTTTGTGGACACGATCGATTGGCTGTATAACCATGAAGAAAAGAAGGCTGGAAAGCCACGACGCCTGTCCTGCGCTGGAGGCGGTGGGCGGCCTCATCAAAACCGGTCCCACCGCGCCAGCGTCAACGGCATCGCCGTGGCGCTGATCGGAACAGCAGCAAACCCTCAGGGCGATTTGCTCAAGAGGATGGAATGACTCACGGGATCCTCCCCTTTCATTTGATCCAGGAGTCGTTTCCTCTGCTGTCGCATTGGAGCTGATTCTCCGTCAGCGAAAAATCGGACAGATTATATTCCGTCAGGTCCTCCGGCGCCTGGCAATAGGTTCTGCATTTCACCCGGCAGCGCCGCAGGGTGATATGATGCGCGATGGAGGCTGGCCGATCCTTGCGGTCCTTCAGATCGTAGAACTGCGTCCAGCGGTGGATATGCAAAAAATTGTCCACCGTTCCCTGGGCGTCCTCCACCGTGATGTATTCAAATAGCTGGGGTGTGTCCGGGCGGAATTTGAGCCATAGCAGGTTTTCAGCATAATCCGCCGTAATCCGACGCAGGATCACGTTTCGGCAATGCACGGCCTCGGAGCCCATGGTCAGACAGCCGTGGCTGAATCGATAATGGCAATCCTCGATGAGGATGCGCTCGTTCATTCCGTTCTCAGGCTGTTGATCCGCCCAGGGCCCCTTGCCGCCCTTGAGCACCACGGCGTCATCGTTCACATGTATATCGCAGTCCTTCACCAGCACATCAGTGCAAACATCCAGGTCGATGGCGTCAGTACTGGGGGCCTTGACCGGTTCGTAGGGCGAATCAATCGTGCACTCCAGAAATTTCACATATTGACAGCGGTAAAGATGGTTCGTCCAAAAAGCCGCGTTTTGCAAATGCAGGCCGGCAATCGTCACATGTCTGCTGTTGGAAATATATACAAGGCGGGGGCGCTGCTCATCCTTGTTTGTGCATTTGGGATTCCAGGCCCGACGATGCCAGAAGGCTTTCCAGGCGCGCAAACCGTTGCCGTCGATGGTGCCGGGGCCGAACATGGTAAAGCCGTCGCAAGCATCCGCGTTGATCAAAGCGGCTAAGTATTGACAGATTTCACCTTCTATCCGCGTTTCCAATACAGGATAGTCTGTCACATCATCGCTGCCCAGCAGCATACCGCCTTCCGTCACATACAGGTGCACTCCGGGGCGGAAAAAGAGCGCGCCGGTGCGATAGGTACCCCGGGGAACCACCAGCACACCGCCCCCATCCGCGTGGATGTGGTCGATCAAATCCTGTATCTCGGCAGTATGCAGCTGACCATCCGCGTCAATCCCGTAATCAGAAAGGGAATATTGACGCCCAACCTCTTTGAGAACCGGGATCCTCGCCTCTGCGAACCAGGGCTCCATGGGTGTTCCGTCAGGAAAGTAATTCTGAGTTGGCATGCTTTCCTCCTTTTTTGATGACGATCAGGAGTCCGCCCATCATCCATAGATTGCCAACGCTGATCCAGCCGGTCGCTAATGCATTGGTGATGGCGTGATCGCCCAGCAGCATATCGCCCAGGAGCACCAGCAGAGCGGCGAATATGCCCAGCTTCAACAGATGGACGATGCGGGGCCAATCCAGGGAATTGTCACGATTGGAAGGTGCTTTCATACGGATTTCTCCCTTCATGCGATCAGCGTGACCAGCCAGCTCACCAGTAAAGCGGGAATCAGGGCGAAAACGACGCCCGGAAACAGCATCCCCTTGGCATGAAACCATTTTTGATTCCTGAGCCCGCCTTCCTTCAGCATGGAAAAGCCTTCCTCGATCGAGCGGAACCCGATTCTTTCCCATTTTTCCGGGCTGAAAGCGTTCATCCGGCGAACCCTCCAGCACATTTTTTGAAATGACCCGAAAACCATTGCAAGTCATTTCAACGCTATTATAATACAAGTTAGCGGCATCTAACAATACCTTCCGCTGAATTTCTTTGGAGGATGAAAACGATATTCAACAAGCTTTCCCGGAATACGATAACGCGCAAATATACTGACGGTGCCTCTGACACTGCTAATGACAAGGATTTGATCTGTTCAGTGACAGGATGATAGAGCAGTTGGGGGACATTCTAGAAAATCTTTAACAGCCAGAGAACTTGCCTGCTTTGTTTGGGGAATGATGAATTATTGCAAACTATTCTCAATGCAATAAATAGTTTGCATTATGCTGCAAACTATTGTTGATTTCGGAAACAGTTTGCAGTATAATTCCGCCTTGGGGAGGTGGAATGCGATATGATCAGCAGGAAGCATTATCTGTCTCAGATCGAACCGTTTGTTGACAGCGATCTTATTAAAGTCATCACCGGTATTCGCCGTTGCGGAAAATCCGTTATTCTGAAACAATTGGCACAGGGCATCCTGGACAGAACAGACAATGTCGTTCTCCTGGAATTTGAAAATAAGCGTACAAGGGCTTTACTGCCTGACGCAGACCATGTGATCAGATACGTTGATGAGCATCGGACAAAAGATAAATGCTTTGTTTTTCTCGACGAGGTTCAGGAAATTGAAAACTGGCCGGATATATGCCAGACTCTTCGTTTGGAAAACTGTTCCGTCTTTATATCCGGTTCCAATTCCAAACTGCTTTCCTCAGAATTCACAGACGCCCTCAGCGGAAGGTATGTCTCCTTCCGGATTCATCCGTTTGTCTGGAAGGAAATGCAGGAATACGCAGCCGAGTTAAATCGTCCCGTTTCCATTATGGATTACCTGATCTGGGGAGGCTTCCCAAAACGTCTGGAATTCGAAGGCGATGCAATGATCCGCTATCTGGAAGATATTGACGAGACGATCATCTACAAAGATATCATTCGCAGGTTTAAAATCAGGAAAGAATCCCTGTTTCGGGCTGTTGCGGATTGTGTTCTTCGTTCAAACGGGAGGATTGTATCGTATAACTCGATCTATAAAGCCGTGAAGCAAAAAGAAAAATGCTCAGAGCATACCATTATGAAATATGTGGAATACCTGGAGAAGGCTTATGCAACAGAACTGGTAAAACAATACTCCGTCAAATCGAAACAGGAACTGCAATTCCATAAAAAGTGTTATGATGGGGATGTGGCTCTGAATTCGATTCGCTGTCCGAATAATCGATATGATATTGACCACAATCTGGAAAATATAGTGTATCTTGAACTGCTTTATCGCGGATACAATACGAAGGTGTATGATAACGCCGGGAAAGAGATCGACTTTATTGCATCCAAATCGGGAAAAGAATACCTGATCCAGGTGGCGCACAGCGTGATTGATGAAAAAGCATATCAACGGGAATTCAGCGCTTTCAACGGCCTTGACAATTCCCGGCAGAAGATTCTGATTACAAATGACGATATGGATTATTCCACAAGCACGGTCCGGCATATCCGTCTGAAAGAGTTTCTGGAGTCAGATGACCTGTGAAACTGTCCTTGACAATTTAATTGTCGGCAATATGGATAACTGTTTTCTGTTCAACCTGCTGTTCTTTGACATCCAGCCGTTTCCGCAGTAGATCAGGAGATTTCTTCATCATAATCAATCCGGCGATGAACATCGGGATGAAGAGAATCCCCATCAGAAGCCACCCTGCCAGTAGCCGAAGCTGCCTGCTGGCAGGAACAGCAATAAACCAACCATCAGCAGACCGCCCAGGAATTTCGCGATTGCCTGTGAAAACAGCTTGACGTCCATCTTGTGCCTCCTTGTGAGTACCGTCCCTTTCTTCACCCGATGGTGGAACACCTTCGGGCGAAGAAACCAATTCCTATCTTTCCAGTTCAATCTCCATGTCCGTACAGCGCCAGGTGCCGATCGGCATCACGCATCTCAGCTTCAAACTGTGCGTCATTCCATTTTCGGAAGTATTCAAGTTCATCAAGCCCATCGTGATCCCTCCCGGTTGTTCCGCAGCCACCGGACCGACTGCTTCAGCGCACTGATGGTTTTGGTTTCCAGCACGCACCGGGCGTTCCGTTCAGCGGCCAGTTTCAGGCGCGCGTCCAGGTCGATCTCCCCGTCGCCCAGGGCCAGGTGGTTCCTCGGCGGTGTTTCCGTTCCGTCGTGGATGTGAAAATGAATCAGCTTGTCCTGATGCTCCATCAGAAA
>JAFUGS010000028.1 GCA_017469265.1 Clostridia bacterium
GGGTCAGGCGGCGCATGCGGGCGGCCACGTCGGCGTTGAAGCGCTGGCGGTCTTTGGGGCTCATGCGGCGCAGCTGGGGGCGGAAGGCGGCCAGGGCGGCCCGGAGGGCGTCCGCGGCCCGGGCGTTCCGGTCCGGATCATCGGGATCATCGGGGGCGTCCGGATCCTCATCCGCCTCGGGGGAGAGGATGGTGGACAGGATTTCCTCCCGGGGCTCCCCGGCGGCAGGGTCGGCGGGCTCCAGAATCTCCGCCACCAGGGCCTCCACCGGATCCTCCTCCGGGGCGGGATCCACGCCCAGGGACTCGGCCACGGCCTCCGCCACGGCCTCGGCGGTGGCGGAAACGGCCTGCTCCGCCTCAGCGGCGGTGTTTTCGGCGGCCTCGGAGATGGCGGAAGCGGCCTCTGCGGCCAGTTCCGCGGTCACGGCTTCGGCCGCGGCGGCGGGATCGGGATCCTGATCCCGCTGACGGGCGGGATCGGCGCAGTCCGCGCCGGAACCGGTCAGGAGGGCGATGATCTCTCTCAGGGCGGAGAGAATCTCCGGGCCGCAGTCCACGAGAACGGGCTGATCCGCCGGGGGATCCACCACCACCGGGGCGGCGGGCACTGCCGGCATTGCGGTCTGCAGGGCAGACTGGCCCGTCGCGGTCTGAATGACCGGGACGGTGGTCAGGGGCTGGGCCGGCAGAACGGCAGCGGGCGCCATCTGCGGGGCCGGGGCGGCTTCCGCGGGGACCGCGGCCTGCGGGGCAGGCTGAGTGGCCTGAATGACCGGCACGGCGGGCAGGGCGGGCTGAGCGGCCTGGATGACCGGGGCGGCGGGCAGGACGGCGTTCTCCGCCGCGGGCTCCTCCGTCAGGGCGGAGATGACCTGGGCCAGGGCTTCGGTGTCGCCGTCCCGGGCCATGCGGGTCAGGAGGGAGGCGAAAAGACGGGCGTTGGGTTTCATGGGGGTACTCCTTTCATTTTGAGGATTGGGTCGGCGGGGGCTCCGCCGGTCCTGGATGGAAACGCGGGGGCCGGCGCGGCCGCTGTCCACCACGGCCACGTGGTTGCCGCGGATTTCCCGCTGGAGGTAGCGGCCGTCCTCCTCACAGAGGACATAATTGTAGCCGCAGGAGATCTCCCGCTTTCCGGCGAGAATCTCGTCGATGAGGCGGGGATCGGTGACGATGAGGTCCGCCAGGAGCAGATCCTCCTGGCCGGGGCCGCCCCGGCGGACATTGTGGGCGTGGCCCTTCTGGAGGAAGCGGATGTTCTCCAGGGTCACGCCCTCCGGGGCGGAGGGGTGGTCATCCGTGACGGGCATGCCCTCGAAGGAGGCCAGGCAGGCCGGGGCGAAAACCTCCTCCGGGGGCCGGAGCACGGGCACGAGATGATCATCCGGGCCCGGGAGGCCCAGCTCCGAGGGCAGATAATCCTGGGCGCCGGTGCGGGCCACGGGGACGTTCAGACAGATCAGGTAGCCTTCCGGCTCCCGGCGGGAGATGTTTTCGGAAAGGCGGGTGCCAAAGTAGATCAAAATGTATCACCTCTATCATTTCTGGTAACGATTCAGTCCAGAGGAAGAGATACGGCGTTTTTAAAATTTCGTAATGATTCAGTCCAGCCAGCGGAGCGCTGAGGTGTTCCATCTCCGGGGGCCTTGATTCTCGCCGGTTCTTAGCGATTGGCAAACGAAGCGACCGGCTGCCCGGTGGGCAGTTCGCCGTAAGGCGAAAGGAAACTGAGTTTGTTAGCGCGAAAGGGAGTTCAGAACCCGCTCCAAGGGTTCTGAACGACCATTGAGCGAACGGAGAGGCGTCCCCCGGAATGGAATTCCTCAGAGAGCGGAGCGACGGAAGAGTGCCTATTCAGGATGAAACAGTTTCCGGAATCCTTTTTTTGCAACAGGTATCGGGCGCCCCGCCGGGCCCTATCCCATGATCCGCTCCATCCGCTCCCGGGCTTCCGCCGGGGTCAGGAGGCCGGCCTCCAGGGCCCGGATCAGGGTGTCGGTTTGCTTCGCCTGCATCTCCGCCTCCTCCCGGGGATCCGGGGTCCGCAGGGAGGGAAAGGCCGGCGTCAGATCCTCCGGCAGCGTCCCCCAGCAGCACAGGGCCATCACCGGCAGCAGCTTCTCCAGCGCGGGCCGCAGGTGCCGCTCCCGCATCTGGTCGATCAGCTCGTAGTAGTGCTCCAGGTCCGCCTCCCCGGTGGCGTTCATGCCCTGGGGGCTGCGGCCGAACAGCCGGGTGGCGGGGATGCCGGCGGCCCCGGCCATGTCCATCATGAAGGCCTCGTAGACCTGGCTCAGCCCGGCGAAGGCGTAGGGGTGGTTTTCGTAGCTGTCCCCGGCGGACAGCAGCTGCAGCCCGAAGGAATCCCGCAGCCGGTTCTGCTCCGCCACGGAGGCCAGCACCTGGCGCTTCTGCCGCTCCGTGCCCATGGCCAGCACCTCGCCGAAGTCGCTGATCTTCAGGGTGGTCACATTGGCCTGGAACACCAGCCGGGCGATGTTCCGGGAGGTGGCGGTGCGCTTCTCCAGCTCCTCCAGGATGTGCTCCAGCTCGCTGGCGCCCCAGCCGTTTTCCATCAGCTCCTCCCGCCGGGGCAGATCCCGCCCCGTGAAGCGCAGCACCCGGCTGTGGTGCACCCGCAGGCGGCCCAGCTCCTCCGTGTCAAAGTCGTAGAACCGGGGACAGCCGAAGTCCGGATCGTCCAGGTCCTCCTCCATCTCCGGGGAGGGGGTCACGCCGCTGACCCGGTCCCGCACCAGCAGCCCCTGAAAATCCCCGGGGGCCAGGGCGTCCAGGTCCAGGGGCTCCTGGAGGCGTTCCTCCTGCCCCCGGATCACCATCAGGGCGCAGGCCCCGCCGTACAGCCGGGCCCAGCGGATGGCGTCGGTCAACTCCCGGCGGATGCCGTGGCGGGCCTCCAGCCGGGCCAGGGCTTCCGCGTCCTCCGGCGGCACGCAGGGGGGCAGGGTGTACCAGCCCCGGGTCATGTCCTCGCTGGGCATGTCGATGATCCGCTTCGCCAGCCAGTTTGTCCGGTACAGGTGGGTCAGCAGGGCCGCGTTCCCTGTCAGGCTGCCGGTATATAATTCCCCGCCCAGGCTCTCCGCCAGGGAGGGCGCGCCGTCCGCGGCGGTTCTGTCCGCCGGGAAGACCCGCTCCTTCACGCTCCCGCCGGACCGGGGCTTCCGCCCCCGCCCCGCGGTTTCCGCCCCGATGCCGGACTTTCGATCCCGCCTTCCGGCGGGCTTTCGCTTCTTCGCGCTCATGCCTGCTCCTCCCCGTGCCACCGGCGGAAGCGGCTGGTCTTCGTCTGGCAGAGATAGCGCAGCGCGTCCATGGCATGGTCGTACTGCTTCAGGGGCCGCTCCTCCCCCTTCAGGCGGGCCTTTTCGTCCCAGACGTAGGAGTGCATCTCCTTCAGCAGGTTCGGGCAATGTGCCTTCTCCACCAGCAGCTGCCGATTCCCGATGAGGGTGGCGGTGGTGGCGATGCCCTCCCGCACGGCGTTCCGGGCGTCCAGGGGCCGGAAGCCCCGGTTCCGCAGCTCCGCCTTGAAGGAGGCGGCGCTGGGATCCACGATGATCTGGGTGTCCAGATCCCCGTCCAGGAAGGCCGCCAGGTCGTCGGCGTACTCCGCGTCCGTCTTCTGCCGCTGGGCCGCGGCCGCGTTCCAGTAGTACTCATTCCGCACCCGGAACACCCTCCCGTCGTCGTACACGTCCAGGAAGACGCAGGGGTTCGTGGTCCCGTAGTCAATGGCGCAGTACCGCCGCTGCCCGCGGTAATCCCGGGGCCCGGTCTCCAGGTAGGTGTTGGCGTCGTCGTCCCACATGGGATAGACGGCTCCTTCCGCGCTGACCCATTCCCCCAGGATGTACTGCCGGTAGAAGACCCCCTGGAAGGCCCGGGCGTAGCTCTCCCGGATCTCCGGGGACAGGGTCAGGTTGTCCTCCATGGTGAAGTGCAGCCGGTACAGGCCGATTTCCTCCGCCCGGTCGATGAAGTCCGTCTTGATGTAATGGAAGGCCCCGTTGGGGTTGCAGTTCAGGAAGATTTTGCTGCCCCGGACGGAGCACCGGCCGATCATCTGGTCCACGAAGCTGCGGGGAAACAGCGCCGCCTCGTCGGCGAAGGCCCCGGCGGCGGTCATGCCCTGCAGCTTGTCCTGGGCGTTGTCCTTGTCCGCGCCGAAAAGGTGGTACCGGTTCTTCCCGATGACCACCAGGCCACCGCTCCGCCGGTACTCCCAGGACAGCCCCAGGGTCTCCAGCATCTGGAACATGGGGGACAGCACGTTCCGCTGCAGGGCCCCGGCGGTGACCCCCGCCAGGATGAAATCCTGGTCCTGAAAGGTGGTCTGGCTCCACCGCAGGAAGGAGAGAATCATGGCCACGGTCTTGCCGGAGCGGATGGCTCCATCCGCCAGCATCATGCGGTGATGTTCCCGTCCGGATCCCGGGTGCCACCAGTACAGGGCCTGAAGCTGTTTCCGGCTGAAGGGCTGAAAGGTAAAGGCCAAATGGGTTTCACCTCCGGTTCATTCTGTTCTGGCCGGGGCGGGCCGTTCCGCCCGCCCCGGCCCCGCGCCGCGGAATGCTCGCGGACCGAGTCCCGGCCCCGCGCTGCGTTTCGGCCGGGGAC
>JAFUGS010000029.1 GCA_017469265.1 Clostridia bacterium
CGCGGGCAGGAGAGCCCGGCGGGTCCGGCCGCCGGAGGCGGGTTCAGCCTGCTTCTGAACCGCCCGCAGGTCCTTCTGAAAGGCGGAGACCTGCTGATAGCGGTCCTTCGGGTCAAACCGGGTGGCTTTCCGCACGACCCGCCGCAGGGCCGGAGGGAGGGAAGCGTCCTCGCTGTCGTCATAGGCGCCCGTCAGGCAGTAGCGCAGCAGCACGCCCGTGGAATAGATATCGCTCCGGGCGTCCGTGGACTGATAGCCATACTGCTCCGGCGGAGAGGTCAGGCGCGTTCCCATGACCACGGTATCCGAGTCCGCGTCGTCCCGGCTCATCCGGGAAGCGCCCAGGTCGATCAGGTGGCATCGGCCCAGAGGATCCACCACCACGTTTTGCGGCTTGATGTCCCGATGAATGACGGGAGGGTGAAGCTGGTGCAGAAAGCGCAGCTGATCCAGCACATCCAGCATCATCCGGACGGCGGTTTCCGGCGTCAGCCCCGGGCGGGAGGCCGGCGCCTCCACCAGGGATTCCAGCGTCCGGCCCGGGATATGCTCCCGAACCAGGGCGACCAGACCGCCGGGCTCCTCGGCCAGATCGATCGGCCGGGGAAAGGCGCGGGCCGCGGGGGAGGCGTCATCGGCGATGAGCCGCAGAAGCGCATATTCATTCCGCAGACAGCGGACGGCGGTCTGCTCCGCGGCCGTCTTGATCAGCACAAAGGCCTGGCTCCGCCGGTCCCGGCAGAGCCAGGTGGATTCTTCCTCGTTCCATTTCAGGCAGGATTCGCAGAGGTATCTTTCTGCCAGAAAGGCAGGGAACTCGGTCACATCTGCGTGGATTTCTGGCGCGTTGCTCATGGCTTTCCTTCCGTATAAAGCGGCTCCTCGCCGGCCTCGGCCAGCAGGTTGTTGGCTTCCTCCATGGTATACTGATGGGTAAGGGCATAGATCATCGCCGCGTCCCACCGCCGGCGGGCGTACAGCTCGGACAGCCCGGCCAGCCGGAGCAGGCGGTTCATCTCCGTAAGGGATACCCTGAGGCAGAAACCGATCCGAAGGACCATGTTCCGCCCCGGTCGCTTGGTGCCGTTGAGAATGTGGTAAAAATAGGAGCGCTCGATCCCGGTCTTCCGGATCATATCCTGCGCCTGCAGCCCCTTCCGGGACATCAGCTCATAGACCGCCTCGTGAAAATGGGGATCCGGCGAGGCTTCGTGATACGCAACCGCTTCCCGGAAGGAGGACGCGCCCCGGATGAGGGTCAGCAGGCGGCTGGTCGTGATTTTATTGTGAGGATTCACTGCCATTCAATCACCCCGAATCAAGATATTTCGAGTATAGCATATTCATAAAATCCAACGCAATGAGCCGGAAAAAAGTCGCCTGACAGAACACAAAAAGGGGCGCCCTGCGGAACGCCGCTCCGGAACGGCGCCTGACGGAAACGGCCGCCCGCGGGATCATCAGAACGAGGCAGGCCATGGCGGCCAGACGCCTTTCCGTTTCCGTCTTTGCGTCTTCTCCGGCGTCACGATCCCGGCGTTTCCGCAAAGCAGGTCCGCGGAGGCGGTTTTTCCGCCTCCCGGACGCGGATAAAAGCGCTTTCAACCCTTGCAAATACGGGGATTCCTGTGTATAATGGCCATACTATGCGACGAGGAGTGCGTTTTATTTATGGCCCTGAAGGACTACTGTTTCGACGGAAAAAGACAGCTGAAGCTGAAGGAAATGCCCACGGACGCGGGGGAGTACAAGGTACAGAAGAGTGACCTGGTGGCGCTGACGGAAGCGAACATGACCCAGGCGGCCATGCTGCAGGAAAAGCTTTACGCGGCGAAGCGGGAGGGGCTGGTATTCGCGCTGCAGGCCCGGGACGCCGCCGGGAAGGACAGCCTCATCAAGAAGGTCTTTTCCCATCTGAACCCCGCGGGGCTGAAGATTACCTCCTTCAAGGTGCCGAACAAGACGGACCTGGCGCACGACTACATGTGGCGGATCAACCGGGCGATGCCGGAGCGGGGGACCATCGGCGTCTTCAACCGCAGCCACTATGAGGACGTGCTGGTGGTGCAGGTGCACCAGATGCAGAAGGATTATATTCTGGCGCCCCGCTGCCTGACGGAAGACTTTTTTGAGCGCCGGTACCGCCAGCTGAACAACTGGGAGGAGTACCTGTGGGAGAACGGCTTCCGCATGGTGAAGGTTTTTCTGAACGTGTCCAAGGAGGAGCAGAAAAACCGTTTCATGGACCGGATGGAGCTGACGGAGAAGCACTGGAAGCTTTCCGTCGGGGACATGAAGGAGCGCGCGCTGTGGGATGAGTATGAGCGGGTCTTTGAGGACTGCATTAACGCCACGGCGACGGAGCACGCCCCCTGGTACGTGCTGCCGGCGGACAATAAATGGTACACCCGTTACCTGATGAGTGAAATCATCCTGCGGACCCTGGAGGATATGGATCCCCAGTTCCCGCCGCTGAACGCGGAGGAGGCGGCGAAGATCCCCATGGCCATGCAGGAGCTGGAAAACGAATAAATCTGACAGGCGGCGGATCCGGATCTGCCGCTTTTTCAAAGGCCTTTTCGGCGGAATCCGAAGGGGTGGGAGGATCCCCCGCGGGTCTGGATTCGGGGGATGAGCGAGGTAGACGGTGCGGACATTTCAATTAGGCATTGATATTGGTTCCACAACGGTGAAGGCCGTGCTGCTGGATGCGGAGGGCAGCATGGCTTTTTCACGTTACGCGCGGCATCATGCCCATACCCAGGAGACGCTGGCGGCCATCCTGCGGGAAGCCAGGGAGGAGCTGGGCGCCGTCCGGGTGGCCTGCGCCATTACCGGCAGCGGCGGCATGGGCCTGGGAAAGGCGATGGAAATCCCCTTCGTCCAGGAAGTGGTGGCGGTGGCCGACGCGCTGAAGCGCGTGGCGCCGCAGACGGACGTGGCCATCGAGCTGGGCGGGGAGGACGCGAAGATCATCTACTTCACCGGCGGGCTGGAGGAGCGGATGAACGGTGTCTGCGCCGGCGGCACGGGCAGCTTTATTGACCAGATGGCCGCCCTGATGCAGACGGACGCGCCTGGGCTGAACGCCGAGGCCGCGAATTACCGGGAGATCTATCCCATCGCCGCCCGGTGCGGCGTGTTCGCGAAATCGGACATTCAGCCCCTGATCAATGACGGCGCCACGAAGGCGGATCTGGCGGCCTCCGTGTTTCAGGCCGTGGTGAACCAGACCATTTCCGGCCTGGCCTGCGGCAAGCCCATCCGGGGGCATGTGGCGTTTCTCGGCGGGCCGCTGCACTTCCTGCCGGAGCTGCGGGCCGCGTTCATCCGCACGCTGAAACTGACGGAGGAGACCGCCATCCTGCCGGAGAACAGCCACCTGTTCGCGGCCATGGGGGCGGCCATGGAGGCGGATCCGGAGAAGAGCCGGGAGCTGGATTCCGTGATTGACGCGCTGACCCGGGGCGTCATGATGACCTTCGAGCTGAAGCGCATGGAGCCCCTGTTTCGGAACGATCAGGAATATAAGGCTTTCTGCGACCGGCACGCCCGGGCGAAGGTGCGCCGGGGCAGCCTGTCGGACTACGCCGGCCCCTGCTTTCTGGGGATCGACGCGGGCAGCACCACTACGAAGCTGACGCTGGCCGGGGCGGAGGGGGAGCTTCTCTGGTCTTTTTACGCCGGGAATCAGGGGAACCCGATTCAGACAGCGATCACCGCGCTGGCGCAGCTGCGGGACCGGATGCCGGAGGGCGCCTATATTGCCCGCGCCTGCTCCACCGGCTACGGGGAGGAGCTGCTGAAATCCGCTTTCTCCCTGGATGAGGGGGAAGTGGAGACCATCGCCCATGTCACCGCCGCCCGCTTTTTTGATCCGGAGGCGGACTGCGTCCTGGATATCGGCGGCCAGGACATGAAGTGCATTCAGCTGAAGAACAGCTCCGTGGACACGATTCTGCTGAACGAGGCCTGCTCTTCCGGCTGCGGATCCTTTCTGGAAAATTTTGCCGTGTCCATGGGATACACGGCGCCGGCTTTTGCCGCAGCGGCGCTTTTCGCGAAAAATCCCCTGGATCTGGGTACCCGCTGCACCGTGTTCATGAACAGCAATGTCAAGCAGGCCCAGAAGGAAGGGGCGGATCTGCAGGACATTTCCGCGGGCCTGGCCTATTCCGTCATCCGGAACGCCCTTTTTAAGGTCATCAAGCTTGCGGACGCGGCGGATCTGGGAAAACGGGTAGTGGTGCAGGGCGGCACCTTCCACAACCAGGCGGTGCTGCGGGCCTTTGAAAAAATCGCCGGCCGGGAGGCGGTATGCCCGGATATCGCGGGCATGATGGGCGCCTTCGGCGCGGCGCTGATCGCCCGGGCACACTATCATGGCCAGGAAACCGCCATGCCGCCGCTGGCCGAACTGCTGAATCTTCAGTGGAAGAGCGCCACCACCCACTGCCAGGGGTGTGAGAACCACTGCATGCTGACGGTAAACACCTTTCCGGGCGGCCGGCGGCACATTACGGGCAACCGCTGTGAGCGGGGGCTGGGCAAAGCGCCGTCCGAAACGGAGAAGGGTCCGAACCTCTCCGCGTACAAGCTGAAACGGTTGTTCGATTACAAGCCGCTGGATCCCGCGGACGCGCCGCGGGGGGAGATCGGGATTCCCCGGGTGCTGAACCTGTGGGAAAACTATCCTTTCTGGCATACTTTCTTTACGGCGCTGGGCTTCTCCGTGCGGCTGTCCCCGGTCTCCACGCGGAAGCTCTATGCCCTGGGCATGGAATCCATCCCTTCGGAAAGCGAGTGCTATCCGGCCAAGCTGGCCCACGGCCATGTGCAGTGGCTGATAGACCAGGGCGTAAAAACCATCTTCCATCCCAGCGTGTTTTATGAGCGCCAGGAGGTGCCGGACAGCCAGAACCATTACAACTGCCCGATGGTCTGCGCCTATCCGGAGAACCTGAAGAACAATGTGGAGGACGTGACGGCGGGCCGGGTGCGCTATATCCGGCCGTTTATGGCCTTCACAGATGAAAAGACCGCCGCGGACCGGCTGTGCCGCCTGGGCCGGGAGGAGTGGAATATCCCGGAAAAGGAGGTTCGGAAGGCGGTGCATGCCGCCTGGCGGGAACAGCTGGCGGCGAAGGCGGATGTCCGGCGGGAGGGGGCCCGGGCCCTGGCCTGGATGGCGGAGAAGGGCCGGAAAGGCATCATCCTGGCCGGCCGGCCGTATCACGTGGATCCGGAGATACACCACGGCATTCCGGAGATGATCGCGGGATACGGGCTGGCGGTGCTGACGGAGGACAGCCTGCCGGAGGATTTCCGGCCCATCCGCCCCGTGCGGGTCAATGACCAGTGGGTTTACCACTCCCGGCTGTACACCGCGGCCCAGTTCGCGGCCGGCCGGAAGGACCTGGAGCTGGTTCAGCTGAACTCCTTTGGCTGCGGGCTGGACGCGGTGACCACGGATCAGGTCTGCGACATTCTGGAGCGGAGCGGAAAGTTGTATACGGTGCTGAAAATCGATGAGGTGAACAATCTCGGCGCCGCCCGGATCCGCATCCGGAGCCTGCTTTCCGCCATGCGCATGCGGGAGGAGCAGGGCGTGGCGCCGGGAAAGGCGCCGGAAGCGTATCGCCGAAGGGCCTTCACCAGGGCGGATTTCGAGGCGGGATACACGATCCTGGCACCGGAAATGAGCCCGATCCACTTCGCGTTGCTGACGCCGGTTTTCGAGAAACGGGGGTATCACCTGGCTTTCCTGAAAAACGAGACCCGCTCCGCGGTGGATATGGGGCTCAAGTTTGTGAACAACGACGCCTGCTATCCTTCCATCATTACGGTGGGCCAGATGATGGAAGCCGTGCTGAGCGGAAAATATGATGTAAACCGGCTGGCCCTGATCATGACCCAGACCGGGGGATGCTGCCGGGCCAGCAATTATGTGGGGTTCATCCGCCGGGCCCTGGAGAAGGCCGGCCTGCCCCAGATTCCGGTGATCAGCCTGAATTTCAACGGCATGGAAAAGAATGAGGGTTTCCAGCCGGGCCTGGCCATGCTGGCGGACGCGGGAAAGGCGCTGGTGCTGGGAGACCTGATGATGCGCTGCCTGTACCGGGTACGCCCCTACGAAAAGGAGCCGGGCAGCGCGGACGCCCTGCGGAAAAAATGGGAGGGGATCATCTGTCAGGCGCTGGCCGGGGAGCGGGCGTACGCTTACGCGGCGCTGTGCCGGGATCTGGTGGCGGATTTTGACGCCCTGCCGCTGATGGACGTGCCCCGCCGCCCCCGGGTGGGCGTTGTGGGCGAGATCCTGGTGAAGTACATGCCCATGGCGAACAACCACCTGGTGGAGCTGCTGGAGCGGGAAGGCGCGGAGGCGGTGGTGCCGGATCTGATGGATTTTGTCTATTACACGCTGTACAATCAGCAGTACAAAACGGAATTCCTTGGCGCCCGACGGACCGGGAAATGGGTCTCCGGCCTGGGGATTCCGGGCCTGCGGGCCTTCTGCCGTCCCGCGACGGAGGCGCTGCGTCGGTCGAAGCGTTTCGAACCGCCGGTGCCCATCGCGCATATCGCGGACCTGGCCAGGCCTTTCCTGTCCATCGGCAATCAGTACGGAGAGGGATGGTTCCTCTGCGGGGAGATGGCGGAACTGCTGGAAGGCGGCGTGCCGAATATCGTGTGCATCCAGCCCTTCGGGTGTTTGCCCAACCACGTGGTGGGCAAGGGGGTCATCAAACAGCTGCGGGCCCATTACCCGCAGGCGAACATCGCCGCGGTGGATTACGATCCCGGCGCCAGCGAGGTCAATCAGCTGAACCGCATCAAGCTCATGCTCTCCCAGGCGGAGGGCCGGATGTAATCCCGGCTTTACTTTCCGCTGATTCCATGTATAATAAAGGCATTCCGTGCCTTCGCGCCGGGAGCTTCGGCCCCGGACGCCTGCGAAAGGCCGGAAAATCTATTTGTTTCGACGGGCATCCGTGAACGGAGCTCGAACGGAGGGAAAAATGAAAAACACAAAAGTAACCCAAATGACCCTGCTGGCCATGCTGGTGGCCGTCCTGGTGGTGCTGGCCTTTGTCAACATCCCGATGCCCATGGGGCTGTCCATCACCTTCAACATGATTCCGGTGGCGATTGCCGCCATGGCCATGGGAATTCCCGGCGGCGTGGTGGTGGGTGGCGCCTTCGGGCTGATCAGCTTCCTGCAGTGCTACGGGATCTGCGGGGTCAGCGGGATGGGCGTCGCGCTGGTGACGGCAAACCCCGGCTTCGGCTTCGCGTGCCTGATGTTTGTGCAGCGGTTCGTGTCCCGGGTGCTGGTGGGCGTCCTGGCGGCGCTGGTCTTCCGGGGAATGCGGAAAACCGCCGCGCCCATGTATGTACAGGGCCTGGTGACGGGCTTTTCCGCCGCCTGCTTTAATACCATTTTCTTCATGAGCCTCCTGGTCATTCTCTTTGGCCAGACCGAGTTTGTGCAGAACCAGATGGCCGGCCGCAGCGTCGCCGCGTACCTGGTGGCCTCCGTGGGGGTCAACGCCATCGTGGAAATGATCGTGGCGGCCCTGGTGACCGGTGCGGCGGGCGTCGCGCTGAAAAAGGCCAGGCTGCTGGCGTAAAAGACACGCCGGAAAGGAGGTTGTCCGGAATGATTCTGACCATGGACGTGGGCAACACGAACATCAAAACAGCCCTCTTCGAGGGCCCGGAGATGGTGAAATACTGGCGGATGTCCACCAATATTAATTCCACATCGGATGAGTACGGCATCCGTCTGTCCTCCATGTTTGCCCATGAAGGGATATCCACCTCGGCAGTGGAGGGAATCGTGGTGTCCTCCGTGGTGCCGACGGTGAATTTCACCATCGACCACATGCTGCAGAATTATTTCGGGCATACGCCCCTTTTCGTGGCGCCGGGCGTGAAGACAGGGATCAACATCAAGTACGAGAACCCCAGGGAGCTGGGCAGCGACCGCATCGCCAACGCGGTGGCCGCTTATGAGGAATATGGCGGCCCCTGCATTTTCATTGATTTCGGTACGGCGACCACCTTTGGGGTCGTGGATGAGAGCGGCAGCTTCCTGGGGGGCTTGATCTGTCCGGGCATCAAACTGAGCAGCGAGGCGCTGGTGACGGGGACGGCCAAGCTGCCCCGGTTCGAGTTTGTGCGGCCGGATACCGTGATCGGCCGCACCACGCTGACAAATCTGCAAAGCGGGATGTACTACGGCTATGTGGGCCTGGTCAAAAACATTGTCCGCAAGATCCGCCAGGAGCTGGGCCGGGAGGCCTATGTGGTGGCGACCGGCGGCATGGCGGTCATGATCGCCGAGGAAAGCAAGGCCATCGACAAGCTGGACGGCCTGCTGACCCTGAAGGGGCTGCGGCTGATTTACGAGCGGAATCGGACGGAAGGGGAGAAATGAGCATGCAGGAAGTGACATTGGGTCTGCTGGGACTGGGCAATATTGGTGGCGGCGTCTGGGACCTGATCCGGGAATTCGGGGATGAGCTGGCGACCCGGACGGGGCTGCGCCTGCGGGTGAAGAAGGCCCTGGTGCTGGATAAAAAGATCCACGGGGGCAAAGAGGTGCCGGACGAGGTGCTGACCACCGATAAAGCCGATATTCTGGAGGATCCGGAGATCCAGATCGTATGCGAATTCCTGGGCGGAGAGCAGCCGGCGGCTTCCATGATGCTGCGGGCTCTGGAGAACGGCAAAACCGTGGTCACCGCCAACAAGATGGCACTTTCCCTGCATTTTGACGAGCTGCGGGACATGGCCCGGAAGACGGGCGCGGGCCTCTATTATGAAGCCAGCGTTGGCGGCGCCATTCCGATCATCAACGCGCTGCAAAGCCCGCTGATCGCCAATCACATCGAGCATGTGATGGGCATTGTCAACGGCACGACGAATTATATCCTGACGCGCATGGCCGCGGAGGACGCCGAGTACGAAACCGTGCTGAAGGACGCCCAGCGCCTGGGCCTGGCGGAGCCGGATCCCACGGCGGACGTGGAGGGCATGGACGCGGCCTACAAGCTGAGCATCATGGGTTCCCTGGCCTTCCATAGCCGGATTTACATGGAGGATGTGTACCGGGAGGGCATCACGAAGGTGAGCGCCGAGGATATCGCCTTTGGCCGGGAGATGGGCTATGTACTGAAGCTGCTGGCCATCGGCAAGGACAATGGGGACTCCATCGAGGCGCGGGTGCATCCCGCCTTCCTGCCGGCGGATCATCCGCTGGCCAGGGTGGACGGCTCCCTGAACGCGGTTTATCTGTACGGCCACGCGTTTAAGGACATGATGCTGGAGGGCCGTGGCGCCGGAGACGCGCCTACTGCCAGCGCCATCGTGGGCGACATCGTGCAGGCGGCGCAGGCCGCGGCGCATCCCATGCCCTTCCTGCGGCAGGATCCCCTGCCCGTGGCGGATGACTGGCAGAGCAAGTACTTCATCCGCATGAAGGCCAAGGACGCGCCCGGCGTACTGGCGGAGGTAACCGGCCTGCTGGCGGGGGAGGGAATCTCCGTTTCCGCCATGATGCAGAAAGGTGCGGCCCCTGGCGGAAAGGCGACCCTGATTGTGATTACCCATATCGCTCCGGAAAAAGCGGTGCAGCGGGTGGTGAAGGCGCTGAATCCCGAAATCTGCCAGGTGGAAAACGTGATCCGGGTGGAAGGCTGAGCGGCCTGCGGATCTGAAAAAACACTTTTACGCTGATTTGATCAAAATCAGCGTTTTCATTACGATTGGCGGGAACAGGAGGGAAGCGCATGCGCGAAAAATGGGTATTCTTTGACCTGGATGGAACCCTGACCCAGTCGGAGGAAGGGATCTGGAACTGCGCCAGGTACGCCGCGGAAAAAATGGGCTTCCCGCAGCCGGCCGAGGAAACGCTGAAGAAATGGATCGGCCCGCCGCTGATCTGGTCCTTTCAGCATCTGATGGGCATGACGGAGGCCCAGGCCTGGCAGGCGCAGGAATATTACCGCGAACGTTACACCACCGTCGGGAAGTATGAGAACCGGGTCTATCCCGGGGTGCGGAGGATGCTGCGGGCGCTGAAGCGCGGCGGCGTGCGTATGGGCATTGTGACGGGAAAACCGGAGCAGCCCACCCGGGATATTCTGGCTTATTTCGGGATTCTCCGCTATTTTGAGCGGATCGCCTGTGCGACGGACGCGAAGGCGGAAAAGGAGCATCTGATCCGTTCCGTGATGCCGGAAGAGCCCGCGGAGGTCTGGATGGTGGGGGACCGGCGCTTTGACATGGAAGGCGGCGCCGCCGCGGGGGTGCATACGCTGGGCGCCGCCTGGGGCTATGGCAGCGAAGAGGAGCTGCGGACGGCGGGGGCGGAGCGGATCGCCTTTTCCGCGTGGGAGGCGGCAAAGATCCTGTGTCCGGACGCGGAAATGCCGAAAGGTGCTTTCCTGAGCATGGAGGGGCTGGACGGATCGGGCAAGAGCACACAGATGGAAAAGCTGACGGGGACGCTGGAACGGTTCGGCTTTGAAGTTGAGCATTCCCGGGAGCCGGGCGGAACCCCGATCGGGGAAAAGATCCGGGAGCTGCTGCTGAGCCGGGACAATATGGAAATGACGGATGTCACGGAGGCGCTGCTGTACGCCGCGGCCCGGGCGCAGCATGTGCGGGAGCGGATTCGTCCCGCGCTGGCGGCGGGAAAGGTGCTGCTCTGTGACCGTTTTCTGGATTCTTCCGTGGCCTATCAGGGCGGCGGCCGGCGGCTGGGAGTGGATCAGGTGCTGGCGCTGAACGCGCTGGCGGTGGAGGACACCCTGCCCCTGGCGGTGGTTTATCTGGATCTGGATCACCGGACCAGCCTGCGGCGCCGCAGCGAAGCCAGCGAGCTGGACAGGCTGGAGATGGAAAAGGAATCCTTTCACGCCCGGGTGGAAGAGGGCTATCACGCGCTGATCGCCCGGCATCCGGAGCGGTATGTTGTCGTGGATGCCCGGGGAGACCGGGAAGAAATCGCGAAAACCATCGCGGCCGCTGTGCTGGAAAAGCTGATGGCGGCGGAGGAAAAAGAGTGAGCGAGCGCGTTGTGGTTGGCATGAGCGGGGGCGTGGATTCCTCTGTGGCGGCCCTGCTGCTGAAGGAACAGGGCTATGATGTGGTCGGCGTTTTCATGAAAAACTGGGAGGAACAGGAGGAAAACGGCGCCTGCACAGCGGAGGAGGACTGGCGGGATGTGAGGGAGGTCTGTGACCTGATTGGCATCCCGTACTACAGCGTCAATTTCGCGAAGGAGTACTGGGACCGGGTCTTTTCCTATTTCCTGAAGGAATACCGGGCGGGACGCACGCCGAATCCCGATGTGCTCTGCAACCGGGAGATCAAATTCCGGGCGTTTCTGGATTTCGCGATGGAGCTGGGCGCGGAGAAAATGGCCACGGGGCATTTTGTGCGGACGGACGCGCGGGGCAGTCTGCTCCGGGGCGCGGATCCGAATAAAGACCAGAGTTATTTCCTATATATGGTGCATGAAAACCAGCTGCGAAAAGCGATGTTCCCGGTGGGGGGCATGACCAAGGCGCAGGTCCGCCAGATCGCGGAGGCGCGTCATCTGCCGGTCAGCCGGAAGAAGGACTCCACAGGGGTGTGCTTTATCGGGGAACGCAACTTCAAGAAGTTCCTTTCCGGCTTTCTGCCGGCACAGCCCGGGGATATGGTTTCCACCGACGGGGAAGTGGTCGGCCGGCATGACGGACTGATGTATTACACCCTGGGCCAGCGCCGGGGCCTGGGTATCGGAGGGCGTGGAGACGGCCGCTCCTGGTTTGTCATCGGGAAGGACCTGGCGGAAAACCGGCTGCTGGTGGCGCAGGGCGAGGATCATCCCCTGCTGTACAGCACCCGCTGCCTGGCGGAGGATGTGACCTGGGTGGGAGAAACGCCTGTCGAACCGGGCGTGCCTTTCCGCTGCGCCTGTAAATACCGTTACCGTCAGCCGGACCAGCCGGTGGAGGTCACCCTGCGGGCGGACAATACGCTCCTGATTCGGAGCCTGACGCCTCAGCGGGCCGTGACCCCCGGGCAGAGCGCTGTCCTGTATGACGGGGATCGCTGCCTGGGCGGCGCGATTGTGACGACCGTTCTGGACGCGGGAGAAATGAAAGCTGAACTGTAACGATTCCGTCCAGCAAGCGAAGCGACTGAATAGATACGCTGAACCATAAAGGGTTCGGCTTTTCTTTTTAACGCGAGGCCGGTTCGGATGAGCGTGCTCGTGGTTCTGAACCGGAATGTCGAAAGGGTGATCTTCCAACACAGGGGGTCAGGCGAACAAAATAGTGGCTCAAAAAGGAGGAAACCCCAATTCATGGACAAAAATCCGAACGTTCGGAAAATGACATCCAAAAACGTCCGGAGCCTTGATTTTTCTCGCTTTTTTCAAAAAAATTTTCAAAAAAAGCTTGACAGGGGGGCGGATTTTTGATATTCTATGCGAGCTCGCTAGAGGGAGCCGCGAAAGCGGCCACCGGGAGCGAGCGGACCGAACCTTGAAAACGATACAGAAGAGAGAAACGCGCAAGAAGAAAGGACATGATCCGGAGGCTGGCCGAGAGGACAGAGGAAGGGTCATGGAAGACAGCGAAGATTCCGAAGAGTTTAGATGTTGAGGGCTAC
>JAFUGS010000030.1 GCA_017469265.1 Clostridia bacterium
AACGCCCGGGGAATCGGTCCGGCGGACATGGCCCGGGTGATCCGGGAGGGCGGGAATACCCGCGTGTCCAAGGAAATGGCCTGCCATGTGCTGGACATTACGGAGCAGATCATGCGGAGCAGCGAAACCGGCTCCGCCCGGAAGCTGTCCACCACCTGCCAGCGCCCCGATCCATTCAGAAGTCAAGATAACGCCACAGCAGCTTGGAAACCTGTATGGCATCCGTGATGGCGCGGAACATGGATTCGGTCTGCCCCCCTGCAGTGTATTTACATAAGCATACCAAGATTTTCAGAACAAAAAAGCCCGCGAAGCCTGCAATTCAGGCTTCGCGGGAGGGATGCGTTCCCGCGGCCCGCGCGGCTACCGGTTCTGCATCGCCATCAGGCCCATACAAATCAGGAAGGTGCCAAGGGCCATCATGACAAAGGAGACCGGCCATCTGCCCCCTTTGTTGAAACCGTAAAAGTCCTCCCAGCGTTTTCCCTCCGGCGCGAAACGAATCTTATACAGATACCAGGGGCCATAGATCAGTACAGGCAGCATTCCCAGCAGGGCCGTTCCGAAGTCCATTCCGCGCTTTTCCAGGAAGCAGAAGGAGATCAGCGCCAGCAACGGCGTAATCAGGTGCATGAAAATGTCCGATCCCCTCAGCAGCACAGAAGCCCAGCCCTTTCCAACGCTTGGGGCCAGAAAGAGAAATACTGTCAGCATGGTTACCGTCACGGCCGCTGTCCCGATGTATTTCAGCCTCCAGACTATCGGACTTTGCGGGAAGAGACACAGCAGAAGCGCCGTCACGGCGCAGAACACATTGCTCTGAGCGGTGAAAAAACGCATGGCGGACCGCCCCCGCTTTCCGTCCCAGCCGTGATCCCCGCGGAAGATAACGCATACCACAATCAACAGCGTGATTGAGAAAATCGCGGCGTTCAGAAAGATACCGGTCATGAGGGTTTCCTCCTTCAGGGCGGTTACTCCACTTCCTCCCTGGCCGGGATGGAATCAGCGGCGCCGGGACGGGAGACCGCGATGGCGGAAGCTTTGGCGGCGCGGAGAAGGACCTGTTCCAGCGGCTCGCCGCTCAGCATGCCGGCGGCAAAGTAGCCCAGGAAGGTGTCCCCGGCGGCAGTGGTGTCCACGGCTTTGACGGGGAAGGCGGGCTGGAAGATCCGCTCCCGGCCGCGCATGCACCAGGCGCCTTCACTGCCCAGGGTCAGGACGACGCCGGCGGAAGGATATTTCGCGGCCATGGCATCCAGAATTTTCTCCGGATCCTGTTCCCCGGACAGGGCGGCGCCTTCGATTTCGTTGACAATGAACCAGCTGACCCGATCCAGCGGGTAGGAGAAGATGCTTTCCTCCATGGGGGAGGGGTTGAAAATGACGGTCAGGCCATGATCCGCGGCCTTCCGCATGAACACGGGGCTGCGATCCAGCTCGTTCTGAAAAATGACCGCGTCCCCCGGGCTGAAATGGGAGAGAATTTCATCCATCTCCGCGTCGGTGAAGGTGATGTAATCATCCGCGAAGACGATGATGCTGTTCTGACCGCCGCTGTCCACCTGAAGCATGGTGTGGGCGCTGCTGCCAGGGACACGCTTGACATAGTCCGTGTGGATATGGTTCCGGGTCAGGGCCTGATCCAGCACGTCCCCGTCCGCGCCCAGGACACCGATGTGCCAGATGTCCCCGCCGGCCCGGGCCACGGCGATGGACTGATTCAGCCCCTTGCCGCCGGGATTGCGGTGCCGGCCGCGGGCGTTGATGGTTTCTCCCGGGCGGACGATATGATCCACGTCATAGACATTGTCAACGTTCATGGAGCCATAGTTCAGGGTTTTCATGCGTTCAGACCTCCTCAGTCAGCTGGCCGCGGAAAGCGAATCCGCGGGAAACGAAGCCTGGCCGGGCCTTAGGCGCCTGGCCGGGCGGTTCCTTGCCCGGAGGGAATCCGGGCATTTCCGAAAAAGGGCCGCCAGATTCCCGGCGGCCCGATGCAAACGGAGAATTACTGTTCCTTTTTTGTGGCGTAGGCGGCGATCAGCGCCAGGGCCAGGACCGCGCCCTTGACGGCGGGCAGGATATAGAAGGGGACCGCGCAGATGGTCAGGCCGTTTTCCAGCGTCGCCACCAGCAGAGCGCCAATCATGGTGCCCAGGGCGTTTGGCTTTTCCGCGCCGCCCACCGTGCGGCCGACGAAGACCGCGGCCAGCGCCTGCATCAGGTAGTTGTCGCAGCACATGACCTGGGCCGAGGAGCCGCGGGAGGAAACCAGGATGCCGCCGATGGCGATAAATACCGCGGTGATCATGCCGGCCAGGTAGCGGTAGGCCTTGACGTTGATGCCGGAGAGGCGGGCCGCCTGCCTGTTGCCGCCCATGGCGTAAATGAAGCGGCCGTGCTTTGTGTGCTCCAGGAAAATGTAGGCGATCAGCACACAGGCCAGCATGATGATGATCAGCCAGGGTTCCTTGCCAATGGCCAGGAAGTCCTCGCCCAGTTTGATGCGCTTGGGATCCGCGCCGGCAGGGGTCCGCATACCGGTGGAGACGGCGCCGCCGCCGATATACCATTGTCCCAGGCCCTGGTGCACGAACATCAGCGCGCAGGTGGCCAGCATGTCCGGAATCTTACAGACCAGGATCAGGAACATGGTCAGCTGATACATGATGATCGTGACCAGGATGGAGATCAGCACGCAGACGATCAGGGGCAGACCATGCCAGAGGTACATGCTGACGAAAACGTAAGCGGAGCAGCTGGCCAGGGTGCAGGCGGACATGTCGAAGCCGTCCGGCGCCATGGTGACTGTCGCAGCGATGCCAAAGACCGTTGTGATGGACATGGCCCGCAGGATGTTGATCATATTATTGGTGGACATGAACCGGTTGCCCTTGATCAGCGTGAAGGCGATCACGCTGACCGCCAGGGTCAGCACAGCGGCCCAGTCGATCAGGAATTTGCCGACTGATTTTTTGCGCCCCGGCATGGCTGCCATATTGGGTTTCGGCGTTACTTGCGTCATGAATGGTCCCTCCTGTCAAGCGTATTGGGCGCGATTGCCCACGGCGTAATGCATGATTTCATCTTCCGAGGTTTTGGCGGTTTCCAGCTCCGCCATGATCTGTCCGTCGAACAGGACGTACATGCGGTCCGTGATGGACAGGAGCTCCGAGTTTTCACAGGAGGCGTAGATGACGCCGTTGCCGCGCCTGGCAATTTCGCAGATCAGATGGAAAATATCCTGCTTCGCGCCAACGTCCACGCCCTTGGTGGGTTCATCGAAGATGTACAGATCACAGTCCGCGGCCATCCATTTGGCCACGGCGACCTTCTGCTGGTTGCCGCCGGAGAGGTTTTTGACCAGCTGCCGGACGGAGGGGGTTTTGACGCCCAGCTTTTCCACATACTCCTCGCCGGCCTGGTCGATCTTCCGCTTGTTCAGGAAGGAGGCGGTGCAGTAGTCGTCCAGGGAAGCCGCGGTGACATTGAAGCTGACGGTTTCGTTGACCAGGACGCCCTCCTTGCGCCGCTCCTCCGGCACCAGAGCGATCCGGCTCTTCAGGGCCTGGGAGGGATTTTTGATTTTCAGCTCCCGGCCGCCCATCTTCACCGTGCCGCCGGTTTTTTCATAGGCGCCGAAGAGCGTCTTGCACAGCTCGGACTTACCCGCGCCAACCAGCCCCGCGATGCCCACAATCTCGCCCTTCCGGACGTGGAAGGAGACATCGCTGACCTTGCCGTCCGCCCCGGAGAGATGCTCCACGGAGAAGAGATCCTCCCCGATGTCCGCGATTTCCTTGGGGAAGTTTTCCTCAAAGGAGCGGCCCAGCATTTTGTCCACGATTTCCTTGGTGGTGGTCTGCGGGGTGATCTCCGTGGTGTCGACGACCATGCCGTTGCGCATCACGGTGTAGCGCTCACAGATGCGGATGATCTCGTTGATCCGGTGGGAGATAAAGATGATGGCGATGTTCTCCGTGGCCTGCAGGTGCTTCACCAGGCGGAAGAGCTCCTCCGTTTCCGTGTCGGACAGGGGGGCGGTGGGCTCGTCCAGAATCAGGAAATTGCACTCATTGACAATGGCCCGGGCGATCAGAACCATCTGCTTCTGCGCCAGGGAAAGATCCTGAACCAATTTATGTGTATCGACCTGAATATTCAGCCGCTGAAGCACCTCCGCCGCACGCTTGTAGAGGCTTCTCCAGTTCATGATATACCGGCCGTTCATGACGGTGTCATTCAGCATGACGTTCTCCGCCACGGATAGCGTGGGGATCAGCGCCATATCCACTTCCTGATAAACAATCTGAATTCCGAGTTTTTTCGCGGCAAGGGTGGTGCGCAGCTCAACGACCTGGTCATTGAGGTAGACTTCTCCGGTATAGTCCGGATTCGCGCCGGCCAGCACCTTCATCAGGGTGGACTTTCCGGCGCCGTTGGCGCCCACAAGGGCATGGATTTCACCTGTACTGACTTCAAAATTGACGTCCGTCAGCGCTTTGACGCCCGGAAACTCGATGGAGACATTCCGGGTTCCCAGTGTGATTTTTTCCATACGGTTACGCTCCTTTGATCTCCGGAGAGCCGGGGCAGAATGATGGAAGAAAGGGGGCCGGAGCCAGGGCTCCGACCCCCTCTTGTGTCCTGTTTCCCGCCTGGGCGGGAGGAAGAGAATTACTTGTGGATCAGGTCTGCGGGCATCCAGTCGGCCACGCTCAGGTAGCCCAGGTTGCCGTAGGTCTCGCCGGCGATCTCGCCCAGGTTCTCCACGGTGGAGGTGTCCTTCAGAGAAGTCGCCATGATGGCGGTGCCGGGAACCTCAACCACGTCCACGCCGTAGTTGCCGGTGGCGGGGTCATAGATCTTGTCATACTCGCCGGCGATTTCCAGCAGCAGCAGCCGCATGGCGATTTCGCCGTTCATGGTCCAGTCGGTGGTACCGGCGGCCATCCAGATTTCCGGATGATTCTGCATGTTGGTCACGTCGACCTGGTCGATGTCCAAGTAAGCCATGGGCAGCGCTTTGTCACCGGAGAAGTTGCTGTCCTCGGAGATGGCGTTGTACACGCCCTGCCCGTACAGATCGTAGTACACCACGACGCCGTCCACATCCTCGCGGTTGATGGACTGCAGATAGGCGGCCATCACGGAGTTGGCGGAATCCATGGAATCCTGCAGGGGCTGCACTTCGCCGACGGTCTTGATCTTGCCGGCCTGCTCGTATTCCTGCCAGCCGACTTCACGGCGGTCAAAGGGGCTGTTGTAGTTCGGGCCGCGCCAGACCTTGATCAGGCGGGCGCCTTCGCCGAACTTCTCGATCATGGCGTCGAGCAGAACGGTGACCAGGGACTTATCCTGCTGGAACAGCTGGGTGACGCCGGGGAGCTTCTGATACTCACCGTCGGTATAGAACTGGGTGTCGAAGCAGACGATCTTCAGATCCGGATACTGCTCGGTGATGCCCTTCAGGAAGGTGTAGGAGCCGTCCTGATTGCCATGACTGATCAGCAGCCCGTCATAACCGGCGGCCGCGCAGGCGGAAATCCTGTCCTGCCAGGCGTTGAAGTCACCATTGCAGAAGTGAACGTCGCATTCCACGCCCAGGGCCTTGCACAGGTCGACGCAGGAATTGGCCCACATCTGGAAGATCGTGGCGGAAGGCAGCAGCATGATGTAGGCAACCTTCTTGCCGGCGACGGGGTTGGTGGTCTCAGCGGTGGCGGCGGTGCACATCATGACAGCCATCATCAGCGCCAAAACAACAGCAATAACTTTCTTCATGGGAAACCTCCTTTATTTATTTGAGCGGGGTGCCCGCTCTTTCGTTGTGCTCATCTTACCATTCCACTGGCGGGCTGTCAAGCTTTTTTTAAACAAAATTTCTAAAATACAGCTAAACATATTGGCCTGATGTTTAGTTTACAAGAGAATAGAATGTCAAATATGGTCAAAACATTTCTGAAAGAGAAATTTCAGAACTTCGTAATTTTTGGTGTTGACAACAAAAAGCATAAACAATATAATGAACATTGGATTATGTTTAGTTTATGTTTATATCCCAGGCTGCGGGAGATACCGTATGCATATTATAATCAGAAGGGAGCTTTCATCCATGATTCTGAGCAAATATCCGACGGACGACGAAGCGAAGAAGATGATTGTGGACATCGGCCGGCGCATGTATGAAAAGAACTTTGTGGCCGCCAACGACGGGAATATCTCCGTCAAGGTGGATGATGACATTTTCTGGACAACGCCCACCGGCGTCAGCAAGGGCTTTATGACCGAGGACATGATGGTCAAGATGCGGCTGGACGGAACCGTGATCTCCCAGGGAGAGCGGGGCCCTTCCAGCGAGGTGAAGATGCATCTGCGCATCTACAACGAAAATCCCAACGCGAACGCCGTGTGCCATGCGCATCCGCCGGTGAGCACCAGCTTCGCCATCGCCGGGATGAGCCTGGATCTTGCCATCTATCCCGAGGCTTTTGTGAACCTGGGGACCGTGCCCTGTGTGCACTACGAGGCTCCCGGCTCCCAGGGAATTCCGGACTCCATCGCGCCCTACTGCCGGGACTACAACGCCCTGCTGCTGGCGAACCACGGAGCGGTGGCCTGGGGGTCCAGCCTGACGGAGGCCTGGTACCGGCTGGAGAGCACGGAGCATTACGCCATGGTCATCATGTACACCAGCAATATCATCGGAAAGGCGAACGTGCTCTCCTGCCAGCAGATCAACGAGCTGATCGCCATCCGGGAGAAGATGGGGATCAATACCGGCGGTGTGCCCGCCTGCAGCCCTGTGGCCACCAACACCATCGATGTGGTGTCCACCAGCGGGCCGGTGAATCCGAAGCCGGCCCTGAAGACCTTCGGGCAGGATAGCGGCTGCGGCTGCGGCGGAAACCAGGCGGCCAGTGAGGAGCAGATCCGGGCCATTACCCAGGCGGTGATGGAGCGGCTGCGGAAAGGATAAGCGGAGAGAAGCAGACCGCCGGGCGGGGAGCCCCGGCGGACGAAGATAAAACCGCGGCGGGGAGAACTTCCTGTCCAGCCCGAAAAGCCGCGCCCCGGGAACCGATCCACCGTTCCGGACCGGGAAGGAGAAAGGAAAGAAGCATGCGAGTGATCGTCATTGGCGGCGTGGCCGCCGGGATGAGCGCGGCGAGCAAGCTGCGCCGCGAGGATCCGGACGCGGAGATCATTGTCTATGAGCGGGGCAGTTTTCTGAGCTATGGCGCCTGCGGCCTTCCTTACTATATCGGTGGATGGAATGAGGATCCGCAGAAGCTGATCGCCCGCACACCGGAGAAATTCCGGGAAATGGGCATCGAGACCCACCTGCGGCATGAGGTGGCGCGGGTGGATCCGAAGGCGAAGACCGTGGTCGTGCGGGACCTGGACGCCGGGCGGGAATTTACGGACCGGTATGACCGGCTGATGATCGCCGTGGGCTGCCGCAGCGCCGCGCCGCCCGTGCCGGGATACGACCTGCCGGCGGTGTTCTCCCTGCGATCCATGGAGGACGGGCTGCTGCTGCGTGAAATCGCCCGGCTGCCGGGGGTGCGGCACGTGGTCATCGTCGGCGGCGGCGCCATCGGCGTGGAAATGGCGGAGGCGCTGGTCCGGCTGGAGAAGCGGGTCACTCTGTTGGAGGGAGCGGAGCGGCTGCTGCGGCCCTTTGAGCCGGAGTTTTCGGAGCTGGCTGCCCAGGAGCTGGAGAAAAACGGTGTTTCCCTGAAGCTGAACTGCCGCCTGCAGGCGATTGAGGAAAAGCAGGAGTACCGTCTGGTGCGGACGGAGAAGGAAGAAATCCGCTGCGATCTGGTGCTGATGGCCGCGGGAATCCGGCCGGAGACCGGCTTTTTGAAAGACACGGGCATTCGCCTGGCCCGGAATGGGGCGATCCTGGTGGACCGGGAGATGCGGACCAGCCTGGAGGACGTCTGGGCGGCGGGAGACTGTGCCACCTGCTATCATCGGGTGCTGGAGGAGGATTACTACCTGGCCCTGGGGACCGTGGCCAATAAGACCGGGCGCATCGCCGGGGCCAACCTGGCCGGGAAACACGAGAAGTTTACCGGGGTGCTGGGCACGGCGGCCATCAAGGTTTTTGACCTGGAGATGGGCCGCACCGGGCTGAGCGAGCCGGAGGCCCGGCGGCTGGGGATTCCCTATAAGACAAAGACGGTTTCCACCCAGGATCACCCGGCTTATTACCCTGATCCGCGGAAACTGGTGATCAAGCTGATCTATGAGGCAAATACCCGGCGGCTGCTGGGCGCCAACGCGGCGGGAACCCATGACGCGGTGATGCGGACGGACATGTTTGCCGTGGCCATTCACGCGGGAATGACGACGGAGGAGCTGGGCATGGTGGACCTGGCCTACGCGCCGCCCTTCGCCTCAGTATGGGACGCGGTGCACATCGCGGCCAACGCGGCAAAATAGGAGGAGGGAGACATGGAAAGAAAGCTCTTTTCTCTGGAGGAGGCGCTGACCTCCGTGCCGGACGGCGCGCTGGTGGGCCTGGGAGGAAATACGCTGAACCGGGCGCCCATGGCCGCGGTGCGGGAAATGATCCGCCAGGGAAAGAAGAACCTCCGGCTGGTGAAGACCGCGGGGGGCATGGATATCGACCTGCTGTGCCGGGCAGGATGTGTCAGCACGGTGGACGCGGGTTTCATCAGCTATGAGAGCGAGTTCGGCCTGTGCTCATTTTACCGAAAGGCGGTCCAGAAGGGCGAGGTGGTTGCCCATGAGCACGCCTGCTACACGGTGATCTCCGCCCTGCGGGCCGCCAGCTGCGGCATTCCCTTCATGCCGGTGCGGGGACTGCAGGTCAGCGACCTGCGGAAGGTAAACGACTACTTCGCCGACGTGAAGGATCCCTTCTCAGGAGAAACCCTGGCGGCGGTGAAGGCCATTGCCCCGGATGTGAGCGTGGTTCACGTCCAGGAAGCGGATGCCTTCGGCAACGCCCGGATCTGGGGCCCGGTGTACGAGGACGCGCTGCTGGCCAGGGCGTCGAGACGGGTCATCGTGACCGCGGAGCGGATCGTGGGGGATGGATATTTCGCCGCCCAGCGGGAAAAGCCTCAGATTCCCGGCTTCCTGGTGAGCCATGTGGTCAGCTGCCCCCGGGGCGCCGCGCCATGCGCCTGCGCCGAGGAATACGGGATTGACGGGGAGGCCATCCGGGCCGCCCGGACGGAAGGAGGCGGTCAGCCATGAGGGAAAGCGCGGTCCGGCCGGGAGACATGATGGCCGTGGAACTGAGCCGGCTGATCCACAACGGGGACAGGGTGTTCCACGGGGTGTCCTCCCATTTGCCGATGATCGCGGTGCTGCTGGCCCGGCATACTCACGCGCCGGACGCGGTGCATCTGAACATCCCCGGCGGGGTAAACCCGGAGGAGCCGGTGCTGCGGAGCTGGACCAGCGCCGGAGACGAGCTGTGGGAGCCGGCGGTGGCCGCCTTCCCGCTGATGGACGTCTTCGACCTGAGCATGCGGGGCGGGCTGGACGTAGCCTTCCTCAGCGGCGTGCAGTTTGACCAGGAGGGGCGGGTGAACGCCTCCGTCATCGGGGACTACCGGCGGCCGAAGGTTCGCCTGCCCGGCGGCGCGGGCAGCGCGGTGCTGATTCCCACGGCGAAGCGGGCCGTGATCTGGCGGACGAAGCACGACCGCCGGACCTTCACGGAGAAGGTGGACTTCATCACCGCGCGCGGGCATGTCAGCGACATCATCACCCCCCTGTGCCATTTCGCCATGCGGGAAGGAAAGCTGATTGTCGAGAGCGTTCATCCCGGCCATACCCTGGCCGAGGTGGCGGAGAACACGGGCTTCCCCGTCCAGTACTACGAGGAGCGGGAAACCGTGCCGCCCACGGAGGAGGAGATGCGGTGGCTCCGGCGGATCGATCCCAGGGACCTGCGGAGCATTGAGTTTGGCTGACGGTTCCGGAGCGGGATCCACGCGGAAACCGCCTGAGGAAGAGATGGCAAAAGGCAAAGGATGTTTATTGAAAACCCAAAGGGACATCAAACATAAAGAAAGGAAGCGGGAACCATGGCAGCGTATGACAAGTATTTTCTGATGAAGGAAGAGGACGTGGCGGGTTATGTGCAGGCGAAGTACGCCGGACATTTCGCGCCGGACGCGAAGCTGACGGTGAAGGAGATCGGCGACGGGAACCTGAACTACGTCTTCAAGGTCGTGGAGGAAGCCACCGGCAAGTCCATGATCGTCAAGCAGGCGGGCGAGGCCCTGCGGATTTCCGCGGAGATGCATGTGTCCACCGACCGGAACCGCATCGAGAGCGAGATCCTGCAGCTGCAGGATCAGCTGGCTCCCGGCACCGTGCCGAAGATTTACGGGTATGACACGGTCATGTGCGCCTGCGCCATGGAGGATCTGAGCGACCATGAGCTGATGCGCTACGCGCTGATGAAGCACGAAATCTTCCCCCGGTTCGCCGAGGACATTTCCACCTACATGGTGAACACCCTGCTGAAGACCACCGATGTGGTCATGGAGCACAAGGCGAAGAAGGCCCTGGTAAAGAGCTTTATCAATCCCGAACTGTGTGAAATTACCGAGGATCTGGTGCTGATGGAGCCCTACAACGATCTGAAGGGCCGGAACATTGTCGATGACAATATCGCGGACTGCGTGAAAAAGGAGCTGTATGAGGACGATGAACTGAAGCTGGAAGCGGCGAAACTGAAGTTTGACTTCATGAACAATGCCCAGGCCCTGCTCCACGGCGACCTGCACACCGGATCCATCTTCGTGAAAAAGGACTCCACGAAGGTGTTTGACCCCGAGTTCGCCTTCTTCGGCCCCATGGGCTACGACATCGGCAACGTGGTGGCCAACCTGATCTTCGCCTACGACAACGGCGTGGCAGCCGGGGCGGAGACGTTCAACGCCTGGGTGCTGGACTGCATCCGGGACACCATCGACCTGTTCATCGCCAAATTCCGGGAGGCCTACGACGCGTGTGTGACCGAGCCTATGGCCAGGGTGGAGGGCTTCCGGGAGGCGTATCTGAACAGCATCCTGGCCGATACCGCGGGATACACCGGCACGGAGCTGCACCGCCGGACCGTGGGCATGGCCCAGGTCAAGGACGTGAACACCATTCCGGACCCGGAGAAGAAGGCTTATGCCAAGAAGCTGAACATTCTCGCCGGCAAGGACTACATCATGCACCGGGACACTTTCCGCTGCGGGCAGGACTTCGTGGATGCCGTGAAGCGGGCTGAGCAGATGCTGAAATAAGAGAAAGGCAGGAAAAGACCATGGCGGAAGAAAGAAGAAACATCATGAGCTATGAGACCGTGGAGCTGGACGACGAAAACAGCGCCCTGGTCATTCCGGATCAGACGAAACTGCCCAACGAGGTGGATATTCTGCACCTGACGCGGCAGCAGGAGATCTGGGACGCCATCTATCTGCTTCAGGTCCGCGGCGCGCCGGCCATCGGCGTGGCGGCCGCCTTCGGCGTATATCTGGCCGCGAAGGAGATTCAGACGGAGGACCGGAAGGAATTTGACGCGAAGTTCCATGACGCCAAGGAGTTCCTGAACTCCGCCCGGCCCACGGCGGTGAACCTGTCCTGGGCGCTGAACCGGATGGAGCGGGTGGTGAAGGATCATCCGGAAGCCTCCGTAAGCGAGATGAAGGCCCTGCTGAAGGCGGAATCCATCGCCATCAAGGATGAGGACGTGTGGATGTGCCGCTCCATCGGCGAGTACGGACTGACCCTGATCAAGGACGGGGACGGCATCCTGACCCACTGCAACGCGGGCCAGCTGGCCACCTCCAAGTACGGCACCGCCCTGGCGCCCATCCACCTGGGACGGGAAAAGGGCATGCATTTCCGGGTGTTCTGCGATGAAACCCGGCCCCTGCTGCAGGGAGCCCGGCTGAGCGCCTTCGAGCTGCAGGAGGACGGGGTGGATACCACCCTGATCTGCGACAACATGGCCAGCCAGGTCATGAAGAACGGCTGGGTGAACGCGGTGTTCGTCGGATGCGACCGGGTGGCCGCCAACGGCGACGCCTGCAACAAGATCGGCACCTCCGGTGTGGCGATCCTGGCCAAGTACTACGGGATTCCCTTCTACGTACTGGGTCCGACGTCCACGATCGACATGAGCATCGAGAAGGGTGAGGACATCACCATCGAGCAGCGGAAGCCCGAGGAAGTGACCGAGATGTGGTACAAGAAGCGCATGGCGCCGGAGGGCGTGAAGGTCTTCAACCCGGCCTTCGACTTCGCGGATCATGAGCTGATCAGCGGCATTGTGACCGAATACGGCATCGCCCGTCCGCCGTACACCGAGAGCCTGAAGGAAATCTTCCGGAAAAAGGCGGAGGCGGAGAAGGCAAAGAAGTAAGGAAACACAGGAGCAGAACAGTCAAAAGGAGCGGGAACATGAGCGATACGGGTCTCCGATCCGCGGTGACGCGGGCGGTGCTGACGGAGCTGGCGGCGGCGGGGGAATACTGGGTCCCCGCGGCCGTCTCCGGCCGCCACTGCCACCTGAGCCGGGCGGATCTGGAGCGCCTCTTCGGCCCGGGGCATGAGCTGACCCCTCTGCGGATGCTGGAGCAGCCGGGGCAGTTTGCCGCCGAGGAGAAGGTGGCGCTGGAAACCCAGAAGGGGCGGCTGATCCTGCGGGTGGTTGGCCCGGTCCGGAAGGAATCCCAGGTGGAGCTTTCCCTGACCGAGGCCCGGCAGCTGGGGCTGACCGTGCCTGTCCGGCTGAGCGGGGATCTGGACGGATCCCCCGGGTGCCGGCTGACAAACGGCGGGCGGACGGCGGATCTGGCCCGGGGCGTGATCGCCGCGGCTCGGCATCTCCACATGAGCCCGGCGGAGGCCGCGGCCTTCGGGCTGCAAGACGGGCAGGAGGTGAGCCTCCGGGCGGACGGGCCAAGGGGCGCCGTGATGGAGCATGTGATCGTCCGGTCCGGCAGCGGGCATGTGCTGGAAGCCCATATCGACACGGATGAAGCCAACGCCTTCGGCATCCGCGCCGGGCAGCTGTGCCGGCTGGTGATGCCGGGCAGTCCCGCCTCCGGCGGGGGCCCTTTCCTGGCGGGCGCGGGCATACCGGGCGCCGCCGCTGGAATCGGCGCAGGTTCCAGGACCTTCCTCCCTGCGGCAGGGAACCCGGGCATTTCCGGCGGGAGCCTTCCCGGGATGGGCGCGGCGGACACCACGGCCGGGGGGATCCGGCGGAAGGAAACCCTGCTGGACTACTCCGGAAAACCGGATCTGCTGCTGACGGAGGAGCTTTTGTACCGGGCGGCGGCCCAGGGGATGAAGTACATCCGCCTGGCGCCAGGCGCCCTGGTGACCCCCCTGGCCCGGGACGTGGCCTGGGAGAAGGGGATTGAACTGGTTTATCCGGACGGAAAGAATGAACGGAGGTGAGGACGCTTTGACGGAGCAGCAGATTCAGCAAATCGTGGAGGAGGTGCTCCGGAATCTGCCCAGGCAGGAAAGCGCGCCGCTGAAGACCTATGCCCCGAAGTCCGCGGACGGTGGGACGGGGAGATGGCTGTGCGAGACGGTGGAGGAAGCCGTGGCCAACGCGAAGGCGGCCCAGAAACAGCTGGCGGAGATGACGCTGGAAAAGCGGGGCGAGCTGATCGCGGCCATGCGGAAGGCAGCCATTGACAACGCGGAGCCCCTGGCGCGGCTGGCCCATGAGGAGACGGGCTACGGTCATGTGGCGGACAAGATTCAGAAGAACCTGCTGGTGGCCAGGCGGACGCCGGGCATCGAGGATCTGACCACCCGGTGTGAAACCGGGGACACGGGCATGATGCTGATCGAGCAGGCGCCCTTTGGCGTCATCGGCTCCATCACGCCCTCCACCAACCCGACGGCCACCGTGATCAACAACTGCATCAGCATGATCGCGGCGGGAAACGCGGTGGTGTTTAATCCCCATCCCGCGGCGAAGAAGGCCTCCCAGGAGGCCATGCGGGTCATGGTGGAGGCCATCCGGAGCGCCGGCGGGCCGGACACGCTGGTGACCACGGTGCGGGAGCCCACGCTGGAGACGGGGAACGGCATCATGAACCATCCGGACATTCCGCTGCTGTCGGTTACCGGCGGCGAGGCGGTGGTGAAGGTGGCCATGAAGACCGGGAAGCGGTGCGTGGCGGCCGGACCCGGCAATCCGCCCGTGATCGTGGACGACACGGCGGACCTGCCCCAGGCGGCGGAGCGGATCGTCAACGGCGCAGCCTTTGACAACAACATCCTGTGCATCGCGGAGAAGGAGGTTTTCGCCTTCGCCAACATTACCGACCAGCTGATGGCGGAGATGGAGAAGCACGGCGCCTTCCGGATCTCCGGGGAGGACATTGACCGGGTGCTGCGGACCACCCTGATCCAGAAGGACGGAAAATACGTCATCAACCGGAAGTACGTGGGACATGACGCGGCCGTGATCCTGCAGGACAGCGGTGTCGCCTTTACGGGCAACCCGCGGCTGGTCATCTGCGAGACGGACCGGAACCATCCCTTCGTGACAACGGAGATGCTGATGCCGGTGCTGCCCATCGTTCGGGTCCGGGATATTGACGAGGCGGTGGAGGAGGCCTTCCGGGCGGAACGGGGCTGCAAGCATTCCGCCATGATTCATTCCACCAACGTGCATCACATGAGCCAGGCGGCGAAGCGCATGAACACGACCATTTTCGTGAAGAACGCGCCGAGCTATTCCGGCCTGGGCTTCGACGGGGAGGGCTTTACAACCATGACCATCGCCACGCCCACGGGCGAAGGCGTGACCAGCGCCAGAACCTTTACAAGGCTGCGCCGGTGCGTCCTGTACGGCGATTTCAGAATTGTGTGACGCGTAATCGGGACCGACATTGAAGGAGGAAAAACAAAATGCAGGAAGCACTGGGCATGATCGAAACCCGGGGGCTGGTGGCCTCCATTGAGGCGGCGGACGCGATGGTCAAGGCGGCCAATGTGCATCTGATCGGCAAGGAGCACGTGGGCGGCGGCCTGGTGACCGTGATGGTCCGGGGTGACGTGGGCGCGGTGAAGGCGGCGGTGGAAGCCGGCGCGGCCGCGGCGAAGCGCGTGGGCGAGCTGGTCAGCATGCATGTGATTCCCCGGCCCCACGGAGACGTGGAGGGGATTCTTCCCGGAGAGCCAGGAACAGCGCCGAAAGCGGGAAAGACGCCCGCGACCAGGGCATGAGCAAATCAAACAGACAAGACAGGGAAAAATGGAAAGGAGATTCTGAAACATGGAAAAGCAGGCATTGGGCATGATCGAAACCAAGGGACTGGTGGGCTCCATTGAGGCGGCGGACGCGATGGTCAAGGCGGCCAACGTGCATCTGATCGGCAAGGAACATGTGGGCGGCGGCCTGGTGACCGTGATGGTCCGGGGCGACGTAGGCGCGGTGAAGGCGGCGGTGGAAGCCGGCGCGGCCGCGGCGAAGCGCGTGGGCGAGCTGGTCAGCGTGCATGTGATTCCCCGTCCCCATGATGACGTGGAAGCCATTCTGCCGAAGATGTAAGGGACAGAACCAGCCGAGACGACGCCGCACCCGCTTCGGGGTCGGTCCGGGCGAAGGCCGGACCGACCCGGGGGAGGGCGGCGTGAAAAAGGAAAAGCGGTCTTTCGGGGGTGAAAAGCCTCCGCGGGACGCATGACAAAGGACGGCGGACAGGCCCGCGGGGATTAGCCCGGCGGGCCGCAGCCATCCGACACGGGGAGGAAAGAAAAATGCTGAAGGGAATATCTCCGATTCTGAATCCGGAACTGCTGAAAATCCTGGCGGAGATGGGCCACGGGGACGAGATCGTTATCGGCGACGCCAATTTTCCGGCTCAGAGCATGGGACAGCGGTGCGTACGCTGTGACGGGCACAAGGCGGACGAGGTCATGGACGCGATCCTGCAGCTTTTCCCGCTGGATCAGTTTGTAGCGGCGCCGGTCACCGTGATGCAGCCCGCGCCGGGAGATCTGGACGGCGATCCGCCCATCTGGACGCAGGTAAAAGCGCTGATGGAGAAACATCAGCCTGGCACGAAAATGGAGGCCATCGGCCGGTTCGATTTCTACGACCGGGCCCGGAAGGCCTATGCCTGCATCGCCACCGGCGAGACCGCGCTGTATGCCTGCATTATCCTGAAAAAAGGCTGTGTCATACCCGGATGACCGGGGAGAACGCGGGAGCAAAGGAGCGGGACGGAAGGAGGGGAACAGCGTGACCGTGAGAGAAATCGCAGCCATGGCCGGCGTGTCCCCGGCGGCTGTCTCACTGGTGCTGAACAATAAAAAGGGCGTCAGCGAAGCCACCCGCAGAAAGGTGCAGGAGGTGGCCGACGCGGTTGGATACAGCGCCCGGGTGAAGACGTCCCGGGGAGACAACCGGCGCCTGATGGTGATAAAATTCCATACCCACGGGGTGACGGAGGAGAATCAGGGCTTTATCGCGGCCATGATTGACCGGATTGAGGGCGAATGCCGGCATCACGGGTTTGAAATGGTGCTGAACCGCTGCAAGGCGGACGAGGCGGAAACGACCCTGCGGGAGCTGCTGCAGAATCCGCCTATGGGCGTGATCCTGATCGGCACGGAGCTGCAGGAGGAGCATTACCACTTTCTGAACCTTTTTGGGGATATTCCGCTGGTGGTGCTGGACAATGACGTTCATTATGGCCGGGCGGACAGCGTGGTCATGTCCAATGTGACCATCGGGATGGACGCCACCATGTACCTGCACGGGCTGGGGCACCGACAGATCGGTTACTTCCGTTTCAAGCTGCCGATCCACAACTGCGATGACCGGTACCGGGGATATCTGGCGGCCATGGAGAAGCTGGGTCTGACTGTGCCACCGCCGGTAGCGCTTGCCCCGACGCTGAACGGAGCCTATGAGGACATGAAAAAGCTGCTGGCGGAAGGAAAGTACGTCCCCTGTGGGGCGGTGGTGGCGGACAATGATTCCCTGGCCATCGGCGCGGCCCGGGCCATCATGGAGGCAGGATTTCAGGTGCCGGAGGATCTGAGCATCATCGGGATCGATGATGTACCCTTCAGCGCCATGATGATGCCGCCCCTGACCACCATGCGGGTTTCCCGCAAGGCGCTGGGCACCATGGCGGTGGAAATGATTCTGAACCGGATCCGCCATCCTGAGTGGCCTCCTATGCACATCAAGGTGGACGGGCGGCTGGTGGTGCGGAACAGTACAGCAAGGGCGGAAGGAGGCGGCGCGCCATGATGGTCGGACGGGTCACGGGAAATGTGGTCAGCACCAACAAGATCGCGAAGCTGACCGGCGCCCGGATGCTGATCGTGGAGCCGGTATCGCTGGAGACCATCGAGCCCACGGGGGATTATATCGTCTGCGTGGACGACGTGGGGGCCGGGGAGGGCGATCTGGTATTCTGCGCCTACGGAAGCTCCTCCCGCCAGAGCGACACCTCAAAGCTGCTGGCAACGGACTATACGATCTTCGGCATTGTGGATTCCCTGACGCTGCGGGGAGTCCGGACTTATGACAAGGCAAAGGAGGCAGCCCATGCAGCTGGCTAAAGTCATCGGATCCATGGTGTCTACCCGCAAGTGCGAGCGGCTGGAGGGCATGAAGCTGCTGGTGGCGGTGCCCATCGATATGGAGACCATGGAGGAGAAAGGCGCGCCATTCGTTACGGCGGACACCGTGGGGGCCGGAGAGGGCGAAATCGTCATGTGGGCAGGGGGAAGCTCTTCCCGCCAGACGGATCTGACCACGGGCAAGCCGGTGGACAGCACCATCATCGGCATCGTGGATTTCGTGGATATTGAGGGCCGGAGGGTCTATGCCAAGTCGGAGGCGAAGACATGAAAATCGGAATCATCACCGGTACAGTGGTCAGCACGGTTAAGTATGAGCGCTACCGGGGCATGAAGATGCTGAAGGCCCGGAACCTGACCCTGGAGGGCGAGCCCACGGGAGAAGAGTTCGTGGTGCTGGACGCGGCGGACGCCGGGATGGGCGACATCGTGCTGCTGAACAACGACGGCGGCTCCGCCAAGATGGTGACCGGGGATGATCAGCTGATTGCTAGCATGACCGTCTGCGGCGTGGTGGATCACTATACCTGGCGGGGAAAAACGGTTTACTGCCACTGAAGCGGGAAAGAAAGGCGGACGGAAACATGAACCTGGGCATTGTCATCGGCAGTGTGGTCTGCACCGTCAAAACCCCGACCCTGACGGGACGCCGCCTGCTGATTGTACGGAAGATCATCAACGGGAAACCGGGCGGCACCGTGATCGCCTGTGACGCGACCGGCGAGGCCGGCATCGGCGATACCGTTTACATGATCGGCCGGGCGGAAGCGGCGCTGATGCTGGACCTGCAGGCGCCGCCGCCCTCCGACACGACCATCGCGGGCATTGTCGACCCGGAGACGCTGGTGGGCTGAGGCAACGGACAGACCGTGGAGACGGGAAGGAGAGACGGAATGAGCCAGGAGTACTGGGGCGGGATTACGGAGAAGGAGGTCGAACAGATCGTCCGCCGGGTGCTGGCCGCCCGGAGATACGTGGCGCCGGAAAGGGAAAAGCCGACGGGATACCGGATCAGCGCCGTGAAGACCAGCTTCTTTGGGCAGGGCTCCGTGAAGCTGCTGGGGCCTGAGGTACGGAAGCTGGGGGCCAGGCGGGCCCTGATCGTGACGGACGGCTTTCTGGCGAAATCCGGCGCGGCGGACCGGGTGCGCGCGGTGCTGGAGGACAGCGGCGCGGCCTGCGAGGTGTTTGACCGGGTACAGCCGAATCCCACCGTGCAGGTGGTGAATGAGTGCATCGCCCGGGCGAAGGAAACCGGGGCGGAGCTGCTGACGGCGGTGGGCGGAGGCAGCGCCATTGACACCGCCAAGGCCGCCTCCATTGTGCTGGCCAATGGCGGAAAGGTTGAGGATTACGAAGGCGTGAACAAATCCCGGAAGCCCGGGATCCCCGTGGCCGTAGTCAACACCACCGCCGGCACGGGATCGGAGTGCACAACCTTCTACATCGTGACGGATCCCTCCCGGGGCTCCAAGATGGCGATGATCGATCCGAACTGTACGGTTGCCGTGGCGGTGAATGATATCGATTTTATGCTTTCCATGCCGCCGAAGCTGACAGCCTCCACCGGCATGGACGCGCTGACCCACGCCATCGAGGCGGCCTGTGCCTCGGGGGCCAATCCATACACAGATCATGACGCATACTGGGCGATTACCGCGGTGACGGAATACCTGCCCAGGGCGGTCCGGGACGGGAAGGACACGGAAGCCCGCGAAATGATGGCCTACGCGGAAAACATCGCCGGCATGGCTTTCTCCAACGCGGGGCTGGGCATGGTGCATGCCATGGCTCACGCCCTGGGCGGCCACTCCAACCTGCCCCATGGTGTGTGCAACGCGGTACTGCTTCCCTATGTGCTGCGGTACAACAGCCGGGATCCGGAGATCCGCCGGCGCCTGGAGCGGGTGGCGGAGGCCATGCGCCTGCCGGAGAAAAGCCCCGGGGCCGTGATCCAAAAAACATGGCGGATGGCTGCCGATCTGGGTCTGCCTTCCACCCTGCGGGAGGCCGCGGAGGGAAAAGTGACACCGGAGGCCTTCGGCGCGCTTGCAGATCTGGCGCTGAGGGACAGCTGCATGGCCACCAACCTGATTACCCCCTCCCGGGAGGAGGTTATCCAGACATACGAAAACGCCTGGAACGGAAAGCTTTAAACAGAGACGATGAGCAGATACAGCCCGGCCAGGCCGTACCAGAACAGAAAAAGGCCGCTCCCCGCAAAGAGCGGCCCATTCTATTATCGGGATCGGCCTGAAGGCTGGTGACCGCTGGCGAGAAATCTTTTTGCTGCGCTGATCCTGAAACCCGCAAGGGAACCACCGGCCGGACGTCGAATATTCTAAAGTGGTAGTCCTCACTAAACATATTCATAAAAGGAGAAAAGCCTATGAGCAAGCAGACCCCTGCCCCTTGCCCGGAAAAAGGACCCCTGACCGATGAGCTGCTGGAGCGTATGAACCAATGGTTCCGCGCGGCGAACTATCTTTCCGCGGGCCAGCTTTATCTGCTGGAAAACCCGCTTCTCCGCAAACCCCTGACCATGGAGATGATCAAGAAGAAGATCGTTGGTCATTGGGGCACCGTCCCGGGACAGAACTTTGTCTTCGTTCACCTGAACCGGGTGATCAAGCGGTATGACCTGGACCTGATCCTGTTGTCCGGCCCCGGTCATGGTGGAAACTTCTTCATCGCGAATGACTATCTCGACGGAACCTATTCCGAAGTCTATCCGAATATCTCCGAGGACGAGGCGGGCATGGCGAAGCTGTTCAAGCAGTTCTCTTTCCCCGGCGGCGTTCCCTCCCACTGCGCGCCGGAAACCCCCGGCTCGATCAATGAGGGCGGCGAGCTGGGCTATGGCATCGCCCATGCCTTCGGCGCCGTGTTTGACAATCCGGACCTGATCGCCGCGGTCACGGTCGGCGACGGCGAAGCCGAAACCGGCCCGCTGGCCACATCCTGGCAGAGCAACAAGTTCCTGAACCCCATCTCCGACGGCGCGGTGCTGCCCATCCTTCACCTGAACGGATATAAGATCGCCAACCCGACGGTTTTCGCCCGCATGAGTCATCAGGAGGTTGTGGACTTTTTCCATGGCTGCGGCTGGGAGCCCTTCTTCGTCGAAGGCGATGATCCCATGACGATGCACCGGAAGATGGCGGAAACGATGGATACCGTCATTGAGCAAATCAAGGCGATCCAGAAGAAGGCAAGGGAAGAGAACGACGCCACCCGCCCGGTCTGGCCGATGATCGTGCTGCGGACCCCCAAGGGCTGGACCGGCCCGAAGGAAGTCGACGGCCAGCGGATTGAGGGCAACTTCCTGGCCCATCAGGTCCCGATCTCCATGGCAAAGCCTGAGGAGCACTTGAAGATTCTGGATCAGTGGCTGCGGTCCTACCATCCGGAGGAGCTCTTCGATGAGAACGGCCGGATCCTGCCGGAAATCAAAGCCCTGGCGCCGGAAGGAAACCACCGGATCGGCGCGAATCCGCACGCGAACGGCGGCATGCTGCTGCGGGACCTCCGCCTGCCGGACTTCCGGGATTACGCCTTCGACACCCAGGGCCACGGCGAGCGGGAAGGGCAGGATATGACCGAGCTGGGCAAGTTTGTCCGGGATATCTTCCGCCTGAACGCGGACGCACGCAATTTCCGGATCTTCGGGCCGGATGAGACCAACTCCAACCGCCTGAACGCCGTCTTTGAGGTGGAAAACCGCGACTGGAACGCGGAACGCTATGACACGGACGACCATCTGGCCGCGGACGGCCGCGTGATGGACTCCATGCTTTCCGAGCATATGTGCGAGGGCTGGCTGGAGGGATATCTCCTGACCGGTCGGCACGGATTCTTCGCGACCTACGAAGCCTTTGCCCGGATTATCGACTCCATGGCCGCGCAGCACGCGAAGTGGCTGAAGGTCTGCAATCAGCTTCCCTGGCGCGAGGAGCTCGCTTCCCTGAATCTGATCATGGCCTCCACCGTCTGGCAGCAGGACCATAACGGGTTCACCCATCAGGATCCCGGCTTCATGGACCATATCGCGAACAAGAAGGCGGACGTGGTCCGGCTCTATCTGCCGCCGGATGCCAACTGCCTGCTCTCCACGTTCGACCACTGCATCCGCTCCCGGAACTATGTGAACGTGATCGTCGCCTCGAAGCATCCCCGTCCCCAGTGGCTCTCCATGCCGGAAGCCGTCAAGCACTGCACGCAGGGCATCGGCATCTGGGACTGGGCGAGCAACGACCAGGGGCAGGAGCCGGACATCGTCTTCGCCTGCGCCGGCGAAACCCCGACGCTGGAAGCGTTGGCCGCCGTGTCCATTCTGAACAGCGAGCTGCCGGAGGTGAAGATCCGCTTCATCAACGTTGTCGACCTGTTCAAGCTGCAGCCCGCGACGGAGCATCCCCACGGCCTGACGGACGCGGAATACGACATCCTCTTCACCCAGGACAAGCCCGTCATCTTCGCTTTCCACGGCTATTCCAGCCTGGTGCATGAGCTGACCTACCGGCGGCACAACAACCGGCTGATGCATGTGCGCGGCTACAAGGAGGAAGGCACCATCACGACGCCCTTTGATGTCCGGGTTCAGAACAACGTGGACCGCTTCCACCTGGTGCAGGAGGCCATCAAGTACCTGCCCCAGCTGGGCAACCGTGGCGCCTATCTCTATCAGAAGATGAGCGACAAGCTGGTTGAGCACAAGCAGTATATCCATCAGTACGGCGAGGACCTGCCGGAAGTCGCCGGATGGAAGTTTAACAGATAAGAAAAACGGAGGATTTCCATGCAGTACAGGCGTTTCAATGATATCTATGCCGTCCGCGTCGATCTCGGGGAGGAAATCCTGACAAGCCTGCGGAAGCTTTGCGAAGCGGAGCATATTGCGCTGGCCCAGGTGCAGGCCATCGGGGCCTCCTGCCACGCGGAGATCGGGGTGTATGACCTGGAAACCAGGGAGTATCGGAGGGAAGAGCTGGACAGCTTCATGGAAATCCTCTCCCTTTCCGGCAACATCACCGCCATGGACGGTAAGCCCTACATCCACCTGCACGCGACCCTGGCGGACCAGAATCACGTCCTCCATGGCGGACATGTCCTGTCCATCCGTGTCGGCGCAACCTGCGAAATGTTTGTCCGCGTACTGGACGCCACGGTGGGCCGGGAACGCAACGACGAACTCGGTATCAACCTTTGGGATTTCTGATGGAATCCTTTTGACATCAACTGGTTTTCCGCCGGCCTCCGTGCCGGCGGTTTTTTCGTTTTAATCAATCGTTGTATGCAGGCAATATATCAGGCCTGCAGTTGCGATAAAAACACACAGCCTGCCGCGTCAACAAAACGAAAGACTGAAGGGCAGAAAGGGTAAAAAAGCTGATTGTAACAACAGAATAAATATGTGTCATAACCTTCTCCGGGTAGGTATTGGAACGTGCCAATATCTGCCCGGAGTTTTTAATTCAGAAAGGAGCAATATGAGAGTAGCCTATGAACGCGTCAGCACTGCCGGACAGTCTACCCTTCGGCAGGATGTGATGATGCAGAATCAGAATATTGAAAAAGTCTTTACCGAGAAGATTTCAGGAAAGAACCGTAACCGGCCGGAGCTGGAGAAAATGCTGGACTTTGTCCGCGAAGGAGGTACCGTTGTCATCGAATCGATCTCCCGGCTGGCAAGAAGTACAAGGGATTTTCTGAATATTCCGGATGAGCTGGAGAAGAAGAACGTCGCACTTGTCAGCCTGAAAGAGCAGATCGATACGGCCACACCGACCGGCAGATTTCTTGTCAGCGTTTTTGCAGCACTGGCACAGCTGGAACGTGAGCAGATTCTTACCCGACAAAAGGAGGGCATCGCGGCACAGAAAGCAAAAGGCATCTATACCGGTGGTCGGCCAAGAATAAAAATAGATCAGCATGCATTTCGTGCAGTTGTCTGCCGGTGGAGGGCAAAAGAGCTGACAGCCGTACAGGCAGCTAAGGAGCTTTCCTTAACGAAGTCAACGTTCTACAGGCTTGTTAAACAATATGCTGAAAAGATGGATGCTTTGATTAGTTAAACCACAGAATAAGTGTAGCCGGTTATCACATGGTGTTGGCGTTTCGTTGCGCCAACACGCATGAAGTGGTAAAATACTTATCATCACATGAAATAGGCGGTGTGTTCGGATGACGGATGTGCAGCAGCGAGCAGCGGCGAAACACTTTGCGGAATACTGGGCTGGCAAAGGATACGAGAAGGGACAGAGTCAGCCTTTTTGGCTGTCTCTGCTTGGAGACGTGCTGGGCGTTGAGCATCCAGCCGAGTATATCAGCTTTGAAGATCAGGTTCATCTGGATCACACTTCTTTTATCGACGGCTTTATCCCGGCTACGAAGGTGCTGATCGAGCAGAAAAGCCTGGGTAAGAGCCTGACAGCACCGATCCCGCAGTCCGATGGATCGCTGCTTAGCCCCCTGCAGCAGGCGCAACGGTACGTGCACGCTCTTCTGGATGAACGGGGGCGTGGAGCTGTACCGCGCTGGGTAGTGACATGCAACTTTGAAGAGTTCCGGGTATACGATCTGGATCACCCGCAGAATGAAGCCCAGGTCATTAAGCTTGCCGATCTACCGACCGAATACTATCGGCTGAAGTTTCTTGCGGAGACGGGCAATGAGCGGCTGAAAAGAGAGATGGAGCTGTCCCTGAAAGCCGGAGAGCTGGTTGGGATCATCCATGACCGCTTTCTGGAGCAATACAGCGATCCGATGGCTGTCCATACGCAGCGTTCACTGAATAAGCTTTGTGTGCGGCTTGTTTTCTGCCTGTATGCGGAAGATGCTGGCCTGTTCGGAGCAAAGGACGCATTCAGCCGCTATATAGCTTAATTCGAACCGCAACATATCCGCCGGGCCTTGATCGATCTGTTCAAGGTACTGGATACAAAGCCGGAAGATCGGGATGAATACCTGGATGATGAGCTTGCGGCGTTCCCGTATGTGAACGGCGGCCTGTTTCAGGATGAGAACATCGTTATTCCGAAGATTACAGACGCAATAAAGCAGACGTTGATGGAATCCGCCAATTTTGACTGGTGTAAGATCAGCCCTACTATTTTCGGCGCAGTGTTTGAGTCCACGCTGAACCCGGAGACCAGGCGTTCCGGCGGTATGCATTACACTTCGATCGAGAACATTCATAAGGTCATTGATCCGCTGTTCCTGGACGATCTGAAGAAGGAACTGGCGGAGATCCGGGCCGTCCTGATCCAAAATGAGAAGAAGACTAAGCTGGAGCAGTTTCAGAAGAAGCTGGCCGGGTTGACATTTCTGGAAAAAACCCTGCCGACTTTGATACAAACCAACGAAACTAAAAAATCGACGCAAATCGACGCATTTTTTGAGTCGAAACCAAAAATCGACGCATTTTTGAAAATCGACGCAAATGCCCAAAGGCAGGAATACAAAATGGCATCCTGACACCAGAGA
>JAFUGS010000031.1 GCA_017469265.1 Clostridia bacterium
CCAGCGCGAAGGCTATACCCTCGTCCATGAATATGCCGACCACGCGAAAAGCGGATATAAAAATACCTCCGCCCGGCAGGAATTTCAATCCATGATGGCCGCGGCGGAGGGTGGCGCTTTCGATACTGTGATTGCCTGGAAGGTGGACAGGTTTGGACGAAACCGGCGGGATTCCGCCGTTTACAAGGGCCAGCTCCGTGACCATGGTGTGAATGTTGTCTATGCAATGGAGCCGATCCCGGATGGTGCCGCCGGTGTGTTGACGGAGGGAATGCTTGAAGCGATCGCGGAGTGGTATTCCCGCAATCTGTCTGAAAACGTCACCCGCGGCATGATGGACAACGCCCGAAAAGGGCTTGTGAACGGCTCCAGGGTGTACGGCTACCAGCGCGGCCCGGATGGGCGTTATGTCATCGATCCGGAGACCGCTCCCATCGTGCAGCGGATATTTGATGCGTACATCTCCGGCCATTCCTGCTCGGCCATCGCCGCTTCCCTGAACGCGTCCGGGCTGAAATCCATCAGAGGGTCGCATTTTACAGCTCCGGTCATTCTGCACATTATTTGCAATGAGAAATATACAGGCGTCTATCAATGGGGTGAAATCAGGCTGCCGGACGCAATGCCGGTGATTATCAAACGCGATGAATGGGAGAAGGCGCAGATCATGAGACAGAAAACAGGTAGACACATCGAAAAAAGCCCGGCGGACTTCCTGCTGACAGGAAAAGTATTCTGCGGCCATTGCGGAAAACCGATGGTCGGAGATTCCGGAAAATCAAAAAGCGGCCAGATGCATTATTACTATTCCTGCACCGGCCACAAGTCCAGCAAAGGAAAGCCCCGCACCTGCGACAAAAAGTCCGTCCGAAAGGATGATCTGGAACAAAATGTGCTGAATTTCATCTATAACCATTGTTTGAGCGGCCCCGAACAAGAAAAAATCGCGGATGCTATTCTGGCAGCTCAGAAAGAATATGACAAGACCTCTCCACGCGCGGCGCTGGACGCGGAATTGAAGGAAACGGAAAGGAAGATTGCCAACGTCAATAATGCCATCGAAAATGGCATCTGGAATGCATCTACGTCCGTTCGTCTGAAATCCCTGGAAGACAGCGCCTCCGCCCTCCGCGCTTCTATTGCGGAGCTGGATTTCTCTCAGTCACAGCTGCTCGACCGGGATAGGATCCTGTACTTCCTTCACCGCATGGCCGGCTATGACCGCAATAATCCAGACCGGCAGCGTCAGCTGATCCAGACGTTCATCAATGCCGTGTTCGTCTATGACGATAAGCTGAAAATCGTGATAAACGCAGTAGAAAACACGTCTGCCGTCACGCTTGAAACCGTCTCACAATGTTCGGACAGTGATTCGGTTGGTGTACTGAACATTCCACATCCGAACACCCGGGTTGTGGTTTACACCGTAGCGGTGTAAAAAAAGAAGCCTGTGGGAAAATCCCACAGGCCTTTTTCTTACTCTTCTTCAGGCGGTTTCAGCTCATCCTGTTTGACCTCCGGCAGCCCGGTCAGCGCCAGCAGCATGGCCGTCACGAACCCGAAAGCGCCGGCGCTCAGTACAGCGAGCCAGTTCACATCACCCAGCACCAGGGCGCCGGTTCCGATGTAGGCCAGGGCCGCTTCCGCAAACGTCCGGATAGCCCGAATAATTGCCGCTTCAAACCACGTTTTATACATTGTGTAAATCCTCCTTCACAGATTATTGATTTTAATTGCACAAAGTAACATTTAGCTGACCGGCAGCCTTAGCACCTGATCCTTCAGCGCCGTGATCGTGCCATTCCCTCCCAGGGCGTGGTATGCATTGTACACTTTCTCATACTCATGCTTGTGGTCTGTGTTGCAGTGCCCATCCGTCATGTATTTTTCCCCTTCTTCCCGGAGCTTGAACATCAGCAGGTATTTCATTCCGTCGGCAATCGCTTTTTCGGTCTCTTTGTCCGCCTGTATCCTGGCCGCCAGTTTCCGATACCCGGCAATCAGCGCGGCAGCCACAATCCCAAACAGAAACTCAACCCAGTATTTCAGCACAAATTCCCACAACGCTATCACCCCCTCATCCCCAGCATGTCGCCCAGGGCGTCATAGATTTTCTCCAGCTCCGCCCGGTTGACGGTGATGGTCTCCTCATCTCCATCCTGCCGGTGAACAAATTCGCTTTTAACGTACCCGGTCAGCCCATTGTAGTTTACCAGATTCCAGACGCCTCCGGCCTCGACAAGCTCCGCCGCGCTCCCCTGGGGAATCTCCGCCAGGATTGCGGATGATGTGCTGGCCGATTTTCTCAGCCTGATGGGCGCATCCGGGTTCCCGCCCTGAATCGTTACTGTTTCCATTTCTGCTTTCCCTCCGGAATAATCAATTTTCTTTAGCTTCCCGTGGTACGCCCACTTCCCGATGCTGGTATCCATTTTCGGCCTGGGCGTTGTCATGTGCCGGATCCGGAGCGGATATGTGGATACCACCACGCCAACGTGATAGTAATCTCGCAGATCTCCATTGTAATCGGCTCCGCCTGGCATGTACCTGTCTTGCAGCTTGTTTCCCCCCTGGCCGGCATCCCACGCCTTGAAAACGACCTCGCCAGGCGTCAGGTCGCTGCTCCCGGTGATCGCCTGGATTTTCCCTGCCAGCTCGTTCCGCGCTGTGTAGTTGCTGCCATGGGTCCCGCGCCACTGTCCGCCAGCCCGCCGGATGGCCCCGATGATCAGCCCGATACAATCGCAGAGATGATCATCTCCGCTATGGCCCAGCTGATACCCAGGCTCCTCCGCCGCGATCTGTTCGACCCGCGCCAGAAAATCCGCCACGCTGATCATCTGTCCCGATCCTCCTCAGAGCACGCCACAATGAGCGCATAAACGAACACAGCGATAACCGCCCCGAACACCGTTCCAGCGATAAACAACCACACCGTGGCCACCTCCATATTGCTCCAATTTGCTCCGTTTAATATTTCCACACCCCGTCGCAGAGCCCGACCTCCACGGCCTCCTCCGCGCTGAACCATTTCCCGTCCATCCAGGCTTTGATCTGCCGCCGGGGGATTTTCTTTTTGCTCCATTTCCGGATGCGGTTTTTGTAGATGTCATATAGCACGGCCCACGTCCACCGGCTGCCGGCCCGCCGGCCGGTTTCCTCCCATTCGCTGCCGCGCCGCCGGAAGACAACGCGCCGGCTGCTGTGGATGTAGATCCGCGCGGTAGGCCGGATGTAGACAGGCCAGCTGCCGCCCAGGATCATGGTGGCGGCGCTGCCGCAGGTGCCGGTGATCAGAACCGTGACGGAGATCCTGGACACCAGCACCTCCTGCAGCGCGGCCAGCAGTCCGTAGGCGCTGTTCACGCTCCCGCCGTGGGAATCCACCAGAATGATGGCGCTCTGGTAGTCGTTCCCCGCGGCCCGCAGGTGCCGCAAATATTTGTCCCGGTAATCCTTCCGGGCGGTATTCCCCCGGAAGGTCTGCTGCAGCGGTTTCCCCACGCTGGTGATTTTAATCTCCAGCTCGGTTTTTCCGGTCTTTTTGTTATGGATCTTCCGCAGATCCATTTTCAGCTCATTCATCATGGCCATGGGCTCATTCACTCCTTCTGTTATCAGCGTCCGCTGTTGCTGGGCCCGGATCTTCTTCTGGCTGATGTTCACCTTTCGCATGTCCCGCCAGTGTTCCGGGTCTTTTCTTCTCGCCCCGCGCTTCATCGGCCCGCCCTCAGTTGCTTTTCCTTCTCGACGATTTCGGCGCCCGTTTCCCGGATGCCGCGCCACGCCCCGTCGCTGGTATAGATGCGCGTCCAGCCGGGGCCGCTCTCCGTCCGGATGATGTCCTCCGGACGGAGCAGGATCATGTTCCCGTAGATCCCGGTCACCTGGATGCACCGCGCCTCATCGCTCATTCCGCCGGTTCCTCCGCTTCAGGCTCCGCCTCCGGCTCCTCCGCGGCGGGTTCCTCCGCTTCCGGCGCTTCCTCTGGCTCAGCTTCTTCCTCCGGCTCCGCGGCGGGCTCATCCGGTTCTTCCTCTTCCTCCGGCGCTTCCTCTTCCTCTTCCTCCGCGGGCGTCACCACCGGCGCGCTCGCTTCCGGCTCCGCCTGCTCCGCTTCCCATTCATCCAGCCAGGCGTAGAACGCTTCCTTCGCCCCCTCGCTCAGCCATCCGTACCGCTGATTATCTTCGATCAGCGTGATGGCGTAGTCCGCCGTAAACTGCCCGTCGCTGACGCAGTTCTCAAACGCCCGGATCACTCTTTCTTCCCGTTTCGTCATTTTCAAAACCCTCCTTTTAGCTTCCCTGGTTCTCGATCACCAGCGCCTCCAGCTCCTCAACCCGCTGGGTCAGCGCCGCGATTTTGCTCTCACATTCATCGAATTTGGTCGGCAGGTACAGCCCGCCCTCGGTCAGGCGGAAGCCGCAGATCTGGCAGACGGACGTGTTTTTCCGCCCGAAACAATACTGCACTGATTTGTTCCAGTTGTATTCCCGGATCACCCGGGTATACGGGTCTCCGGTTTCCGGCGTGACCTCCTCCGTGGTTTCCGTGTACCAGTCCCCCGTGGGATTGAAGGTAAACGTCCAGGAATACCGTTTCCACTCGCTGCCGCTGATCACGATCCAGTCGCTGATGTCCTGATTCGTCCCGCCATGGAAGGGCGTATTGCCGTATCGGCTGCCCCACCCCATCCGGCACCAGACATCCCCGCCGGACACCACCCGCGCCCAGCAGCTCATGGTGTAGGTCTCCCCGGGCGTCATTTCCTCAATGTGCCCGTAGTTGGAAATCTTGGTTTCCCCCTGCTTGTACCACCGCTTGGTGTTCGGGTAGTTGAAGCTCAGCGTCTCCGTGTGGCCGTAGGCGCTGTTTTCGGTGATTGCCAGCCGGATGGCTTTGTCGTAGACTTCCCCGTCCGCCTCGGTGATCTGATCCGCCGCCGCCAGGCTGTCCACGCTTACCTTCCAGTCGTCGCCGTCGTCCTGCCACAGGTCGTAGTAGGTTACGCCATCCTCCTCTACGGTCTGATAGTACGCGCACGCCGCCGCGATCTGCTCCGCCGTAGGCGCGGTGGTGGAATGATCCAGAATCTTCGTCGGGTTCTTAAAGCTCCGCCAGTACGCGCCGCCGCTGGCGCTCCATCTGCTGGCGTTGCCGTATACGATGTTCCGCTCCAACAGCGCGTGATAAGTCCAGAAATTCTGCTTCAGCAGATTCGGCCGGTTCAGCCGGCTCCACTGGCTGAGGCTGGTGCCCTCCAGGGCGTTATCGATCTCCGTCAGCGCCGCCTCCAGGGCATCGGCCACCGCGTCGGCCCGCTGGGCGGTTTCCTTTACTTCTTCTACCGTTCCCTCGATGTCTCCAAGGTTCCGGCTGTAGATGGCCATATACGATTCGAAACTGCCTATTGTCTCCGACAAATCGACCGTTGCCGAATCA
>JAFUGS010000032.1 GCA_017469265.1 Clostridia bacterium
GATCACATACGCCGCGGAGGGCAAAACGATGACGATCGGGGGTACACCGATCGGAAAACAGCACCAGTCCTTCGACTATACCGTCCATTACGAGGTGGGCGAATCCACCGGCCATAACGAAAATATCCGAACGGATACGGTGACCAATTCCCGACCCGGCATCACGCTGGTGAAGACGGACCTGGAAGGGGAAAGTCTGTCCGGCGCGGTGTTCACCTTAAAGGACGAAAATGGGCAGGATGTGGCGCTGCCTTCCTATACTTCCGCAGGCGATGGTCTGATTACCGAAGCCTATCTGGCGCCGGGCGTGTACACCCTGACGGAGACGGAAGCGCCGAAGGGCTACGTGGTGCTGGACCACCCCATTATCATCACGATTGTGGAAGATAACAGCGTCCGGATCAGTCCGAACTCAGACCTGTACAGCTTTGAACCGGATGAGAGCGGCGCACATATCGGCCGGATCATGATTCAAAACAGAACGACCGGCCTTGTTGCCCGAAAAAAGAACGCGATAACCGAACAGCCGCTGGCGAATGTGCATTTTGCCCTGTATCAGCAGGTGACGCAGGCCGACGGCACAAAACGGAAGGACTACCGGCCCATGGCGGGATACGAGGATCTGGTGACGGATCAGAATGGTATCATTCCAAGGATTACCGCGGAACTTCCGGCGGGTACCTATTATCTGGAGGAGACAATTGCGGCGGAAGGATTCGCACGGCTGGAAGATGATCTGTGCTTCACCATCGGGACGGATGGGACTGTCAGCCTGGAGAATCATCAAGAATGGCTGATGGTGGAGACCGTTTCCGGCAGCGTATCCTACCTGATATGGATTCCGAACGGGGAAATGCCAGAGCCGGCGCAGGTGACGGTGAGCGGGAAGAAGAAACTGGTCGGCCGTGATATGGAAAAGGATGAGTTCACGTTTACACTGACACCCATCGACATCAACGGGGCGCATATCGGAGAAGCGGCGGAAACGAGAAACGCCGCCGGCGCGGCGGGGGAGGAAACAGGCTTCCGTTTTCCCCCGATTTCATATACGCTGGACGACTACAGCCACGCAGCGTACTATGATCAGGATCACAACGCGCTCTTCTACTATCTTGTGGAGGAAAGCATACCGGACGAAGCGATAAACGGAGTTGCGAACAGCATCAGCTACAGCACGGCCAAATTCCTGGTGGTGGTCCGGCTGAGTTATCAGGATGGAAAGCTCAGCGCGGCTCAGACGGCTTATCTTTTTGAAGGATCGATTCCTGAGCGTGAAAAGCCGGCTGCATCCCTTCTTTGAGAAAAACGAAGACAATGCACAGAAAAAATACAGTTGACAGAAAATCGGAAGGACGGGGTGTTTGCTCGTTGAATGCTGGGGATCAACGCTTGCACAAAGGGATGTAAGGACGAAAAAAAAGATTGACATGCATAAAAAACAATGGTAATATACTAGCGATTGAATAGAAAAGCGGAGAAGCTTTCTGTTCAATGGCATGAACGCCGGTTGTTCGGCGCGGGTGCCGGACAATTATACGGGCGGTTCTGGAGGAGCCGACCCAATATAAGAAAGGGGCTGTACCAAAATGAAGAAGATTCTTGCTCTGATCCTGGCGCTGGCGATGGTTCTGGCTGCGACGGCCGCCCTGGCCGCCAACTCTCCTGATACGAGCACGAAGACGACCGTGACGACCACCACGTCTTCCAGCAGCAGCAGCACCACGACCGTGGCCGCTCCGCTGATGTGGCGCGTGGCCACCACCGACGCGGCCAACGAGCTGATCACCGCGCTGAACGCGGCGAAGGAAGCCGGCGACATCAGCACCGCTTTCCCGGAAGACCTGGCTGTGGACGCGAAGCTGGTTGTGGCGGACGTGATCAGTGTTGAAGTCGCTCCGGAAATCGCGAACGAGACTTCCTACACCGCGGAAATGATCAACGTGGCCGGCGTGGCGAAGGACGCCGCGGCCCGCACGCTGGCGCTGGTGGATACTGCCTGGTTCGAAGGCTCCGCCAAGGCGCCCGCGGACAACACGGTTGACATCACCTTCCAGGCGGATACGCTGAAGGCCATGGCCGGCGCCAGCAACATCACCCTGATCGTGCTGGTGGAAGCCGCCGAATAAGCATTACAGGACAAGCTAGAAAAGGCTGCCATCGATCTGGTGACAGCCTTTCTTCCTGTTTAACGGAAAGATGACAGACATTCACACGCATGTGGTCTTCGGCGTGGATGACGGATCCCGATCGCTGGAGATGAGCCAGGAGATGCTGCGGGAGGCGGCGGAAGCGGGTGTGACAGAAATCTGCTGCACCAGCCACTGCCGCCCCGGGCACCGGGACTTTCCCCGACAGGCCTACGAGGAGCACCTGGCCCAGCTTCGCGCTTTTTTGTGGGAGGAAGGGCTGGAGATCACGCTCCATCCCGGCTGCGAAATCATGTACACCTCCGAGGCCGCGGCCGCGGCCCGGACCGGGGCGGCGCCCACCCTGGGCGGCAGCGGCTTTGTGCTGCTGGAGTTCATGCCGGAAACACCCTGGGGCATGATGCAGCACGCGCTGCGGGAGATGGGGAACGCCGGGCTGCAGGTTCTGGTGGCGCACGTGGAGCGGTACGCCTGCCTGCGGGACGAGTTTTCCTGGCTGGAGGAAATGAAGGATCTTGGCGCGACGCTGCAGATGAACGCGCAGACGGTCATCCGGAGCCAGGGCTTTCTGGGGGACCGGTGGGCCAGAAAGGCGCTGAAGGCCGGCATGATTGACATCGTGGCCAGCGATATGCATAATCTGACCTCGCGGAAGCCGAACATGGGTGAAGCGTGGAAGGTGCTGAAGAAGGAACTGGGCGAGGACCGGGCGCGGGAGCTGGTGGAAGAGACGCCGCACCGCATTCTGACCAGCAGGGTACAGAGAAGGAGGGCGCGAAGGTGGCAGGGAAGGGAAACCGGAGATCGCTGAAGGCGCTGATTTTTCTGGCCGTGCTGCTGGTGCTGGCTCTGGGCGGGTACCTGGTGGGCCGCTACTTTGAGGAGCACAGCGTGAAGGAAACCCGAAGCCAGATGACGGAGGGTTTCGGCAAGTTCGAGGAGAAAATATACAAGGGCGATACCTATTATAAAAAGACGGGGCTGACCACCCTGCTGCTGATGGGGGTCGACAGGCAGTCGGAAGGGGCGCAGTATCTGTACCGGGACGGCGGCCAGGCGGACTTTCTGCTGCTGCTGGTGATTGATCACGAGGGGAAAACCGTGCGCCAGCTGCAGGTGGAACGGGATACCATCGCCCGGGTGCATGTGCTGACCATCCTGGGACAGGAAGGCGGACACATGAACATGCAGATCTGCCTGAGCCACGGGTACGGGGCCAACCAGCGGGAATGCGCGGAAAACACGATTGAGGCGGTCAGCCATTACCTGGACAATCTGGGCATCGACCTTTTCATGGCGGTGGATTATTCCGCCGTGGCCACCATCAATGACATGCTGGGCGGCGTAACCGTCACGCTGAAGGACGACTTCGGCACCCCGGACATGCGGGCGGGGCAGACGCTGCGGCTGCAGGGAAAGCAGGCGGAGACCTTCGTCCGGAGCCGGATGAGCGTAGGGGACGGAACCAACGCCAGCCGGCAGCTGCGCCAGCGGGAATGGCTGGACGGGGCGAAGGCCCTGATGCGGGAGAAGCTGGACGCGGATCCGAACTTCTTTGGCAGCATGCTGGACGCGATGGGAGATCGGCTGGTGACCAACGCCAGCCGCGGCCGGCTGATCAACGAGTTTAACGCGGCCTTTGGATATGAGCAGACCGAGGTGGAGCAGATTCCCGGGGAGTACAGCATCGGGCGGGACGGATTCATGGAGTATCATACCGCGCCGGATGACGTGACTCAGTGGGTTCTGAAGGCGGCCTATCGTCCGGCAAAGAATGAAGAACAGGAATGAACACAGGAGGAACCATGGCAAGGAAACGCAGGGGGGATGAACTCCGGAATCAGGAACTGCCGGAAATCAGCCAGGAGGCGGTTCAGGATGAGGAAATAACCATTGATCTGATGGAGCTGCTGACGCAGATCCTGGATCACTGGCTGCTGGTGGTGATTTGCGCGGTGCTGGGGACGGCGATCATGGGCATCTATTCGTTTAAGATCGCGACGCCCATGTATAAGTCCACGTCCAAGCTGTACGTGGTGAACAGCAAGGATTCCGCCATCAACCTGTCGGATCTGCAGATCGGCAACTATCTGGCGCAGGACTATCAGGAGGTTTTCCACAACTGGCATGTACAGGATCAGGTGATTGAGGAACTGAACCTGGGCTACACATACAGCCAGCTGAACAACATGGTTTCCGTGTCCAACCCGTCCAACACGCGCATCCTGTACATCACGGTCACAAGCCCGAATCCTGAGGAAGCGCGGAGCATCGCCAGCACCTTCGCGAAGGTGGCCTGCGAGTTCATCGCGGTCAAGATGGATCAGGAGCAGCCGAACGTGTTTGAGGAGGCGCGCCTCCCCCTGACACCTTCCTCCCCCAACAAAAGCAGGAACCTGATGATCGGTTTCCTGCTCGGCGCCATCGTGGCGATCGCCGTTGTCGTGATCCGCTATATCGCGGATGACAAGGTTCGCACGCCGGAGGACATCGAGAAACTGCTGGGCCTGCCCACCCTGGGCGTGGTGACGGAGCAGGACAGCTTCTTCCACGGAAGAAGCTCCGGGAAGAAGAGCAAGCAGACCGGGAAAGGAGGAAAGGCATGAGAAGCTGTGAGATATCCCGCATTGAGAAAATGGATTTTCAGGGCGAGGAAGCGCTGAACTCCATCTGCACCAACCTTTCCTTCGTCGGCCGGAACATGAAGTGTTTTGTTTTTACCAGCTGCACGGAGAATGAAGGGAAGAGCTCCCTGGTGATGCACATCATGCAGAACCTGGCGGGGCGGAAGAAGAAGGTCGTGGTGGTGGACTGCGACCTGCGCAAGAGCGTCATGCTCAGCCATTTCGGAATCAAGATCAACGGGGGGAATATCACCGGGCTGGCCCAGTACCTGGCGGGATACAACTCCCTGGAGGACGTGGTGTACGCCACGAACATTCCGGACGCGTATCTGATTCCCGCGGGCAAGGATATCGCCAACCCCATGCCGCTGCTGGACAGCCCGGAGTTCACGCAGATGATTGAGTACCTGCGGCAGGCCTTTGACGTGGTGCTGCTGGACGTGCCGCCCATCGGCATGGTGGTGGACAGCGCCGTGGTGGCCAGGAGCAGCGACGGCGTCATCCTGGTGGTGGAGCACGGCAAGCGGCGGAAGGGCGAGGTCAAGGACGCGGTGAAGCAGATTCACCAGAGCGGCTGCCCCGTGGTTGGGTGCATCATTAACCGGGTCAGCGTCAAGACCCGCAGCGAACGGAATTATTACAAGAATCATTACTATTCCTATTCCCATTACTCTCAATACGGGGAAGGATACGGGTACGGATACGGCCGCGGGGACGAAAAGGAAGAAAAGAGCGGAGACAAGCCGAAAACAGCGCCCTGAACCGCCGCCTCCGGCATCCGGATCAGGAAAGGAAAGTTTCCCGCAAAAGACGGGATTTTGCGCCTCTGAAAAGAGGCGCGTTTTTTGTGCCTGCCGGAGGCGGAGAGGGCGGGCAGGGCTGGCCTGCCGGAGGTGGGGAAGGCGGGTTGGGGGTGTGACGGCCTGGGCGCCGTGCCATGACGGGCGGAAGCGCACGCGGGGTTGGAACCAGGCCGGCGCCCTCGTGAAACGCTTGACAATTCAAGGGATCGGAACCTATAATATGCTGTATTTTTGTGGAGTCGCGAGGGGGACGAGAGCATGAAGAAAGCGCTGATCAGCGTGACGGGGCTGGATGCCACGGGGATCATTGCCAGGGTGGCGACCCGGCTGAGCGAGCTGAATGTCAACATCCTGGACATCAGCCAGACCATCCTTGGGGGCTATTTTACCATGATGATGATCGTGGATCTGTCCGGCGCGCCGGTGGATTTCGACGGGATCAATCAGGCGCTGCAGCCCATCCGGGATGAGCTGAAGATGGAGATCCATATGCAGCGGATGGACATTTTTGACGCGATGCACCGGATCTGACGGAGGGAAAGATGATCGAAACAGGCGAAATCATGCAGACCCTGCGCATGATTCAGGAGGAGCATTTCGACGTAAGGACCATTACCCTGGGGATCAACCTGCTGGACTGCTCGGACCAGGACGCGGAAGCCTGCGCGCGGCGGGTGTATGATAAAATCTGCCGCGTGGCGAAGGATCTGGTGAAAACCGGGGAGGCCATTGAGCGGGAATTCGGCATTCCCATTGTGAACAAGCGCATCAGCGTGACGCCGGTGAGCCTGATCTGTCAGGCGGACCCCCGGCCCATCGCCCTGGCCCTGGACCGGGCGGCGAAGGAGATGGGGGTCAACTTTCTGGGGGGCTATTCCGCGCTGATGCACAAGGGCGCCACCCGGGCGGATGAGCGGCTGCTGGCTTCCATCCCGGAGGTGCTGAGTGAGACGGAGCGGCTCTGCGCCAGCGTGAACGTGGCGAGCACCCGGGCGGGCATCAACATGAACGCCGTGCGGGAGATGGGCCAGGTGATCCGGGAAACCGCGGAGCGCACCGCGGATTCGGACGGGCTGGGCTGCGCCAAGCTGGTGGTTTTTGCCAATGCGGTGGAGGACAATCCCTTCATGGCGGGGGCCTTCTGCGGCGTGGGCGAGCCGGAATGCGCCATCAACGTAGGGGTTTCCGGCCCCGGGGTCGTGAAAAGGGCCCTGGAGGAGGTCCGGGGCAAGCCCTTTGACATTGTGGCGGAAACCATCAAGCGGACCGCCTTCAAGATTACCCGGGTGGGCCAGCTGGTGGCCAGAGAGGCCAGCCAGCGGCTGAACATTCCCTTCGGCATTGTGGACCTGAGCCTGGCGCCCACGCCCGCGAGGGGGGACTCCGTGGCCCATATCCTGGAGGAGATGGGCCTGGAGAGCACCGGCGCGCCGGGGACGACGGCGGCGCTGGCGCTGCTGAACGACGCGGTGAAGAAGGGCGGCGTCATGGCCAGCAACCATGTGGGCGGCCTCAGCGGCGCCTTCATCCCCGTGAGCGAGGATATTGGCATGATCGAGGCCGCGGCTTCCGGCCGTCTGACCCTGGAAAAGCTGGAGGCCATGACCTGCGTGTGCTCCGTGGGGCTGGACATGATCGCCATCCCCGGGGACACCAGTGCCGAGGCCATCAGTGGCATCATCGCGGATGAGGCTGCCATCGGGATGATCAACAACAAGACCACCGCGGTGCGCGTGATTCCCGCCGTCGGCAAGCGGGCGGGGGACCGGGTGGAGTTTGGCGGGCTGCTGGGCTTCGCGCCGGTGATGCCGGTGAATCCCTGCGGAAACGCGGATTTTATCGCCCGGGGCGGGCGGATCCCCGCGCCGCTGCATTCCCTCAGAAACTGACAGAAGCCCGCCGGCCGGCGGCATCGAGGAACGGACATGGCAAACTTTGTGGATCAGGTACGGATCACCGCGAAGGCGGGGAACGGCGGAAACGGTTCCGCCTCCTTCCACCGGGAAAAATACGTCCAGAACGGCGGACCGGACGGCGGCGACGGCGGCAAGGGCGGCAATGTGCTGCTCTACGCGGATGTGAACATGCACACGCTGCTGGATTTCCGCTTCCGCAGCAAATACACGGCGGAAAACGGCGGGGACGGCATGAGCGGCCTGCGCAGCGGGAAAAAGGGAGAGGACCTGGTGATCAAGGTGCCGGTGGGCACCGTGGTGCGGGAAGCCGAAACCGGCAGGATCATGGCGGACATGGATCAGGCCGGGGAGACCCGGGTGCTGCTGCACGGAGGCCGGGGCGGATGGGGCAACAGCCATTTTGCCACGCCCACCCGGCAGGCGCCGAATTTCGCCAAGCCAGGCACCAAAACGGAGATCCATACCCTGCGGCTGGAGCTGAAGACCATCGCGGATGTGGGGCTGGTGGGCTATCCCAACGTGGGAAAAAGCTCCATCCTGTCCGTGGTGACCAGCGCGAAGCCGAAGGTGGGGAACTATCATTTTACGACCCTGACGCCGAACCTGGGCATCGTCCGGCAGTACGGGCAGGACATCGTCCTGGCGGATATTCCGGGGCTGATTGAAGGCGCGGCGGAAGGCGCGGGCCTGGGACATGACTTTCTGCGTCACGTGGAGCGGACCCGGCTGCTGATGCACGTGGTGGATATCAGCGGCAGCGAGGGCCGGGATCCCCTGGAGGATCTGGACCAGATCAACACGGAGCTGGAACACTACGGCACCCTGGCGGAGAAGCCGCAGATCATCGTCTGCAACAAAATGGATCTGCCGGGGGCGGAGGAGAACCTGGCCCGGATGAAGGCCCTGGCGGCAGGCATGGATGTACCGGTCTTCGCGGTCAGCGCGGCGACGCATCAGGGGTTTGACGCCCTGATGGCGGAAGCGGCCCGGATGCTGGAAACCCTGCCGCCAATCCTTCATTACCAGGAGGAGGAAGCGCCCGATCCGGAGCGGAAGGAGGACGACTTCCGGGTCATTTTTGACGGTGCCACGTACTTTGTGGAAGGCCCCGGGATGGAACGGCTGCTGGACAGCGTCAACTTTGACGACCTGGAGAGCCTGAACTGGTTCCACCGGACGCTGCGGAAGCAGGGCGTGATCGACGCCCTGCGGGAGGCGGGCGCGGCCGAAGGCGCGACGGTGCGCATCGGCGAAATGGAATTTGACTTTGTGGAATAAGCCGGAGGGCGGGCCCCTCGCGCGGCGCGGGCGGATGCCGGAGGAACATGAAAAGCTTCCGGCGGGCGGCCGGGCCGGCGCGGGAAAAGCGGGCAAGGAGAAAAAGACATGACAGGAAAACAGAGAGCGCAGCTGCGGGGAATGGCCAACACGCTGGAGACCATCCTGTACATCGGGAAGGAAGGCATTGGCGAGAACACCATCCGGGAGTGCGAGGACGCGCTGGAAGCCCGGGAGCTGATCAAGGGCTGCGTCCAGCAGGGATGTCCTCTGGAGGCCCGGGAAGCGCTGCAGGCGCTGTGCGAGGCCACGGGGGCGGAGCCGGTGCAGCATATCGGGCGGCGTTTCGTGCTTTACCGTCCCAGCCGGCAGAATCCCCGGATTGTGGTGGAATAACCGGCGGGCGGTGCCGTCCCCGGGGCGGGACAGTCATTTGAAGAAGGTGAAAAGGTGAGCATTCCTCATATTCGGGATTATCAGGGCCAGCGGATTCACCTGATCGGCATTGGCGGCAGCAGCATGAGCGGGCTGGCGGAGATGCTGATGGATCAGGGGTACACGGTCACCGGCAGCGACCGGGACGAGGGGTACCTGATCCAGAATGTCCGGGACCGCGGCGCCCGGGTTTTTATCGGCCACCGGGCGGAAAACGTGCACGGCGCGGCCCTGGTGTGCTACAGCGCGGCGATTCATCCGGACAATCCGGAGCGCCGGGAAGCGGACCGGCTGGGGATTCCCTCCCTGGAGCGGGCCTGGCTGCTGGGCCAGCTGATGGAGGGATACGCGAAGGCGGTGGGCGTCTGCGGCGCTCATGGGAAGACCACGGTCACCTCCATGCTCAGCGAGATGCTGCTGGAGCACGGGATGGATCCCAGCATCCATATCGGCGGGCGGCTGGACGCCATCGGGGGCAGCACCCGGGTGGGCCACAGCGACATCTTTGTGGCGGAAGCCTGCGAGTTCAACAGGAGCTTCCTGCGGATGAATCCCACTGTGGCGGTGGTGCTGAACATTGACGCGGACCATCTGGACTGCTATCGGGATATCGACGAAATTGAGGAAACCTTTGGCCAGTACCTGCGGCTGCTGCCGGAAACGGGAATCGCCCTGGGGAACGGGGACGATCCCCGGGTGAGACGGCAGATCGAAAAGCTGCGCTGCCGGAAGGTGTTCTTTGGCTTCAGGCCGGAGAACGACTGGCGCCCCGGGAACCTGACGGAGGATGACCGGGGATACGCATCTTTTGACCTGATGCGGGGAAGGGAGCGGGTGACCCGGGTGCGGATGGGCGTGCCGGGGGACTTCAATGTCATGAACGCGCTGGCGGCGCTGGCCGCGTCGGACGCCCTGGGCCTGCCCGCGGAGAAGGCCGCGGACACGCTGGAGCGGTTTACGGGGGCGCACAGGCGCTTTGAGCTGACGGACACGATTGACGGGGTCGAGATTTTTCACGATTACGGCCACAATCCGGCGGAGATGCGGAACGCACTGTCCATCGCGAGAAAGCGCTGCAGGGGCCGGCTGTGGGCGGTGATGCAGCCCCATACCTTCAGCCGGGTGCGGACCCTGTTTCAGGATTACCTGACCTGCACGGCAGCGGCGGACTTTACGCTGGTGACGGATATCTGCGCGGCGCGGGAGGCGGATCCCGGGGACCTGAACAGCGGCATGCTGGTGGAGGGCATGAAGGCCCACGGCATCGACGCGGTGTGGACCCCCAGCTTTGATGACACGGAGCGGTATCTGCGCGAACACTGGCAGTCCGGGGATCTGGTGATCACCATGGGCTGCGGGGACATCAACATGCTGAACGCGCAGATCCACCAGCATACATATCCGAAGGAATGAGGCGGTTCCGCCGCCGAGGGATGAAAGGAATCGGGAAGCATGACGCCGAGGAATGTTCGCATTATTGATCCGGATGCCATTCGGCATAACATGGCGCTGCTGCGCGGCGCCGTGCCGAAAAGCGCCGGGATCATGGCCGTGGTCAAGGCGGACGGCTACGGCCACGGCGCCGTCACGGCGGCCCGGGCCGCGCTGGCCGGCGGGGCGGAA
>JAFUGS010000033.1 GCA_017469265.1 Clostridia bacterium
AATGACAGGGATAAGGTCAGCGCATCCGATCTGAATGTTATGGACATGGGCGCATATGTATTCCTGCCAAAGGAGAAGTAGACCAAAAGGCGAGGAATCCTGATCATTGCGTGGCGACCGGGGAAAGGGATAATTTCTGGCATTAATCCCGGAATGGAGGAAGAGCATATGTCCAGCACGATTCAGACCAGGGTCAGAAAGATTTCCGATTTTCCGAGGAACACCATATACGATATCCTGCAGGATGCATATTCGCTCGATGTCAGGAGGAAGGGGCTGAAAGCATGAACAGATTAAACAGAGTAATAATCCTGCTGCTGGCGGTCTGCGCTTTTGCGATGATGTGCGGAGCGGCCGCAGAGGAAAAGGCAGCCTATACCGACATCGTGATTCTTTCCACCACCGATCTGCACGGAAAATGCTGGGATACCAATGTTCTGACCGGTTCTACGGAGAAAAACAATCTCCTGCGTATTTCCACTGCAGTGAATGAAATCCGGGAGAAGTATGGGAAGGAACAGGTGATCCTGATTGATAACGGTGATCTGTATCAGGGCACTCAGGTATCGGAGTACCAGCTGATGCAGCGCCATCTGGATCAGTCGGATGCCCCACTGGTCATGGCCCTTTGCCTGAAGGAAATCGGCTATACGGCATCCGTACTGGGTAACCATGAATTCAACTATCCCTGGGAAGTGATGCAGGAAAACTACAGGTGGCTGGAGGAAAGTGGCGTTCCTGTGCTGGCGGCCAATATCTGCCAAGACGGAACGGAAGCAGGAACGAATGCGGGCGACAGTGCCTTTACACCTTATATCATAAAGCAAATCGCGGTAAACGGACATGTGCACAAAATCGGTATTCTGGGACTGGAAAACTGCGATATTCCCCGGTGGGACCTGCCGTATAACTTCCCGGGGCTGCAGTTTGTACATCCAGGGAATTCAGATTTCTCCATGACGGAAGAGGTAAATCTGTTCCTGCCGGAGATGAAGGCGCAGGGATGCGAATTCATCATCGTGTCCTATCACGGGGGCCTCGGAGACGCAGCCGGAACGGAGCTTGTGTATGGCGTCAATACTGCAAATCAGGCGCTTCGTATGATCATGGAAAGCCATGACATCGACCTGATGATCAACGGGCATGACCATACAGCAGGGTATTCCAGCAGCATGATCGCGAATGCGGACGGGCGGGAGATCCCGCTGGTCAACGGCGGCGGTCAGAAACTGACCCATATCGTTTTCCGCTTTACGGAGGACGAGGATGGAAAGCTCGCCTGGGAGATACTGGAAAACGGAAACCTGGATCCTTCCCGCTTCGCGGTGGATGAAAGACTTCAGGAGCTGGTTCGGCCCTACGCAGAAATGGCGGAACATCACGTGACACAGCCACTGGGAACTGCGGAGGGCGAGTGGGACGAAAACCGGCAGTTTTTTCGGGAACAGACGGATTCCATGAATCTGATTGCCGCGGCCTGTATTGATATGACAACCCGACGGATCGCCGAGATGGCTGAGGAGATCGGCGAACAGGCGCTGATGGCGAAGACAGGGGGAGATCATCTGGACACGGATATTTCCATCCTTAACTGTAAGGTGTCTGAACGCTATGTGATGCATGCCGGTCCGATCTCCCTGAGGGATGTTTACCAGCTCAACCGTTTTTCGAACATGGTTCTGGTGATTCCCATGACAGGCGCACAGATCAAGGCCGTAATGGAGGAAAACGCTGCCGGGCGGCTTGGTGTACGCGTGCATGACGGAGAAGCGTTTATTTACGCGAAAGGTCACCAGAACACGCATCTTGTTTTCGGCGGGATGAACTATACCTGTGACATGGCCAGGTCGGACGGGGAGAAGATTGTCATCGAAGGATTTGCCAATGGCCGATCCTTTGATCCGGAAAGGACATATCTGGCCGCTGTAAGCGATTATGTTCTGGGCAATGAACGGTGCGGCCTGCGGGACTTTTCTGCCGAGGATGCCATCTGGAGACAGACGGATGAAAGCGGAGAAGTCATCCAGGACCTGATTGCGGAATACATCATCCTGAAGGGCCGTGTGACGCCGACGGAATTCAACTGGACGTGGAAAAACACCTTCTCCGGAAGTCTTGAGGATATGGCGCTTCCGGAGGAAGAGACAGCAGCGGTTCTGGTATCCGCGCCGAAGGACGGACAGCACGTTGTGATCTTTAGCGAAGCGGAACAATGTACAATCACCGGGCGGCAGATCAGCAGCTTCCTGGAAACGGAGGCCTGGGAAGCACAGGGAACAGCCCTCAAAACGCCACAGCCCGACGCGACTCTCGTGTTCACGGTGCAGACCACTGAGAACGGAATGTACCGCTTCCGCGACCCGGAGGGAAGATGGCTGGTTTCCACTGCGAATGGAATCGCGCTGTCAGCTGAACCGGAACGTGAGGAGCTGACATGGTGGACACTGGAGCCGGCTTATGGAGGCTGGAACATTGTGAACGCAGAGATGAAAAACAGAGCGATGGAGGCGAACTACGGTCGGGCTGGCGCTTTCCGGCGCGGTAACGGAGACGCGTTCATCTTCAACTTCTATGAGTATGTGCGTGAAAAATGATTATAGTGTAGGGCACTTTTCACAGTGATGGAGAAGGAGCATTTCATGACTAAGGAGATTACAGTCATGCCTGCGAAGTAAAAGATACTATTTGTTATTGCCTGGGGAGTGCCGCTTATG
>JAFUGS010000034.1 GCA_017469265.1 Clostridia bacterium
CAGCGTTTCCACATCCTTCGGGTGCAGGCCGATGGTCGGCTCGTCAAAGACAAAGACGGAATCATCCTGCTGCCGGCCCATTTCGGAGGCCAGCTTCAGCCGCTGCGCCTCCCCGCCGGAAAGCCCCGGCGTTTCCTCTCCAAGGGTCAGGTAACCGAGGCCCAGATCGCGCAGGATTTCCAGCCTGGGCCTGACCGCGCTCATTTCATGACAGAAGGACAGCGCGGAACTGACGTCCAGATCCATCAGCTCCGGCAGGGAAAGCTCCTGCCCGGAGCTGTTTTTGTACCGGATTTTCTTGGCGTCACGGCCATAGCGGGAGCCGCGGCATTCGGGACAGGGGATGTTTACATCCGGCAGGAACTGCACATCCAGTGAAATCTGCCCGGTTCCATCGCAGACCGGACACCGGAGAGAGCCGGTATTATAGGAAAACTCACCGGCCTTATACCCATACTGTTTCGCGGAACGGGTCCGTGCGTAAATTTTCCGCAGCTCGTCATGCACGTTCGCGTAGGTGGCTACGGTAGAGCGTACGTTGATCCCGATGGGGGTGGCGTCAATCAGCTTGACGTGCCTGATTCCCTCCGCTTCGACGGACCGGATATGCGCGGGCATCTTCTTCCCACCGCAGAGTGCGTCCAGCGCGGGAACCAGGCTTTCCAGAATCAGGGTTGTTTTTCCGGATCCCGACACGCCGGTGATGACCGTCAGTTTCCCTTTGGGAATCCTGACGGAGAGCGGGTTGACCGTATGGATCCGGCCGGTCTCCATCCGGATCTCACCGCCGGTGAAAATGCTTTTCCCGCTCCCGGGGCGGAGCGGATTTCGCTTTCCGGAAAGATAGCCGCCGATCACGGAGGCTTCGTTGTTTTCAATGTCCCGGACGGTTCCCTCGGCAATGACCGTTCCGCCTTTCGCCCCGGCTTCCGGGCCCATTTCGATGAGCCAGTCCGATTCCTTCAGGATCTGGGTATCGTGATCCACCAGCAGCACGGAGTTGCCATCCCGGACCAGATCCCGCATAACCCCGTTCAAACCGACGATGTTTGCCGGATGCAGCCCGATGGACGGTTCGTCCAGCACGTACAGCACACCCGTTGTCCGGTTGCGCACCGCGCGGGCCAGCTGCATCCGCTGACGTTCCCCGGTGGACAGGGTGGAGGAGGCCCTGTCCAGGGTGAGATAACCCAGCCCCAGTTCCATCAGCCTGGCCGCCACCTCCAGATAAGCCTCACAGATATTCCGCGCCATGGGCCGCATCGCCTCCGGCAGGGAATCGGGCACGCGCCGGACCCATTCAATGGAATCCTTCAGGGTCATCTGGCAGGCCTGATCCAGGGAGATGCCCATCAGCCGGGGGGCACGGGCGGCGTCCGACAGCCTTGTGCCGCGGCATTCCGGGCAAACGTCCTCCCGGAGGAACTTTTCCACCCGCTTCATGCCCTTTTCGTCCTTCACCTTGTTCAGCGCGTTCAATACGGTGGCCGTCGCGCTGTAGTAGGTGAAGTCCATTTCTCCGGCCGTGGCGGTGTCCGCCTTTTTCGGGCGGTAAAAAATATGCTTTTTTACCATCGGACCGTCGTAGACGATCGCCTTTTCTTCTTCTGTCAGGTCCCGGAAGGGAATATCCGTCCGCACCCCCATGGCGCGGCAGACATCGGTCATCAGGGACCACATGAGGGAATTCCAGGGCGCCACGGCGCCCTCGTCGATGGAGAGCCCCTCATCCGGGACCAGCGTACCGCGGTCCACCGTCCGGACCGTGCCGGTGCCGCCGCAGCACTTGCAGGCTCCCTGGGAATTGAAGGCCAGCTCCTCCGCGCCGGGACCGTAAAAATGCTCTCCGCATTCCGGACATACGATCTCCTGCATGAGGGACACCTGGAATCCCGGTTCCACATAGTGTCCGTTCGGGCAGCGATGGGAGGACAGCCGGGAAAACATCAGCCGCAGGCTGTTCAGCAGCTCCGTACCGGTGCCGAAGGTGGAACGGATTCCCGGAACCCCCGGCCGCTGATGCAGGGCCAGGGAAGCGGGGACATACAGCACCTCGTCCACATCGGCCCTGGAAGCCTGGGTCATTCGCCGCCGGGTATAGGTGGAAAGGGATTCCAGATACCGCCGCGAGCCCTCCGCGTACAGGACGCCCAGGGCCAGCGAGGACTTTCCGGAGCCGGAGACACCGGCGATGCCGACAATTTCATGAAGGGGGATGTCCACACTGATATTTTTCAGGTTATGAACCCGGGCACCCCGGACCTTGATTCTCTTTGGCTGCTCCATTTTTTAAACCTCTTTCATGCTTTTCAACCCGGGAACAGGGGCGGAACATGAGACTCCTCGAACGCAACTGAACTGAGCAGAGCGAGATCATGCTGCTCTACGGAATCCATCCGCATTACCAGGGTATTCTGACCGCTGCCATTATACCAGAATACCCTTCGCCCTGGAAGCAAAGGAAAATGAAACTTGGAGAAAGGCGGCGGACCGAGACACCGGTGCACCAAAGAGCTCCGCGGACAAGAAAGGCGGCGTTGAAAAGGCGTTAAACGGAATAACCTGAATCGTTCGAGGAAAAAGTATTTCACATATGGTAAAAAAGCGGTATAATATCTATTCATTAGCAATGTTTCACACATTCGAACGGATAAGGAGATGAATGCAAATGCGCATTCAGCCGGTAAAGACCGCGGTGGTGGGATGCGGAAGCATCAGCGATGTGTACTTTCGGAACATGATCGGAAAGCATCCGGAGCTGGAGGTGGTTTCCTGCTGCGCCAAGGGAATGGAAAGCGCCATCCGCCAGGGAAAGAAATACGGCGTCAGGCCGCAGACCTTCGAGGAAATCCTGGAGGATCCCGAAGTCGAAATGCTGGTGATCCTGACGCCCGCGCCGACCCATTTTGACCTGATCCGGCGTGGACTGTCCGCGGGCAAACATGTTTACACGGAAAAGCCCATCGCCACGACGGTGGAGGAAGCCACGGAGCTGATCCGCCTGGCGGAGGAACGCGGCCTATGCCTGGGCTCGGCGCCGGAGACCTTTCTGGGCAGCGCGCTGCAGACGGCCCGGAAGGCGATCGATGACGGCCTGATCGGGGATGTTACGTCCTTCCACGTGGTGGCCAACCGGAACATCACCATGCTGGCCGGCCTGTTCAAATTCCTCCGGATGCCCTACGGCGGAATCTGCTACGACTATGGGGTGTATTACCTGACGGCGCTGGTCAGCCTGCTGGGACCGATGAAGCAGGTGTTCGGCACCGTCAAAAACCGGAGCCGGGTGCGGACCAATATGATTCCGGACAGCCCGGAATACGGACAGGATTATATCTATGACAACGAAAGCCAGGTTTACGCGGTGCTGACCACGGAAAGCGGCGTCACCGGTACCTTTGCCCTGAACGGGGACAGCATCCCGGCGGATCTGGCGTATTTTACGGTTTACGGGACGAAAGGCATGCTGAAGCTGGGGGACGCGAACCAGTTCGGCGGACAGGTCACGCTGATTCCAGCCTTTATCCCGGGGCAGCCGGAGAGTTCCGAAAACGGCATGAAGCCGGTGGTGCTGGAGCCGGTGAACGATCTGAGCGAAAACGCCCGGGGAATCGGTCCGGCGGACATGGCCCGGGTGATCCGGGAGGGCGGGAATACCCGCGTGTCCAAGGAAATGGCCTGCCATGTGCTGGACATTACGGAGCAGATCATGCGGAGCAGCGAAACCGGCTCCGCCCGG
>JAFUGS010000035.1 GCA_017469265.1 Clostridia bacterium
CAATTTACTTGTCGGGCTACAGGCCCATAAAATCATCGACTTTCGCCGCCATGGCTATTATACGCCTTGATCCCTTGCTTTACCAGCTCCCCGGTTTCATTTATCGTGGCGCCCAGTTTATGGGCATGGGGATTTACTTGCACTGTTCGCCCACGATTTACCGCGTTGATCAATGCCGGCGAGCCATGGCAAATCCAGGAAGCGTATCAAGCCGTTATTCACGATGTGCGCAGGAATCAACAGATTGTAAACGATGTAAAAGCTTGCATTGCAGAAGACCATTCACCTCTGCTGTTGACGCGGTTTCGGGAACATGCCGCCGAGCTGGAGAAGATGCTCCAAGGAAGTGCAAAGCATATATTTCTTTTGCAGGGTGGCCGAAGCACAAAAGAGAGAGACGCGATTCGCTCTGCAATGCAGGGTGTTCCTACAAATGAAAGTGTGCTTTTGATTGCGATCGGTCAGTATATCGGCGAAGGATTCAACTTTCCTCGTTTGGACACGCTGATGTTGACAACACCAATTGCCTGGGAAGGAAACGTGGAGCAATACGCAGGACGTCTTCATAGAGCATATGCAGGGAAAACAGAAATCATGATCTATGACTATGTTGACAGTCATGTGCGTGTTCTGGATCAGATGTTCCGCAAAAGGCTCCGGGCCTACAAGAAGATCGGATATACAATCGCTGAACAACCATCCGCTGTAGGGAAAGGTCCGCATGGCATATATGATGAACATGAGATCCGTAAGCATTTTGAGTTGGATGCTGCGGCAGTTCATCAGGAACTGATCATCGCCAGCCCAGGGCTCAATCGAGAAAGAACGCAATGGCTGCTGGATCTCCTCCCATCCCTTTACCAAAGGAATGTGCGTATAGCTGTTTATACGCTTGCTGCAGAACAATACCCGGAAGAGCAGCGAGAAGTCGTTGCGGAATTGATTCATATGATGAGGGATCAAAACATATGGGTGGAGGCACTGTCAGCGTTGCATGAGCATTTTGCCATTCTGGATCGTCAAACGGTCTGGTATGGCAGCGCAAATCTCCTGTCACGGTCAAAGGAAGAAGACAACATGATCCGTTTCGTTGATTCTGAAGTATGTGGCGCATTACTGGAGGACATAATGCAAAAAGAGAACGCATGATCAATCAATGAAGTATCAATGAAGTATCTTATAGAAAACAAGCGCATCTTAGAGTATAATGTATACGTGGTGGGAACCATTCATTCTCTACAGCGATTCAGCCCCGGTTATCACCGTGATAACATTTTGATAACCAAAGGCTGTATAGGCAGGAGAATAGGAATACCACAGAGAATCAGAGTCACCACCTGGAAACAGAAACACATAAATTATACGTAATGTGTTAAGTCCGAGAGAGTGGGAATAAAATCGATATGTTCAGTGACGTTCACGATGAGCCTGAAAATGACAAAATCGTTGAGCGCCTTACAGCCTAAAAAACATAGTAAAATCCCTGTGATAAAACCTATTTGAAAAGTCCTTCGCTGTGGAGGAAATCTTCCACGGACGGAGGGCTTTCTTTATGGGATCATGGTGCCTTGCAAAGCGAATCAGCATTATCTGGAATAATCAGGTCAGGAATGGGTCAAAACTGATGACCCATTTATGTCCACATTTCGTGAGGAGAAGTATAATTATTCCCCAATTTTAAAGATTTCTTGATATTGGGGAATAGCCGTTGTATAATGAAACCATTCGGAGAGGAGGGCTACGCGTTGAAGCTGATCATTCGCTCTGCGTATCTTGAGGAAATGGGTTCGCTGGCGCTGACGCCGGACATCAAAGTCATCACCGGTGTCAGGCGGTCAGGCAAATCGAAACTGTTGGAAGCGTTCTCGGATCGGCTGAAACAGGCGGATTCCAGCGCAAACATCATCCATATCAACTTCAATCTGACGGAGTTTGAGATTCTGCTGGAGTACCATGCGCTGGAGCAGGATATCGAAGCGCGATATCAGGCGGGGAAGAACAATTATGTGCTAATCGATGAAGTACAGAGGTGTCCTTCCTTCGAAAAGGCCATCAACAGCCTTCACGCGAAGGAGAAATATGACATCTGGGTGACCGGTTCAAATGCCTTTCTGCAGAGCAGCGATCTGGCCACACTCTTTGTGGGAAGGACCTATGAGGTGCATGTCTTCCCCTTCTCTTTCAGCGAATATCTTGCCTATTTTCCGTCTGAAAACTTGTACGGCAGCCTGAGCAGCTACATCCGCGAAGGTGGCATGGCAGGGTCGTATCTGTACAAAAACGAAGTTCAGAAATACCGGTACATCAACACGGAAGTCCTGAACGCGCTGATCGTCCGGGACATCATGACCAAATATCATCTCCGGAACGAGCCGCTGCTCCATGAACTGATCGACTTCCTGATGGACAATATCGGCAACGTGACGTCCGTTCGAACCATCGCCAGCACACTGGCCTCTGGAAAAAAGAAGGCCGATCACAAAACCATCGGAAAGTACATCGACGCGCTGTGCAAGGCCTTTGCGTTTTATCGCATCCGCCGTTATGACATCCGGGGAAAGCGATACCTCCGGTCAGAGGATAAGTACTATCTGACGGATCACAGTTTCCGATTCGCCCGGCTCGGCACAAAGAATATGGACTATGGCCGTGTGCTGGAGAACATCGTCGCCGTAGAACTGCTTCGGCGGGGTTATGAGGTGTATGTGGGCGTTCTGTATCAGAAGGAAATCGACTTCGTGGCAATTCGCCAAGGAGAAAGGCTGTATATTCAGATTGCCAACGACATCTCATCTCCTGATACTTTCCAGCGGGAGATTGATCCGCTGCTGAGGATCCGCGATGCCTATCCCAAACTCCTGATTGCCCGGATATACCAGCCTGCCTGGCAGCATGAGGGCATCCGGATCATCGATGCCGCTGACTGGCTGGCGGACGCTGTTCCCCAAAATGAAAATTTATGATGTTTTGGGGAATAAAAAGCGGATGAGATTAGAGCTTGAGTTGATGTACATTGACCATACGAGCGCATCAATAAAGCCTTGGCCTCTTTGGACCGCCCCCTTCTGTCTCGATAAGCCGGGATCCCGGGAAAATATATTTTTCATCTTGTTAATTCGCCGAAGATGAGTTATAATGCAGTTGTTAGACACGGCTAACTTCCTGTTGAGCCGCCTGGCAGATGGTTGTTTCACGCGCTGGGCGGCATTTCTTCAAAGCATTGGTTAGCATATGCTAACTGCTAGATGGAGAGGTGGAACCTGCCCGGGCTGACCGTTCAGCCGAAGCAGTTTTCATACAAAACATTCAACCATGAAAGGAAGGAATCATCATGAACAAACCGGCAGTCATCTACTGGAGCGGCCCGGGGAACGCCCCGGCCGCGGCGGAGGCCTTTGCTGAGGGAGGCGGGAAGGCCGGCGCGGAACCCCCGCTGCCACTGTGCGACGCGTAAAAAAGGTTGAATTTAAGGAGGACAAGAACATGAAGAAGCTATTGACTGTGGTGCTGGCCCTGTGCCTGGCGCTGGCCATGAGTGCGGCGCTGGCTGATCAGACGCTGGAAGGCGACGCCAATGTGGATCAGCGGAACTATCCCTCCGTCGTCCCTTTCATTCATCCCCCGTTTTACAATGTGAAGCTGGCCGTTACGGTAGATGACAGCGGCGTCATCACCGCCGTGACGGACAACGGCACCGGCGCGGCAGGCTCCGTGCAGGAGGGCAACGAGGACTTCTGGGCGAATAAAAACAAGCCCTATTACGACGCGGCGGTCAGTGCCGGCCTGCTGGAAAGCTTCGTCGGCAAGACCCTGGAGGAGGTCCGGGCCATGGACATGACTTCCCGCGGCTTGGATGCCGTCTCCGGTGCGACCATGGTCTGCGCGGCCGCGCAGGAAGCTGTCGTCAACGCCCTGGAGGGCAAGGCGGGCAAGACCTTCCTGCCCGTGGAGGGCTGTGCCCTGCCGGTGGAATCCGTGGAGGGAGGCACCGTGATCCTGCAGAATGCCCTGCCGGAGGACTTTGCGCTGCAGGTGCTGGACATCCGCTGGGGCGTCCGCAACGAGGAAATCATCCCGGCGGACAGCTATACGGTTGCCATCGCCGATGGCACGGTGACCATCACCTTCGCGCAGCCTGAGGCGCTGAAGGCCGGCTACTACTATGTGAACGTGGTGGATGCCAGCGGCAAATACCGCGCTCCCGCCTTTGAGGGGGGCCCCGCCGCGGCCCAGGCGCCGTATTTCATCATCGACAGCGGCCTGGCCGCCGGGGATATCACCTTTGACGGAAAGGGCATCGTGCTGGCCTCCGGCTCCATGGCGGATTACCTGCAGAATATCCAGCATGTGCAGATCCTGGCAGATGGCGCGGAAGAGGCCACCGAACAGGAAATCGTCGGCCATCATGGCACCGTGGGCACTTTCATCGCCCTGGATGAGAACGGCGTGCTGAATGCGGATGGGAGCGTCAAGGCCCGCGACGGCAGCGAAAGCCCGCTGTTCGAGGCAGGAAAACAGTACACGGTAACGGTAGCTGCCTTCGGCTATCCCGAGCTGGTCTTCTCCTATGCCAAGCAGGGCGTTTGGCCCGATATTGCCGGGGAAAACGGCACCACCTATGTCAGCCTGTTTGACACCATCGTGACGGAGGAATGGAATCCCCTCTGGCAGGATTACATCGGCGCGGTCATGGGTGAAGATACAGCCCCCGCGATGACAGCCGCTCTGCAGGGTTCTGTGACCAGCAATCTGCACGGTGAAGACGCCATCGCTGCTTTCGCGAATGGCGGCTATGCCTTTGACTGCCACTTCATCAACGGAGCGCGGAGCCTGACCTTCAAGGATCACACGGTCACGATTCTGAAGGACGACGGCACCCAGGAAACCCATACCTATGAATACCAGGGGAAGATCAACATTGGCGAGGGTGAGACCATGATGTATCAGGGCACCGAAATCTCCATGGCCTTCCCCGTGGACGTCTACAAAAGCACAGACGAAGCGGGAGAATTCAACTACTTCATGATGCGGGAAGACACCATGGACACCACCTGGCACCTGGAATTCCGCTATGGCAGCGACCTGGAAGCCCTGCAGGGCTACATGGTGGGTCCCTACGCCTACTGGCTGGCGGCGGGCATTGACGCAAACGCCGATGCGGACACCATCGACAACGTGATCGCTCTGTTCTGCCTGGAAAACATGGACTACTCCGCCCATGCGGACACAGCGCTGCGTCAGCTGACCGATCTCGGCTTTACAGGCAGCTGGAAGGCTGATCTCTCCGCCTTTGGGGAGGATTACGCCGCTGTCGACCTGCGCATGACCATCGATGAAGCCGGCCACGGCGTCACCATGATGAACGGTGCGCAGACCGCCGATTTTGAAGCCTATGCGGTGGACGGCGGCGAAAAGGGAGACGGTATCGGCCTCTACGTGGCCTACAGCAATCTGGAATACGAAGCCGAAGCGGCTCCGTATTCCATGACGGTCAATGACGCCCAGCAGACGGTTCTGACGCTGACGGCGGACGATGGAACCATCAGCTGGGTGAGGCAGGAAGAATGACCACCTGAAGCGCAAAGCAGCGCCAGAAGGATATGAAGCGTCGGGAAACGCAAATCATCTGCAGCTTCAGCATCGCCGGAACAAACCGGAGAAGCACAAATGAAGCAACAGCGTCAGATTGTATTGCGTGGGAATGAAATCCGGAGACCAAAAGGCCCTTCGCTGTGGAGGCAATCTTCCACCGGCGAAGGGCCTTTCTTTTTGTCCTCTTTGAGGACGAATCCAATGGATCCTTCCGTTTTCCGAATGCCCGGAGGCTTTCCGTGCCGCGGCGGAATGATCAGGGCGCTGTCAGAAGCTGCTCCAGTTTTTCATCGTCATATTCCACTTCATTGGAAAAGGCGCGCGCGATTTCGATCAGATCAGAGACCGACCGCCCGTCCCACGCCGTGATAATCCGTTCAAAAGCCCGGTCCACCAGGCGCACGCGCTCCGTGACGCGGCCGTCGTACAGGGCGTCAGCCAGGTGCCGATAGATCAGGTACTCCCGGAGCCTGGCCGGGGGGCCGGTTTCGGACACGGAGGCCAGAAGCTGATCCCTGCGGCGCAGCAGAGCGGATTCCTCCTCAGAAGGAATCTCCGCCTCCTCCTCCGTTTCCACGGACAGGGGAACCAGCCGGAGAGGATGCGGGCTTGTCAGGATGAGCCGCGCGGCTTCCTCACAGGCCAGGCCCAGGCCGATTTCCACCCTGTCCGACCAGTAGTTGCGAAAGCGCGGATGATCCGCGCAGATCTGGCACAGCAGGCCTTCTCCTGCCTGCAGAATGATCTCGCACAGATTCTGATCAGTCAGGAAGGGGCATCTTTCCCCGGCGGAAAGAATAAAATGCGGAAACGGGTCCATGCTTACGCAGCGTCTCAGCTTTTCTCCCAGCGCCCCGTCCATGGTCTGATACCGTTCCGCCGTATCCGGATCCACGTCAATTTCCCAGCCCACGCAGCAGGAATGCCTGCAGGCCCCGGCGATGCAGCGGAATCCGGTATAGTAGTCCGGTGCGAATACGGTCATTTTGTTCACTCTTCTGCCTCCGTCAGCTTCTTCTCAGGCGGACTGAATCCTTTTTTCTTTCAGGCGGTGTACCCGCAGAGCATCATGGCGAGAAAACCTTGTTAACGATCTGCTCTTTGTTCCGAACGAATTTGTTCACATAAGGAGCTGAAGTTCCGATACGCCCGGCAACCTGGGCCTGTGTCCCGCTTTCCTCATACATCTGGTCTTGACGTCGATTTCTATCTTGTTCTTCAGCATAAAGTCACCTCACAAGAACTCGGGCTGGAACTCACTTTATTCTATCCCAAAGCTTGTCATTTTACCAGTAAAAATCTGAAGTAATACCTGAACACCAGGACAGACAAAAAGCCGGCACTGTTCGTATCAACCCGTAATCCTCATAAACGTCTGTTGGCCTGTGGAATCGGGATCATGCTGAAAAAAAAGGGTGAATAATAGGATGGTCATCATGTACATCCGCATACATTCGGGCGGACAATGGCTGCAACTGCCATAGACAAAGGAATGCCGATTGAGCAGATGCAGCGGCTGCTGGGCCATGAAAAAATCGACACCACACTGCACTATGCCATGGTCAAGCAGAATAACGTGAAGATGTCGCACAAAAAGTATATCGGGTAATCCCGATGCTCTTGTTTTTCTTCCTTTTCTTTCTAAATTATGCTATGATACAGGCGTGAAATGCAAGGGTTATAAGGCCTGCAGGCATTTTACAGGAGGACGGATCATGAACATACTCATCATCGACGGCCAGGGCGGAAGGCTGGGCCGGAAGCTGCTGGAAAGCATCCGCAAAACCTGCCCGGATGCCAATATTACAGCCGTGGGAACCAACAGCATGGCCACGGAGTATATGCTGAGCGCCGGCTGCGCCAATCAGCTCGCCACCGGGGAGAACGCCGTGATCGTAGCCTGCCGCGCCGCGCAGATCATCGTCGGGCCCTTCGGCATCGCCACCGCGGACGCGATGATGGGCGAGATCACCCCGGCCATGGCCAATGCCGTAGCGTCCAGCCCCGCCTATCGGGTGCTGATCCCCATGAACCTGTGCAACACCTATGTGGCGGGCGTGACGAAGGGTTCCGCGGCCACCCTGGAGGATGCCGTTAATCACATCCGGGCGCTGATGGAAAAGAATGGATAAGAAGAAAGCGACCTCCCCGCGGATCGCCGTCCGACCTACGCGGCGCTGTACGATGTTCGGGCCGCCGTTCCGCCCGGCCGGCGGAATGAGGGAGATTTGAAATGCCAGTGATCGAGATTTCGTCCATGTCCGATCCCGGGACGGAAATGTTTTTCCGCCTGACGGACGCCCAGCTTCGGAGCCGGCAGCGCCCTGCGGAATCCATGCTGATCGCGGAAGGGCCGAAGGTGGTCCGCACCGCGCTGGATTCGGGGTTTCAGCCGGTGGCGATGCTCATGCGGAGAAAGATGATTGATACCACCGGCGCGGATCTGGTCCGCAGGGCGGGCGACGCGCCGGTCTATACCGCGGACGATGACCTGCTGGAGGCGCTGACCGGTTTCCGCCTGCAGCGGTCTTGGGTGCTCTGCGCCTTTTCCCGCCCGCCGGAAAGGGCCCTCGCCTCCTGTCTTCAGGGGGCAAAACGGGTGGCTTTCCTCGAAGGGCTGAATGAGCCTTCCAATGTGGGGGCCATTTTCCGTTCCGCCGCGGCGCTGAAGGTGGACGCGCTGCTGCTGTCGCCGGACTGCGCGGATCCCTTTCACCGGCGGGCAGTCCGGGTGTGCATGGGCGCGGCGTTCACCCTGCCCTGGACCCGGTGTGAAGCCGCTGAAGCCATCGAAGCGCTCCGGAAGGACGGTTTTCTGACGCTGGGCTTCGCCCTGCGGGAGCCGTGTATCCCGCTGGGGGATGAAGCGCTGCACGGGCTGGACAAGGCCGCCATTTTCCTGGGCACGGAGGATACAGGGCTGACAGAGGCCACCCTTTCACGGATGGATCACGTCGTCCGCATCCCCATGGCCGAAGGCATCGACTCCCTGAATGTGGCGGCCGCCGCGGCCATCGCCTTCTGGGAGCTTCGGAATCAGTAAAAAGCGGTGGAAAACCCCTGGTCTCCGCGGCAGGCCGCAAAAAGCGCCTCTGAACGTTGAAAGGAATGTTCTGAGGCGTTTTTCATCATGGTCCTGCCAGGGCACGGCAGGATTTGCAAAGATGACGAATCACGGGCCACAGCGCGGGGGCATCTCAGCAGAACGCCGCCATATTGATGACCATATGCATGAGCACGGGAACCGCGAGGGAACCCGTTTTCCGGAAAGCCACGCTGAACAGGATACCCGCGGCCAGGGCGCAGGCCATCCGCGCCGGGGTATCATGGGCCGCGGCAAAAAGCAGGGCGCTGACCGCCGCCGCGCCGTTCTCCGGCAGGAGGCGCCGCAAACGGCCCTCTACCAGCCCCCGGTAGAGGATCTCTTCCGCCGCCGGGCCGAGGATACACAGCCGGAAGAACGCTGCCAGGGAGTTCTCCTGGCCCGCCGGCTTCCCAAAGCAGAGCCTTCCGGCCAGGCCCCACAGCATGCCGATGCCAAGAAACAGCAGGCCGGCCTTTCCCTCCAGCCGGAATCCTGTTTTCCCTTTCTCCCGGCGGAACAGCCACCAGGCCGCCGCGGCCAGCGCCGCCTCCAGGCAGATTCCCACCGCCGGCGGCAGGCCTTTCCCGGCATGACGCAGCAAAAGCCAGATGAGCGCCGGCGATACCGCCCGCAGCCAGCGGGCAACAGGGCTATTCCCCATGGTTTTCCCCATCCTTCTCCGTCAGTCTCCCCCGGACCTCCGTCAGGTAGTCGGCGATGACGGGGATCGATTGGCCGGGATGGGCCCATGTCTCCGCCGCGGCCGCCTTCCGGCCCTCAGCGAAAGCCCGGGAGCTCAGGCTCTTTTCGATGAGCTCCGGCAGTCTTTCAAGGTTGTCCCCTGTCAGCTGCGCGCCGATTCTGGGCAGCGTCCGCAGGATCCACATTTCCTTCTCCAGCCATCCCGCGTCGTACGGCTCCTTGTCAAAGGAGACATCCGTATAAATCACGGGCCGGTCAAAAATCAGCGCGAAGTCAAACACCACGCTGGAATAGTCGGAGATTAGCAGGTCGGACCGGTACAGGGCGTCAAAGTTGTCGTTGTCGAAATTCCATTCCAGCTTTCCGTCCTCCGGAAAGCGCTTCCGCAGCCTGTCGATCAGTTCCTTCTCCGAGCTCAGGGACTGGGGGTGGGGGCGGAGAATAATCCGGTATCCGGTTCCCCGCAGGATGTCGATCATCTTCTCCCCGAACCGGTTCAGCAGGCTGCTGGGGCCCCAGCTCGGAGCCAGCAGGATCGTCGTCTCATGCGCCGGCGCGGGACCCCTTTGCCTCCATCTTGCCAGTATGGCGTCCATATGCGGAAGCCCGGCCAGCACACATTCCTTGGCCGGCAGATGCCGGAGCGTCTCCAGGCTCCGCACATCCCGGATCTGGTATTCTCCGCTCAGCAGCAGCGCGTCATAATAGTCGGTGCCGAACATCCGATAGGATGTGACCCCATTGGCGGCATGGAGCACATGCACGTACCATTTCACGCCCCGGGACCGTTTCCACTGGTAGACGTCCAGCCCGGGGGTGCTGGAAAGCACCACATCCGCCCGCAGCATGTTCATCCGGGCAAACGCCCGGTTTCCTTCCCCGATAAATTCTGTCTTCACATGTTCGTACCGCTCGCGCAGCATCGGGTCGTCCGGGGATGCGGTCAGATACAGCACGCTTTCCCCCCGTTTTTCCATTTCATCGCACAGGGGTTTGAAAATCGTCCAGTAGCGTTTGCTGTCGGTGAAAAAAACGAAGGGCGCTTCGGGCTGCTTCCCCCGCGCCCGCTTTCCGCCCGCGAAGAAGCATTTCAGCCTGACCCACACGCTCCGCAGCACGTAAATGGCCGCGCCCGCCGCCCCGATCAGGATGGTGAACAGCATGCTCCCCGTGCCGGGATCAATATAAAAGAACATCCGCTTTTCCCTCCAGCCCCTCAGGGAAGGCTCCAGTTGCTTTCGTCCAGCACGTTTTCGTTCTTCAGCGTCAGCCGCACCGGATCCGTGTACGTGTTGCCGTGGTTTTCCGCGATCCGCCAGTCGGTCAGCATCACGTACTGGTCCTCCCCGTTCTTCGCCTCCTCGGAGATCGGATTTCCGGTAAAGGGATTCACCGGGTTTTCAATCAGGCCGCGCATGGCTTCCGTCGGCGTGTCCGCGATGGTCATGAAAGCCGGATCCGTCTGAAAGTCCTCCCCGCTCCCGAAGTCCTTGATCATCATCAGGGCGTTGTAGGCCATGATGCCGTCATAGGGCGCCAGTGGATTCTCCCCTTCCGTCCCGCCGGTCAGGATGTGGTTCAAATCCAGGTCGTAGCCATGGTCGCTGACCAGGATGATCCGCGTATTCTCCCATACGCCGTTTTCCCGCAGGAAATCAAACCACCTTCCCAGCTGGATCAGCGCGGCCGTGTCGCACTGATAGTGCTCCATCTGGGCCAGAGTCTTCAGTTCCATCTTTCCGCCCCGGGCGGACACCCGCACCCGGTGCGCCGCCTCGTATTCGGTGTTGTCCACCACCGCCCGGGGCTCATATTCCGGTTCCTGCAGCAGGATCACGTCATGGGTGGCCGTGTTGCTGAGCATCAGAAAGGTTTTTTCCCCGGACGCCGTTTCCCCGTCCCCGGCGATCCCCGTCATCTCCGTCAGGTGCTGCAGGGCGGTATAGGCTTTCATGAATTCCTCCGAGATGCCGGTGCTCCGTGTCTCCGATTCGGCGAAAAAAACGGCGCCGTATTCCTCCCAGGGGGCCAGCGTCTGGGCTTCCGCCTCGTTGTATTTCCCGTTGTCATAGATCAGCCCCTGCAGCGGCACGGGCGCCGCGCGGAAAACGCTGTAGCAGAACAGATTCCGGTCAACGGTTTCGTCCATTTTCCGGGCGGTCTCCTCCTGGTCCATGAAAGCGCCGTTGGTGTTGAACCGCCGGATGGCGGGATAATCATCGTAGATGCTCAGGTCCGGGATCCACAGGTACCCCGCGTAGGGCGGATCGCAGACCGTGACCTCAAAGCCGTTTTCCATGAACAGCACCGGCATCACCTTCAGCGCCTCGTTCTGCTTCTCCGGCAGGCTCATGTCCGCCCTTTTGTCCATTTCAAACGGCCGGTATTCATATCCCGCGTAAAGCGCGGGCGTGCAGACATTGGTGTTCCGGCCGAAAGCCAGGGTATTCGGATAATAGGTAAAGCCGCTGAACTGCGCCGCCACGGTCGGGTTTTCCTCCAGAATATAGGGAATGAACCCGTTGATGCACCGGTCCAGCATGATCACAATCACGTTTTTTCCCTCCCGGGACAGGGTGAAGGAAGGCGACGGCTTTTCCCTTTCCTGTTCCGCCACGATCTCCAGCGCGGCCGCCTCCGCCCGGATTTCCCGGATGTTTCCGGCGCTCAGGACGCACATGCCGAAGCACGCGGCGGCCAGCAGCGCCGCCAGCGCCGCCTTTCTTTTCCTCCAGAGGAAAACGGTCAGCCCGGAAGCGGCCAGGATCACGCCCAGGTTCAGCAGCCACGCGGAGGGCAGGATGGTCAGGGGATCGTCATACTTCAGCCCCGGGGAAAGATTCCCGTAATCCCGCCCGAAGAACAGGTAATCCACCACCCCGGCCACGGCCGCGGCCGCAAGGCCGGCCGCCATCCTTCTTCTGCTCTTCCCGGAGGAGAGCCTGAAAAAAAGAATCCCCCAAACCAGGAGGGCGCCCGCCGCCGTCAGCGCGGCGGAAAGAACATACCGCACCGGGGACTGAAACGCCCGGATCACCACAAACTCCCCGGGGGACGCGCTCACCACCGCGGAAGGAATCAGCATGCCCAGCAGCAGGGTCATCGCCGCGCAGCCGCCGCAGAAAACCAGGCAGACCGCCCGGTCCGCCGCTGGTCCCGCTTTTTCTTCCTTCCGGGCCTTTCCGGCCCTGTTCCGGATCAGGTTCTTCCCCAGCGAAAAGGCGTTGTTCAGCGTCCAGTACAGGGCGAGGCCGGACGGCGCCTGATACAGCAGCGCCAGAAAGAGCGCCGCCATCCCGTACAGCTGGATCCGGTTTCTGCGGGGGAGGCCCCGGGTATAAACCGTCCCGGATACCATGCTGATGGCTGTCATCAGGATGGGCAGCAGATGAAAAGCCACGCCGCCCAGCATGATCAGGCCGTCCGGCTGCCCAAGGTCCCGGATCGGCCCGAACGCCGCGCCACGCAGCAGGCTGAGCCCGGACAGGTAACGGTACGCGGCCATAAAAAAAGGAACCTCCAGCAGCAGGGACAGGGATCCCCTCAGCACGTAATACGGCCTGTAATGATTCTGCCGGTAGTAGGTCTGCAGAATCATGAAGCGCTCGTCGCCTTTGAAGGCCCTTTTGATTTTGTCAATGCCCGGCTTCAGCCGCCTGGCCTGCTCCCGCTCCTTCTCCTGAATCTGGTCGGCCCTGCGGTGCAGCGGAAGCAGCATCAGGTTGACCACCAGGCTCAGCAGCACAATGGACAGCCCCGGGCTCCCCGTCACCCGGAAGCCCAGGGCGTATACCGTATCAAACAGCAGTTCCAGCGGTCCGAGAACCACCCTGCGCAGCATGTTCCAAATCATCCGTCGCCATATCCTTTACCATCTGATCCCGGCCATTCTATGCCATTCCCACCCCGGTGTCAATGCCGCGGCGGATCGGAAACCCGCCGTGAAAACAGGAGCATCGCCCAAGCGGCCGCATTCGGCGCGGGCGGGCAGTATCCGTCGAAACCGGCCCGCCGCGCTACCGGCCGGAGACGAAGGCGGCCCTGTACGCGGCGGGGGTGCAGCCTTCCAGCTCTTTGAACACACGGATCAGGTAATTGGCCGAATTGAAGGCCAGCCGCTCCGCGATTTCGCTGACGCTCATGTCCGTGGACTGAAGCAGCATCTTCGCCCGGCTGATTTTGGCCTTACGGACATAATCGCTGACGGAAAGGCCCGTTTCCGATCTGAACTTCTCCGTCAGGTAATACTCGGTATAGCCCACCAGGGCCGCCAGGTCCCTGGCGTGGATTTTCCGGTCCAGGGACATCTCGATGTAGTCGCAGCATTTCTGGATGGCGTGCGAATACCGCGGATCCATGTGTTGCTGATGCACCCGGTAGATAAAATCGTGGTACATGGTCTGTGCCAGCGAGTTCAGTTCCCCGGAATCCCGGCAGTCCTCCGCCGTCTGAATATAGGAATCCCCCAGCGGATAGGCGATCTCCGGGGACAGGCCGCCCTCCATGGCGGCCCGTGTCACCAGCGTCGTGAAAACCACGATGCTGGTTTTCATCTGCCGCAGGGGATCCCGGCTCCGCACCGGTACGCCGGGGCTCAGGCTGCTGCTGCGGTTCAGCACCTGGTGATAATTGATCTCTCCCCGCCGGACCACGTCCAGCAGCGCCTGCTCCGATTTGTATACATCCACCCGGTTGCGCTCGCTGATGTCATACGCCTGTTCCTTTTCCCGGAGCCCGGCGTCCGCGCTGAGCGCTTCCAGGCCCAGCTGCCTGCCCGTCAGCACATTGTGCACCAGCATGACGTATCGGCCGAAAACCGCGTAGGACATCACCGGCAGGGTCGGGATCAGGGCGCACAGGGCTTCGATCCAGCCCAGGTCCCCCATGGCATAGCGGCCGGCGGTCAGCGCGGCGTAAATGCTTTTGCCGTCGGCGGGTGTGCTCAGAACCGGCCCCAGAACGAATACCTCGCTCTGTTTCCGTTCCTTTTCCAGCGTCACGGCCCATTGCATGCCGATGGATGAACCCAGGATGCGGGGCGCTTCGTTCTCCGACCCGTTGACGTATTCGATCATTTTGTCGTAGGCGCCCAGGGCCTGAAAGGCGTGATGCAGCGTTTCCCGGATCACGCCGTGGCAGGAGCAGCCCTGCATCTGCCCTTCATTGGTGTAGCACCAGATGGAGAAGCGCTCCCCGCTGGGAATCAGGGACTGCAGCAGCGCCAAATTCTGCTCCGCCTGTGTGACCGACGTGTTCATCCTCATCCGCTCCAGACCTTTTTTCTCATTATAATCCAGTCGGTGGAAGGAAACAATCCGTTTTCTTCAAAGTTTCCTGAATTTTTGACATTCCTTTCCGTTTTTTGACTTTACGGGCCTGTCGTTTTTTATATACAATACGGCCAGAAGATACGGGAAATTCCTCCCGTGTGAAGCTGAACGACAGGAAAGGAAGCGTACAACATGACAACCGCGAACCCCATCCCCGCTCCCGGCAGTGAAGTAAACTACCGCAAGGCAAAACTGTGGCAGATCATCCTCATCGCCTTTAACGCCTTCAACGGCATGGCCGTCTATTTTCTGATCGGTCTGGCCAGCTATTCCGCCAGCATCGGTTACGGCATCGCCACCCTGGTGGTGGGCGGGCTGCTGACGTTCACCCGCATCTTCGACGCCATCACCGACCCGCTGCTGGCCTTCCTGTATGACCGGGTGAACACCCGCTGGGGAAAGGTTCGCCCCCTGATGCTGCTGGGATGGGCCATCCAGACCATCGGCCTGCTGTGCATGTTCAATTTCTTCTCCAGCAAGGGCCACGGCATTCCCGTGTTCCTGCTGTTCTACCTGGTCTACGTCATCGGCTACACCATTGTGAACATGACCGCCCAGACCCTGCCGGCCCTGATCACCAATGACCCCAAACAGCGTCCCACCGTGGGTGTGTGGCAGACGGTGCTGAACTATCTGACCCCCATGGCGCTGAACATCATCGTGTACACCAAGCTGATGCCGGCCATGGGCGGCAGCTTCAATCAGGAATTCCTGAACGTGGTCACCTGGATGTGCGCGGCCATCTCCTTCGTGGGGGTTGTGCTGGTGTGTATCGGCGTGGCCGAGTATGACAAACCCGAAAGCTTCAAGGGCATCAAAAACGAGCGCCTGAAGCTGCGGGACATGGTGGACGTGCTGAAGAACAACCGGCCCCTGCAGAGCTACATCCTTTCCGCCGCCTCCGACAAAATCGCGCAGCAGGCGTCCTCCGCCTCCATCGTGAGCACCATGCTCAACGGGATTCTGATCGGTGATATGGGCCTGGCCACCACCCTGAGCATGATCGGCATGCTGCCCTCCATTCTCTTCGCCGCCTACGGCGCGAAATACGCTGGCCGGCACGGCCACAAGGAGTCCATCGTCACCTGGACCCGGAACTGCATCTTCGCCAACCTTGCCATCATCGCCTTCTTCTTCATCGTGCGCCATACCGTCGGAACCCAGACCATCGCGCATATGGGCGTGACCATGATCGCTTTTGTGATCCTGACCTTTATCAGCAACGGCTTCGCCATGTGCGTCACCACCGCCAACACCGGCTTCATGGCCGACATCATCGACTATGAGCTGGACCGCAGCGGCAAGTATATCCCCGCCGTCATCAGCGGCACCTACAGCCTGGTGGACAAAATCGTGTCCTCCTTCTCCGCCGCCATCGCCACCGGCTGCGTGGCCCTGATCGGCTACACCGCCACCATGCCCCAGCCCGGCGACGAAGCCACCACGGGGGTATTCTACATGACCATGTTCCTCCGTTACGGCCTGGCGATCCTGGGCTGGGTCTGCACCCTGCTGGCCATGCGCCGCTGCGGTCTCACGAAGGACGAGATGGTCCACGTGCAGCAGCGGATCGGGGAAAAGAAAGCCGCGGCACAGCATGAACTGTTTGAAAAAGAACTGCACAAGAGAGATCCTGCCCATGCGTAAAATCACCGTTTTGCGGGATGGCTGGAAGTTTCTGAGAGCCTCCGTCCCCTTTGATCAGGCCCTTCAGTACGCCGGGCAGGGAGAGTCCGTCTCCCTGCCCCACACCTGGAACGCCGTGGACGGTCAGGACGGCGGCAACGATTACCACCGCGGCCTGTGCTGGTACGTGCGGGAGCTGACCCCGGAGGAGCTGGCCGGGGACCGCGTCTTTCTGGAAATCAACGGCGCGGCCATGTCCGCCGACGTTTACTTCAACGGCGCGCTGCTGGCGCGCCACGCGGGCGGCTTCTCCGCCTTCCGGGTGGATCTGAGCGATGCACGGGCGGAACAGAATGTGCTGGCCATTTCCGTCAGCAATGAGAGCAACGACACGGTTTATCCCCAGAAGGCGGACTTCACCTTCTACGGCGGGCTGTACCGGGAGGTCCGGCTGATCTCCGTCCCGGCGGCGCATTTTGAGCTGCTCAGGGACGGCACTCCCGGCATCAAGGTGACGCCCATTGTGGATTTGGAAAAGCACAGCGCTGCCGTTACCGTGGAAACCTGGCAGAACGCGGAAAGCGTCACCGTGACCGTCAACGGCGAAAGCAAAACCGTTCCCTCCGAAAACGGCCACGCCCGGGCGGAATTCCGGATCGAAAACGTCCATCTGTGGGACGGCGTGGACGATCCTTATCTGTATACCGCCTCGGCGCGTCTGGACAGCGGGGACGGGATCAGCGCGCGCTTCGGCTGCCGGGAGTTCAGATGCGATCCTGAAAAGGGCTTCTTCCTGAACGGCCGCAGCTACCCCCTGCGGGGCGTCAGCCGCCATCAGGACTTGAAGGGAAAAGGCAATGCCCTGTCGAAGGAAGACCACGCGGCGGATATGGCCATCATCCGGGAGCTCGGGGCCAACACCCTGCGCCTGGCTCATTACCAGCACGCCCAGGAATTCTATGACCTCTGCGATGAGAACGGTCTCGTCGTCTGGGCTGAAATTCCCTACATTACCAAGCACATGCCCAACGGCCGGGAGAATACCCTCACCCAGATGCGGGAGCTGATCACTCAGTGCTATAATCACCCCTGCGTCGCCGTCTGGGGCCTGAGCAACGAAATCACCGCCGCCAGCGCCGTGGATGATGATCTGCTGGAAAATCACCGTCTGCTGAACGATCTTTGCCACCGCATGGACGGAACCCGCCTGACCACCATGGCCGACGTGTTCATGCTGGAAATCGACAGCCCCATCCTGGAGATCCCGGACATCAACAGCTACAACCTGTATTTTGGCTGGTATCTGGGCGAGCTGGAGCAGACGGACGAGTTCTTTGATGAATACCACGCCAAATACCCCGGCCGGGTCATCGGCTTTTCCGAATACGGGGCCGACGCCAACCCGGCCTTCCATTCCTCCCGTCCGGAACAGGGGGACTACACCGAGGAATATCAGGCGCTGTACCACGAGCACATGCTGCGCATGATTGAGGCACGGCCCTATCTCTGGGCCACCCATGTGTGGAATCTGTTCGACTTCGCCGCCGACGGCCGGGATGAGGGCGGAAAGCACGGCGAAAACCAGAAAGGCCTGGTCACCTTTGACCGGACGCTGCGCAAGGACGCCTTCTATCTGTATAAGGCCGCCTGGAACCGGAAGGAAGCCTTTGTCCATCTCTGCGGCAAGCGGTATGTCAACCGTTGCGAGGAAGAAACCGAGATCCGGGTGTATTCCAACCAGCCCCATATCAAGCTTTACGTGGACGGGGCCTTCATCGGCGAGCAGGACGGGCGGACCGTTTTCCGTTTCCGAATTCCCCTGCTGGGCGAGCATCTTGTGGAGGCCTTCGCGGGCGAAGTCCACGACAGCATGTGCATCCGCCGGGTTTCCGAGCCGGATGAAAGCTACATTTTCAACAAGGCCGCCGTCTCCGTCACCAACTGGTTTGACGCGGATGCGGTCGACCCGGCCTGTTTCTCCGTCATGGATACCCTGGGCGAGATCCGGCAGCACCCCCAGGCCGGCGCCATTGTGAACCAGATGATGGCCAAAGGCGCCTCCGAGCGGGGGGATGTGGCGGACGCCGTGAAGGACAATCCCGCGCTCCAGCGCATGATGGGCCGCATGACCATGATGAGCCTGCTGAAGCAGGGCGGCGCGGATGAGGAGAGCATCAAACAGCTGAACCGTATTTTGCAGGGGATCAGAAAATGAAAAAAGCCGTACAGCAAATCATGCTGGGCACGGTGACGGGGAGCGAAGCCTCCGCCCGCGCCACGCTTCAGCGCGTCATGGCCGCCGGTTACGACGGCCTTGAACTCAATCGCTTCATGATTCACCCCTCCTCCCTCATGATCCGGCTCATGACCAGAGCCGCAGGGATGCCCACCGGCAAGGGCGGCGGGCTGGACTGGAAAGCGTTGCTGAAGGAAAGCGGCCTCTCCGTCATCAGCCTCCACGCCGACCTGGGCAGCCTGGAGCGGGAGATGGACGCGGTCGTACGGGAAGCGAAGGATTTCGAAACCGACACGGTGGTCATTACCGGGATGTACCGCTTCGATTACGGCGACGAAAAAGCCGTGCGGGAGCTGGCGGTCCGGCTCAACCAGGCGGGCGAGGAAACGCGGAAGGCCGGCCTTTCCCTGCTGTACCACAACCACAACGTGGAGCTCCTGCAGGTCCGGCCAGGCCTGCGGGCCTATGATATCCTGCTGGGCGATACCGATCCCGCCCTGGTGGGTTTTGAGTTCGACAGCTACTGGTTCACCGACGGCGGCGCGGACGCAAAAGCATGGATGCGCCGACTGGGCGCCCGCATGAAGCTGTGGCATATCACGGACCGCGGCTGCCGTCAGTCCGGCCCCGCCATGACCCCCATTCTCCGGCAGGACAGCGTGGAGCTGGGCACCGGCAATATGGATCTGGACGGGCTGATGGAAATCGCGGTGCAGAACGGAATTCAGGCCGTGGTGCTGGAAAGCCATAAAAACTGGATCCATAAGGATCCGGTGGAAAGCCTGGAGCGCAGCGCCCAGTGGCTGAAGGAAAGATGCTGAGCTGGCCCCCGGTACGGGCCTGCTTCTCCGGCGTCCCTCCGGCCGCCGGGCAACCCCACCCGAAAAGAAAGGAGCGCGCGAATGAAGTACCTTTGCAATCCCGTCAACATCAACTACCGCTATCAGTTCAACATGGATCCCCGCCTGCACGGGCAGATGAAAATCTGCCGTGAAGCCGCCGACCCCTCCATGATCTGTTTCCGGGGCCGGTACTATATCTTTGCCTCCATGACACTGGGCGTGTGGGTGTCGGATGATCTGGTACACTGGGAGAATCACCGCCTGCCCAAATCACTCCCACTGTATGATTACGCGCCGGACGTGCGCGTCATGGGGGACTGGGTCTATTTCTGCGCCTCCCGCCGGGAGGAAAACTGTGACCGTTACCGCACCCGGGATATCCTGAACGGTCCCTATGAAAAAATCGAGGGCAGCTTTCCCTTCTGGGATCCCAACCTGTTCGTGGATGACGACGGACGGGTGTATTTCTACTGGGGCTGCTCCAACGTGACCCCCATCTGGGGCGTGGAGCTGGACCCCGCCACCATGCAGCCCATCGGTGAAAAACAGGTGCTGGTGGAAGGCCATCCCCTTGAAATCGGGTATGAGCGCTTCGGGGAGGATAACAGCCTCCTGCCGGCCACGGAGGCCGAAATCGACGCCGCCGTTCACGCCTTCCAGCAGCATCAGGGCATTCCGGCCGATCAGGTGCCGGCGCATCTGATGCCGCTGATCCGCGGCATGTTCTCCCGGATGCCCTATATCGAAGGCGCCTGGATGGACAAGCGCAGCGGAAAGTATTATCTGCAGTACGCCTGTCCCGGCACGCAGTTCAACACCTATTCCGACGGCGTCTATGTGTCGGACAGCCCCCTGGGTCCTTTCACCCTGGCCGGCAATAACCCCTATTCCTACAAGCCCGGCGGCTTCCTGCCCGGGGCGGGCCACGGCAGCACCATGCGGGACGCCCAGGGCAGCTGGTGGCACACCGCCACCATGCGCGTCAGCGTGAATCACGATTTTGAGCGCCGGGTGGGCATCTGGCCCGCCGGTTTCGACGCGGAAGGCGAACTCTTCTGCAATCAGCGTTACGGCGACTGGCCCCTTTCCGTCGCCGCTCTCCGGCAGGACCCCTGGCGGGATCCGGACTGGATGCTGCTGAGCGTCGGCAAGCAGGTCTCCGCCTCCTCCTGGACGGAAGGGCATGAACCCGCGAAGGCTGCCGAGGAAAACGTGCGGACCTGGTGGCAGGCCGCGTCGAACAGCCGCGGGGAGTGGCTGCGGCTTGATCTCGGCCAGGTCTTTGATGTCCACGCGGTACAGATCAATTTCGCGGATGACCGGATCGATATCCCCTGCCCTGGCCCCGTCGTGGGCGACACGCAGGCGCGTTACATTGAGGAGCGCGATCTGCCGACCCAGTGGAAGCTGGAAGGCAGCCTGGACGGGGAAAGCTGGTTTGTCATTGAGGACAAGTCCCAGGCGC
>JAFUGS010000036.1 GCA_017469265.1 Clostridia bacterium
ACCGGCACCCACAGCGGCCATACCCCCATCCGGGGCAACCGCGAGATGGTTCCGGAAGGGCAGTTCCCGCTGCCGGAAGGCGTACAGACGATTTTCCACGACTTTCGCGAGGCCGGTTACACCACCGGAGCCTTCGGAAAGTGGGGATTGGGCTTTGTAGGCACCTCCGGCGATCCCCGGACGCAGGGAGTGGACCGCTTTTACGGTTACAACTGCCAGTTGCTGGCCCACAGCTACTATCCGGACCATCTCTGGGACAACGAGAAGCGTGTGGATCTGCCGGAAAACCGAAATGACGAAAGCTATGGAAGCGGCTCCTATGCCCCGGACCTGATTCACCGGGAGGCGCTCGCTTTCATCGACAGCGCGGCCCGGGAGGGAAAGCCCTTTTTCCTGTGGTATCCCACCACCCTTCCGCATGCGGAGCTGCTGGTTCCCGAAGACAGTCTGATGCAGGCCTTCCGCGGGCGGTACCCGGAAACACCCTTTGCAGGCGCCCGTCCCGGGGATCCCTATTTTCTCAAAGGAGCCTATGTCGCCCAGGAGCACCCTCACGCCACTTTTGCCGCCATGATCACCCGCTTGGACCGCTATGTGGGAGAGCTGGTGGCCCGTTTGAAGGAAAAGGGCCTGTATGAGAACACCCTCATCATTTTCACCAGCGACAACGGACCCCACCGCGAAGGCGGGGCAGACCCCGATTATTTCAACAGCAACGGTCCCTGGAGGGGATACAAGCGCGATTTGTATGAAGGCGGCATCCGGGTACCGATGATCGTATCCTGGCCGGGACACATCGAACCGGGCTCCCGGACAGCGTTCCTATGCGCGTTCTGGGACCTGATGCCCACTTTCCGGAATCTGGTGGGCCAGGCGGAAAAAGAAGGGCTGGACGGCGTGAGCCTGCTGCCCACCCTCACGGGGGACGTAGGTCAGCAGGAGCATGACCACCTGTACTTCGAATTCCAGGAACTGGGCGGCAGGCAAGCCGTGCGGAAAGGTCCCTGGAAACTGGTTCACATGGGTATACGGACCCAGACGCCACAGTTGGAGCTGTACAATCTGGACGAAGACCCCGGAGAAACCCGCAACCTGGCTTCGGCCTTTCCCGAGCGTGTTATGGAATTGAAGGCCCTGATGGACGCGGAACACGTCACAAACCCCGATTTTCCCGTACTGAAAAATGAATAAACTCCTGTACACCCTGGCGGGCGGCGCCGCCCTGGCAGCCTCCTGCGCCCCCGGACAGAAAAACGCGCGGACGGGCGGCCTTCCGAACGTTGTCATTATCCTGGCCGACGACCTGGGCTACGGCGACCTGGGCTGCTACGGCGCCCTGAATGTCCGGACGCCGGCCGTGGACCGTCTGGCCCGGGAAGGCACCCGCTTCACCAATGCCTACGCCACGGCCTCCGTATCCACCCCCTCACGCTATTCGCTCCTCACCGGGCAATACGCCTGGCGCCGGAGCGACACCGACATCGCCGTGGGCGATGCGGGCATGATTATCCGCCCGGGACAGTACTCGATGGCCGATCTTTTCAAAAATGCCGGCTATGCCACCGGCGCCTTTGGCAAGTGGCACCTGGGGCTGGGCGAGGATGGCGGAAAGCAGGATTGGAATGCCCCCCTGCCATCGGGTCTTTCTGACATCGGCTTTGACTACTCTTACATCATGGCGGCCACCGGTGACCGCGTGCCCTGCGTGTTCATCGAGAACGGCCGCGTGGTGAACTGGGACCCGGAAGCCCCCATCGAGGTAAGCTACCGCCAGCCCTTCGAGGGCGAGCCGCTGGCCAAAGACCATCCCGAACTGCTGTACAACCTGTCCTCCTCCGTGGGACACAACCAGGCCATCGTGAACGGCATCGGGCGCATCGGCTACATGCGCGGCGGCGGAAAAGCCCTTTGGAAAGATGAAAACATCGCCGATTCCATCACCGTACACGCCCTGAACTTCATCGAGGAAAACAAAGACCGCCCCTTCTTCGTTTACCTGGCCACCAACGACGTGCATGTTCCGCGCTTCCCGCACCAGCGCTTCCGCGGGCAGAGCGGCATGGGCCTCAGGGGCGACGCCATCGTGGAATTTGACTGGACCGTCGGGGCCATTCTGGACCGCCTGGACGCGCTGGGACTGGCCGAAAACACCCTTGTGATTGTCACGAGCGACAACGGTCCCATCCTGGACGACGGCTACAGGGACCAGGCCCGGGAATTGCTGGGCGGACATGACCCTTCCGGAGGGCTGCGGGGCAATAAATACGGCACTTACGAGGCCGGCGCCCGCGTCCCCGCCCTGGTGCGCTGGACGGGCCATGTGCCGGCCGGGGCCACCTCCGAGGCCCTTCTCTCGCATGTGGACCTGTTCGCCTCTTTTGCGGGCTTGCTCGACGGGCGCCTGCCCCGGGGCGCCGCTCCCGACAGCAGGGACGCCCTGGAGGCCTGGCTGGGCCGGGATCCGGCAGGCCGGGACTACGTGATTGAACAAGCCAACAACCGCTGCTTGAGCGTGCGTACCTCCGAGTGGAAGTACATCCCGCCCAGCGATGGTCCCGACGCCTACAGCTGGGCACCCGGCGCCGAGCTGGGCTATCAGAAAACGCCGCAGCTGTACCGGATTTCGACGGATCCGGGCGAGCAGGAGAACGTGGCGGAGATTTTTCCGGACATCGTGAGCGCCATGCAGTCAGTTTTGGATAATCTTTGAGAAATGCAGGACATGTTTTGACCCCGTCCTCTGTTTTTGTATCTACCTTTGTAGTAACCACACCCGATAACCGTAAACCTAAACCACCATGTCTAAGAAACACCGCCAACAAGCGGGAGCGAAATCCAGGCCGCTAATGGATACCTCCAGACTTTTCCTCACGCTGACCGGAACGGCAGCTATGACCGCCACCTCCTGCGCCTCCGGCGGAGACAAAGCGCCCGCGCTGCCGGAGGGGCCGCTGAACGTGGTATATATCATGTGCGACGACCACTCCTACCAGACCATCAGCGCGTATGACAGGCGTTTTCTGTCCACACCCAACATCGACCGCCTGGCTGCGGAAGGCGCCCGTTTCACCAACAGTTTTGTGGCCAATTCCCTGAGCGGCCCCTCGCGGGCCTGCATGCTCACCGGGAAGCACAGCCACAAGAACGGGTTCACCAACAACGAACACGGCATCTTTGACGGTAGCCAGCAAACCCTTCCCAAACTGCTGAGAGCCGGCGGCTATCAGACAGCCATGGTGGGCAAGTGGCATCTGGTAAGCGAGCCTACCGGGTTTGACTACTGGGACATCCTCGTCGGCCAGGGAGACTACTACAACCCCGTTTTTATCCGGAACGGTGAACGGCTGGTACGGGAGGGCTACTCCACCGACATCACCACCGACGTGGCTTTTGACTGGCTCTCCGGGCGGGCCCCCGAGAAGCCCTTCTGCCTCTTCCTGCACTACAAGGCCCCGCATCGCAGCTGGATGCCCGACGCGCAGGATCTGGGGGCCTTCGACCAGGTGGAATTCCCCCTGCCGGAAACCTTTTACGACGACTATGCCACCCGCGAGGCCGCCCGCCTGCAGGAGATGAGCATCCTTGCCGATATGAACCTGGTCTATGACCTGAAGATGGCCGACCGGGAGAACGAAATCCATACGCCCGAATCGCCCCAGCTGGAGCGCTACGGACGGGACCTTTACCGTCAGGACCTCCCCCCCGGAGAACTGGTTCCCGGACGCATGAACGCCGCGCAGCAGGCCGCCTGGGATGCGTACTACGATCCCATCATCGACGATTTCAAACAGGCCGGCCTGTCCGGAAAAGCGCTTTATCAGTGGAAGTATCAGCGATACATGAGGGACTACTGCAGCGTAATCCGCTCGGTGGACCGCAACGTGGGCCGCATGTACCAGTACCTGGAAGACAACGGATTGCTGGACAATACCGTCATTATCTACACCTCCGACCAGGGCTTTTTCATGGGAGAGCACGGCTACTTTGACAAGCGCTTCATGTACGAGGAAAGTTTCCGCACACCGCTGCTGGTGCGCCTGCCCGGCGGGCAGAAGCTCGGCGACGTGGATCTCTTCGTCCAGAACATCGACTACGCTCCCACCATCCTGCAGCTGGCCGGATTGGAGGTGCCTGAGGACATCCAGGGAGAAAGTTTCCTGCCCCTGCTGCTGGGCAGCAGGCCCGCGGACTGGCGCAAATCCCTCTATTATCATTACTACGAGTATCCGGCCGAACATTCCGTCAGACGGCACTACGGCGTGCGCACGGAACGCTACTCACTCATGCATTTCTATCATGACATTGACGAGTGGGAACTGTTCGACCTGGAGAAAGATCCGATGCAGCTGCACAACTTGTACGGAGCGCCCGGAACGGAGGAACTCACCCGGGAG
>JAFUGS010000004.1 GCA_017469265.1 Clostridia bacterium
AAGGTCCTGAAGTATAAAATGCGGGAGGAAGCGACCGAGCGTCTTGGCCTGAAGGGCGCAGCGGGCATTGATACCGCGAAAGGCAAAGCGTAAAACGCGATGAAAAACCCCGGGGATACGTCTCCGGGGTTTCTCTTTATATATTCAACAGCCTGCGCAGCTGCGCGGGTTCTTCCAGAACGCGGGCGCAGCCCAGCACCGTGCAATCCCGAGGATCATCCGCAACATGGCAGGGAATGTTCAGCACATGGGAAATCGCTTCCGCCAGGCCGTAAAGCTGTGCGGCGCCGCCCGTCAGTGTCACCCCGTCCTGGAACACATCCGAAGCCAGTTGCGGCGGCGTACGCTCAATCAGCATCTGAACGCCTTCGATCAGATCATTGACAGCGTCGATCAGCGCTTCGTAAATTTCATCGCTGTCCACGGTCAGTACTTTCGGCAGGCCGGAAATCAGGTTGCGTCCTGTTACATCCATGGAAACCAGGGTTTCACGACGAATCGCGCTTCCCAGGGCAATTTTCACCTCTTCCGCCGTTCGTTCTCCCACGAGCAGGTTATACTTTCTGCGCAGATAGCGAACCACCGCGTCATCAAAAGAATCTCCGCCGATCCGCAGGCTGCTGACCACCGCGGCCGTGCTGTTGCTGAGCACGGCCAGATCCGTGCCGCCCGCGCTGATATCTACCAGCATGCAGCCGTACTCGGAGAGAAAGTTCATCTGCGCGCCGAGCGCGGTGGCGATGTTTTTATCCAGCAGCTGGGTTCTGCGTACACCCGCGTCGAACAGGGTGGTCACCAGCGCCTTTTTTTCAATTTCCTTTACGCCGGTGGGGGTGGCGAGAATCGCTCTCGGACGGGACAGCCGATGCCGGCCCGTCACCTGGGACACGAAGTACCGAAGCAGCGCGCCTGCCAGGTCAAAGTCAATGACCTCTCCCTGCGCCAGCGGACGAATCACCTGAATGTTTGCGGGCGTGCGGCCAATCATCCGCCAGGCTTCAGAGCCGAAGGCCAGAATGTTTCTTGTTTCCTGATCCACAGCGACCGCGCAGGGTTCCCGCAGAATAATCCCCTGCCCTTTCCGGTAAATAATGACATTGGAGGTTCCCAGGTCGATCCCGATATCGTTAATCTGCGGCATGGCAAAGTTCCTTTCCTTGCAAAAACACGTACGCTGGCATCTTACCATGATTAGGACGGAAATTCAAGCGACCTTGACAAGCCGGGACTGAAACGTCATAATAATAAGGATAGACTTTGCCAGGGAGGAGGAACAGCGGCTTGGGTATCACAATTCTGGATGTTGCCAGAGGTTCCCTGGCTGCAAGGCTTGGAATCCAGCCGGGAGAGACCCTGCTGACCATCAACGGCGAACCGGTGCTGGATGAAATCGATTACCAGGCCCTGACTACCGTTCCCCGTTTAAAACTTACCCTGCGTGACGCGCGGGGGGAGGAACACGTTCTTTCCCTGAGAAAGCCCGCTTCGGCACCCCTGGGGCTAAAGCTGGATGAAAGAATCATCCTTGAGCCGCGGGTTTGCAGAAATCACTGTGTTTTCTGCTTTGTGGATCAGATGCCCCCAGGAATGCGTAAGACGCTTTACGTCAAGGATGATGACTGGCGGCTGAGCCTGATGATGGGAAACTTTGTAACCCTGACCAATGTGGACGAAGCGGAGTTCCAGCGCATCCTGCGGCGTAAGGCTTCTCCTCTTTATATCTCTGTTCACGCGACAGACCCGGATACCCGGATCCGAATGCTTCGTAATCCGAACGCCGGAAAAATCATGGAGCAGCTTACCCGGCTGAAAGAAGCGGGTATCCGTTTCCATTGTCAGGTTGTACTCTGTCCCGGCGAAAATGATGGGGACATTCTCTTTCAGACCATTGTGGATCTGGCTGGCCTGTATCCGGCTACCCAAAGTCTGGCCATCGTTCCCATCGGGCTGACGGATCATCGCGAGGGATTGTATCCGCTGCGCCTCTTCCGGCGGGAAGAGGCAAAAAAACTGCTTCAGGACCTGGAGCTGATCGAAGCCCATTATCTGAAAACCCTTGGAACCCGTTTTTTGTTTCCTGCGGACGAACTGTACAGCATCGCCGGTCTTCCCGTCCCGTCTGAGGAATGCTACGAAGGATATCCGCAGATTGAAAACGGCATCGGGATGATCCGGCAGCTGACCGAAGAGTGCGAGGAGGCCTGGCAGCGGCTGCGGGATAAACTGGAAACCCGCCCTCTTCAGGCGACCCGGCACGTACTGATCCCCACAGGGGTATCCGCCCTTCCCTACATTCAGCCCCTCGCGGCCAGGTACGCGCCGCCCGGTACATCGGTAGAGGTTTTCGCGGTCCCTAACCGCTTTTTCGGACCTTCTGTCACAGTTACCGGCCTGATTGTCGGGGCGGATCTGGTGGAAGCGCTTCACGGCCGACATGGCGATCAGGTGCTGATTTCCTGCGCGATGCTGCGGGAGAACGCGGACTGCTTCCTGGATGACTGGACGGTGGCCCAGGTCATTGAAACAGTCGGCATGCCCATCCGCGTCGTTCAGCACAGCGGAGAGGATTTTATACGGGCGCTGTGGCAAGCGGAAGAAAGAACCGCCGCTGAATAAACAGCCACTTTGCTCCGGGACGGAAGCAACCGCTTGATAAGTTTTAGGAGGTACGCATGACGAAGCCCCTGGTGGCCATCATTGGCAGACCAAATGTCGGAAAATCCACCTTTTTCAATAAAATGGCCGGAAAGCGCATCAGTATCGTGGAGGATACGCCCGGTGTTACCCGTGATCGAATTTACACAGACGTAGAATGGCTTGGCCGGGTGCTGACGCTGATTGATACAGGCGGCATTGATCCCCGCAGCGAGGACGTGCTTCTCAGCCAGATGCGGGAACAGGCTGAAATCGCCATGGACACGGCGGATGTAATCTGTTTTTTTACCGATGCGCGGGATGGACTGACGGACGATGACCGGGAGGTTGCGAACCTGCTCCGGCGTGCAAAGAAGCCGGTCATTCTGGTCGTCAATAAAATAGACTACCCGGGAATGAACGATCATCTGTATGAGTTTTATGAGCTCGGCCTGGGTGATCCGATTGGCATCAGCAGCGTCAACATGCTGGGCTTCGGCGATTTGCTCGACGCCATCTTTGCCCGCCTTCCCGCGCTGCCGCCGCTGGAGGAAGAAACAGATCATATTCTGCAGCTTGCCATTGTCGGCCGGCCAAATGTGGGAAAAAGTTCCCTGACCAACCAGCTTCTTGGGCAGAAGCGTTCCATGGTTTCAGATATCGCGGGTACGACGCGGGACGCGATTGACACCCCTTATACAGACGCAGACGGTACGGTTTACAACATCATCGACACTGCCGGGATCCGCAGAAAACGCGCGATTGAGGATGAGAGCCTGGAACGTTACAGTGTGCTCCGGGCAATCGCGGCCATCCGCCGCTGTGATGTCGCGATTCTGATGATAGATGCCCAGGACGGGGTGACGGAGCAGGATACCAAAATCGCGGGCCTGATTCACGATGAGGGAAAGGCCGCCGTGATTCTGGTCAACAAATGGGACGCGGTGGAAAAGGAAACAGGTACCCTGGAGAAAACCAGAAAGCAGATCCTCAGCGATTTAAAGTTCATGGATTACTGCCCTGTTCAGTTTATTTCCGCGCTGACGGGTCAGCGGGTGCATACAGTGCTGGATCAGGTTAAGGCGGTTTATGCCATGGCCTGCAAGCGGATTACCACCGGGGTGCTCAACGATGTGCTGAATGAGGCGACCAGCGCGCTTCAGCCTCCGCTCCAGGGAGGACGCAGGCTGAAAATCTACTATGCGACACAGCACTCCGTCTGCCCGCCCACATTTGTTTTCTTTGTCAACGATGAAAAACTGATGTTCTTTGCCTACGAGCGGTATCTGGAAAACTATTTCCGCAAGGCCTTTGATTTCACAGGTACGCCGATTCGATTTCAGCTGCGTCAGCGCAAAAAGGAGGGGAATTGATCCATGCTGCATCAGATTGCGTTATATGGACTGTCCGGCCTGATTGCCTACTGCATCGGGTCCGTCTCTACAGGTATTCTTTCCTCCCGGTTGGGGCATGGCCCGGATCTTCGGAAGGTGGGAAGTAAAAACACCGGGGCAAGCAATGTTCAGCGAACCATGGGCTGGAAATGGGGGATCATCACCTTCCTTGGGGATTCCCTGAAAGCAGTGCTGGCCTGCTGGATCGGCCAGTTGATCACTGGTTCCCATTTCGGTGCGCTCTTCTGCGGCCTGGCCGTGATCGTGGGGCATAATTGGCCCGTTTTCTTCCAGTTCAAAGGCGGCAAAGGCGTCGCCAGCAGCTGCGGCGTCATGGTTTTCTGCTTTCCGCTTCCAGCCGTCATCTGCTTTGTACTGACAGTTGCCCTGATCGCCGTCACAAAATATATCTCTCTTGGCTCCATGACCATGCTGACCCTTTACGCAATCCTGGTCTCCTGCTTTTTCAGCGGGGGGAACCTTTGGATTATCGGATGGTCCGTTCTGCTCGCGGTGATGTGTATCTGCAGACATCACGCCAATATTGGCCGCCTGCTTCGGGGCGAAGAGAACAAAATCGGCCAGAAAGTGAAAAGCTGAAGGAGGAACCCCTTTGTCAGAAGCTGCAAACACGCGCAATTTCTGCATTATTGCGCATATTGATCACGGAAAAAGCACCCTGGCGGACCGGATCCTGGAACAGACGGGTGTTTTTGAACATCGGGAGATGGTGGATCAGATTCTGGACAGCATGGAGCTGGAACGTGAACGGGGAATCACCATCAAGAGCAAGGCTGTACATATGCGCTATCGCGCAAAGGATGGGAAGGAATATATTCTGAACCTGATCGATACACCTGGTCATGTGGACTTCACCTACGAAGTATCCAGGGCGCTGGCCGCCTGTGAAGGCGCGCTGCTCGTAGTAGACGCGACGCAGGGCATCGAAGCCCAGACCCTTGCCAATGTATACCTGGCGCTGGAGCACGACCTGGAAATCATTCCGGTCATTAACAAGATTGATCTTCCTTCAGCCCGGCCGGAGGAGGTACGGTCTGAGATTGAAGATGTCATTGGACTGGATGCGAGCTATGCCCCCTGCATCTCCGCGAAAACCGGTCTGAACGTGGACCAGGTACTGGAAGCGATCGTGGCGCACATTCCCGCGCCGGAAGGAGACGCTGCTGCCCCGCTGCAGGCGCTGATCTTTGATGCTTTCTACGACAATTATCGCGGCGCCATCTGTTTTGTTCGGGTGAAGGAAGGCACCATCCGTCCAGGCATGCGCATGAAGCTGATGGCCACCGGCGGCGAATTCGATGTGGTGGAAGTAGGCATTTTTTCCCCTGGGTATGATGCCCGTCCCGAACTGAAAGCAGGAGATGTAGGATATGTCGCCGCCTCCATCAAGGATGTCAGCGATACGCGTGTCGGGGACACCATCACCGACGCGGCCCGTCCCGCAGCTGAGCCCCTGCCCGGCTATCGGCATGTGACTCCCATGGTTTACTGCGGGATTTATCCCGCGGACGGCGCGGACTACCCTGCCCTGAAGGATGCGCTTGAGAAGCTTCGGATGAACGATGCTTCCCTCTCTTTCGAGCCGGAAACGTCTGTAGCTCTTGGCTACGGCTTCCGCTGCGGCTTTCTCGGCCTGCTGCATATGGATATCATGACCACCCGCCTGGAAAGAGAGTTTGATCTCAATCTGGTTACCACCGCTCCCAGCGTCATCTATAAGGTTAACAAGACAAGTGGAGAAGTCGTCTGGATTGACAATCCGACCAATCTGCCATCGGTAACGGAAATCGCCAGCATGGAAGAACCTTTTGTCCACGCGACCATCTATACTCCGCAGGATGCCGTCGGCACGCTGATGGATCTCTGTCAGGATAAGCGGGGCATCTTCCTGGATATGCAGTATGAAGGCAGCAGGGTGAAGCTGAACTACGAACTGCCGTTAAATGAAATTATCTTTGATTTCTTTGACCAGGTCAAAAGCCGAAGCAGAGGGTATGCCAGCTTTGATTATGAAATGAAGGATTACCGACCCAGCGACCTGGTCAAGATGGACATTCTGCTGAATGGCGACCTGTGCGACGCCTTCTCCATTATCGTCCACCGGGACAAGGCCTATGCCAGAGGCCGGAGTATCGCGGAAAAGCTGAAGGATGTCATTCCGAGGCAGCAGTTTGAGATCCCGATCCAGGCAGCTATCGGCGGAAAAGTGATCGCCCGGGAAACGGTCAAGGCAATGCGAAAGGATGTTCTGGCGAAATGCTACGGCGGAGATATCACGCGAAAGAAAAAACTGCTGGAAAAACAGAAGGAAGGCAAAAAACGCATGCGCCAGTTCGGTACCGTCCAGGTACCCAGCGAGGCATTTATCGCAGTCCTGAAGATGGATACCTGACCACCGTCTTTTTCCGGAATACGCATAATCCGTCATTATCGCTTATGACAGAATCTGTCATCGGATATCTGCCCGATTCATCGGATGGTTTTCCGTGGAATAAGGATGAATGCCTCTGTTTTACCGGGCATCGAATGATTCCGGATCGGGAGCGGCTCCGGCTGAATCAGACTTTGGATACCGCGTTAAATCAGGCATATTTGACTGGAAAACGGATTTTTCTGTCCGGCGGCGCGCTCGGGTTCGACACATTGGCCGCGGAGGCAGTGCTGCGGCTGCGGGAAAAGCAGGCTTCGATTAAACTGATTCTGGTTCTTCCCTGTCTGGATCAGTCCAAGCGCTGGAGCCTGCGGGATCAGGCCACGTATCAGCATATGCTGTCCCGGGCAGATCAGACGATCTACACTTCCCGGGAATACTTTGACGGGTGCATGCAGAAGCGAAACCGCTTTCTGGTGGACCATGCTTCCTGCTGCATCTGCTATTTGCGTTCCTGCCGGGGCGGAACCTGGAATACCGTTTCGTATGCTGATGATCAGGGCCTGTCCATCCGGAATCTGGCCCAGGAGCTTCGATAAAATGGAATTATATGTACATCTTCCCTTCTGTGTGAAAAAATGTCGATACTGTGATTTTGTCTCTTTTCCAGGGACGGAATCCCGGATGGAGTCATATGTTGACGCGCTTCTGCGTGAGGCGGCGCTGAATCGTAAAAACTGTGAGGAAGCGATTGATACCGTGTACTGGGGAGGGGGTACGCCTTCCCTTCTGCCTCCTCATTTGCTGAAAAAGCTGGCCTGTGGTCTGCGGAGCATCCTGCCAATTGCCGCTGTAAGCGAGTGGACCGTGGAGGCGAATCCCGGCACAATCACCCCCTTCTGGCTGGATATGGCGCTTGAAAATGGAGTAAATCGTCTTTCGCTGGGCATGCAGGCCGCCCAGGATCATCTGCTCCAGGCGCTGGGCCGCATTCATCGGATGGAGGATACGCTGGAAAGCGTTCGGCTGGCCAGGAAAGCAGGTTTTCAAAACCTGAACCTGGATTTAATGTTTGGTCTGCCGGGTCAGTCCCTGACAGACTGGCAGCATACCATTCAGATAGCCTTGCTGCTGGAACCAACCCATATCAGCGGCTATGGCCTGATTCCGGAGGAAGGAACCCCTCTGTTTCTGGATCTGGAATCAGGAAAGCTGGCTCTGCCCGAAGTGGAACTGGAAAGGGAAATGTATGATCTGCTGCTGCATGCCATGGCATCCGCAGGCTTCCGGCAGTATGAGATTTCGAACTTTGCCCTTCCCGGTTTCGCCTGTCAGCATAATATCGGTTACTGGATCCAGATTCCATACCTAGGCCTGGGCCTTTCAAGCGCTTCCATGCTTAGCCTGCGCAGAACTGAAGACGGACTTTATTATACCAGAAGGACGAATACCGCGGATCTGGAAGGCTATCTGCGTTCGCTGCGGGATGGTCTGCTTCCCGTGGCTTCTGTTCAGAATATTCTTCCCGGGGAGGCTCGTTTCGAAACCATGATGCTGGGCCTGCGCATGAATCAGGGGATCCATGAAACGGACTTTAGGCGAATGCATCATCGCACGCTGGAAAGCTGTTTCGGGCCGCGGCTTCGAATGCTGGAAGGACGTGGACTTGTAACCTTTCTGAATGGCTGCTGGCGTCTGACCCGGGAAGGTATGGATTTACAAAACCAGGTTCTGGTCGAATTGATGGATTGAAAATCAGTTCAGGGCGACATGAAATCCCTTTTGCTGAAAAAAGCGGCGGGCCTGCCGTTCAATCGCAATCCGCTCTTTTTCCAGCGCAGGCTGCTCCTCCAGTTCACGCACACTTTGCAGCGCTTCATCCAGCAGGCGCGTATCACCATCCATCAGAAATCCCTGCAGCGCCTCTCCGCTTTGACGGGTACCCATCAGATCCCCCGGTCCGCGCAGCTCCAAATCCTTCTGCGCGACCAGGAAACCGTCATTGGTTTCACACAGAATGCGCAGTTTTTCGCTGCTGCTGCTCAGCAGGAAACACCAGCTTTCCTGGCTGCCGCGGCCTACGCGACCCCGAAGCTGGTGAAGCTGACTCAAGCCAAAGCGTTCCGCGTTTTCAACGATCATAATGGTGGCATTGGGAACATTAACGCCGACTTCAATGACGGTTGTCGCGATCAGTACGTCCATCTCTCCCGTGGCAAACAGCCGGAGGACTTCCTCTTTTTCTTCACTTTTCTGCTGACCCCATGTCAGCCCGACACGCAGATCTTTCAGCTCATGCTGCGACAGTTCTTCAAACAGCGCTTTTGCGCTCCGCACCTCATCCAGCGCCTCGCTGTCTTCCACCAGCGGACAGACAATGTAAGCCTGCTGTCCTTCCCGGATTCTGTCCCGCAGAAACTGATACATTCCAGCGCGCTTTTCCGCGGGCACCAGACGCGTCTTTACCGGCTTTCTTCCTGGTGGAAGCTCGTCCACGATGCTTAAGCGCAGATCTCCGTAAAGGATCAGAGCCAGGGTTCTTGGAATGGGGGTTGCGGACATGACCAGGACATGCGGGGCACGAGATGACGCGCCCACGCCTTTTTCCTGCAGGCGGCTGCGCTGCCTGACACCGAAGCGATGCTGTTCATCAGTAACGACCAGGCCCAGGCGATGGTATTCAACCCCTTCGCTGATAAGGGCATGCGTCCCGAATACCGCGTCACAGGAACCTTCTGCCAGCGCCTGCAGCGTCTCCCGTCTTTCTTTTGTTTTTGTGTTCCCGGTCAGCAGTCTGCAGCGTATTCCTGCCGGAGCCAGCTGTCTGACCGCGTTTTCATAATGCTGTCTGGCCAGAATTTCCGTCGGCGCCATCATGGCGCTCTGAAAGCCCGCGCGCCAGGCCAGATAAATGGCACCAAAGGCCAGGGCGGTTTTTCCGCATCCGACATCCCCCTGTACCAGGCGTGACATGGCCTGATCCCGATTCATATCCTGAAGCAGTTCCCGCAGTACCCGTCTCTGTGCCCCGGTTGGTGGGAAAGGCATCTTCTCCCAGAACAGCTCAGCTTCTTCCATCGGAAGATCCATAGACCATCCGTCCAGCGCGTCGTGCTGATGGATGGCGACACCCATCAGGTACATGAGCATTCCCTCAAAGCTCAGCCGCCGACGCGCGGACTTCAGCTGCTCCAGACTGTCCGGAAAGTGTGCCTGCCGCAGCGCGTCTGAAAGCCCAATCAGCAAATGCCGCTCCCGAAAAGACCTGGGCAGGGTTTCCGGACATACCTCCTCCACAAGGGAAAGGCCTTCCCTTATCATGCTTTGCAGGGTTTTGCCCGGGAGGCCTTTCACCGCGCGGTATACCGGCTTCCAGCCCGGAGTCTGGACAATCTGAGGGTTCAGAAGCTGAAGGTGCTGGTTTTTCCGGCTGACGCGTCCGTAAAGCTGAACAACGGTACCAACAGGCAGCTGCTGCATCATCCAGGGTTCATTGAACCAGCAAAGGGCCAGCTTTCCAGTTTCGTCCTGTAGGGACGCGGTCACGCGGCTGCGGCCGCGAAAATAAGCGATTCGGGGCTTATCATTCACAATGCCCCGTATCATTGCCTGACCTTCGCCCAGCTGACAAATACACTGAACAGTGGTCTGATCCTCATAGCGCACGGGCAGAAAAAACAGCAAATCGCGCAATGAGGAAATCCCCATTGCGCGCAAATGACTGATTCTGGTTGGCCCAAGACCCTTTAAATCTTTTAATTCCATGATGCTCCGTCCCGTCAAACGGATAATTGCAGTTCCCAGAATGCCTTTATTCTACGGAAATAAGGTAATAATACAGCGGCTGACCGCCGTTATGGTATTCTACATCGCAATGATCGTAGAGCCCGGCGAGCTCTGCTGTCAGAGCCTCCGCGTCCGCTTCTGCCACGTCCGCGCCGAAATAAACCGTGATCAGTTCATCCTCGTCCGTCACCACGTTTTTCAGCGTCTCCAGTGCGACATCGTGAATGGAAGGCCCGGAAAACGCGATCTGTCCATTGTGCAGGCCGATAATATCCCCTTCCTTGATGGCGATTCCGTTATACTCACTGTCACGGATTGCGTAAGTAACCGTTGCTGTCTTCACATGCTCTGCTGCTTCACACATGCGGGAGAAATTCATTTCCACATCCTGATCTCCCTGGAAAGCAATGGCTGCAGCAATTCCCATGGCGACATTTTTCGTGGGGATGACACGGACATCTTTTTTGCTCATTTTCGCCGCCTGATTTGCCGCGAAAATCACATTCCCATTATTGGGAAGGATGTAAACGTGCGCAGCATGCACCCGATTCAGCGCGCAGAGAATATCATCCACGGAGGGATTCATAGTCTGCCCGCCTTCCACGACCTGATCCACGCTCAGATCCTGGAAGAAGGAGGTAAACCCGGCCCCCAGGGAAACGGCGACCATTCCATATTCCTTCTCGGGAACATCTTCTTCCGGCGTCTCCGCTTCGGGGCTGTCCGCAGCTGGCGCGTTCTCCGCCTCCAGGGCCCGCTTCATCTCAGCCAGGTTATCAATGGTCACATTCAGGATTTCGCCCAGTTCAACGCCATACTCCAGCGCGGAACCCGGATTATCCGTATGCACGTGAACCTTTGCGCCGGAAAGATCACCGTTTACCAGCACGCAGTCACCGATACGGTTCAGCCGGCGGCGGAAAGAATCCAGATCATGTTCATCGCAATCCTCCCGGAAACGGGAGAGCTCAAACTGGACGCAGTAGGTATGCGTAAGCTCGCGGGACAGATCATGCCACTCATCGGAAGGATCCTTTGTTCCTTCCTCCATTCCGGTTTCTGTCAGGTTGATGTCCTCTCCCCGAAGCACCGCGGCGTATCCCTGATAGATCAGCAGCAGGCCGCGACCGCCGGAATCCACGACACCAGCCTGTTTCAGGGCCGGCAGCATGTCCGGCGTCTTTTTCAGAATCGCCTCGCCGCTTTTCAGGATCACGCTGATCAATCCGTCGTAATCATCGGGATACTTCTCCGTCTGTTTGATGGCATCCTCCGCCACCACACGTGCGACGGTCAGAATGGTCCCTTCCTTTGGCTTCATGACCGCTTTATATGCCACTTCGGCGCCTTTGGCCAGCGCCTCGGCAAACTGCCTGGGGGTGATTTTTTCCTCGCCTTTTAAAGCCTTTGAAAAGCCGCGGAAAAGCTGGCTGGTAATAACGCCGCTGTTTCCTCGCGCGCCTTTCAGTGCGCCTTTGGACAGCGCCGCGGCCGCCTCGTCCGCCCGCAGAAACTCCTTGCTGTTGATTTCCCGAATCGCGCTCTGCATGGTCAGGGACATATTTGTCCCCGTGTCGCCATCGGGTACGGGGAAGACGTTCAGTGCGTCTACCGCTTCCCGGTTCTTTTCCAGCAGTGCTGCGCCCGCCATCGCCATATCCCGCAGCAGCAGGCCGTCAATCGTCTTAAACTGTATCAAAGGTTTCCCCTCCGTCCATCATAGTGAAAAGCGATCTTTTCATGAGGCTGAATCAGATCCGAATTCCCTCCACGGAAATGCTGACCTTCCGGACCTTCACGCCGGCCATGGCTTCCAGCTTGTATCGAACCGTGTCCACGATGGTCTTGCAGACCTCGGCGATGGACACGCCATATTCCACAATGATAAACAGATCCACATCCAGCATGTCTCCAACGTTCCGGATCTGAACACCCTTGGACAGGTTCTCACGTCCAAGCCATTCCACCAGTCCGTCGGTGGCCCGTTTGCCGCACATGGCCACGATTCCATAGCATTCGAGCGCGGCGTAGCCAACCACCTTCATCAGGACATCTTCCGAGATAAAGACCGTTCCTTCGTCATTCCTGATCTTGCATTCCATAAAACCGATTTCCCCCTTTTCCTGCCCGCGGAGCGGACTGTTTCCAAAGGACAGGGGAATTATACCTGATTATCCCCCTTTAATCAAGTTTTTTCCAAAAAAGCCTCTTGACAAAGCCCTTGTGGAAAAGCTAAACTGTTTCTGTTGCGATGAAGGGGAGAAAGCCGTCGACACCCTTTGCAGAGAGATCCCGGCAGGTGAAAGGGGTCAAGGGTTCCCGGTTCTATACACCCCGGAGCATTCTCGCTGAAGGCTTTTTCCGAAAGCTGTGTAGGCGGAACCGGTGCGCCGGATACAGCGCCTACGAGAGGCAGTTCTTCTGCCTGAATGGAAGTGGTACCGCGGTTCCTCCCCGCCTTCCGGTGGGAGAGGTTTTTTTGTATGAAAAAGGAGGTGTTCCGGGATGAATCTTTCGTCCCTCCAGTATGCCCGTCGTTTTGACCAGGTGTCCGGCAGCGCGATCCGTGAGATCTTCAAGGTCATCGCGCAGCCGGGAATGATTTCTTTTGCGGGGGGCAATCCTTCCCTCGCCGCCCTGCCGGACGAGAAAGCCGCCGAGCTTTCTTCGCTCGTCCTGAAGGAAAACGGCAAGGCCATCCTGCAATACGGTGCGACAGAAGGCTATCCGGCCCTGATCGAGAGTCTGAAAGCCTGGATCCCAGCGCATTTGGGTTTCGAAGCGCCGGCCGTGCTGCCTGTAACAGGCTCTACCCAGGCCATGGATCTGCTCTGCAAAGCCATGATCAATCCGGGAGACCGGATCATCGTGGAAGATCCGTCTTTTCTTGGCAATCTGCAGTGCATGAAGCTGTATGAGGCGGAACTGGTCCCTGTGGACAGCCAGGAAGATGGGTTGGACGTGTGCCACCTGGAACGCCTGATTCAGGCCCAAAAGTCCAAAATGATCTATACGATTCCAACCTTTCAGAATCCGACCGGAAAAACGCTGTCGCTGGCAAAGCGGAAAATAATCGCGGAGCTTGCCTGCCAGTACGGCGTTCTGGTGGCGGAGGACGATCCATACCGGGATCTTCGGTACCGTGGAGAAGCCCTGCCGCCCATCAAGTCCTTTGATTCGGAAGGATGGGTTGTATACTTCGGCTCCTTCAGCAAGATCATTTCCCCTGGCCTGCGGGTAGGCTTCATGGCCGGAGACGCCGGTATCCTGCGAAAATGCACCATTGGCAAACAGTCCTCCGATGTGCACACCGCCAATCTGACACAGGCCATCGTGGATCAGTTTCTGCGGCAGGACCTGCTGCCGGATCATATCGCCCGGATCTCCCGGGATTATGCCGCCCAGTGTGACGCGATGCTGGAAGAGCTGGCCCGTTTCCCCGCCGGTGTTTCCTATACCCGGCCGGAAGGCGGTCTCTTTATCTGGGTGGAACTGCCGGAACGGCTGAATGCGAAGGATCTGCTGCAGCAGGCGATTGCGAGGAAGGTCGCTTTCGTCCCCGGAACCCATTTTTACTGCGGCGGGGAGCATGAAAACACGCTTCGGCTGAATTTCTCCGCCAGCACCCTGGATCAGATTCACGAGGGCATGACAATCCTGCGGAAACTGATCGAAGAAAGCCTTTAAGAAAGAGAGGATAATTCTCCATGGAACATATTCTGGATATCCTGAAAGATCGCGGCTTTATCGCCCAGACCACCTTTGAGGATGAACTGTATGAACAGCTGAAATCCCCCACAACTTTCTATGTGGGTTTTGATCCCACGGCTGACAGCCTGCACATCGGCCATTATATTCCAATTATGGCCATGGCGCATATGCAGAAAGCAGGGCATCGGCCGATTGCCCTGATGGGCGGTGGCACCGCCATGATCGGTGACCCCTCCGGGAAAACGGACATGCGGAAAATGATGACCGTCGAAACCATTGACCATAATGTGGAATGTATCAAAAAACAGATGTCCCGCTTCCTGGATTTCAGCGATGGACAGGCTATTATTGTCAACAACGGCGACTGGCTGCGCCATCTGAATTTCATTGAATTCATGCGGGATATCGGTTCCATGTTCAATGTGAACCGCATGCTGACCGCTGAATGCTACAAAGCGCGTATGGCTACGGAAAACGGTCTGTCCTTCCTGGAGTTCACCTACATGCTGATGCAGAGCTACGATTTTCTTGAGCTCTTTCAGCGGTATGGATGCCGGCTGGAGATGGGCGGAAATGATCAGTGGAGCAATATGCTGGGCGGCGCGGATCTGGTGCGCAGAAAGCTGAAGGAGAAAGCGTTTGCCTGCACCTTCCAGCTGCTGCTGACCCATGATGGACGGAAAATGGGCAAGACGGAGGCTGGCGCGCTCTGGCTGGACCCGAACAAGACAAAGCCTTATGATTTTTACCAGTACTGGCGGAATGTAGATGACCAGGATGTGCAGAAATGCCTGTCCCTGCTTACCTTCCTGCCCATGGATGAGGTCCGGCGGCTCAGCGCGCTGCAGGGAGCGGAAATCAACGAAGCCAAAAAGATCCTGGCCTACGAGGTTACGAAACTGGTTCATGGCGAAGAAGAGGCAAAAAAAGCCGCGGAAGGCGCCAGTTCTCTTTTCTCCGGAGGCGGGAGCTCTGAAAATGTGCCAACACTGCAGCTGACCGTCGATGAGCTGGCCGCGGACGGCAGAATCTCCACCATGCTGGTTCGCGCGGGACTCTGCAAAAGCCAGAGCGACGCGCGAAAGCAGATCGAGCAGAATGCCGTTTCCCTGGAAGGCGAGAAGGTCACCGATCCCATGGCCAGCATTACAGCGGCACAGATTGGTGACGGTCTTCTGCTGAAAAAGGGCAAGAAGGGCTTCTGCCGCCTGCAGCTGCGATGAGCATCGAATCCTATCGGACGCTGGCCGGTCCCGGACGGGATGAAGTCGTCATCCAGAAAAGCCGGTTTATCGGTCAGGCATGGCCATGCGCCACGGAAGAAGACGCACTGGCCTGCCTCCGGCAGGTTCGCGAGCAGACCAGAGACGCGAAGCATCACTGTTACGCTTATATTATCGGACAGAATGAAGGAATTCTGCGCTACAGTGATGACGGAGAGCCTGGCGGCACTGCGGGGATGCCCATGCTGAGCCTGATGCGCAGTGAGCATCTGGTAAACTGCTGCTGTGTGGTGACGCGATACTTCGGCGGCATCCTGCTGGGTACCGGCGGTCTTGTCCGGGCCTATACCCAGGGCTGTCGGATCGCGCTGGATGCCGCCGGAATCGTCCGCATGGAGCGCACCTGTATGGATCTTTGTGAAGTGCCGTACGGGTACTGGGATTCTGTACAATATATGCTGGGAAAGCTTCCCGCGAAAACGGAGGATCTGTCCTTCGGGGCCGCGGTATCCTTTACGCTGCTGACCCGCGCCTTGGATCGGGAGAGGGTGCTGCGCGAATTGGCACAGGCATCTGCCAGACAGCTGGAATCTTTGGAAGGCGGCGAAAAATTTGCTCCCTGGGAGGATTAACCCAGGGAGCTTTTTTATCAGGCGATTTCCAGCGCGATCCTCATCATTTCCCGGAAACCAATCTGCCGTTTTTCCGCCGGCATGCTTTCACCGGTCACAATGCTGTCGGAGATGGTACACAGACAGAGGGCATTCTTCCCTGCCCTGGCCGCGTTCAGGTACAGCGCGGCGGATTCCATTTCCACCGCCAATACCCCAAGCTTGCGCAGCGCCGTGGAATTCTTCCCTTCATCATAGAATACATCGGATGAATAGACAGGTCCGCAGATCACGTTTTTTCCGATTTTCTTTCCGGCTTCCACGGCCTTGTGCAGCAATTCGTAGCTGCAGCAGGGCGCCAGCTGTCCCCGGATTCCAAACTGGGCGCCGAATCCCGAATCGGTATAGGCGCTCATGGCGGCTACTATATCCATGAGCTGCAGTTTTTCACTCATGGCACCTGCCGACCCAATCCGGATGATATTCTTTACATCATAAAAGTTAAACAGTTCATAGCTGTAGATGCCGATAGATGGCATGCCCATTCCGCTGGCCATGACCGATACTCTTTTTCCGTTCCACGTACCGGTATAGCCCTGCACGCCGCGTACATTGTTGACCAGCTGGGCATTTTCCAGATAGTGCTCCGCGATAAACTGTGAGCGCAGCGGATCTCCGGGCATGAGCACGGTATCCGCGAAGGCGCCTTCGGGAGCGTTGATATGCGGGGTGGGAATGTTCGGATTCATGAAAGAACCTCCTTTAATATTTTTATAGGTCATTGATCTCCGCTTGAAATCCATAGAGCTTGGGTAATCTTCTCCAGCGCATCCGGATTCAGCAGTTCCAGGCTTCCATAAGGCGCAGAAATAAGGTTTTCCATCGCAGTCCGATAGGGCTCTACCCAGGCCAGGAGCTGTGCGGGCGTCACAGGGGCGCCGGTCTTTTCGTGGTTTTGCAGGATTTCCCGGCAAAGCTGACCCCAAAGATCATTGACAAGATCCAGGAGAATGGATGCTGTCACTTCGGGATAAAGCGTGAAAGCACGATGCTGGGATATCATGCGTGCGAGTGCTTCCGCTGTTTGAGGCAGCCATGCCTGTTTCAGCGCTTCCTGATAGGCGGCAAGAATGCTCTTTCCTTCCGGCAGCAGAAAGACCGGCATCAACATCTTCAAAAAGCTCAGTCCTTCTCCCTGGAAGGGAATCATTCCGGAAAGCAGCTGGTTCATACGTTCCGTCCAATCGGCCGTTTTATTCTCAGAGAGGGCTTCCGCCGCAAGAGAGGCGCGGCGTTCACAGATTTTTTCCAGCACGAGCTCTTTGCTTTCAAAGTGGTGATAAAAACTGCCTTTACTCAGGTGCAGCTGATCCAGAATGTCCTGTACACCGGTTTTTTCATATCCGCGCTCAGTAAACAGCGCTTCGGCCGTTTCCAGAATCTGTTTCTTCCGTAAGTCACCTTTGATCATTTAGCCTGCCTCCTGTTTTTCCCGGCCCGCAAACCGCTGAGAAAAGCAAACATCAGATTATATCCACCGCAATCCCCATCCACATTCAGAAGCTCCCCGGTTATGTGCAGTCCGGAACAGAGCAGCGATTCCATATTGTCCGGGCGTATGGAGGCACAGTCGGCACCGCCGGACATAACCTGCGCGCGGTCCATTCCTTCGGGGCCAACGATCTGAATGCAGTATCCTGTCAGCGAGTCTGCCATGTTTTTTATCTGCGCTGCGGACAGTTTTTCGGCCTTCTCACCTCGCAGCGCAAGTCCCGCCTGTTTACACACCGCATAGCCTATTTTTCTGGCGCAGAGGCCTAAAAGTAGCGAAACAGGCTCCGCTTCCGGTATCGCTTGCTGTCTGCGAATCAGTTCCTCGTAAACGGCACGTCGATCCGGAAACAGATCCGGAACCAGGTTGACCCTGCACTGCGCCTTTCCGTCGGAGGGTAAAAAGCGGGAGCACTGCATCGCGCAGATGCCGCTGATCCCTCTTTCTGTGAAGAGAAGCTCGCCTCTTTCCTCGTGAAGCAGCTTCCCGTCCCTTTCCAGAGAAATCTGACATTTCACCCTCAGACCGGCGAGGCCGCCAATAGAACGGGCATCCGTTCGCAGGGGCACGAGCGCAGGACGGGCCGGGATCATCTCATGACCCATCTGTTTCAGCCAGGGCCAGGCGGAATTATCCCCCCCCAGCTTCGGCTGCACGGTGCCGCCGGTAGCCACAATCACCCGTCCGACGGAAACGCTCGCGCCATTTTCAGGCCGGAGCAGAAAGCCATGTTGTACCTTCTCCAAATGCTGCACAGCCGCGCCGGTTCGGATTTCAACGTTCAGCCTCTTCAGCTCCGCTTTCAGTACCTCCATCACAGTAGCGGCCATAAAGGTGCATGGATATCCGCGGCCTTCCGGGTCATAACGAAGATAAAGCCCCAGGCTGTCCCAGAAGGCGGTGAGTTCGGCAACGGGATCGCTGCCCATGACCGCTTCCGCAAAAGCAGAATCTCCTGTATACGGAGAGGGATGCAGATTCATCAGGTTGCAGCGGCCATTTCCTGTGGCCAGCAGCCGTTTCCCCACCTGCTCCATCTTCTCCAGCACAATCACGCTTTCCCCGTTACGGCCGGCGGCAATGGCTGCCGCAAGACCGGATGGACCGGCACCGATGATCCCTACATCCGCCTGCAGCATCTGCCCCTCCTTGCTGAACTTCGGTTTATTCCTGTACATGATAAATGGACTTCAGTTCGTTTGTCAAGTCGCCTTTTTCACTATGGACAATAAGCGGGGGCATGGGTTGAAGCAAAGGCCGTGCGTCTTTTACAGCTTCCAGCAGAACCAGGTTCGCGGGATGTAAAAGATCCGGATATACAAGGCGAAAATGTTTTGGTTCCAGATGGGCTTTTTTCACTTCTGTCATCAGACTGAACATCTGCGAGGCGGGGTAAACCAGAAAAAGCCTGCCTTTTCCCCGAAGGATGCGAAATGCGGAGGTAAAAAATTGCTGCAGGGTATGCTTCTTTTGATGTCTGGCCGTCGTCAGCGAAGCAGATTGGCTCAGCATGACGGTGCCTGGCATTCCATACGGAGGATTGCAGATCACAGCATCGATGCTGCATGGAGAAATCAGCTCCGGCGCCTGCGCGATATCTGCGCACAGGATGCTGACTCGGTGCTCCAGATGGTTCAGCCGCATGGTTCTTTTTGCCATTTCCGCCATTTCCTGCTGGATTTCTAAGCCAGTGAAGCTTTCTCCCTTTCCCCGGCCTATCAGCAGCAACGGCAGAATACCTGTACCCGTACCAAAGTCAACGACATGATCTCTGGGATGAATGCGCGCAAAATCCGCCAACAGCACCGCGTCCATGCCAAAGCGAAAGTTGTTTTTCTTCTGGATCAGTTTTAATCCGTTCAGCTGCAGATCTTCCAGTGTTTCATCCTCAAGAATTTGATTTTCTTCCATCATCTTAAAAATGGATGTGCGGGTTGAATCCGCACATCCGGGTCTTTTGCGCTAGGTGGCAAGGCCTGTCAGTCTGCGGAAATCTCCACGACAACAGGATTCGGTTCTTCCTGCTTTGGCGCCTTTGGTTTCTTTTCCTCGAACAGCAGCTGATAAAGCTTCAGGTATTCCCCGGCGGAATGGGTCCAGCTGTAATCGCCCTTCATGCCCCGCAGCTGCAGGGTGCGCCAGATTTCCGGCTCGTGCTCATAGAAATGGACAGCCCGCTCAATGGTATGAAGCATGTCATGAGCATTATAATTGAAGAATGTAAAGCCGTTACCATCGCCATTTGCTTCATTGTAGCTCAGTACCGTGTCACGCAGGCCGCCGGTCTCCCGGACAATGGGTACCGTACCATAGCGCATGGCAATCATCTGGCTCAGCCCGCATGGCTCAAACTGGCTTGGCATCAGGAACATATCCGTTCCCGCGTAAATCTGATGCGCCAGTGCATGATCCATGGTAAAGCGGGCAGCGACACGCCCCTTGTACTCACCTTCAGCCCAGCTGAACAGATTGAAATATCGTCCCTCTCCCATGCCCAGAACCACCAGCTGGACGTTCTGCCGCATAATGTCGGCAATCACATAATCTACCAGATCCAGACCCTTTTGATTGCTGAGGCGGCCTACCATTCCGATGATAGGGATCTCCGGATCCACATTCAGACCCAGGTTTTCCTGAAGCGATTGCCTGCAGCGGGATTTCCCCGCCATGTCTTCCGGCGTATAAACCGCTGCAATACGATGATCTGTTGCGGGATTATAATCCAGCATGTCGATCCCATTCAGCACACCAAAGAGCTCTTCCTTTCTGGCACGCAGCAGTCCATCCAGACGCTCGCCATAGTACGCAGTCTGTATTTCCTCCGCATAGGACGGGCTAACAGTCGTAATCAGATCACTGTAAACCAGGGCGGCCTTCATGAAGTTCGCGCAGCCATAGCACTCCAGCTTATCATTGGTCCACAGGCTATCGCCCAGGCCCAGCACGTCCTGAACCTCACGGATGCCAAAGATCCCCTGGTACTGCAGGTTGTGGATGGTAAAGATCGTCTTGATCTTGGTATAGAAAGGAAGATGAGCGTACTGGATTTTCAGAAGGGCAGGGATCATTCCGCTCTGCCAGTCGTGCGCATGAATCACTTCGGGCTGGAAATCGATCAGGGGCAGCATGTTCAGGATCGCTCTGCAGAAAAAGCCGAACCGCTCATACTCATCTCCGCCCATCCCGTAGATATAGGGCCGGCCGAAATAATACTTATTGTCGATGAAATACCAGGTAACACCGTCCTTCTCCAACTTTTCGATTCCGCAGTACTGTTTCCGCCATCCCAGCTGCACCTCAAAGTCCACCACATGGGACATCTGATCCTGCCATTCCTTCGGAATCGCGCTGAAAAGCGGAATCACAACCCGGACATCATGCCCTTCCCCGGCCAGCACCGGTGCCAGCGCGCCAACAACATCAGCGAGTCCGCCCGTTTTTACAAAGGGAACGGACTCACTGGCAGCAAAAAGAATTTTCACGCCTGATAACCTCCTTCTGTTTGATCATGAAAAAGAAGCGGCCGCCAAAACACGGCGGCCGCAGCGTTTCGTCAGATAACTACATTTTTTCCGATTACGATGGGATAGGCATCTGGACCAATCAGCTTGGCATTCCGCTTGATGACGGACTGCTTATCCAGAATGCAGTTTTCAATATAGGCCCCGGACTGCACTTGGCCATCCTGCATGATGATACAGTTTTTCACGTGCGCATCAGGCGCGACACGAACGCCCCGGAAGAGGACGCTGTTTTCCACCGTTCCCTCAATCTGGCATCCGTCCGCCAGCAGTGAATTGACAACACTGGCATGATTGCCATAATAGGTGGGCATCTCATCGCGCACCTTGGTGTAGACCGGCAGTTCATCCCGGAAGATTCCCTTCCGTTTTTCCGGATCCAGAATATCCATATTGAACTTGAAGAAGCTCTGCACGGAGTCAATCCGCCAGCATTCTCCCTTGTATTCATAGGCGTTAACCTTATACTGCCCCTCCCGAACCATCTTCATGAGCAGATCCCGATCCAGATCATGCAGACCATGGGCCACCGCTTTATCGACCAGATTCAGCAGCAGCTCCCGCTTAATGACCAGCAGCTTCATATAGGCATTTTCATAGGTGGGATTGGTAGGCTGGATTTCCATATCGATGACATTTCCAGCCTCATCCAGGTTCAGGTAGGTTCCCAGCTCATTCCGCCGCATTCTCGGATCACGGGTATACACAAGCGTAATGCTGGCACCAGTATCCTGATGGAAGCGCAGAACTTCTTCCAGACGGGCGTTATAAATAATGTCGCTGCCGCTCATAACCAGCGTTTCCTGCTTGCTGCGGGCCAGATAATTGGTATTGGAACGGATGCCGTCCAGCAGGCCGGTGTAAACACCGACATTTTCCCTTGTCAGGAAAGGCGGAAGAATATGCAGGCCTTCGTTTTTGCCATGCAGATCCCATTCCTTGCCGGATCCCAGATGATCCATCAGGCTGTGGTAGTTCTTCTGCATGATGACTCCGACATTCTTGATGCCGGCATTTACCATGCTGGAAACCTGGAAGTCAATCACCCGGAACCGGGCGGCCACAGGCAGCGCTGCGATGGCGCGCAGCATGGTCAGCTCCCGCAGACGGGTATCATTTTCGCCGGTATAGATAATTCCCATGACATTTTTCATGTTCGGTTACGTCCTTTCCTTTGTAATGCTGCGTCCTCAGAAGCTCGTGTCCTGATCCACCTGGACACCCGCCGCTACGCTTACACCGGCAGGGAGGGTTACACCATGACCAATGACAGCGATGTTGCCTGTTTCCTCACCGACGATGGCGCCAGCACCGATCACCGCGTTTTCCGCCACGATGGTCCGGCGTACCACAGCGCCGCGTTTAATCACGCTGCCGGGCATAATCACGCTGTCCTGTACATTTGCGCCTTCCTCCACAGTGACGCCGGCAAAAATGATGCTGTGATGAACATTGCCATAGATTTCACTGCCCTCTGTCACCAGCGAATCGGTCACACTGGCTCCTTTAGCTACATAGTGCGGCGGGAATCCGGGATTCTTCGCAAAAATCCGCCAGCTCTTGTCATGTAGGTTAATGGGCGCGGGATCCATCAGCAGATCCATATTCGCTTCCCACAGGCTCTCGATGGTGCCGACATCCTTCCAATAGCCGTCAAAATTGTAGGCAAACATGCGCTGCTGATCGTCTAGCATGTTCGGAATGATGTTTTTGCCGAAGTCATTTGAGCTCTTCTTGTTGGCCTCATCATCGATGAGATATTTGCGCAGCTTCTCCCAGGTAAAGATGTACACGCCCATGGAAGCTTTGTTGCTCTTCGGATTCTTCGGCTTTTCCTCAAACTCGACGATCCGGTTATCCGCGTCTGTATTCATAATACCGAAGCGAGGGGCTTCTTCCCACGGAACGGGGCGAACCGCAATGGTCGCATCCGCGTCATTGCGGATGTGATCATTCAGCATGGCGTTGTAATCCATTTTGTAGATATGATCCCCGCTGAGAATCAGCACATAGTCCGGGTGATACTCTTCAATGAAGGCCATGTTCTGATAAATCGCGTTAGCCGTGCCTCTGTACCATTCGCTGCCTTTTACCGTCTGATACGGCGGCAGAACGAACACGCCGCCATTGGAGATATCCAGATCCCATGGTGCGCCGCTGCCGATGTAGGAATTCAGTTCCAGCGGCTGATACTGGGTCAGCACGCCTACGGTGTCAATCCCGCTGTTCGTGCAGTTGCTCAGAGGGAAATCAATAATCCGGTACTTTCCGCCATAGGGAACCGCGGGCTTCGCGACATTCTTGGTCAGGATCCCCAGCCGGCTTCCCTGACCGCCGGCCAAAAGCATTGCAACACAGGTCTTTTTCCTTAACACAGAATCACACACTCCTTATATGAATTCTTCCCATGCAGTTGGTACTGGCTGTTGACAATAGAGGTGGCGGCAACAAACCTGTACATCTGGGAGTATTTTACCCGTTTTTAACCATGTTCGTCAAGCGATATTTGCTTCTTTTTGAAGATTTGTGGAAAAAAGTTTTACGGTCGTTGTCTGTTTTGTCCCGAATGTATATAATATAAGAAGGTCTATTTGTTTTTATCATCTGTCAGGAGGTTCGTTCCACCGATGATTCAGATTTCCGACACAACGCTCCGGGACGGCGCGCAGGCCGAAGGGATTTCCTTTTCCCTGGACGACAAACTGCAAATGGTTCGGGAGATGGATGATCTTGGGGTCCTGTGGATTGAAGCGGGAAATCCCGGCGCAAATCCGCTGGATGCCTCGTTTTTTCAGGCGATGGCCAAGCAGCCGCCGCTACGCTTCGCACATCTGGCCGCCTTTGGTTCCACCTGTCATCCAGGCTGTCCGGCGGAGGAAGATTCCGCGCTCCGCGTCCTGAGCAGCTGTCAGGCGGATTTGAAAACCATTTTCGGAAAAAGTGCTCTCCGGCACGTTCTCCAGGTGCTCCGCTGTGACCCTGCCGAAAATCTGCGGATGATTCAGGATTCCATCTCCTTTCTGCGAAAGGAAGGCAATCGTGTATGGTTTGACGCGGAACACTTTTTTGATGGCTGGCGGGAGAACGCGGATTACACGTTCTCCACGCTGCTGGCCGCGGAAAAGGCCGGGGCGGAGCGCATCATTCTCTGCGATACCAATGGCGGTTCTCTTCCGGATCAGATTTCTGAGGCAGTCCGCCAGCTTCGGGAGCGGCTGAATATCCCACTGGGCATCCACTGTCATAATGACTGCGGTCTGGCTGCAGCCAATTCGCTCGCTGCGCTGAACGCCGGATGTGGTCTTGTTCAGGGAACGCTCTGCGGTATTGGGGAGCGATGTGGCAACGCGGATCTGTGCACGCTGATCCCACTCATCAGCCTGAAGCTCGGACTTCCCTGTCTGCCGGAAGGGCATTTATCCCGGCTGACCCATGTATCCCGGGTCGCCTCTGAAATCATGAACATCGCGCCGAACGAAAGTGCGCCTTTTGTTGGCGATTCCGCTTTCGCGCACAAGGGCGGCATGCATATCGACGCAATCCTGAAAGACCATACTACTTATGAACAGGTTGACCCGGAAACCGTGGGCAATCAGCGTCGTTTTCTCCTGTCCGATCAGAGCGGCCGGGCCGGGATCTATGCTCGGCTGGGTCGGTTCCTTCCGGACCTGAACCGGGACAGCCCCGAAATCGCTTCTGTTGTCAAACGCCTGAAGGAAATGGAGGCCGACGGGTATACCTACGAAAACGCGGACGCGTCCTTTGAACTGCTGGCGCTGGATACATTGGGCCGGCGCCCCGGTTTCTTCCACGTGATGGATTATCATGTGCTCAGCCAGCAGGAGCACGGTGGAAAGGACGCGCAGGCATATCTGAAGATCGAAGTCAATGGCCGGGAGGGAATCAACGCCGCGGAAGGGGACGGCCCTGTCAATGCGCTGGATCTGGCGTTGCGAAAAACCCTTGCCCAGTTTTATCCCAGCATCAGCAACATGCGTCTGAAAGACTTTAAGGTTCGCGTGATCAATTCTCACGGCACCGCCTCCCGGGTTCGTGTCGGAATTGAAAGCACCGACGGTATCCATCTCTGGAAAACCGTCGGTGTTCATGAAAACATCATCCAGGCATCCCTCAAGGCGTTGATTGACTCGGTGGATTATATGCTGACCCGTTATGTTTCCGAAAGGGAAATCCAGGCGGCATCTGTGATTGAATAAGAAACTGCCCGCTGCTTCCCGACGTGGTTCTGCACCGCGGGATTACTTTTCGTTCCCCGGATCCTCCAGGTATTTTTCAAGTTTTCGTTTTACCCGCTGCAGGGCATTGTCAATGGATTTGACATGCCGCCCAAGGGATTCTGCAATCTCCTGATAGCTTTTTCCGTCCAGATATGCGTTCAGAACCTCCTGCTCAAGCCCGGAAAGGACTTCCTTAATCTTATCATTGATATTGATCAGATCCTCGCGGTTTATGATAATCTCTTCCGGATTGGAAACACGTCCTTCCATGATGACATCCATCAGTGTACGATCGCTTTCTTCATCATACAGGGGCTTGTTCAGGCTGATGTAGCTATTCAGCGGAATATGCTTTTGACGAGTTGCCGTTTTGATGGCGGTAATGATCTGTCGGGTAACACACAGCTCCGCGAAGGCCCGAAAGGAACTGAGTTTTTCAGGCCGATAATCGCGAATGGCCTTGTAAAGGCCGATCATCCCCTCCTGCACAATATCCTCATGATCCGCGCCAATCAGGAAATAGCTTCTTGCTCTGGAACGAACAAAATTCTTATATTTATCAAGCAGGTACTCTTCTGCCAGGGCATTGCCTTCATGACAAAGCTCCACGACCGTTTCATCGCTGAGACCGCTGAAACGGAGCATCAGATCCTCCTGAGACTCCTCCGCCGTGTCTTCAGCCGGTTCCCCCTGGAACACGGTGTCAGCTTCCTGAGCTGGCTGTTCACTCCAATCCTGTTCGTCGATCATTGTCTTTCGCCTCTTTAAGAAAGTTTCCGCCCTACTTTTCTTTGGCGATTTCATCGTAAGATGGCCATGAAAAAACGGCCAGAAGGAACGTGGAACGCGGAAACCTCACCGAGCTGTTTCCTTCCCCTGTGCGATGCATCTTATGCTTTCCGTCTGCAGCTCAGTACCCGGTACATAATGATCCCCGCCGCGACAGAAGCGTTGAGGCTGTCCAGGGCCCCTTTCATGGGCAGCGATACTGCCAGATCGCACTTCTCTGTTGTCAGGCGGCTGATCCCTTCCCCTTCCGCGCCAATCACCAGTGCGGTCCCCCCATGAAAATCCACCTTTTCATAATCCTTGCCATCCATGGTAACCGCATAGGTCCAGATTCCGTTCCTTTTCAGATCTTCGATTGTCCGGTTCAGATTTGTTACGCGCGCAACGCGGATATGTTCAATCGCCCCGGCAGAAGCCTTGACAGCCGCAGGTGTAAGCCCTACACTGCGATGCTGTGGAATAATAACACCGTGCGCGCCGACACATTCCGCGGTTCGAATAATCGCGCCGAGATTGTGCGGATCCGTCACCCCGTCCAGCATTATGATAAAGGGACTTTCCTGCTTCTTGTCCGCTTCCGCAAGGATATCTTCCACCGTCGCATAAGCGTAGGCGGATGCAAACGCGATCAGCCCCTGGTGGTGCAACGCGATCTCATCCATCCTGCGTTTATCCACTTCCTGTACCAGGATTTTCTGTGCTCTGGCAGTCTGTACAATTTCCCTTGCGGAGCCGGACAGCTCTCCCTTCTGCACAAGCAGCTTTTCGATCTCTCTTCCGGTGCGCAAAGCTTCACGGATGGGATTTCTGCCGCACAGAATATGATCCTGTTCCGGCTCCGGCTGCATGTTTTCCGGTTTCTTATACTCGTAGTCTGTATACCGGGGTGTCAGGCGCGTGGATTCAGGATCCTTCCTGTCAAGCACCGGTTTCTTTTCGCGAACAGGGACGCGGCTTTTCCGTTCAAGGCGGTCGCTTCCCTGGCCGCCCGAATGATTCGGCGCATAGTCTTCACGCTGATCCCGTCCGCGGTATGTATTTCGTTTTAAGGGACGGACATCCCCATTGTCGTCCCTTCGGAAAGGCGGAGACTGCCGACGGCTGGATGAAAAGCGGTTATCTGATTGGATTCGCGGAGGCCGACGGTTCATATTGTATGTGCTCTTGTGTCCGGGTGTTTCCTTTTCTTCGAAATCGTCCCCGTGATGATAACGGCTTCCCTCTTCCTCCCACGCGTCTTTTGCTGCATAATCGGTCTTTCGTTTTTTCTGGGGTACCTTCTGATAAAAAGCCATGAAAAAGAACCTCCTGCTTGTTTGTTTTTCTTTTGCTGCAGCCCGCGTGTACCAGCTTCAGCTTTCCGGAATGGCGCTGCCTGTGCTGCCGCCTTCAGGCTGCACAGCGAGGAGCTTTCTTCTCGCTTCGCGAATCTCCTGCATCTTTCCACAGGATTTCTCTCCTTCCGGGCACTTCCCACGCAGGCAGGCGGGACCGGCATCCGCAAAAAGCGCCGGGGCGGTTTCAAGACAAAGACGATGCATTTCCGTGGCCATGGCACGGATTTCCCATTGTGCGCGGTTGCACATCCGCAGGCTGAAAAAATGCCGAAGCTCCCGAACATTCATCGTCATCAGGAAGCGGGTTTCACACGCGTTCGGTAAAACAAAGCGTGCATCCTCATTGGTCCCTTCTCCGTTTCGTCCAAGCTTTTCCTGCCACGTGTTATACCAGGTCTGCATCTGCTCCATCTGGCTGTGAAACGTTTCCACTGCTTCCGGTCCAAGAAGCTCAATCTGCGGAGGAAGAATGTAACCAAAGCCATTTTCGTAACTTACATACCGCTGGCTCTGGACGGAAAAGCTGGCCAGACGATGACGTGTCAGCTGCGCCAGCAGAACCCGGCTGACCCCCTCTACGCCGAAGGTAAAGCAGGCGTGCTCAAAGACGGATTCGTGTCCCATATCAAGCAGTTTTTCAATAAACTGATCCTGATCCTTTGCTTCGATCCGTTCCTTTAAATCGCAGATCGTGGCCTTGGAATAGCAAAGCTTGGCGCCAAGCGCGATGGTCTCCTCCGGCGACAGCGTATGACGAATGAGCTCTACTTTCAGTCTTTTTTGCTCAGCCATTGTCTTCCTTCCCTTCTTCCGTCTGTTCCTGCCAAATCAGTCTCTCCAGCTTCTTCAGGCGTTCAGCCTGCCCTGAGAGGTAAAGAAACCCGACGACCGCTTCAAAGCCGGTAGCTTCCGCGTAATCCGCGGAAGCCTGATGTCTTGGGGATGGATGATGCGGATGCGCATTCCGTCCTCTCTGGAAAATCGAGGCTTCCGTTTCTGTCAGGACTGGAAGAATCCTGTCCATAAAGCGAGCTTGCGCGCCGGCGTTCACCGCATTTACACTTTCCAGATGCATGTGACGGACATTCTTCCGCTGGAAAACAAGCCTGCTGCGCACCATGACTTCCCAGACTGCATCCCCCATGTATGCCAGCTGCAGCGGATTCAGCAAGGCGGCTTCCTTCTCTTCCATCCGAGGGCATTCCATATCCTGCCTTCTCTCCTCTTACCATAATCCTAACCATTATATCAAAACTTGATCCGTTTGAAAAGCGATCGACTGTTTTTTCCGGCCAGACGCAAATCGGACATATGTTCTTTGTGTGACCACGCTCCCCGGAGTAACTGCCCATCATTATTCCTAACGAATTCGCTATATTTGAGCAAGTGTTCAAATAGTCAAAACGAGATGATTTTTTCCCGAATCAAACAAAAAATTCAAAAATCTATTGATTTTTCTCTTTTTTTCAGTATAATATTCTTATGTCCGTACAGGGCGAAGAAGAATGGAGGTTGTTCTTATGGCTTATCAGATTTCTGATGAATGCATCGCCTGTGGTGCTTGCGCGGCCGAGTGCCCCGTGAGTGCGATTTCTGAAGGCGACGGCAAGTACGTTATTGATGCGGATACCTGCATCGAATGCGGTGCTTGCGCGGATACCTGCCCCGTAGGCGCTCCTGCTCAGGCGTAAGGCTGTCCGAAATCTTTCCCGGCTCATGTGAATGAGCCGGGAGATTTTTTTCAAAAAAACTGTTGACATATTTCACAAATCGTGTATAATAGCATCTGTTCGCTTGAGAGCGAACCGGTGAGCACCATTAGCTCAGTTGGTAGAGCACCTGACTCTTAATCAGGGTGTCTAGGGTTCGAGTCCCTAATGGTGTACAAAAAGCTTTCAGTTTGCTGGAAGCTTTTTTTTGCGCACTTCTCACAGCGTGGTTCAGACCCAAAAACGGTCCCTGCCCGATTCAGTCTCGCAGGGACCGTTGTATTTTATGTGTCTGAAGCCTGCAGCGCTTTTTCAACCGCAGCCGCCCAGTTTTTCGTCTTCTTTTTCTCCGGCGTCTGAGCGTTCTTTTCAGGCGCGATGTTTGAAACGCCGGAAACGGGCTGTGCATTCTTTGTTCTGCTAGGATTTTCCCGTTTTACTGGCTGGCCGAACTGCTGTTCCCGCGCAGGACGGTTCTGTTTATCCGTTTTCACAGGACGGCCTGTTTTTTGTTTTCTTGCTTTGTTCTCCCCTTCTTCTGTCTTTTCCTGCTGCTGTGGCCGGGGACCAAAGCGATTTGGGTTCCGGCTTGGGCGCCGGCGTTTAGGGCGGCTTTTTTCCGCATTGTCCTCTTCTTCAATCAATGCTTCGATATCCGTACCTACAAGCTGGATGGTTTCCTCCTCTGTCAGAATGGTGTCGTCCGTTCTCAGATTCTCCGGATCCGGACGATTCGTCTGTTCAACCGTTTTTTCCGTTTCCTCCGTCCGATCATTTTCTTGCGGAGCAGGATTCGCGCCGGGCCGGGAAATTTGTGCAAGGGGATACTCCTTGACTTCCGTGCTGTCCCCGTTAGGAATCCTTACAGAAACGGTTTCCTTAACAATATTCAGATCGCTGACGGTACCCGTTCCATCCGGGGTAATGACTTCCTTCCCAATCCGCGGCATCCGCTTTCGTATTTGATCATACTGATCCTGCTCATATTTAAGGCAGCACATCAGCCGGCCGCAGACACCGCTGATTTTGGTAGGGTTCAGGGACAGATTTTGTTCCTTTGCCATTTTGATAGACACCGGCTGAAAGTCATTCAGGAAAGCGCCGCAGCAAATTGGCCGACCACAGGGGCCGAGCCCCCCCAGCATCCTGGCCTCATCGCGAACGCCAATCTGCCGCAGCTCAATCCGCGTCTTAAAGATGGATGCCAGATCCTTCACCAGGGCGCGAAAATCCACCCGGCCATTCGCCGTGAAGTAAAACAGCATCTTGCTGTTGTCAAACAGCACCTCCGCGGAAACAAGTTTCATTTCCAGATGATGCTCCAGGATTTTCTGATGACAGACCTGGAAAGCTTCCTTTTCTCTGGTTCGATTATCTGTAGCCCGCTGAATATCCTGTGCCGTAGCGATTCGAATCACCCGCGGCGCTTTTCCTTTCAACTGATCATCAGCCATTTCCCGACCTTCAAGAATCACTTCTCCAAGATCGTTTCCATGGCTTGTTTCCACAATGACATAATCTCCAACAGCGGGTGTAAGCATCCCAGCGTCGCAGGAAAACATCTTGCCGTCCTGCTGGAAACGTATTCCAACAATATTGGTCATGAATGTACTGCCTCCATTAACATTAAAATAACCTGCTCCACCACAGCCTGAAAATTCACGGCGGAAGCAACTCTCTTTCTGGCCAGCAGAATCCCATCCAGCAGCTTTATGTAATCCGCGGTTTCAGCTCTGGACGCGAACTTCTGCCATGCCCGCGGGCATAGATCCTCAGGAACCGCTTCGGCCAGATGGTATGTCTGCTGCATTAACTGGTGAAGCACGCCTTCCAGGATTGTAAAGACCGCGTCTGCGTCTTCCTTCCTGTCTTTCCATCGAGAGGAATTCCTGAGTATGTCACTCCGGGAAGGACAGTTCATAAAATCCTGCAACACTTCATCACGAAACTGCCAGTATTCCTCATCCTCCGAAATCCGAATGGCGGTGCCAAATGAGCCGCTTGCTGCGGCAGCTGCTTGCCTGGCCCGGGAATTCGGGATTCCCCGTTCAAGCAGGACACGGATCACCTCGTCATCCCCCCATGGATGCAGCTTCAACGGACGGCATCTGCTGATGATCGTCGGGAGCAGCTCATGCGTGCGGATCGATGTCAACAGAAAAAAAACGCCTTCCGGAGGTTCTTCCAGTGTTTTCAAAAGCGCGTTCTGCGCTTCCCGGCCAAGATCCTCTGCATGTCGGATCAGCACTACATGCCTGTCTCCTTCCAGCGCGTGTACACTGGTCAGACGAATCATTTCCCGAATGTCGTCTACCGGAATGGTACTTTTAGGCTTTTTAACATCCGGCGATATCGGAACCCCTTTTTGCAGTACAACAAGATCTGGATGCTCCAGGTTTTCCATCTGCAGACATGCGCGGCAATGACCGCAGGGACTTTGATCCTGCTCCTGACAGAGAAGCATGGCAGCCAGTGCAGTTGCCAGCGTCCACTTTCCGAGACCGGCTTCTCCGCTGATCAGCAGTGCGTGAACCATTTTCCCATCCCGAATCTGTCTGATCAGGGAAGCGACGCCTTCCCCCTGGGATAAAAAAAGATCCGGACTGATCATCTGTTATACTTTCAGAAACTGATCCACGGAGAGCACAAACAGCGTGGCGCCGCCCACCGTTACTTCCACAGGGAAGGATGTAAAGCCTCCCACCGGTACACCGGCAGGATTTGTATGTGCGGTGGTCAGCTGCTTGCGGCTCTTGCATACGGACTCAATGGCGCGGACCGCTTCATCAACCCGTTCATCCTCAACACCAATAAGCAGCGTTGTATTGCCCGCTCTTAAAAAACCGCCAGTAGTTGCTAGCTTTGTAACGCCAAATCCCTTCTCCATCAGGCCCATCAGCAGACGGGAGGAATCTTCATCCTGTACAATGGCAATAATCAGCTTCATCTCAGGATAACCTCCTTGAATAGAATCCACAAACCATTATATCCATCCATGGATGGAAAATCAAGCCAGAGCTTTACATCGGGCAAAAAACCAACTAAACTGTAAGGTGATGTCTGATGAAGGAGGTCTTGGCCAATGGATCAGATTTATTCCTGGATCGCCGCCTCAGCCTTTGGGCTGGAAGGTGCAATCGCCGGAGAGCTTCGCAGGCTTGGCATGAAAGATGTCCGGGCGGAAAACGGACTGATCCGGTTCCGCGGAACGCTGCTGGAAGGATATGCCTGCAATCTTTCTCTTCGCTTCAGCGATCGTGTATATCTGCTCATGGCAGAAGCGGAAAACTGCCTGTCCTTCGACTCTCTGTTTCAACTGGTAGCCACGGTGCCCTGGGAAAATTACCTCTCCGGTACAGAGTTTATCCATCTCTCTGCGCAATGCGCCAGAAGCCAGCTGATGAGTCCGCGTGACTGTCAAGCCATCGCAAAAAAAGCCATTCTGAACCGTCTCCGTGACAAAACAGGGCGTTCTGTTTTTCCGGAAACCGGCGCGGAGTTTCCTGTACATGTTTCCATCCACGAAAACGCCGTCCGCGTCATGCTGGACACAACCGGCACATCTCTCTCCCGCAGGGGCTACCGCACATGGAATGGAGAAGCGCCGCTGCGGGAGACGCTGGCAGCGGCTCTGGTTGAATTCAGCCCATGGCGTCCGGGTATGCCGCTTTATGATCCCTGCTGCGGTACGGGAACGCTTCTGATCGAAGCCGCTCTGCGTCAGGGGCATTTTGCTCCGGGGCTCCAGCGTTCCTTTGCCATGGAGCATTTCTGTTTTTTTGACGCGGAAGCCGGAAAGGCCGTCAAAAAGCAGCTGCTGGACGCCTGTCAGCCGTCCCGTATCACAGGCATTGCCGGTTCTGACATCAATCTCGAAGCCGTTGATCTGGCTCGCCGACACCTTAAGCTGGCAGGGCTGAAGGACTGCATCTCCCTAGAGGTGAAACCCCTGCAGGAGGTCATCCTCCAGGCGAAAAATGGGGTCTTTCTTTGCAACCCGCCCTACGGTGAACGGCTGGGGGATCTGGAGTCCTGCCATCAGCTATACCACGACCTGCGTCTGCTTCAGGAACGTCATCCCACATGGTCACTTTGTGCCATTGTCTCCGATCCCGCCTTTGAAAAATGCTTTGGCCGCCGCGCAGATAAAAAACGTCGCCTCTATAACGGGCGACTTGAATGTCAGTTCTATACCTTTATGGGACGTCGTATACGGGCGTAGTCCAATCAATAAAGCACTGAAACCCTTTCCGTCAGCAGAAACGGCGTGTCTTTCTGTACCTTTTCCAAGATTCGAAGCGCGTCATCGCCCATGGCGATGCGCGGCTGATAATCATTAATCTTCTGTGACGCGGATGAACTCGTCAGGACTGGAATCAGGCGAAGCTGAATCCGGTCTGTTTTTCTGTCCGGATAGAAGGAGGCCTGCAGGAGCAGCCCATCATAGGTGGATAGTCGGATGGTTCCGCCAAACATCAGGTTGCCGAGGCTGTAAATAACCGGCATATCATCAATAAAGTCAATTCCCTGAACCACCTGGGGATGATGGCCGATCACCAGGTCCGCGCCGGCGCGGTGACAGGCTCTGGCCATCGCTTCCTGCAGTGCGTTATGCTTCGGATCGTACTCCGTTCCCCAATGGCATTGATAGATCACAAACTCCGCGCCCTTTTCCCGCAGCGTCTGAATGTCGCTGGCAATTATCTCCGGGTTCTGACAGTAATATGTTTCACGGCATCCGCCAAATCCGAACACATGCCCGTTGATTTCCTTTACGAAGCATTCTCCATTTCCGCAATAGTCTACTTTTCCCAGCAACGCCGCGATGGTGGACGCGTATCCAGCCTCCCCATAATCGATAGTATGATTATTGGCCAGGTTCACAAGCTCAATTTGTCCATCTGTCAGTGCCTGAATGTAAGATGGCAGACCCCGAAAGCGCCATGCTTTTTTTATGTCCTCGCCCTGACCGTCTTCTTTCAGTACACATTCCAGATTCACACTGGTCAGATCGTCCCTGGAAAAAAGATCCCGCAGCCCGGAAAAGGGCCACGCTGTTCCTTCTCTGTCCAGAAAAGCAGGAAGGCCTTCCGGCAGGCCATAATAACTTTCACGGGCGCCCAGCACCACATCGCCGCCGAAGGTCAGTACAATCTGTCCCGTTTCCGGTTCATCCGGCGCCACCTGCCAGGCGGATGCCAGCCCGCTTCGCAGATCCGGTGTTTCCTCCGTTACCAGGATTTCCAGCTTCTCCCGCTCTTCCGGATCATCCAGTACGACAATTCGCGTATGATACGGCAGATGTGTCCAGAACCAGTAAGCGTTCAGTCCGGTATCGCTTGGTTTCTCCTGCACCCGTATGCACGCATGGGATGCTTTGGTTCCCAGATACATCTCACCGGGAAGCATATCCTTTTTCCCGGATTCACTCCAGGCATACGGAATCTGATGCAGCAGGTTTCCACCGTCATAGCGTATCACGAAATCATACTTCAGTCCGTTCGTGGAATAATCTGTCATGTGCTCATCCGTGAGAAAGCTTCCGGCCGCAGTTTCCTGGTACAGTTCTCCCTTGGCCATCCGACCCGTGGAAACCAGCAGCGTATCCACCGCTTTTCCATACTCATACAGTGTCAGGGTCTGTGCTTTTTTGTCCACAAGCAGTCCATATCTGCTTTGGGGCTGAACCACTTTCAGTACCTTTCTGGGCACCCAGCCTTCCATAGGAGCACCTTTTTCATGATTCCAGGCCTGGATCCGCACCCAGTCATCCTGAATCTCCAGAATAGAAAGGCTCTGGCTCTGGCCGTGCAGCGTTCCAAGAACGCTGCTGCCGCTTTCCGGAGACTGATACACTTTCTGATGAGAGACATTCGGAATATCTACCACCGTCGCGGGAGCCATCATCTTAGCCCAGATTTCAGCATCGCTGTCTCCCCGCTTCGGCATGATATCTCCTGTTACCGTCAGCGGAAGCACCGGGCGTTTTCCCTCAGCGACAGTCAGTGTGAATTCCTTTCCATTGGACGGATGCTGCTGTCCGCAGACTCGCACACGGTAGGTCTTCGGTTCGAGTCTGTTCTTTCCCAGCAATGTATGAAAGGAAATCCGGTTAACCTTTCCTCCCTTCATCTGTCGGCTGACCTGCAGTACAAGGGTGTCCGAATCCTGTTCAAAAAAAGAAACCGTCAGCTGATCCGTATATAAAAGCTTGAATTCCAGAAACCAGTCTGATGTTTCCTCCAGATAAACCGTCTCATCACTGGGCAGCGCAAACAGAATCGCCTGTTGGGCCGCGGCCACCCGAACTTCCGTCACGGTCTCGTAAACGGTTCCTGACACACCGGTCATTGTGCATTGAATCTGAAATGTTTTTCGGGCAAGCCGCTCCTCATTCCAGCCCAGGCCGTCCCATACAACCTGGGATTTCCCTTCTGGCACATTATATTCCAGAGAACGGTACAGCGTGTTTTCGTCATGGATGTCCAGTTTTAATCTGCCCGCCTCCGGTGCAATTACCGTCAGCGGATTGCTCTGATATCCCGAGATGGCGCCATTCGCGGTAACCTGAAGCCCATCCGCCGAAGCGGTCAGCCAGAGAAATATGGTCAGGAGACCAATCAGCCAAACCGGAATCCGTTTACTGTCCTTCTTGCGCATGGTTTCTCCTTCCATCCTCAAATACAGACCGCTGGCACAGAAATCCGCCGCTGTCTTTTGAAGCTTATCAGGATTTTCATTTTCCGTCAATCTTGACAAACACCCATCCTGTCGATATAATAGCAAAGGTCTTCACATGCGGCCGTGGCGGAATCGGCATACGCGCACGTTTGAGGGGCGTGTCCAGCAATGGGTACGGGTTCAAGTCCCGTCGACCGCACGAAAGAGCTCTGCAGATTTGCAGGGCTTTTTTCCTTTGCTTTTTCACGGAAAAAAAAGAAGCGCGGATCGCGCTTCCTGCGGAGAGTTAGGGATTCGAACCCTAGGTGAGGTATCACCCCACACACGATTTCCAGTCGTGCGCCTTAGACCACTCAGCCAACTCTCCACCATGGTGGGCTCGGGGTGCTCACTCGGATTAGTATATCGAAAAAAATGGATTTGTCAAGCGGTTTTTTACGGTATTTTGTTGCAGAAAAAAAGGGCGCCGATCATGTGGATGATCAACGCCTTGGGTGGTGGAGATGAACCACCCTTTCCCGTAAGCCACTCTGTCAAGCGCAAATAAAACAAACCCCCTCCGGCGTTCCGGAGGGGCTTCTTTTATCCTACTGATTCCTCGTCCTCATATTCGGGAGGCTTGTAATCCTCCACTTCCGGCAGGCCGGTCAATGCCAGCAGCATGGCCGTCACAAACCCGAAGGCGCCGGCGCTCAGCACGGCCAGCCAGTTCACATCCCCCAGCACCAGCGCGCCGGTTCCGATGTAGGCCAGCGCAGCCTCCGCAAACGTCCGGATCGCCCGAATAAACGCAGCTCTGAACCAGGTCTTATACATTGTGTCAACCCTCCTCTTTCCTCTTCACACAAAGTGAAATATATGTCACAGCGCCACCGTTGCCGGCGGCGTTGTAGGCAGCGCCAGAAACCTGTTCCTGTATTCGTCCATGATCCCATTTGCTCCCAGCGCGTGGTACTGGGTATAAATGTTCTCCAGATTCTCCCGGTCGTCGTAGTCCGCCCAGCCCTTCGTTTCATAATGCCGGTACGCCTGCAGCAGCCGGTCCCGCAGCATGGCCTGCATCCCCAGCATCATGGCCCGGTTCTGCTTTTCCATCGTCTCGTTCTGCGCTTTGATCTCCGCGTCCCTGGTTTTCGCCGCGGCGTCGGCCAGTTTCTTCTCCTCGTCGCTCCTGGCGATGGTTCGGTTGATCTTCAGCATGATGAGTCCGCAAATGAGCCCGCTGATGATGCTCGGGATCCCCAGTGTGGCCGCCCATTGATACCATTCCATTTCCGTCACCCCCTCATCCCCAGCAAGTCGCCCAGCTCGTCATACAGTGCTTCCATCCGTTTCCGGCTGACCATGATCATCTCGTCCTCGTCTGCCGCATGGACAAATCTGCTCTGCACATATCCTGTCTTTCCCGCGTAAGAAATCCGGTTCCAGGCGCCTCCACCCTCGATCAGTTCAACTTCGCTCCCCTGCGGAATCCGTTCGATGATGTCGCTCCCCGTGCTCGCCGCTTTCCGCATATTGATCGGTGATTCCGGATGATCCCCTCCCTGAATGATAACCTTCCCCACTGTCATCACGTCCTTCTCTGTTTCTTTGCTCACCTTTTTGAGCCACCCATGGTACGCCCATTTCCCGATGCTGGTATCCATCTTCGGCCTGGGCGTGGTCATGTGCCGGATCCGGAGCGGATACACTGACACCACGACTCCCACATGGTAGTAATCCCGCAGGTCCCCGTTGTAATCCGATCCGCCCGGCATGTACCTGTCCGGCAGCTTGTTCCCGCCCTCTCCGGCCTCCCGCGCCTTGAACACAACCTCCCCGGCCTCCAGGTCGCTGTTCCCTGTGATTCGCTGAATCTTTCCGTTCAGCTCG